>JBMOMR010000086.1:0-48568 GCA_049324715.1 Chloroflexota bacterium | reverse complement strand
CGCAAACAAACTGCACGACTCGATGGATGATGTATTGGCTTCTGCCGAATACATGCTGGCACAACAGAATAAACCAACCAGCACTTTCCGTTTGTCTTTTTCTAAACTCCTATGAACGACTACTTAGAATACGAGTCAATATCTATGATCACAGCGGATTAAAAGGCTCGAAGGATTTCAGTTTCAGATGTTCTAATTGATATTCATATATCAGGCACAGGAAAACAGATGTCAAACCTTACCGGTCAATCCCTCGGACGCTACCACATCCTCGAGCAACTCGGCGAGGGAGGGATGGCAATCGTCTACAAAGCCTACGACACGCGCCTAGAGCGTGACGTGGCCGTTAAAGTCATCCGCACCGAAAAGCTGACGATCGAAACGATGGGCAAGACTCTCAAACGCTTCGAGCGGGAAGCCAAAGCGCTGGCGAAGTTGACTCATCCCAACATCGTCTCCATCACGGACTATGGCGAGCGTGACGAGAAACCCTACCTCGTCATGCCCTATCTCCCCGGCGGGACGTTGAAACAAAAACTCGGCAAGCCCATTCCGTGGGAGGAATCTGTCCGTTTGTTGATTCCCATCTCGCGCGCTTTGCACTACGCCCACCAGCAGGGAATTATCCACCGCGATGTCAAGCCATCCAATATTCTCATCACCCAATCGGGCGAGCCGATGCTGACCGATTTCGGCATTGCCAAGATTCTCCTCGATAACGAAGAAACCGCCGACTTGACGGGGACAGGCATGGGCGTAGGGACTCCCGAATACATGTCCCCCGAACAATTCCAGGGTAAAGGCGTGGACGCGCGTACGGATGTTTACTCGATAGGCGTGGTGTTGTATGAAATGGTGACGGGGAGGAAGCCGTATCAGGCGGATACGCCTGCCGCGGTGCTGATAAAGCAAGTTACAGAACCGCTGCCAAGGCCGAAGAGTTTTGTTCCCGATTTATCGGATGAATTTGAAAAGATACTACTTAAAGCGCTTGCCAAGAATAAAGAAGATCGTTTTGAAGATATGGCGAGTGTTGCACTTGCTTTTGAGAAAAAAGCACATTATGAAATACCCCACCCAACAATCCAAGATGCAATTACGCCAACCCCAAGAGAATCTGACGAGAACAAAACGATACTTCAAGCCATCACCAATGCAACGACCGATGCGCTACAAACTGTACTTCAAGAAAGTCAGCCAAGTTTTGATAGAAAAGTTGCTCCAACTCCTCCTACCAAAAGGAGAAGCAAATCAAAATCTTGTTTGGTATATGTGATCGTTGAAGATGGTACTCCGCTTTACAAATCACTTCCTTCCTCAACCAATTGGGATGTATGGCTTAATAAAGGCGATCAACTATCTGTCGTTGACAGCGATGATTACGAAATAAGCAGAATTGGAAAATATGGGCATTACATTTTTGTGTCCGACAAGAAAGACAATAAAGGATACATTATGGCAACTGCCATTAGCACGACAGATCCCAAGTAAGCAACCATTTCAAATCGCCAACTTGTAGGAAATAACTATGTCCAACCTCATCGGTCAATCCCTCGGACGCTACCACATCCTCGAACAACTCGGCGAGGGTGGGATGGCGGTTGTGTACAAAGCTTACGACACGCGCCTTGAACGCGACGTAGCCGTCAAGGTTATCCGTCGCGGCGCATTTCCGCCCGATTACCTTGAGCAAATTCTCAAACGCTTCGAACGCGAATCCAAGGCGTTGGCGAAACTCTTCCATCCCAACATCGTAAAAGTGCTGGACTTTGGAAATTACGAAGGCTCTCCTTTCATGGTGTTAGAGTATTCACCCAGTGGCACGTTAAAAGGGCGATTAGGCAAACCCATTTCCTGGCAGAATGCCATCAAACTGCTCATCCCCATCGCCCATGCATTGGAATACGCGCACGAGCAGGGCATCATCCATCGTGACGTCAAGCCTTCGAACATCCTATTCACAAAAACAAACCAGCCCTTGCTCACCGATTTTGGGATCGCGAAAATACTAGAGAGCGGTGATGCCACAACCTTGACCGGCACCGGCGTGGGAGTCGGCACCCCGGAGTACATGGCGCCCGAGCAATGGACTGGCAAGGCAAGCGTTCGCTCCGATATTTATTCTCTCGGCGTTATTCTTTATGAAATGGTCACGGGCCGAAAGCCTTATGTTGCAGACACCCCCGCCGCCATTCTCCTGAAACAGGCTACTGAGCCATTGCCTCGTCCCACACTATATGCGCCGGGCCTCCCCGAGGGTGTGGAAAAAATCCTGATTAAAGCACTCGCCCGGAATCCCGAATATCGCTTTACGAGCATGGCAGGTTTTGCATCCGCCATGGAAAACATCCTGGAGGGACAAGATGTCACCACTCTGACTGGCCTCGATAGCAAAACGTTACGGACCGAAAGCAGGATGTACACCACCGTTCAGCAAGAGGATTCGCGTCTCACAAATCTGCAGGACGATACCCGCGACACTATGAGCATGCCGCATCTAAACATCAAGGATCAGGAGAGGACTCGAACCGACGCGGCTTCTCGAAAAAAAAAATACAAACTACCTATATCAGCCTTTGGGCTAGCCGCGCTTGCTGGGGGTTTAATCCTGATAACTTTAATCTGTGTCGCCATTGCCTTCATAACAGGGATAATAGATGTTGGAGGAAAACCATTGCAAGCTTCACTTCCCACATCAATGACTGATTCTGTGTCAGTGGGTGTTCCTACTGATAACTTGTTTCTTCCATCCGAGCCCCCACCACCTACTATTGTGCCGACCAATACACCGCTCCCAATTGAAATCACAGATAAAAAAGGCGTTTCAATGCGCCTTGTTCCTGCAGGTACATTTGTAATGGGGAGTGAGAATGGAAATGCCGACGAAAAGCCAGTCCGCCAAGTAAGCCTTAATGTTTATTATATAGATACATACGAAGTGACCAACGCTTTGTATGAAGCCTGTATCAATGAAGGTGTCTGCACTCCGCCTTATGATAACAGTTCTATCATTCAGGCGAACTATTTTGGCAACTCACTTTATGATCGATACCCCGTGGTAAAAGTGAATTGGTTTCAAGCTAAAAGGTTTTGCGAATGGCGCGATGCGCGTTTGCCATCCGAGGCGGAATGGGAAAAGGCCGCCCGCGGCACCGATGGCCGCACATATCCGTGGGGCGAGAAAATTGACTGTAGCTATGCTAACTATTGGGGCATAGATAAAGGATGTGTAGGGGATACAACCGAAGTTGGCAGTTATGAACGCGGCATTAGTCCATATGGTTTGTACGATATGGCAGGTAATGTTTGGGAGTGGGTAGCAGATTGGTATTCCGACACGTTCTATCTATATTCTCCTTTTGAAAATCCTGTAGGACCATCGGGAGGTCAAAATAAGATTTTGCGTGGCGGATCGTGGAATAGAGATGAGTTTAATGTGCGCGTTTCAATTCGAGCCCAGTTTGATCCGAACAAGACGCACAACTATGGTATTCGCTGCGCCCGTTTCCCTTAATTCGCACCAATGATTTTTGTCAGTTGGGATCTTTGTTTATAGGTTAATTACTATGGAGTTGTTAGGAGAAAAATGAGCAACAACCTGACCGGCCAATCCCTCGGACGCTATCACATCCTCGAGCAACTCGGCGAGGGCGGGATGGCGATTGTCTACAAAGCCTACGACACGCGCCTCGAGCGTGACGTAGCCGTCAAAGCCATCCGCACCGAAAAACTGACCATCGAGACGATGGGCAAGACCCTCAAACGCTTCGAGCGGGAAGCCAAGGCGCTGGCGAAGTTGACGCACCCCAACATCGTCCCCATCACAGACTATGGCGAGCATGACGAGAAACCCTATCTCGTCATGCCCTATCTCCCCGGTGGGACACTAAAACAGCAGTTGAAAGGCAAGCCCATGCCGTGGGAGGATGCCGTCGGCCTGCTGATTCCCATTGCACGCGCTTTGCACTATGCTCACCAGCAGTGAATCATCCACCGCGATGTCAAACCATCCAATATTCTCATCACCCAATCAGGCGAGCCGATGCTGACCGATTTTGGCATTGCCAAGATTCTGCTCAATAACGAGGAAACCGCCGATTTGACCGGCACCGGCATGGGCGTAGGGACTCCCGAATACATGTCCCCTGAACAATTCCAGGGTAAAGGCGTGGATGCGCGCACGGATGTTTATTCGCTGGGTGTGGTGTTGTACGAAATGGTGACGGGGAGGAAGCCGTATCAGGCGGATACGCCTGCGGCGGTGCTTATAAAGCAGGCGACAGAAGCCTTGCCTAGGCCAAACCAGTTTGTGTCTCATATTCCTGACATACTAGAAAAAATCCTTCTTAAAACGCTAACGAAAAAATCGGAAGATCGTTATCAAAGCATGGAGGAAGTAGGACGTGCCTTTGAGTCTCTGCTTAGTGAAGCTACAACCACGAAAAAAGCGCAGACCTTACCAAAGCAGCCCATGTCTTTGACTAAAAAAATCACTGCTGCGAAGCAGCCAGAGACTTTAGACACAATATCGCAGGATACAAAAGCGACCGTAGACGCTGAATCTATCATGCTTGTACCCTCCTCTGAAAAAATACTGGATTCAAAATCTATATCATTTGAAAGTAACTTGTCCACAACAGCAGATCATAAAGAAAAGCAGGAAATAAAATCCGTCGGATGGTCGCGCTACTTAATCGGTGCAATAATTGGTTTAATGATGATGGGAATCTTAGCCTTGATGTTAAACCAAAATAGAGGTCTGAAAGAAACACCAACATTAACAGCTTCAACTGCTACAAGAACACCAACTAAAGTTGTTGTTGAAAGGGCAACACATAAAACAACACCGTCTCCCTTGGCAGTTTTTGCCGGCCCAACCTCACAAGAAGAAAATATTCCACCCTTGCTTGTTATGTCTGATACAAAAATTTTCAACATCGAATTTGGAAAAGAGCCGCGCTTAATCAGCAATATTGATGTTGATGACGCATTTGCATCTAGGGATGGTAAAAAGTTGGTTTTTAAAATGCCTGTGTCGTCTGGGCCTGGAGAACGATATAGCGACATCTTTATCTTTGATACCGATTCCTTAACATCAATAAACATCACAAATAACGCGAATATTTACAACAATATTGCAATATCGCCTGACGGAAAATATGTAACATATCAATTAAATCGCATTGAGAATCAATATGGCGAAAAATGTAGATGGTCAACAAATTGGGGCGAAGTCTGTACTTACTACATTGATGTTTACAGAATTGGAATAGATGGGAAAACATTAAAATTAGCCACATTCTTAGAAAGTGCGAAAGCTTGTTCGTGGCTCCCCGACGGTAGAAAAATTACTTGTTGGAATGCGTATGATATTTGGTCTTTTTCCCCTGAAGAAACCACTGATAGGCCTATTAATATCACCACATATGGAGGAATATCAGAAAACTATACGTGGTCACTTGATGGGAAAGAGATAGCCGCGTTCATACAGCAATATGACACTGGTAAATTAAGTTTGTCAATTATTAATGTTGAAACTGGTAAGTTTGAAAACCTAATTGACGCACAAAGTTTAACCGGTCCCTTATCTTGGTCACCTGATGGCAAATTTATTACATACTATGACTATTCTGGCCAATCCATATATGCAATTGACATTAATAGTAAAAAAACTCAAAAACTGTTCATATCGCCAAGTTGGGAAACCAACATTATTTGGTCGCCAGACAGTAGATGGATTGCATACGTGGATGGTTATGATGTGATTGTGACAAATTTGGATGGATCCATTACCAAGCAAGTAACCCTGGAAGGCTACAATCCAAAAATTCTATCTTGGATACTACCATGATCGAATGAATGGTATTTACTAATGGCAAACACCCTCCACCTCCTCCCCTCCACAGGCCACCAAACCGCCGCGACCCTCAAACAAAACGCGCTCGTCCTATTCGATGAGGCGCAGTCGCTTCGCCGCGCACTGCAATCGCTTGATATGAGTTGGCAGGGCGGTGGACAGGAGCAATTTGTAGCCCAAGCGAAGGCGCTCCTCCGCAACCTGGAAACGCAGGCAGATGCCCTGCAATTTTTGGCAGGCCGCCTCGAACGCGAAGTGACCGAATGGGAACAGACCGACCAGCGCGGCGCGTCTTCGTTTCGCGGGAGCATTTCGCAGGCTGTTTTCTATGCGCGCCTGGGACTTCCCTTCACGGGCGGGACTTCGGATATTCCTTTTCTAGGGCAAACCATCCTGCCCATGTTCACCGCCATTTCAACCATACCGTTCCTCACTGGGCTTCCCGTCTGGCTGAATTCCTTTCTCGATAAATTCTTTCCGCCTCCCACCATTGTCTCGCCAATTCCAGAGGGGACAGTCCCCGAAACGCCCGCGGTCGCCTCTCCGTTTGGAAAACTGCTCGAGGAGGTGCCGCCCGCCACCCCGTCCGCGCAAGCCGCGCCGCCCCCTTCACCCGTCCCCGCGTACGAAGTCAGTTACAACATCCCGCCCCTGTCGCAAGGCGCATTGTACGGAAGCGCGGCCTGTCTCCCCACCACCATGAGCATGGCGCTGGATTATTACCACTCTCAAAATTCTGCCAACACAACCGCCTCTCCCAGCGACCTGATCGGGATGCTCGACCAAGGCGACGGCACGCTCGGCAACGGCATCGGCCTCGACAAACTGAACGATGACCTGGGCGAACTCGGCTACACTTCCACCGTCAGCGCGGGCAACATGAACGGTCTCGAATCCGCCCTCCAGTCCGGGCCGGTCATCGTCAATTCGCAGGTCGGCCTCACCAGTAACCCGCGCGACATCACGCTCAACGGCTCCACCAACCACGCCATCCTCGTCAAGGCCATCAACGCCGAGTCGGTCGTCATCAACGATCCCTGGAGCGGGACCGAAAAGACCCTGCCCCGCGCCGACTTCGAGAAGATCTGGAACTCGGGCGGCAACTACATGGTCATTGTCCAACCGCAGGCGGTGCAATGAAACAAAATGACGGCATCTTTCCATTCGACCTCTCGCGCTCCGAACTCCACTGGCTGGCCGGCGCGTTCGGGATCGCCTCCCTGCCACTGCCTGAAGCCGCGCCTGCGGGACTTTCCCCCTCGCAATTGGAAGCTCTCCAAAAGGACGGCCACGCCTCTCTCCTGACCCGCGGCCTGATTCGCCCGTCCCCGGGCTTTGGGTGGCAGGTGGAGCGACTCCCCGCCGCCCTGGTTCAGTGGATCGCCTCCGCCCCGTCCCTGCTCAGGCTGGAACATATTCCCAAAGAGGGGACTCCTCGCCACGTCCACTTCTTCACCCAAGGCGATCAGGGCCTCTCCCTCGAAATGGACGGCGACACCGCCTACTTCGTCATCTACGAAACGCTTTCCTTATTGCACGATGCGACATTGCGCTGGCTGTCTCTCCCTGCAAAATCGAAAGCAACGCCATCTTCCTATACCATTCCCCAGCCACTCACCTTCATCCCCGCAGCGTGGAAAGACCTCCAACTCGCGGCGCGCATTCTTGGAGAGCGCGGCGTAAATCCTAAAGTTATCAAATCCACGCTTGCTTGGGTCTCCGTCATCCACTGGGTAACCGCTTTTAGTGTGGCTAAACTGGAGAAACGGGGCAATTCCGTCCTCAACCAGTACGTTATTTGCAGTGATGGGAAGTTATCATGGGGAGGGGAAGGGAAGGAAATAAACGTGTCATTTGTCCCAATGACTGCAAAAGAAATGAGTGCTAAAATAGCGGAAATGTTAAACCGATTTGGGAGGCTGGCATGACCGATTTGACTGGGCAATCATTGGGGCGGTACCACATCCTCGAACAACTTGGCGAGGGCGGAATGGCGATCGTTTATAAAGCCTACGATACACGTCTTGAGTCCGATGTGGCAGTAAAAGTTATCCGCACAGAAAATCTCGCGCCAAGTATTCTGGAACGTGCCCTCAAGCGGTTCGAACGTGAGGCCAAGGCATTGGCAAAACTGACGCATGCCAACATTGTTAAGGTGTTGGATTATGGGGAACATGAAGGAAAACCTTACCTTGTCATGCCCTATTTACCCGGTGGGACGCTCAAGGCACTTCTCAAAGGAAAACCTATCCCATGGGCCGATGCAGTGCGCTGGCTGATTCCAATTACCCGCGCATTAGCCTATGCCCATTCGGAGGGGATGATCCATCGTGATGTTAAGCCATCCAATATCCTTATCACCAAAACTGGCGATCCCATGCTCACCGATTTTGGCATTGCCAAGATTATTGATGAGGAAATGACCGTTGACTTGACGGGCACCAGTGCGGCTGTTGGAACGCCGGAATATATGGCTCCGGAACAGGTTACCTCCAAGAATGTGGATCATCGTGTCGATATTTATGCGTTGGGCATTGTCTTCTATGAGATGGTTACCGGTCATAAGCCCTATGTGGCCGATACCCCCATGGCAGTGTTGTTCAAACATGCCAGTGAGCCCTTGCCTCGTCCCAAGAGTTTCGTCCCCGCCCTTCCGGATGCCGTCGAAAGAATTTTGATTAAGGCGCTGGCAAAAAGGAAAGAAGATCGCTATCAAAATATGGAAGAATTGGCAACCGCGTTTGAACAACTTTTATCAGGGAGACAGCCAACTCAATTTGCAGCGGTCGTTAATGGGAGCACCACCACTGATACCCAATCCGTGGATCTAAGCACACGGCAACAGACAACTTCTTCAAGAACCAATATCCAAAATGAATCTATTCCAGATGAGCAACATCGTTCCGATAAACGATTAACCTGGTCACAAGCCATTGGAATCGGCGTGGGACTTGCAGGTTTGCTGTTGTTGCTAGGATTATTCTTGTTCAAAATACCAGGCCTGCAGGGAATATTTGGTGCCGATGTTTTACCAACACTTACTAATACAGCGGTTGTTGTTTACGAACCTCCAACGCTAACCCCAGTAATTCTAACTGTGCTTCCTGCATCCGACACACCACCTCCAACCGACACGCCAATTCCTCCCACCCCCACGCTGGTCTACCCCGGCTACCCCTTGGAAAACTGTCAGACCAGCAGCCAGGATATATGTTTGTATAGCAGTACGCCCCAGCCTGACAGATTGATTGTTGCTTTTAAATATAAATCAGGGATAGATTCTTCAAGATATCCCTATTTATCGATTGGAAACTACACTTTAGAATGTAAATTTTGGGATGGTTACCCAGGTCGTTTGTATTGTGAAAGCACATCCCCCATTCCAGCAGGAAATTACCGTTTGACTCTCCGATATTCAGAAACAGAAAATATTTGCACTGGGCATTTCCAAATTACAGACTACGTTGTTTCATCTTCTCCCAAGAAGCCAGGTTCATCTGGAGGAGGAAAATACAAATAGAGGATGGCGGCAAATATTGGCACTACAATAGATTCGTTAAAGGTCAGCTTCCTGATCCTCGCTCAAAACTGGCCGCTATTTTTGCATTTGTTGACATTACAATTTGCATTCGCGGTTCTGGTTTCAAGCGTACTTGCCAAAATAATTTTTGACAAGAACCTGACGGCGGTCTTATCATTTTTAGGAGGAATATTGGGGGCGTCCCTTTTTAGCCTTTTCATGGTAACTCTCAAAGTCACGCCATCACCCAATCTGGGGATGGTAATTTATGTTATTGCCCTGGTGTTCATCATATGGAAACGAGACCAGATTTCTTTTTCGATCTCGTTGCTGAAGTTATTGACGCTTTTCTTTTTGATCCTGCTTTTTCGGCTGATATTTGTTCAGGGTCTTCTGGTCCCGCCGTATGCGGATTCAGTGACACACTTTAAAATTGTTCAGGATTTTATAAGCCCGGGGAATCCTCCGCAGGCCTTTTTCTATCTTTCGTTCGATGTACAGCATTACTATCACTTTGGATTTCATTCTCTGGCTGCCTGGCTCAGCGGAGTGTCATCCACAGACCCCATACATACGATTCTTCTTCTCGGGCAATATTTTCAGGCATTGGCTGTTCTTTCTATTTATCCTCTGGTTCTGGTTCTGTCCAGAAATTCACTGTCAGCCTGGACGGCCCTGTGTGTCTCCGGCCTATTTCTACCCACTCCAGCCTACGCGAGCAATTGGGGGAAATACCCCGCTGTGGCGAGCATGATTGGGATTGTATTTACCCTAACACTCTTGCTTGTTCACTTAAAATCCCCATCTACTTCAACCAAGGGGCTTAGATGGTTGCTCGGGTTCGCAATTCTTTCTTCAGCGTGTCTACACAGCAGGAGTGTAATTGCGCTGGCTGCAATTTGGGCTGCCTTCCTCATTACTAAAAAAATGGAAGGATGGAGAAACAGGCAACTGACAGATGGATCAAACACGGACGGCGCAGAAATGCTGGCCCCTGTACTTGTAATTGCTGCAATAATTTCCATTATATTTGTTTGGGAAATAGGCTTTTCCATTTGGATGTTTCTTGCATTAATATTTGTTTTTGCATTGGCATTTTGGGGCAACTTTTTTTTGGCGTCCTGCATTGCCATACTGATCATAATTGCGGGTTTTGGCTACTATGCCCCAATGGAATGGCTCCCCCTTCCACCAAGATTTGGCGAAATTTTTGATCGCCCTTTCTTGGTTATTTTCTTTTTTCTTCCTGCAAGTTTGCTGGTTTGGCTTGGAATGGAGGGGGCTGCAGGCCTGTTTACCGGCGTGAACCGAATCCCATTTCAGAGGGTATTTCTGATTGGGAGTCTGATGGTCGGAATGATTAATGTCTTTGTGTTCCAAAATCATCATCCATCAGAGTGCTGCATTTTTGTTGATGACGATGATCTATTTGCCTTTGCCTGGATGGAAGACAACATCCCGAAGGATGGCATAATCGGGATCGCATCTTTGGGTGAGCCTGGGAACTACCTACCAATGGATGGCGGCGCATGGATTGAGCATTTCACCGGAATTGCGACTCGCAGGCTGGATTCGAGGGCAGATTTTTATTATGAGGCTGAATCTTTTTGCGAAGATGGGGTGAACTATATATATCTTGACGACTTGGAAAATAGTTTTGATGAATACGGGTTGCTGGATATAAACAGTCACCACATGTTTTCCATCGGCGGTGTAAAAATTTACCAATTACCTTGCGACCAACTCTCCCAAAACACAGAATTTCCCTGACGTTATTGTTCTGCGCAAGCTTTTCCTATTACTCTATCGATCGATATTTCAGTATCACCCCATTCCGCCCGAACATAATTTCATCATCACCCTGTAAGGGATATGACTCGCGCGCCGTTAACTGATGGCCATTCAGCCAGGTGCCGTTTACACTACCCTGATCGGTCAGGGTCCATTGACCCTTTTCCTGTTTGAGAACTGCGTGTTTGCGAGAGACAATCTTGCGTGAATCGAGGGGCGTCAGGTCAATGTCTACAAGGACTCCGCGCTTTACATCTTTGCGTCCGATGATGAGCGTCTCTGCGTCGAGCGGGAAAACCTGGCCCGTCTCCGTTTCGAGATATGCCTGTGATTTGACCCTGCGGGAGGAAGGCGAGTCTTTCTCCTGGACGAGCTGCAGATAAAACCCATCCAGCACGCTGGCATCACCCAACGTGGATTGGGAGGAAATCCGCACCACGCCGCGTTCGGTCTTGACAACAAGCGCGTATTGTCCTTTTCCGGCATTGTCCACCTCCAATGCTTGCGCGACGGCATTCGCAAGCGCGTGGTTGGGAACGTCCAGCGGCAGGGCCAGATCGAAGCGGGTTTGGGAATCAATCTCGACGGTGACGACAACGTGGGTCATGGAGAATTATAGTGCGAAGATTTCGAGACGTTTTTGCAAAGCCTGATGGTCAACTATCCATGCCTTGCCTACAGACACATCGTCCGTGGAAGGGAATTCGAACAGCCAGGTTCGCTTTAGACTGCCCAGAAGCATCAGCATCTGCTTTTCCGTTGTTGCCAATTTTTGCATATCTGTTTCAGCACCGGCGGTCATGCGCAGGATCGTTCCGCGAATGGTCTGGTGTACTAGATCGTCAGCCAAATTTTGCGCGTCCGAGTCGGGAAGGCCGGCCTGTGACAGGATTTTCGAAATGACGGGTATTTTTTCGCTTCGTAAGGCATCTCCTAATATTCCCGGTGTGATGGGCCATTTGTGTTCCACTGTGCTGGTTTCCTTCCCGTTCTTTGCATGGAAGGTGTCGCCCAAGTAGGCTGGGAGCGATTTGTAGAATCCGTATTCCAGCACATGCACAACACCCGCCTGAACGGAATGTGAAGTGAAGGATTTTCCCTTCTGCACATGCACCGTTGCGCCGACTTGCTTGCCATCCTGGACACGGCTAATTTGCAGAACGTAGTCAAAACGAGCCAGGGGAAATAAGGTCTGTTCAAGACCTTTCTCCAGGATGGGAGTCCCTCTATCCGAAATGGCCGCCAGACCGCGCGCAAGCATCGAATGGCTGGCGCTGGATAATCGGCTTTCAATCTGGGATTCGGTCAGATTATCATAAATGGATGCCAGCAATTGCCGTCCCATCTCCGGCCGATTGATCAAACCAAGAGCCATGGCAAGTTCTTCCAAGCCCAGACTGTACAGCGTAAAGGATTTTTTCGAATTGGTCATTTTTACCTCCGCGAATCTATGCTTCGTAAACTTGAGTGCTTTCTATGACTGGATCAAAGACATGGTCCACTGCATCAGCCGCTTTTTGAATTCCTCTCCCTATGTTTTCGAGTAGAGAACCGCCTGCTTTAACAATGGATTCCTTGGCCCCGGAAGATTCTGCCATCCCATAGCCAGCATCAATGGCACTCCCAATGAGATAGGAGCTTCCCCACCAGATTGCCAATCCTCCTGCTGCAACGGCAACGACCGGAGCTCCTGCTGTCGTAAGAAGACCAACCGCCGCTGTAGTGACCGCATATGCTGCATAATGCGTTGCCGCGGTTTTTCCTGCGACAAAAAGAGCGTCGATGCCCAGCGCAACAGCTTTTTCGCTCCCTTTTTCATACTGCGCCCAATCTTTGCCTGCCTTGTTGACGAACTCCCAAGCAGCCATTCCAATTTCCAGAGCGCCGACTTTGCTGGCTTGTCCAAGAAGGTGACCGGAAAGATTGCCAACGTTGATATGGGTCAGATTCCCTGAAAGCCCCGCCATCTCTTTCAGTCCCTGACCTCCCTTGAAGATAACCTGCCCCGCATAAGACGCACCGACGCCAATTCCTCCAATCAGACTGGAAATTGCCAATCCGCTCACGATGGTACCCGTATCATCCACAAAGCCCCGGATGGTTTCGCTAATATTCCACCAGGGAGTACCGGGGTTTTCGGGAGTCGTTGCGATGGTGGATACCACTTTTCCAAAAGCGGCATCCGCATCCTCCCATTCCTCCACCTCATTCCCCACCCGCACCGCCAGTCGCTGAAGGTTGACCACCTCCCGTTGCAGAATCTCCCCCATCCTGCGGAGTTCGTTGGCATAATGGCCCGACCGGCCGCCCTGCCAGGCGCTGGAAATGGAACCTGCCAGGCCCTTCAATTTGGGTGGCATGTAATAGAGCTCGCCGCAGGTCCAATCAAGCAGGCGCGCGGTTTCACGTACCACCTCTGTGTCCATGTGAATACGGGTCATGGTGCGACTCCTTGATTCCAGATGCCTATGCTAATCGCCGAAACCATCGTCCAGACTCTCGTAGTTGGCAATTTCCACGGATAGTTCGGATGCAATTTCGCCCAGTCTCTCCACAATGGTAGTAATCTGACCATCGAACTCATTGTAGTAATCAAAATACTCGTTGGCGGAATTTCCTATCCAGTGATGGGGCAGTCCCTGGTAATTCCGGCGTAAAGCCTGGCTCCGGTCACGGATTTTCCCTTGAATATCCAACAGGCTATGCTGGATTCGCAACATCGCGTCAATATCCATGTGAAGGGTGGTCATTTACGCGCTCCTTGTTTCGTTATAACCAATGGTGTTTGAATCAACATTGCCTTGTTGCCGCTTACCCAAAAGCCGCGTCCCGGCGGCAGGTCCATGCGGCGGTATTGAAGCGGAATTTGGTAGCCAAGAAGTTCAAGATCACTGGAATCGCGGGAGAAACCAATCCCATTTTTGCTGGTTTTCAAACTTTGTACCAGTTTAGACATCATTTGATGTGGACGCAACTCGTCCGGCAGGCCGGCGCCAGCAATGATAACATCATCCCGGCTGGATGCCTTTAAAGCCAGGTTATTCAATGCGGTCGAAAATGTCTCCCGCCCTGGCTCAAAGGCCGCGCCTAGATCATCGAATAACAGAAGGACGCGTTTTTCCAGATTGGTCGATTGCTCGAAGGCTACCAGCAACTTATCGAGCATCGCAACCGTCTCCGCAGGAGTCGAAGCTAGCTGCACCGCATCCTTGTTCAACCCGGCAGGCGCGGCGCGGCGCGGTGAGATGTAACGAATATCCCACTGGCCGGGCTGCTGCGCCAATACCGCGTTTGCCAGACAGGCGAGAAAATTACTCTTTCCACTTCGAGGCGGACCCAATACCAACCATCGGTGGATTTCTTCTAACATGTCTGCAGTAACCAGTTGCGCTGTTTCGAAGGACAACCCCAATGGAATGGACAAACCGTCTCCTTTCAATGAAACGGTTTGTTTTATCAATTCGCCAAGAGGGATCTCCGCAGGCAAAATGCGGATCTGGGTAGCTATAGGACCACGCCATTTTTTTGCAATAGATTGACAGGCGATATCAAGATCCACCAGGGAATCACCTGCTTCAAGCAAGACGGTCGGCCAGGCAACCTGGCATTCGAGCGGCTTTCCGTCCACCCACAGACCGCGTCCCTCCGCTTGTATGGCAGGGATAGTCACGCGTGCACCAATGGCGTCTGAATAGTCGTCGCGATTGGTGAGGCGTAATACCACCTTGCGAGCAATCGCCAGTTTGTTTGGAAGTTCGATGCGGCGGTTGGTGGAAACAATCAGGTGAATGCCCATGGCCTTGCTTTTGATGAATGGCGTGAGGCGATCCATGTGGTCGGGATAGGCAGTACGCAATTCATTAAAGTCATGGATGATCAGGAAGATATCCGGATCTCGGGACTGTTTCTTTTTCTCGCGGCTCTTTTTATCAGAGCGACGATTCATTTCCTCATCCAGGAAGCGGAACAGGCGATCGACAAGTTCAGGCGGATCCTTAGGAGTGATAACCGCACCACAATGAGGTAGGGACTGGAAGGCTTTCAATCGTCCTTCGGCGCTAAATTCAAGAATGTAAAACTGCGCTTCTTCAGGGGTATTGGTCAATGCAAGCGAGAGCAGGGTTGTTTCGAGACTCATTGATTTGCCACTGGCTGGGCCCCCGATCAACCACAGATGCCCGTCCTGATCCTCGAAGTCCACTGTCAAGGGTTCCTGGATGCATGCTTCGGTTGAATCTGTGTAACCGATTGGAGCTACGAGGCGGGCGCGTTCAGCCTTACGATTCCACTTGCCGTCGACAAAGGCGCGTTGGATGCCCGATTCTTGCAGAACAGATTCGAGTGTAATGTCTTTATCCAATGGTTCCAGGTAGATGGGCGGTGCGGCTTCCACCTCGGTGGATAATTCCTTCATTAGTGAAATCAGGTGGTCCTGCTCTGCGGGACGGAAATGTTCCTTCTCTGCCGCACTTTGCCGGCGCGCATTGGTAAAGGGCTGTTGCCATTTTCCGTCCTCACCAACCCGATAAATGCGGAAAATCTGCTCAGTACTTTCCTCGCGGTCAACCACGGCATATCCGGCGTAGGCAGCCTGGAATTCGTAGATGTCGCCGTCCATGGAATGCAGGTAACCTTGCCCGGTTCGTTCAACTTTTGGCAGGGTACGGTCAATGACGTACATTTCTTCCTGGCGTGCCACCTTGAGAGCGATATGCCAACCCACGTTGTTCAATAGGCGATCCACAGCAGAATTCACATCCTGATTAGCAAGCAAGAGATAAACGCCGAGCGAGCGGCCGATTCTAACAAGTTTATCCAACATTTCGGGCAGACGTTGGAAGTCGCTCATGCCACGCGCGAATTCATCCAATAGGAGCATCAGGTGTGGGATGGGAGTTTGTGGGAACTTTTCGTTGTAAGCCCAGATATTTGCAACTGCCGCCTCAGCAAAGCTTTTTTGCCGCCGTTCAAACTCAGCCTCCAATGCGTCCAAACCACGCTCGACCAATTGCGGGCTGAGATTGGTTACCACACCGACCACATGGGGCAGGTCTTTCAGAATATTAAAAGCCGCACCGCCCTTGAAGTCCATGAAGAAGAAATTGAGCAGGCTTGGCGAATACTTCCCAGCCGCTGAAAGGACCAGGGATTTCATGAATTCGCTTTTGCCGCTGCCAGTCGTCCCGACGAGAATGGTGTGGTAAGCACCAATGCCTGTGAATTCCGGACCAGGTGGTAGAAGGTTCAGGATGACCGGCTCAAGTCCCTTGCGGCCACTACGAAGACCGAAGGGGAACTGCAATAACTCATCTCTGTCTCTGGGATGGGTCCAATTCTGCTTTATTCCGTCCAGTGTAATTTCTTTTTTATCAAATAGATCGGAGAGACGAACAGTTTCCGGAAGAGCGCTGCCACTCCCACCACTCAAAATTTCCCAACCTGCAAGAGCTCGTGCCACGCGTTCGCAATCCAATTGACTGGCGGGTTCTGTCTGACCGCGTAATCGGTTTCCGCCGCCTTCGCCTGCGAAGGTCTCTGTGTATTTGATCTCGCCTCCGGAAACGTTGATTTTTGCGCGGCATTCTCTTGGCCAATTGCGCCCGCCAATGAACATCAAGTAGATATCCGTCTCCCACCCCGACTCGGCCAACTGACGGATATCTTCTGTGCGGCGAATATCTCCCGAATCGTCCAGTAGAACAAAAACAGCAGCATTGGATTTCCGCTTCTTGACACCCGGTTCCGATTTCCTGCGGCCTTCAAATTCGTCCATCAACCATTCCACAGCCTTATCAATTGCCATTGGGCTGAAAGCGAGTCTGCGGAGACTTTCGCCTTGATAGATGGCACGCGTATGTGGCGTCCACTTCAGCCAGCCCCAACGGTCTTGGGCTTGAGGTGTATCAGAAAGCACCACAATTTGAACATCCTGCGGGGAATGGTGAATGATGATGTCCAGAATCAATCGTCGGGCTAACCCGAAAATTGCTCCTTCTCCGCGATCTTCCAATCCAACGCTACCAATCCTGAGAAAATCCAGCAACAGGGGAATATCGGATACTTCCTTATACTCATGTGCTAGTTCGTTTGCAAGGGGAATGAGTGGGTCATCTGGATCGTACGATTTCGGTGGACTGACAGTGAACGAGGCGCGCCCGCTTCCTGTTCCCATGCGAAGCGAGAGAAAGTCTGGGTCGGCCATGCGCCGCCACCATAGCCGTTTTTGGTGGCTGATGCCTAATCCAGTCTGGACCAGCCGCGGCAGAAGCGGGTATTCCCGATCTAGGGCTTCGCGTTGTTGTTTTGCGAGTGTCTCCAGTTTTGCGCGAGTTTTTGCCAAGACCATGCGATAATTTTGTTCCCGAACATCCATGGCTTCGCGATATTTCTTCACTTGTTGTTGATGGGATATGTAATTGGCAATAGGCATGCCCAGCCCAACTAAGGGCATAATCAGGAAAAACCCCCACGAACTTGAAGAGGAACCGGATGCTGACATGATAGCGATCATCCCCCCATATGCCACCATCATAAGAACTGGCGGCAGGATCATGGTTAATAAATTCAATTGTCCTGGCGCCTGTGGCGGACGGGGTGGAGCGGGAATGTCTTCGACTTGATTAGGCAATTCCCACGGTTCGCGCGGCTTGATTGTATATGTCCGACGCGAAAGCGCAACTATATCAGTGCCTTTTCTGGTGCGAAGCGCTGAATCAACCAAGGAACGATCCTTTTTTTATTCGTGAACGACTCTCTCCTCGAAGAAGTGAGGTGGTCACCCTATGGGTTGAAATACCAGCCTATCCCAGGATAACACACCTGGGATAAGCCTGAAATTGAAGGAGAGAGGAGATAATTTACGCCAGTTTGCTTGCCATCGACTCCCACTCGGTGATCTCGGTGTTCAGGCGAGTACTGAGAACCTGCAGGTTTTCCAGCAGGGTGGTCATGGATGATTTCCACTGCTCATATTCGCCGAAGAACTCAGTGGCGGAATTCCCCAGCCAGGCGGGCTGTAGACCGCTGACTGAACTGGACATGCTCTGGAGCATGGACATCAGTTGCGAATGCGTATTCGTCATGTTGTTCTGCGTGCCGCGGGCGGTCTCGACTTCCATGTGAAGCGTAGCCATTGGATTGTTCCTCCTGTATCGAATGGAATTGACAAGATGGAATGATTATATAATAGATGTCAAAAAAGTCAACGATTGTTTCAGGACAGAATTATGACAAATCTATCGGGTCATACCATCGGGAGCTCACGAGTTCTCGAATTACTTTGTCAGGGTGTGAGGGTGACTATCAATGAACTACCCTGCCGCAAGCGGGGTATCTGCTTGCTAGATAAGATGACTCATGGCCTAATACTATCTCGCCGCAGAGCGGCGAGGTATTCGACCCGCCAGGGAATAAAGCACGATATCGGTCTCGAAACTTACCCTAAGCGCCTCGAAATTCATTGAGAAAAAGTGTAACAATCACTTCTCCTTTCAAATATGAAGAGATAAGAAGTGTCAAAATTTAAGTCATCCTGCAGGATTTGTTCTAAAGTATCTTGAGAATCTTGAAGCTCAGCTTTCCGCCTCTGATCAAGAAGATGGCTTTTGACCGATTGTGTCTATCCCTGCCCTTGCGGATACTTTCAAGACGCACAAAAACCCTGTACGTGTGCCCCTGCTGTCGTTACCAAATACCAGAAGCGCATCTCTGGCCCGTTGCTCGACCGCATTGACATTCACATCGAAGTTCCGCGCGTGGATTATGAAAAACTGTCGAAGGATCGACTGGGAGAATCGTCTGCGAGCATTCGCCAGCGAGTGGAAACCGCCCGGCAGGTCCAGCGTGAACGGTTTGTGGATTCTCCCTCCGTCTCCTGCAACGCCGACATGCGCATTGCTGAAGTCCGCAAGTTTTGCAAACTCGACGAGACCAGCGAGTCGCTGATGCGCTCAGCCATGAGTCAAATGAATCTTTCCGCGCGCGCGTATCATCGCATCTTGAAATTGGCGCGCACCATCGCGGATCTGGCCGGGAGCGAAGCGATCCAACAAGCGCATCTGGCCGAGGCGTTACAGTATCGACCGAAAATCATGATATGACAAACGTCTTCAACGGCAATTACATTCGTTTTATAAATAAGCAAACTCTTATTCGATTTTAGATTCTGCTAAACAAAACCTATATAAACCTCTGTATGTAATTGGGCGATGTGCCGCTATAGTTGGGGATGAAAACGCAAAGCCCATGCAGATCATCACACTCGGCATCAACCACACCACAGCATCTGTTCAATTACGCGAGCAGTTGGCTCTCGGTGAAGAGGAAATTCGCGCAACGTTTTCATCATTAGCGATGGCGACAGCAACATCCGCCTTTGCCGAACTCATCATCCTCTCCACCTGTAACCGCACAGAACTCTATGCCGTCTCCAGTCATCTGACATTCGCAGTACTGGAGATTTTTTTGTCCGAGACCTGCGGCGTGCCAGTGAATGCGTTTCATCCGCATGTGTATCAATACGCGGATACGGAAGCCGCCCGCCACCTCTTTGAAGTAGCCGCAGGGCTGGACTCACTCGTCATCGGCGAACCGCAAATTTTGGGGCAGATCGTCCGCGCGCTGGAACTCTCGCGCGGGCAGAATATGGCGGGGCCCATCCTCAACCGCCTCTTCCAAGATGCTATCCACGCGGGGAAACGCGCCCGCACCGAAACGAACATCAGCCGCAATCCTGCTTCGGTCTCGTCGCTTGCCGCGTCGTTGGCGGAACGGGCCGTTCATCCGATTGCCGAAGCACAAGTCGTTGTCATCGGCGCGGGGGAAATGGCGGAACTCGCCGTCGAAGCCTTGCGCAAGCGCGGCGCGCAAAAGATTCTCGTCATCAACCGCACGCTCGACCGCGCTCACGCCATCGCCGACCGCTGGGGGGCAGACATCGCCACATTCGAAAACATGGATGACGCGCTCGTCTCCGCCGACATCCTCATCTCGTCCACGGGTGCGCCGCATCTGATTCTGACCGAACGCATGGTCAGCGATGCGATGCTCAAGCGCGAACAGCGTCCACTGGTGCTGATCGACATTGCCGTGCCGCGCGACATTGACCCCGACGCGGCGAAAGTCCCGCACGTCAAACTATATGACATTGACCATCTCAACGAACAACTCGAAGGCGCGCTCGCCGAGCGTATGGCGGAAGCGCCGAAAGTCCGCGCCATTCTCGAAGAAGAGATCGCGGAATTTGTCGAGTACATGAAATCGCTCGAGATGATTCCGCTCATTGCCGACATTCGTCAACATGCCGAAGCCATCCGCAGGGAGATGCTCGATAAAACCCTCCGCCGCCTGCCCGACCTGACCGATGCCGAACGTACCCGCATCGAAGCCATGACTCAGGCGCTGGTCAAGCAAATTTTGCACGCGCCCACCAATCGTCTGCGCGCCGAAGCGTCCTGCCCGCATGCGCCCGAGTATGCCGCCGTCGCCCGCACGCTCTTTGGTTTGAAACACGAAGGCTTGTGCGGTTTCTCGGGTCAAGCCTGCCCTATATCAACCGCCGCTGATTAGATCATCATGAAACTTACTTTTGCAACTCGCCCGTCCGCACTCGCCCGCTGGCAAACACAGTGGGTTATCAACGCGCTAAAAAATGTTCATCCCAATCTTGACTGCGAAGAAAAAGTCATCACCACGCAGGGCGATAAGATTTTAGATAAACCTTTGCCTGAAATTGGCGGCAAGGGACTCTTCACGCAGGAACTCG
This sequence comes from Chloroflexota bacterium, assembly GCA_049324715.1. Classification (GTDB taxonomy): domain Bacteria; phylum Chloroflexota; class Anaerolineae; order Anaerolineales; family Villigracilaceae; genus Denitrolinea. Next base: position 27,637 of record JBMOMR010000086.1, on the reverse strand, counting down.
AATCCGAACTGCTCAACGGACGCGTTCATTGCGCGGTTCACTCGCTCAAAGACCTGCCTGTTGAAAACCCTGCTGGATTAACGATTGGATGTATCCCCGCCCGCGCCGAAGTACGTGACGCGCTCATCTCGCGCGACGGATACACCCTCGCTACTTTCCCCAACGGTGCCTCAGTTGGGACCTCGAGCCTGCGCCGCGCCGCCCAGGTCCTTTCCTTACGCCCCGACCTTCGCACCCAATCCCTGCGCGGCAACGTGGACACGCGCCTGCGCAAAGCCCTCGACGGTCAGTACGATGCCATCATCCTCGCAGGCGCGGGGTTGACCCGCCTCGGTTTGGACTCTCACGTCACTGAATGGCTCTCTTTGGACATCATGCTCCCCGCGCCAGGACAAGGCGCGCTCGCTGTCCAATGCCGCGCGGATGATTCAACCACCATCGAACTGCTCTCCGCGCTTGAAGACGAATCCACCCGCAAGTGCGTGACAGCTGAACGCGCGTTTTTGCAAGGATTGGGCGGGGGATGTTCTGTTCCAGTAGCGGCGTACGCAGGGACCAGTAATCAGTTATCAGCCATCAATCTTGTGGGGTTGGTGATTTCGGAAGATGGAAAGAAAGTTGTCAAAGCCACGGGCGAAGGAAAGGATGCTCTTCAACTTGGAAATGAACTCGCTCAAAAAGCCATCGCACAAGGCGCGGATCAAATTCTAAAACTGGTCACTGTTCACTGAGCACTGATTACTATGAAAATACTGATAACCCGTCCCCGCGCCCAAGGTGATGACTTCGCAGAAAAACTGCGCTCTGCGGGATTCGAGCCGATCTTTTTCCCTGTCATTGAAATTCAGCCCATTAAAAATAATGTTGCGCTGGAACGCGCATGTGAGAAGTTGAATTGTTACGAGTGGCTGGTTTTTACATCTGTGAATGCGGTTGAGGTTGTGTTTTCCCACGCCCCGACCCTTCACTCATTGGGAGATGGGCAAGGGGTGAGGGTAGCCGCCATTGGACCAAAAACCGCCGAAGCCCTCCGCAAGCATGGCGTTGAACCACATTTCATTCCCGATGTATATGTTGGCGAAGCAATTTTGTCGGGATTGGGCGATGTGAAAGACAAATGGATTCTGCTCCCCCGCGCCGAAATTGCCCGCGGGGAATTGCCCGAAGCGATTTCTAAAGCGGGCGGGATCGTCCACGAGATCATTGTCTATCGAACTCTGCCCGCTGAAATAGACCTGAACGGATTGAACGCGCTCAAATCAGGCGTGGACATCATTACCTTCACCAGCGCGTCCACGGTCGAGAACTTTGTTGCGATTGCCAAACAAAACGGACTTGACCCGCTCAACCTGCCGAACAATCCACTCTTTGCCTGCATTGGACCCGTCACAGAACAGGCTGCAAGAAATGCGGGATTTCAGAATATTGTCGTCGCAAAAGATTACACAACCGAAGGTCTTATCGAGGTCATTGCAAAATTGGAGACACTATGACTCTACTTGAACTTGAAAATCGTCAATCGCTAATCGTAAATCGTAAATCGGTCCGCCCGCGTCGCTTACGCGCCACGCCCGCCCTCCGCGCCATGATCCGCGAGACCGAACTCAACGCGCGCGATTTTATTTATCCGCTCTTCGTGCGGCATGGCACAGGACGAACCGCCATCGGCTCGATGCCTGGCGTGTACCAACTGTCCGTGGAGGAAGCGGTTCGGGAAGCAGAAGCAGCTGCAAAGTCAGGAGTGAACGCTGTCATTTTGTTTGGGATTCCCAAAGAGAAGGATCCGATCGGGCTGGAGAATTTCGCAGAAGATGGAATTGTCCAACAGGCGATTCGCGCCATTAAAAAAGAAATCCCTGAGATGGTTGTGGCGACCGATGTGTGTCTGTGCGAATACACGGATCACGGTCACTGCGGCATTTTGAACACTGGCGAACATTTTCATGTTGGTTTGCCCGAAGGTTATGTATTGAACGACCCGACGCTGGATGTGCTGGCGAAGGTGGCGATCTCGCACGCCGAATGCGGCGCGGACATTGTCGCGCCGAGCGGCATGATGGATGGGATGGTCGCGGCGATTCGGGAAGGTTTAGATTTTGCGGGCTATGAAAATTTACCGATCATGTCGTATGCCGTGAAGTATGCGTCATCGTTTTATGGACCGTTCCGCGATGCAGCGGAAGGCGCGCCGAAGTTTGGCGATAGAAAATCGCATCAGATGGATCCTGCCAATGTACGTGAAGCCTTGCGCGAAGCTGCGCTGGATGTAGAAGAGGGCGCGGACATGTTGATGGTGAAACCTGCACTGGCGTATCTCGATGTGATTCGCGTGGTAAAGGACGCGCATCCTGAACTGCCGATGGCGGCGTACAACGTCAGCGGCGAGTATTCGATGATCAAAGCCGCCGCGCAAAATGGTTGGGTGGATGAGGCAAAGGTCACGCTTGAAACGCTCACGTCTATCAAGCGTGCAGGCGCAGATGTCATTATTACTTATCACGCCGTGGATGCGGCGAAGTGGTTGAAATAAAAGGAGACACAATGACCTTAGAGACGCTTTCCCCCCGCGCCGCTGCCGAACGGCAATATCAAAACGAGCGCATGGTGCATGTGGACTTTGACCAGGCTCCCTTTACCATTGCTTGGGAAGTGACGCGTGCCTGCGCGTATGCCTGTGTGCATTGCCGTGCCGACGCGCAACATCACCGCGACCCACGCGAACTTTCGACGGATGAAGCGAAGGTGTTGATCGAACGACTCGCCGCGTTTGGCAACAATCCCATTTTGATCTTCACGGGCGGCGACCCGCTCATGCGCCCCGATGTGTTCGAACTCATCGCCTACGCCAACGCGCGCGGACTACGCTGTTCGCTCACGCCAACGGCAACCGCTTTGCCGACGCGCGAACGATTGGAGAAAGCGCGCGACGCGGGCATCAAACGCGTAGCATTGTCACTCGACGCACCGCGACCCGAGGTCCACGATGAGTTCCGCAAGGTACAAGGCTCGTGGCAGCGGACGATGGACACGCTCCATCGCGCACACGATGTTGGCATGAGCGTGCAAGTCAACACGACAGTTGCCAAACACAACATTGATATTCTGCACGAGATGGTACCGTTTATTCAAGAAGTCGGCGCGGTGCAATGGTCTGTCTTCTTCCTTGTCCCCACGGGACGCGCCATGGTCGAGCAAATGGTCAGCGCCGCACAGCATGAAAAAGTTTTCAACTGGCTGTATGACCTTTCGCAAAACGCGCCCTTCGACATCAAAGCCACCGCCGCGCCGATGTATCGCCGCGTTGCAATCGAACGCAAACGCGCCGAGAACACGGGCAAGCCTGTCACTTTCCAAAGCGCGGGCTTTCAATACGCGGACGGACTCAATCGTCCTACCAAAGGCGTGAACGATGGCAACGGCTTTTTGTTCATCTCGCACATCGGCGAAATTCAGCCAAGCGGATTTCTCCCCGTCACTGCGGGCATGGTGCGCGAGCATGATGTTGTGGATGTCTATCGCAATTCGCAAATTTTCAAAGACCTGCGCAATCCGTCCAAGTACAAGGGCGTATGCGGAACCTGCACTTACAACGATGTCTGCGGCGGTCAACGCGGGCGGGCGTATGGAATCACGGGCGATTATCTCGAAAGCGATCCTGCCTGTATTTTAGTGAGTAGAGAATAGAGAGTAGAGAAAAGTCCAATGCAAAATCAATCCGCAGTCACTAGTCTTCTAATCTCTAATCTCCAGCCATCATTTCTTTCCGCCTGCCACCGCCTCCCCACCGAAGTTACTCCCGTCTGGTTCATGCGCCAGGCGGGACGTTACATGCTAGAGTACCGCGCCATCCGCGAAAAATATTCGCTGATCGAAATTTGCCATCATCCCGAGATCGCCGCCGAAGTGACTCTTCAACCTGTCCATGCACTTGGCGTGGACGCGGCGATTCTCTTCGCGGATATTCTCCTGCCCGCCATTCCGCTCGGCGTGGGGCTTGAATTCGCCAAAGGTGAGGGACCCGTTTTGCAGAATCCTGTCCGCACGTTGGATGACGTGAAGAATCTGCGCCCCGTGGATCCCGAATCCGATTTGGGATACGTGATGGACGCCATTCGCTTATTGCGCGGACCTCTGGGCGGCGTGCCCCTCATCGGCTTTTGTGGCGCTCCGTTCACGGTCGCCTCCTATCTCATCGAAGGCGGTTCGTCGCGCGAGTTTCTCAAGACTAAAGCGATGATGTATTCCGCACCTGATGTCTGGCATGCGTTGATGGAGAAACTCTCTGTTGTGTTGAGCGATTATCTCGTGGCGCAAATCCGCGCGGGCGCGCAGGCGGTGCAGGTCTTTGACTCATGGGTCGGTGCGCTCAGCCCGCAGGATTATGAAGAATTCGTCCTGCCATATTCGCAAAAGATTTTACAAGACGCTAAAAAAGAGGATGTGCCTGTCATTCATTTCGGCACAAATACCACGACATTGCTTCCTTTGATGAAACGCGCAGGTGGAGATGTAATGGGTCTCGACTGGCGCATCCCCCTCGACGATGGCTGGAAACTGCTCGGAGACGATGTCGCCGTTCAAGGGAATCTTGATCCGACCATTCTGTTCGCGCCGCTTCCTGAAATTAAAAAGCGCGTGCATGACATCCTCCGCCGCGCAGACGGCAAACCTGGCCACATCTTCAACCTCGGTCACGGCATCTTGCAACACACACCTGTTGACAACGTGAAAGCGGTTGTAGATATGGTGCATGAGTACGTACACAGGTAGACAGGTACACATGGAAATCAATACCCTTGGATTAACTGCGGCAGTGACGGCTTTTGTGAGTATCTGGTTCGGACATGTCGCCGTCCGCAAAATCGAACTCATCTCACCAACCATCTGGCTTCCAACGATCATCTTCGCGTCTCTGGGGCTGGCTAGTGAATACTGGTCACTGATCGCTGACAACTTATCACTTTCTACTGCTCTTGGTATTCTCGGTATTACCCTTCTCTTCGACGCGTTCGAGTTCACCCGCCAGCAGCGTCGCATCCGCAAGGGACACGCACCAGCGAATCCGAACAATCCGCGCCACGCAAAAATTCTGGCTGAACCAAACACGCACGCAACCACACAAGATTTATTGAAGCGCGAACCAACAGGCAATCAGGTATGAATACTTTCGGAAATACCGTTGGCGTTGTTACGCTTCTGATTATCGGACTCGGCTTTCCATTGGTTATTCGCGGCGAGCGACATTTTGGCTACATCTGCTGGCCATACATGATGGGACTTGGCTTTCTCATCATTGCCGCGTCGTTGTTTATCCACAATGACTGGCTCTCGGTAATTGTCGGCGTCATCGGCGCGACCTTCGTTTGGGGCAGCACCGAATTAAAAGAACAAGCCGTCCGCGCAGAACTTGGATGGTTCCCTTTCAATTCGAATAAGATCAAAGTCCCATTCGCCGATGTGATTAGGAATTGGAAGGTTCCTCACCTATGAAATTAACGATCATTGGTGGCGGAATCGCAGGTTTATCCGCCGCCTACTACGCAACACGCAATACGGAATACGATCAAATCACCCTCATCGAATCTGATTCCCGTTGGGGCGGCAAGATCACCACGGACCGCGTCAATTTTGATGACGGTCAATTTATCATCGAAGGCGGACCCGACACCTTCCTCGCCACCAAACCTTGGGGCGTGGCGCTGTGCAAGGAACTCGGTCTCGGTGAGCGTTTGCATGGCACGAACCCGAACAAGAAGAACACCTACGTTCTCAACAAAGGTCGTCTGCTTCCCTTGCCCGAAGGCCTCGCCATGATGATTCCCTCGGATGTGCCGTCTATTCTGCGCTCACGTCTCATCTCATGGTTTGGCAAAACGCGTATGGGACTTGACTTTCTGCTCCCCGCAAAAAATGTCAACGGCGATGAAACCCTCGGCGCGTTTGTCAGTCGTCGGCTTGGGCGTGAGGCGTATGAGAATCTCATCGAGCCGCTCATGTCTGGCATTTACGCGGGTGATGGCGATCAACTCAGTCTCGCATCCACTTTCCCTTACCTGCGCGATCTCGAAACCAAGTATGGCAGCCTCGCGCGCGGCGCGCTTCAAATGCGAAAAAAATCCAATGGCACATCGCTTCAAGGTTCGCGCTCCGCGTTTCTCACACCCACCACAGGTCTCGCGGAAATCGTCGAAACGCTGGTCGAACATCTTTCATCTCACAACGTTGACCTTTGCCTCAACACCCGCGCAACTTCAGTGACTCGCAACTTGGAACGTGGAATATGGAACGTAAAACTTGATACCGAAACACTTGACACCGACGCGGTGATCCTCGCCACTCCCGCCTTTGTCTCCGCCCAACTCCTTGCTTTATTCGACCCCGAACTGGCTTCTGCCCTCCAGGCCATTCCCTACGCCTTGACCGCCACCATCTCCCTCGCCTACCGCCTGAGCGACATCCCCCGCGAACTGGACGGCTACGGCTACGTCATCCCGCGCCGCGAAGGACGTAAAGCCCTCGCCTGCACATGGACATCCACCAAATTCCCGCACCGTGCGCCTGATGAGTATGCGTTGATCCGCGTGTTTGTTGGACGTGCTGGACAAGATATTCCCTGGGATGAGAATGAATTACGTGAACTGGCAATGGAAGAGTTGAAGTTGACACTTGGCATCACCGCCAATCCACTCGTCTCGCGTGTCTTCATGTGGGACAAAGCCATGCCGCAATATAACCTCGGTCACCCTGAAAAATTAAAGCAGATTGATTCCGCGCTGGAGAAATATCCCACTCTCGCGCTGGCTGGCAACGGCTATCGCGGAATTGGCATCCCCGATTGTATTCATTCGGGAGAATTTGCGGTTGAAAAAGTAATGCGAGATTTATCTCGCACATCACGCACAAGCGACATAAATGTCGAGCTACAGGAGTCTTAATGAACATCACAAAATCCACTTCGCTCTTCCAAGAAGCCCAAACCATCTTTCCTGGCGGCGTGAATTCGCCTGTGCGTGCCTTTCGTGCTGTAGGTGGACAGCCGCTCTTTATCGAGCGCGGCGAAGGCGCGTATCTCTTCGATGTGGATGGCAATCGCTACATTGACTATGTCCTTTCGTGGGGACCGCTCATCACGGGGCACGCGCATCCCGATGTGGTCAAAGCCATTCAAGAAGCCGCGCTGATGGGAACATCCTACGGCGCGCCCAGCCCGCTGGAAATTGAACTGGCGAAGAGCATCATGGACTTCATGCCGAACATCGAGATGATCCGCTTCGTCAATTCAGGCACGGAAGCGACCATGTCCGCACTGCGGCTGGCGCGTGCATACACCAAGCGCGAGAAGATCATCAAGTTCGATGGCTGTTACCACGGTCACGCGGATATGCTGTTGGTACAGGCTGGCTCGGGCGTGGCAACTTTAGGCTTGCCCGATTCGCCAGGTGTGCCAAGCGCGGTTGCTTCGGATACGTTGGTCGCGAATTTCAATGACCTTGAATCTGTTGAAGCGTTGTTCACAAAATATCCCGACCAGATTGCTGGACTCATCGTGGAGCCTGTGGCTGGGAATATGGGAGTTGTTCCACCTCAATCTGGATTTTTGGAAGGACTACGCTCACTCACCACACAGCACGGAACAGTTTTGATCTTCGATGAAGTGATGACGGGCTTCCGCGTCCACAAAGGCGGCGCGCAGACTCTCTACAACATCAAGCCTGATCTGACAACGCTAGGCAAGGTCATCGGCGGCGGACTCCCCGTCGGCGCGTATGGCGGAAAGAAGGAGATTATGCAACTCGTCGCGCCGCTTGGGCCGATGTATCAGGCGGGGACACTGTCAGGCAATCCGCTGGCGATGAGCGCGGGGATCGCGGCGTTGAGTCTAATTCGGGGAGATGAAGTTTGGAGAAAACTGGAACAGTCTGCGGCTAGGCTGGAAGCGGGAGTCGGGGAGGCCTCGAAACGCGCGGGAGTCCCCATCCAGCAAACACGGGTCGGCACTATGTTCACAACCTTCTTTAGCGAAACCAAACCTGTCGGCTGGAATACGGTCAAGGTGGCGGATAAGGTCCGGTTTGGAAAATTTTTCCAGAAGATGTTGGGGAACGGGGTGTATCTTGCGCCGTCGCAATTCGAAGCAGGGTTTCTGTCCATCCTGCACACCGATGAGATCATTGATAAAACTGTTGAAGCAGTTTCGGAGGCGTTCCGCAAATGGTAACCGAAGAGAAAATTTCTAACGCCGCGTTGATGCGGTATCGTTTGGGCAATGTGTTGATCTGGCTTGGCGTGTTGACGTGGCTGCCTTTTATCGTTCTGCGAATAGCGGGTGAGAAGCCGTCGCTGTTCTTATACCTGCCGTTTCATCTGGCTGGTGTTATCGGCGGCTCGCGTTTACGCGCGTATGCCCGCAAGGAGATGAGGATGGCGCCTCCAAAAAAAAGCCGCCTGCGGACAGTTGGACATATTATGATCTTTGCAGGAATTCTAGTCTGGGCGCCGTATTTTTATTTGAAGGCTGTTCAACAGCCCGTTGAAGTGATGAATTTTTTGCCGTATCACCTGACGGGCGTGTTGGGAGGTGTGGTGGTTTTGGTAGTGAACCATTATTTGAGTCAAAGAGACGTGATTGACGACCGGAATGTATCCGGTTGATTCTCTCACCGGACACTAGACAAAACGGTATCAGAAGTGAGGTACGCAACTATCAAAATGGCTTTGTCTCTTATCGAACACGAAAAATGTGACCGATTGTGTCCATCCCTGTCCTTGCGGTTACTACGGTGATTCGTTGAAGCCCTGCACCTGCGCGCCGATGATCGTTACCAAATATCAAAAGCGCATCTCTGGCCCGTTGCTCGACCGCATTGACATCCACATCGAAGTCCCGCGCGTAGACTACGAAAAATTATCGAATGAACGACTGGGAGAATCGTCGGCGGAGATTCGGCAGAGGGTGGAGAAAGCGCGACAGGTCCAGCGTGAACGGTTTGCAGAGTCGCCATCCATTGCCTGCAACGCGGACATGCGTCTCGCCGAAGTCCGCAAATTTTGCAAATTGGATGAGACCAGCGAGTCGCTCATGCGCTCAGCGATGAGTCAAATGAATCTTTCAGCGCGCGCTTACCATCGAATTCTGAAGCTGGCGCGCACCATCGCAGACTTGGGTGGAAGCGAAACCATCCAGTCGCCGCATTTAGCGGAGGCCTTACAGTATCGTCCGAAGTTGATGGTGGGATGATGCTTAATAGTGGTTACAAAATAATTCATGATTTTCGCGGTGTGTAATGGTATTCCGCCAAATCTTGGGTGTTATTCAAGTTAACCTGAGTTGCCTAACAGACAGACCTGCAGCGTGAAAGAAGCTGAGCAAGAGATTGGGTCGCTGATGTAGGCGAGCGAACCCACGATCAAGAAATCGTTTCAACCTTTGTTCTTACTCCTTCGTAAGTTTAGATGTGCCTGCTTTCGCTTTCGTAGGCCGCGTATGCCTGCTGCTTCAACTTTTCTCGTCCACTCGCTCACTGTCGCTCGACTGATACCTAAGTGGCGTGCAATTTCAACTTGTGTTAATTTGCCTGCCTTCAACAGGCTGCCACCTTCCAGCCTCCGCTTTTCCATTTGCTCTCGTGTCAGATGGATTGGTTTCCATGCCATTCATTGATTGTAAGCCAATCGTTCACATTCCTCCCGCTCACACCAGGATTACAGGTTTAAGCAAATCATCCAGCGCGCTGAAGTAAGAGTAGGATTGGTTATCAGCCCTAAAAGGTTCGGGGGAGAGTCCCAGATCGAGTCCGCGTTGCAATGTCTCCCCTGTGGCGACCGCCCCCGCCGCGTCAGGGGGACCGTCTTCGCCATCGGTGGCGAGGGAGACGAGCATGAGGTCGCGCGACACGAAGGATAGCGGCGCGGCTGGCGTTGTCCAAAAGGGTGATTTTTTCGGCTGATTTGCTATAATTCTCATGTGCCCAGCGACGTTTTGTTGACCGCCAAAGTGCAGATCCCCGCGCATGGTGGCGCGTCTCGAGGAGGGGTTGCCTCGCGAACTCGCGCGCGTGGATCTGTTATTGACCCACTCCATCGGCTCGACCGCGCACTTCACGCAGTTCGCGGGTCTCGAGGCGGTGACTGGCCCGCAGGATATGGTGGATGTGATGGTGGCCGAATACCAGCGCCGCCGCAACGTGATCGTGGACGGGTTGAACACCATCCCTGGTTTCTCATGCCAGAAACCGCAGGGCGCGTTTTATGTTTTCCCGAACATCACAGGTACGGGGATGAGTTCCACTGACCTGGCCAATTTGATTTTGGAAAAGGCGGGCGTGGCGCTGCTGCCTGGCTCCTCGTTTGGAAGTTTCGGCGAGGGCTACCTGCGCCTGTCCTATGCCAACTCCATTGAAAATATCCAGCGCGGGCTGGAGAAGATCAATGCCGTGGTGAAAGAACAAGTAGCGCGATAATGATGGTATTGCAAAAAAATTTTCGGCCACGGATTTTCACAGATTGGATTTGAAAAATCCGTGGTAATCCGTGACATCGTACCCAAAGGGTAAATCTGTGACAAAAAAGGATCATCCTTCCATGAAAACCACCCGCTTTGAAGTCCTCAGTCCGCAAGAAGTGGAACGCATCCACGCCGCCTCGATGGAGATTCTCGCCGAGGTGGGCATCAAGGTCAATTTCAAGAAAGCCCGCGAATTGTTCCGCGAGGCGGGGGCGGACGTGAACGAAGAAACCTTCGCGGTCAAGATCCCCGAAAAACTCGTCCGCTGGGCGGTGGACCAGGCGCCGAAACAATTTTCTCTATATGGGATCGACGGCGGATTCAGTTTCGAGATCGGGCCGAACCAGACGGGTCCCGTCTTCGCTGGGTTGGGGACGCCCACCCGCATCCTTGACCTGGAAACTGGCGCGGCCCGCCCGACCCTGCAAAAAGATGTGCTCGATCACATCATCCTGATCGACGCCTGCAACAACATCCACAACTCGCAGATGGACATCTGGCCCGATGACATCCCGATGACCACCATTCACACCGAGGCGATTTGGGCCTGGGCGCATCACAGCCGCAAGCCGTACGGCATGGGCTGCTACGGCTACCTGCCCACCTGGGACATGATGCGGATGATGGCGATTGCCGTCGGCGGCAAAGCGGAGTTGCAGAAGCGGCCGCGCTTTTTCGCGATCTGCTCGGTGGTCAGCCCTCTGCAAATGGATCAGGCGCAGGCCGAGGGTTTGTTGATCTGCGCCGAGTACGGACAGCCCGTCACCTGCGCGCCCGAAGCCATCGCAGGGACAACGGCTCCCGTTACCCTCGCGGGACTCCTCGCCCAGGAGAACGCCGCGATTTTGGCGCACATCACGGTGGCGCAGATCTTCCGCCCAGGCGCGCCCATTTTGTATGGAACCGTCTCCACCACGGCCAACATGCGCTATGGGACGGTCACGCTCGGTTCGCCCGAGACGGGACTGATCTCTGCTGCGTCCGCGCAACTGGCGCGCTACTACGGCCTCCCCATCCGCAGTGTGGGCGGCGCGACCGATTCCAAGCGCGAGGATCTCCAAGCGGGATTCGAGCGCATGGGCACATTGCTTCCCGCTGTGCTGGCGGAAGTCAACCTGATCACCTGCGCGGGCACGCTCGACAGCACCATGCTGGAAAGCCACGCCCTGCTGATGTTGGACGATGAAATCTGCGGCGCGGCCTTGCGACTGGCGCGCGGCATCGAAGTCAACGGTGACACGCTGGCCTTGGATTTGATCAAGAAGGTGGGCTACTCTGGCAATTACATCACCGCCAAAGAGACATCCAAAATGTTCCGCAAGGAACTCTTCATCCCGACCCTGCTTTCCCGCGAACCCTACGAAGCTTGGGAAAAGGAAGGCAGTAAACTCGCCATTGACCATGCCCGCGAGCGCGCCCTCGATATTCTGGCGAAGCACCAACCTCGCGAAATTGATCCCGCCATCGAATCCGAACTGGACGCCTTCCGCCAGATGGTCGCGACGCGCAACCTGGAAGATTTCTATCTCTACGAGACCGAAGAGAAACAGGACTTTGCCAACCTATGAAAACAACCCTTCCGCTCCGCACGAAATTATTATTCAGCACGGGCGATCTCAGCACCAGCATCCCGCTGGCGATCCTGATGTTCTTCCAACTCTACTTCCTGACCGACGTGGCGGGCTTGCGTCCCGACTACGCAGGCTGGGCGATCGGCGCGAGCCGCCTGTGGGACGCGGTCAACGACCCACTCTTCGGACTGCTCTCCGACCGCATCCGCACCCGCTGGGGACGCCGCCGCGCCCTCCTGCTCTTCGGCGCGGTCCCGCTGGGAATTTTCTTCATGCTGATGTGGATCGTCCCCGCGCTGGATCAATTCTGGATGGCGGTCTATTACGCCGTCACCTTCATCCTGTTCGACACGGCCTTCACCATCGTCCACGTCGGCTACAATTCCCTCACCCCCGAAATGACCTCCGACTACGATGAGCGCAGTTCGCTCAACGGCTATCGCATGGTCTTCTCGATCTCGGGCACGCTCGGCGCGATCATCCTCGCCACCGTGCTCGGCTGGAGCATTACCGACACGCGCCTGCTCTACCTGATCCTCGGCATCGGTCTCGGCCTCATCTCCATCATCCCGCCGCTCGTGGTCTTCAGCATCACCCGCGAGAAGCCCGCCGACGAACTGCCCGCGCCGCTTCCCCTCGGCGTGGCGCTCAAACAGACTCTCAGCAACCAACCCTTCCGCATGGTGATGGGCTTGTACCTGCTCAGTTGGACGACCGCCAGCATCATCGCTGCCGTGCTACTCTACTTCGCCAACTACTACCTGCGCATCCCCGACCAGGCCAATTACTTCGTCCTCGTCGCGCAAGGTTCGGCGATTCTCTTCATCCCCGTTATTGTCAAAATCTCGCAACGCCTCGACAAACGCCGCGCCTTCATGATCGGTTCGATCACCTGGGTGGCTGTCCTGCTCGGCATCTCCGCCATCCGCGCCGACCAGGTCGGGCTGGCCTACGTTCTCGCCGCACTGGCAGGCTTCGGCATCGCCACCGCCTACGTTGTGCCGTGGTCGATGGTTCCCGACGTGGTCGAATACGACGAAGTCCGCACGGGACAACGCCGCGAAGGATCGTACTACGCCTTCGCCTCCTTCTTCCAAAAACTGGCGACGGGACTTGCCCTCTGGGGGATGGGACAAGCCCTCGCGCTGACAGGCTACCTCACCCCGCTTCCTTCTGGACCCCTGCCTGTCCAGCCCGAAGCGGCCATCGCGGCCATTCGAGTTTTTACTGGCCCCATCCCCGCCGTGTTGCTGTTCCTCGCCGTGCTCTTCGCCTGGAAATATCCCATCACGCGCGAGAGTCACAAAGCTACCTTGCAGGAACTGGCCGACCGCGAATCATAATTTGTGGTGCGGAGTGGCACTCCGCAAAAAGTTGTAGAGCAATTTGCTAAATTGCTCATGGCAAATACTTGCACATGATGCAAGTGCAGGTGATGGCACTCCGCACAGTGATTTGGCGGGATACCATCCCGCCCCACGCAGAAAGAAACCTATGGACGAATTCGACTTCGAAACCCTCGCCGTCCACGCGGGCGAACCCGCGGACCCAAGCACGGGCGCGCTGCGCCTGCCCCTCCACATGGCGACCACCTTCAAGTTGCCCAAATTCGGCATCAAACTCTTCGACGCGCTGATGATGGATTCGTCCCGCCCTCCCTTCGCGTACACGCGCTGGGGCAATCCCACCCTGCGCGCCCTCGAAGACAGACTGTCCGCGCTGGAAGGGGCCGAGGCCGCGGTGGTCACCGCCAGCGGAATGGCCGCCGTCTCAGCGCTGGTCTTCACCTTCCTGAGCGCGGGTGACCACCTCATCGCCAGCGAAGTCTGTTACGCGGGGTCGGTGGAATTGTTCGGCATCCACCTGCCGCGCTTCGGGGTCGAAGTCAGCCTCGTGGACACCAGCGACCTGGAGCAGGTCCGCGCCGCGCTGAGGCCGAACACCAAACTGATCTACGCTGAAACTCCCGCCAATCCGATTCTCCGCATCGCGGACATTTCCGCTCTCGCCAGTCTCGCACACGAGGCGGGCGCGTTGCTGGCAGTCGACTCCACCTGGGCGAGTCCCGTCCTCCAAAAGCCCCTCGCCCTCGGCGCGGACTTTGTCATCCACAGCCTGACGAAGTACCTGAACGGCCACGGCGATGCTTTAGGGGGAGCAGTCCTCGGGTCCGAAAAGAACGTGCAGAGAATCCGCAAGGACATGCTCGTCCATCTCGGCGGCGCGCTCAGTCCGTTCAACGCCTGGCTCATCCTGCGCGGGCTGGTCACGCTGCCATTGCGGATGAAACAACACTCCGAAAACGCGTTGAAGATCGCCCAGTTTTTGGTGAACCACCCAAAGGTCGAGCGCGTCTTTTACCCTGGCTTGGAAAGTCATCCGCATCACGAACTGGCCGCGCGGCAAATGTCCGACTTCGGCGGGATGCTCACCTTCCGTCTCAAAGGCGGGTTGGGCGCGGCCATCACGCTCGCCGAAAAGATCAAACTATTTTCCTACGCCACCTCGCTCGGCCACGCCCACAGCCTGCTGTTCTACTATCCCACCGACATGTACATTGACGCCATGCCGTTTTACACCGCCGAACAAAAACGCCGAATCCGCGAATGGACGGGCGAGGGCATCATCCGTGCCAGCATCGGCCTGGAAAGCGCCGACGATTTGATTCGCGACTTGGATCGGGCCTTGCGGGCGCGGACATTCAAGGGGATGGTCGGTCCGCTGGCATATGAGATAATGAAGAAGATTTAACGCGATAGGCCATGAAATCCACGATCCATCATCGCAAGATCGAAGGCATCTCTGCCATCCTGTTACCGTTCCACGCGGACGGCGCGCCCGATTACGACGCGTTTCTCGCGCACGTGGATCGGACGTATGCCGCAGGATTGACTCCCGCCGTCAATATGGACACGGGCTACGTCAACTTGCTGACCCACGACCAACGCCTCAAAATCCTGGACCTCGCGGCGGGCGCGGCCAATGGGCGCCGATTCGTGGCTGGAGCCTTTGTCGGGGGCGAGTCTGGCGACCTCGTCTCGCTCTACACCCGCGAAACAGATGAAATTCAAAATCGTGACGGCACGCCGATCATGTTCCAATCCACCGCGTTGACCTCCCTTCCCAACGATGAGTTGGTTAATGTCTATAGAAAAGTAGCGTCGAAGTGTGACCGCCTGCTCGCGTTTGAACTGGGAAAAATGTTTGCTCCATTCGGCGCGATCTACAGCCTGGAAGTTTTTCAAGAGTTAATGCGGATTCCCCAAATCATAGGCATCAAACACTCCTCCCTCAGCCGCCAACTCGAATGGGACAGGCTCACCCTGCGCGACAAAGTCCGCCCCGATTTCAAAGTATTCACAGGCAACGACCTCGCCATAGACATGGTTATGTACGGCTCGGATTATCTGCTCGGCATCTCCACCTTCGCGCCCGATTACTTTGCACTGCGGGATAAATACTGGCTCGAAGGCGACCCGCGTTTTTACGAACTCAATGATATTCTGCAATATCTCGGCTTCTTCGCCTTTCGTGCTCCCGTCCCCGCCTACAAACACACCGCCGCCCAATTCCTCAAACTCCGCGGTTGGACTTCGTGCGACGACACGCATCCCCAAAGCCCGACTCGTCCCCAATCCGATATTCCCATTCTGCAAAACATTCTTGCTCAACTCGAATCCCTCACCTGACACTCGACACCTGAAACCTAACACTCATGTATCCCCGCATCGCCCAACTCCGCACCCCTGAACAATTTGCAGAACACGTCCAATCCCTCGGCATCAATCTTGATTTTGATTCTGAACTCCTTTCCCCTTCTCCCCTCGCCCAACCCTATAACCTTACAACCTTCAACCTTCAACTTTCCAACCGATGGTGCATCCTCCCCATGGAAGGCTGGGACGCGACCACCGACGGCAAACCCACCGAACTTGTCACACGCCGTTGGCAGCGATTCGGTCAGAGCGGGGCAAAACTCATCTGGGGTGGTGAAGCCGTGGCAGTGCGACCCGATGGACGCGCCAACCCAAATCAACTCATCATCAACGAAACAAACTTGAGCGGCATCGCAGAGCTGCGCGAAAGTCTTGTCCGCGCTCATTCAATCCACTGGAACACAGATGACCTGCTCATCGGCTTGCAGTTGACTCACTCGGGACGATTCTGCCGCCCGAATGACAAGAAACGCCTCGAGCCGCAAATCCTTTATTCACATCCGCTGCTCAATAAAAAATTCGGCTTGCCTGATAATTACCCCGTGATGAGTGACGACGACATCGAACAGCTCATCGACGATTACATCCGCGCCGCGAAACTCGCGCACAAGGCTGGATTCCATTTCGTGGATGTCAAACACTGTCACGGTTATCTCGGGCATGAATTCTTGAGCGCCGTGGATCGTGACGGAAAATTCGGCGGCAGTTTCGAGAACCGCACCCGCTTCCTGCGGGAAATCGTGGCAGGCATCCGCGCCGAAGCGCCAGGCTTGGAGATTGGCGTAAGGTTGTCGGCGTATGATTTCATTCCATTCAAGCCAGGTGCGGACAACATCGGCGTTCCTGAAAACTGGTCACTGTCCACTGATTACCCCTACGCCTTCGGCGGCGATGGCTCAGGCGTAGGCATCGACCTGATGGAGCCGCACCAGCTCCTCGGTCAGCTTGAGGCGCTGGACATCAAACTCGTCAACATCACGGCAGGCAGTCCGTATTATGTCCCGCACATCCAACGCCCCGCCTTGTTCCCGCCATCGGATGGATACCAGCCGCCCGAAGATCCGCTCGTGGGCGTGGCGCGGCTCATCAACGCGACGGCAGAGTTGAAGGCGGCGCATCCGAATTTGTGCGTGGTTGGGACGGGCTACTCGTACTTGCAGGAATGGCTGCCGAACGTTGCGCAGAATGTGGTGCGCACAGGCAAAGCGGATTTTGTTGGCATTGGGCGCATGGTGTTGACCTATCCCGAAATCTGCGCGGACGTGCTCGAAGGCAAACCGCTTCAGCGTAAACGCATCTGCCGCACCTTCAGCGATTGCACCACCGCCCCGCGCAACGGCATGGTCAGCGGATGTTATCCGTTGGATGAGTTTTACAAGAAACGCCCCGAAGCGGAATTGCTGAAAGAAGTAAAAGGTGAAAAGTGAAATGAAAAATATTCTCCTCGTCACTGATGGGATCTTCCACCCGCCGCTGTTGGGACGATTGCGTCTTCACAAGATGTTTTCACAGATGGGTGGCTTCTCTTTTGAGCACATCTCCTCGTTGGAAAAACTTCCCACAGACCTCACATCAGTTTCTGCGCTGGTTTTGCATTTTCACCATAAGACAATCTCATCTTCCGCGCTTGAGAGGCTGGATACTTTCGTAAAAAATGGCGGCGGGATTCTTGCCATCCATGCGGCGACGGCATCCTTCAAACAAACCCTGCCTTATTTCAAAATTATCGGCGGACGGTTCATCGGGCATGGAGCAGTTGAAAGGTTCAAGGTTGAAAGGGTGAAGGATGAAATCTTTGATGGAATTGATGATTTTGAAGTGCGTGACGAGTTATACATTCACGAATTGGAGCCAGGCATCGAAGTCCATTTCACGGCGAAGCATGAAGGCAAAGATATTCCCGTCGTTTGGACGTATCTCTACGGTAAAGGCAAAGTCTGCTATGCCGTGCCAGGGCATACAACAGGAACGATGGTAAATAAGACCTATCAAGAAGTTTTGAAACGTGGGTTGGAATGGATATGTTCGTAGGGGCGATGTAACCCCGACCCTACGGGAGATGATATGAAAAAAATGAAAATTGCCATCGTCGGCTGCGGTGACATTGCTGGATTTACGGCTATCTTTTCAAAGCTTGTGTCACAGGTAAATCTATCCGCTTGTTGTGATGTCAACGCAGAACGCGCTCAGACTTTTGCAAAGCGTCATCGCATCCCCCAAGTCTTCACCGACTACAACGAACTGATTGAAACATCTTCCGCAGACGCGGTCTATCTTGCCGTCCCGCATCATCTTCACTACGAGATGATCCTCGCGGCGGTGAAGGCGGGCAAAGCTGTCTTTGTCGAAAAGCCTCTCACGCGCACGCTTGACGAAGCGAAGAAACTTATCCAAGAGATCGGGGACGCAAAGGTCGGCGTCAATTACCAGTATCGTTACGACAGCGGATGTTATGCGCTGGCGCGCGCAGTGCAATCGGGCGCGTTGGGAAGAGTGCATTCCATGCGGGTCAACATTCCGTGGCATCGCACACAAAAATATTTCGATGGTGCGGCCTGGCACAAGACCATCGCCCATGCAGGCGGCGGGACGCTCATCACGCAGGGCAGTCACTTTTTGGATGTGGCGTTATGGGCATTGGGCGAACAACCGATTTCCGCAATGGGCTATGCCAAGTCTCTGCTCTTCGATGTGGAAGTGGACACACTCGCTCACGGCATCGTCGAAACGCGGAGCGGAACATTAATCAGCGTGGTGTCCAGCATGGTGGCGGCGACCGAGCAAAAGGTCACGATCGAGGCGTATGGCGAGCGGGGTACGGCCATTTGTACAGACCGTCCGCTTCCGCACGTCAAATTCGTCGGCGTGAAAGTCCGCAAAGAACGTCCGCCCGAATGGGGTGTCCACGCTTTGCAGAGGAGCCTGGCGGGTTTCGCAAATTGGATTTTAAACGACAAGCCGTTCCTCGTCCCCGCGGTATCAACATTGCCCGTGCTGGCAGCCGTGGATGGGATCTATCGCTCGGCGAAAAGTGGGATGAAGGAGGACCTCGCCCGATGACCCAACCTGACTACACCATCCGCGCGACTTCCTCCGCCCCCGCTTCGTATCCGACCGACCCCGTGCCTGATTCGTTTTTCGACCAGCCTTTCCTCCCCGATTACGAATCCCGCCGTGCCGCGTTCTTCGAGCACATCCTGAAAAATCCCGCACCTAAAAATACGAAGGCGGCCTGGCACGAGATGGCGCGTCTTGCCGCGGGTGGGACTCCACACGAGGGCATCTTCCACGCCGCGCTGGATTTCATAGACGCGAGGAGAGATTGCGCAGATTTCGTACTTCATGGAATTTTGCGATTGTTGTACATGGTGGATGGAAAATGGATAATGAAGAATGGTTCATCAACCATTGACCATTCTCCATTATCCAACGACCTTCTCCAACGCGCCCGCACCACCACCCTCTCCTTCAAATACTTCCCCAACGAACCTGGCATCGACTCGCTCTGCACATGGACGGAGAATCATTACATCCTGTACACCTCCGCCGCATATCTTGCAGGGCAAATGTTCCCCAGTGAAGTCTTCACCAACTCAGGCGAAACGGGCAAGCAGAAAGTGGAACTCAACCGCAAACGGATTCTGCGCTGGCTGGATTTGCGCTTCCACACTGGCTTCAGCGAATGGCTTTCCCATGTCTATTACGATGAAGACCTGACCGCCCTGCTCGCGCTCTACGATTTTGCCCACGATGAAGAGATTCGCCGCAAAGCAGAAATGGTCATCCACCTGCTCCTGCTTGACATGGCGCTCAACTCGTTTAGAGGCGTCTTCGGCTCCACCCACGGACGCGCCTACGAGAACACCAAAAAATGGGCATCCAACGAAGGCACGACGGACACGTCCAAATTATTGTTCGGCATGGGCATCTTCTCCAACTTTGACAACATGTCCGCAATTGCGTTTGCATTGAGCGGCTATCGCGTCCCGAAGGTGATTGAAGAGGTAGGACGAAATTCAATTTCGTCCTACGAAAACCGCCAGCGCATGGGCATTAAACTCGCCGAAATGGAAAAGTGGGGCATCCATCCAAACAACTTCGAGGGCGGAATGCTCTACCTCACCCTCGAAGCCTATCTTCATCCAAAAACAATTTCAAACACCATCCGCATGTTCGATACCTGCAACTGGTGGGAAAACTCTTTCCTAAGTCCATTCAAGCCGTTCCGCGGATTGTTGAAAACGCTCAACGCGATGGGTGGATTGCCACTTCTGGCGCGTTTCGTAGAACGCGATGCCTGCCGCAACACTCGTGAAGAAGTAGACATCTACACCTACAAAACGCCTGACTACATGCTGTCCACTGCGCAGGATTATCGCAAAGGTTATGGCGGCGACCAGCAGCATATCTGGCAGGCCACGCTTGGACAGGACGCCGTCTGCTTCACCACACACCCTGCCAAGATCGAAGGCGTTACGCCGAATTACTGGGCGGGGAATGGTCTGCTCCCCCGCGCGGCGCAATACAAAAACGTGGCTGTCATCGTTTACAACATCGAAAAAATTCCCGCGCTGTATGTGCCGATCAAACACTTCTTCACTCACGCATGGATACCGAAAGACAAATTCGATGAAGTGATTGAAAAGAACGGCTGGATTTTCGCCCGCAAAGGCAAAGGTTATCTCGCACTGTATTCACAGAATCCCCATATCTGGGGCACGCGTTCTCCTCTCCCCGCGGGAGAGGGGTTAGGGGAGAGCGATAACGAAATCATCGTTGACGCCGCGCAAAACATTTGGCTCTGCCAAATGGGACGCAGGGCCGAAGATGGCGAATTCTCCGATTTCGTGGAAAAGGTCTCAGCGGCGGAGGTCGCTTTCAGCGGGATGAATGTCGAGTTCCAGTCACCCAGCCTGGGGGTGGTCCGATTCGGGTGGGAGGGTGGATTCGGCGTGGATGGGGTGGATGTCCAGTTGCACGATTATCCGCGCTACGAAAATCCATTTTCAAAAACGGAATTCAACGCCGACGAGATCAAGGTCGTGGCAGATGGGCACGAACTGGTCTTGAATTGGAAAACGGGAGAACGGTGAACATCATGAAAAAAATTCGCAAATGGTTGATCGCGCTGGTCGTTTTGGTGATCGTCGGAATCATCGTTGATCAGGTGACGGTCACGCGGCCAGAATATCCCGTACGTGAAGGCGACCCCGTGCCGACGCGTCCGCAGCCAGGGGACGAGCCGTTCGCGCGGACGCCGATTGCGCCAACCTACGAGGAACGCAAGGCAGCATATCTCGAATGGTTGCTGACCAAGCCCACGCCCGACGAACGCGGCGGCGTTTGGGCAGACATTGCCAAACTGGCGGCTGACCCGTCCACGAAGATCAACGAGAGGGCGTTGCAGGACGCGCTGGATTATGTCAACTCGCGGCTAGACCCGTCCGATTTCAACATGGCTTCGCTGGTGCGGCTGTATTATCTTTATCGTGGCACGGGCGTGTTGACCGCCGCGCAGGAGCAGGCGCTCAAGGAGGCGATGCTCAATTACAAATACTGGCTCGACGAACCCAACACAACCTACGTGGAAATGTGGACGGAGAATCACCAGATGCTTTCGGCCAGCGCGGAATATCTCGCGGGACAGATGTTTCCCGATGAGACGTTCAGCAACGACGGGTTGATGGGGCGCGAAAAAATGGACAAGGCGCGCGCCCGCTTCATGCGCTGGTCGGATCTGCGCGCCCGCACGGGATTCGCCGAATGGGACTCGACCACTTACTACCCCGAAGACCTCGCGCCGCTCTTGAATCTCGTCCAGTTCGCGGAGGACGAGGTCATCTCCACCCGCGCCGCGATGATCGTTGACCTGATCCTGTTCGACACCGCGGTGGACTCGTACTATGGCTTCTTCGCCACGTCACATGGACGCGTGACCACGGGCGGAATCAAGAGTCAGGCGGGCGACAGCATGGTCACGATCCAGGCCATTGCTTTTGGGCTCGGACGATTTCAATCAACCACCAACATGGCGGTGAGTTCGTTGGTCACTTCATCCAAGTACACTGTTCCGCCTGTGTTGCAGGCATTGGCGTTGGATAACCCACAGGAGTATTCCAACTTCGAGCGGCAGTCGATTCCGATCACAGACGAGTCCGCGGCGAAGTATGGAATCAGCGCCACGGACATCGCTGACGCGCCCATCTGGTGGGGATTCGGCGCGTTCACATTGCCGAGTCGAATTGATAAAACCATCGAAACAGCGGACGCGTGGAATCTGTGGCATTATCCCGACTTCGCGGATTTGAAAGATATCGCAAAGGTGTTGCAGGCAGTGAATGGACTCTCGCTCGCCAGCAAAGCGCTCGACCCCGACTCGAACGGCGTGGTGATGAGCGAGGTCAACAAGGTCACGTACCGCACGCCAGATTATCAACTCTCATCAGCACAGGATTATCGCAAGGGCGAGAAGGGCTACCAGCAACACATCTGGCAGGCGACGCTGGATAGTTACGCGGTGGTCTTTGCCACCAATCCCGACGACTTGAAAGAAGGCGATAACCACCGCCCGAGTTATTGGATGTCAAACGGACGATTGCCGCGCACGGCGCAGTACAAGAATTTGCTGGTGGCGCTGTACGATATTCCGCGTCACGCGTCTGCGCCGTATCCGCTGGAGACGCGGCACTACGCGTTCACTCACGCGTATTTCCCGAAGTGGGCGTTCGATGAGATGAAGGAGGTCCCTGCGGGAAAAAACGGCGGCGGATGGATTTTTGGTAAACGCGGCGACGGCTATGTGGCGCTCTATGTTGACCAAGCCTACAAATGGACGGAAAGCGGTCCCGACGCAGGGCAGGAAATTATTTCACTCGGATATCGGAATGTGTATATCTGTCAGATGGGGAGAAAGGCCGTGGATGGCAGTTTCGAGGATTTTGTCTCAGCGGTGACAAAGGCCAGTTTGACGGTGGCCCGCTTCGAGGTCAGGTATGACGCGCCAGGGTTGGGCTCTGCAACGTTCGATTGGGAGAGTCCGTTTATCGTCAGTGGGAATCAAATCGCGTTGAGCGATTACCCGCGCTGGGACAACCCATATACCACCGCGCCGTTTGACAGCCTGAAATATTTGATCGAGTTCAATGGAATGTCATTGTTGTTGGATTTCGAGAATGACATGAGGACAGCCAGGTAAAACGAACCCAGGCGAAACAAGGTCACAACTCCGGTTACATTTCATAACATTCTGGCATGAAGGAAAAATTGGCCATTCGCACTCTTGTTTCTAATGGAGCAGGAAAAAAGTGTCCGATTGTGTGTACCCCTGCGCACGTGCCTATCATCGTGTTCTCAAACTGGCGCGCACCATTGCTGACCTGGCAGGAAGCGAAACGATCCAGCCGCCGCATTTGGCCGAGGCCCTACAGTATCGTCCGAAGTTGATAATGTGACATACGCATAAAACATTTGATATTCTTTTTGGAAGTTATAGTCTCTCTTGCTGCTCTTGCGTAAAAGAAGATACAACCCGCGTCAACGCGCCGTGCCAGATAGACACTTTCCCCAAGTGGCAACCCGTCGACCCTGCGTTGGACTTTTTTCATTACTATCCGCGGAACGCGTTCTCCGCCGCGGCGATCGTCCTGTCAATGACTTCGTCTGTATGCATGGTGGAAATGAATCCCGCCTCGAATTGCGACGGCGCAAGATAGACCCCATTCTCCAGCATCTTCTGGAAGAACTTCCCAAAACGGACTTTATCCGCCACCTTGACCGTGTTCCAATTCACGGGTCTGGTCTCGCTGAAGAAGGTTGTGAACATCGTGCCGACCCGCGTTTGCTGGATGGGAATCCCTGCCTGCTTTGCCGCCTCCCCAACTCCCGCTTCCAACCGACGGGCAGCCTGCTCCAGTTTTCTCCAAACTTCCTCTCCCCAAATCAGACTCAACGCCGCGATGCCCGCAGACATCGCCAGCGGATTGCCCGAGAGCGTCCCCGCCTGATACATCGGTCCGAGCGGCGCGACCATCTGCATGATCTCGCGCTTCCCGCCATACGCGCCGACGGGGAGTCCACCGCCGATGACTTTGCCTAGCGTTGTCAGGTCAGGCTTGATATTGTAGAGAGTTTGTGCGCCGCCTTTGTGGACGCGGAAGCCTGTCATCACTTCATCGAAGATCAAGACCGCGCCGTATTCAGTGGTCAACTTGCGCAAGCCTTCGAGAAAGCCAGGCAACGGCGGGACGACTCCCATATTCCCAGCCACAGGCTCGACGATGATGCCCGCGATCTGGTCGGGGTATTTTTTGAAGAGGGCTTCCACCGATTCGAGATCATTGAAATTGGCAACCAGTGTATCCGCCGCGACCATCTTGGGTACGCCAGGTGAGTCGGGCAGTCCTAGCGTCGCCACGCCAGAACCAGCCTGCACCAACAGCATATCCGCGTGACCGTGATAACAGCCGTCGAACTTGATAATCTTCTCACGCTTGGTGTACGCGCGGGCAAGGCGAAGCGCAGACATGGTTGCTTCCGTGCCTGAATTGACGAAGCGGATCATCTCGATGTTCGGCATGAACTCCATGATGCTTTTCGCCAGTTCAATTTCCAACGGACTCGGCGCGCCGTAGGATGTTCCCATCAGCGCGGCTTCCTGAATGGCTTTCACCACGTCGGGATGCGCGTGTCCCGTGATGAGCGGTCCCCACGAAAGGACATAGTCAATATAGCGGTTGCCGTCCACGTCAAAGAGGTAGGGTCCTTCGCCGCGGTCAATGAAGAGCGGCTGTCCGCCCACGGCGCGGAAGGCGCGCACAGGCGAGTTCACCCCGCCAGGGAAGAGGGTTTGCGCTTCTTGAAAGAGGGAGGTGGATTTGGTGATGTTCATGGGGTCCTCGAGAAGGGTTTGACAGTTCTCTATTCCGCTGCTCTGTTATTCACAACCACTTCGCCGCGTCGAGCGCGTGATAGGTGACGATCAGATCCGCACCCGCGCGCTTCATGGCGGTCAGCATCTCCAACGTGACCCGCGCCTCATCCAGCCAGCCCTGCGCGGCCGCCGCCTTGACCATGGCGTATTCCCCGCTCACGTTGTACGCCGCCATCGGCATTTCGGGAAAAGCCTCCTTCACCGCGCGGATCACATCCAGGTACGCAAGCGCGGGCTTGACCATGATCATATCCGCACCTTCGTCCACATCCAGCGCGACCTCGCGCAGTGCCTCGCGCACATTGGCGGGGTCCATCTGATGCGACTTGCGGTCGCCAAACTTCGGCGCGCCCTGCGCGGCCTCGCGGAAGGGACCGTAAAACGCCGAGGCATATTTCACCGCGTACGATAGGATCGGGATATTGACGAGTCCTGCCTCGTCCAGGCCCGCGCGGATCGCACCCACCATCCCATCCAGCATGCAACTCGGGGCCACAATATCTGCCCCGCATTCCACGTGAGAAACCGCCACCCTCGCCAGCACATCCAGCGTTTCATCGTTCAACACATATCCCTCGGGCAATCCCATTCGAAAATTTTCGCCCGCATTCAAAATGCCGCAATGTCCGTGGTCGGTGTACTCGCACAGACACACGTCCGTCACCACCACCATCTCGGGGATTTCCCGTTTGATGGCGCGCACCGCCTGCTGGACAATTCCATCTTCCGAAAAATTTTCCAACCCGATCGGATCCTTCTCTTTGGGGATCCCAAACAGGATGACAGCGCTCACACCCGCCCTCGCGGCGGCCTCCGCTTCACGGACGCTTTCCTCCACCGAAAGTTGATACACGCCAGGCATCGAGCCGATGGGCGTCCGCCCTTCTCCATGCCGTACGAAAAGCGGATAGATAAAATCGCGCGCGTTCAGTTCTGTTTCGCGCACCAGTGCTCGCAGGGCAGGGGTAGCGCGCAGTCGGCGCGGCCGACGCGTCAGTTTGGAATGGGTCACGGTGGCAATGTCAAAATCTTTAAGGGTCATATCAAAATCTCCTAACGGTGAATCTGCCTGATCAACTCAACCAACCCCTCGGTCGTATATTCGTTCGCCGACAACACGGAGGCAAAGCCCGCCTCCTTCGCCGCCTCGCGGGTGATGGGTCCAATGCAGATGACGAGTGGCTGGTTGGGTAACCGCAATGGATCCAGCCCAGCCTGCTGGACGATGCGGACGAAGTTCGCGACCGTAGACGGACTCGTAAACGTGACCGCGTCCACCCCAGACTGCAAGCGGGCCAGCCCCTCCGAATCGGGTTCCGTCGGGACGGTCCGATAGACGGCGATCTCGTGCGGCACGCCGCCCGCCGCAGTGATGGCCTCGGGCAGGGCTTTGCGCGCGATCTCCGCCCGCGGCAGGAGCACCCACTTGCCGCGCAGGTCGCCCAGGCCAGGCAGGATCGCCTCGGCCACATACTCTACTGGAACGAAATCGGGATGGACGCCGCGCGACTCCAGGGCTTGCGCGGTCTTCGGGCCGATGGCCGCCACCTTCACCCCAGTACGTTCAACGTTGACGGAGGCGGGCAATGTATCGAAGAACGCATCCACGCCATTGACCGAGGTGAAGACCACCCAATTGTAGCAACCCAGTTTGGAAATCGCCCGCTCCAGCGCGATATTTTTCTCGATGGGGCGAATCTCGATGACAGGAAAAAAGATGGGTTCACAGCCTGCTTTTCGCAGAACCTCTGCAAATGAATCTGCCTGTGCACGCGGACGGGTAATGAGAACTTTCATGGTGAGTAGAGAGTAGATGATTAGAGAGTAGATAGAAGAGAAAGAATTTCGCTTGCGCCTTTCGTGAGCGCTCCTTGGGCAAGTTGTTGACCGAGTTTCAACGGCTCTGTTCCTTGACCTGTAACTCGAATTGCTTTTTTACCATCGGGTGAGATGACCAAGCCAGTAAGACTAATCTCTAATCTCTGTTCTCCAATCATCTGGGCATACGCCGCCACAGGCACCGAACAGCCTCCGCCGAGACCGCTCAGAAAGGCGCGTTCGGCCGTCACCGCTTTTCGCGTGGGAAGATCGTCCAGCGCCGCGAGCAATTCGAGGGTGGACGAATCGTCGGCGCGGCATTGGACGGCCAGCGCGCCCTGTCCCGGCGCGGGGAGCATGACATCAAGCGGAAGCCACTCGGTAACGTGTTCCTCCAAACCGAGCCGCGCCAACCCCGCGCCCGCCAGGATAATGGCATCATACTGCCCGTCGAGCGCCTTGCGCAGGCGGGTATCCACGTTGCCGCGCAGGGATGCCACGCGCAGATCCGGTCGCGTGGATAAAAGCTGAGCCGCGCGGCGCAGGCTCGAGGTCCCGACAGAGGCGTGCGGAGGTAGTGTCGTCAGTTGATAGCCGCGCACAGAAATCAGTACATCCCGCACATCTGCGCGCACCGGGATGCATCCAATCGTCAATTCAGCAGGGCTTTCCACCGGCAAATCCTTGAGGGAATGCACTGCACAATCCGCCCGCCCGGAGAGCAATTCGGTTTCGAGTTCCTGGGTGAAAAGTCCCTTTCCGCCCACCTCAGGCAAGGGTTTGTCGAGGATTTTGTCGCCCTGCGTAGTGATGAGGCGTTCCTCGCAGTGCAGGCCGGGATGCGCCGCTTCCAATGCCGCGATGACCGTTTGCGTCTGGCGGCGAGCCAGCGCGGAGGCGCGACTGATCCATACCAATTTCATGGTTTTTTGCCGCCTTTCGGCCGGAATAAACCGCCAAAATGACCCGAAGAAATGGTTACATCCATCATTTGACTTTTATATTCCATTGTGATAAAAAAATCTAGTGAAATATTACACAATTTGCTTGGTCGAATTGCCCAAGCAACTGACCATCGTAATCGGGGGAGGCTCTGTAG
>JBMOMR010000085.1:0-6323 GCA_049324715.1 Chloroflexota bacterium | reverse complement strand
CGTCCGCAGACCCGATGAAACTCGGCTACGGCGTGGCGCGCAACCTGATCCAGAGTCAGTACAAGGGCGCGGTGCATCTCGTCAACCCCAAGGGCGGGACGATCATGGGACGCGCCGTCTCGGCTTCCATCGCCGAAGTACCCGACCCCGTGGATTTGGCCGTGCTGATCGTCCCTGCCGCGGCAATGCCCGCCGCGCTCGCGGATTGCGGCGCGCGCGGCATCCGTGCCGCGATCATCATGGCGGGCGGATTCCGCGAGATCGGTCCCGCGGGCGCGGCGCTGGAGGATGAAGTCCTCCGCATCGCGCGCGAGAACAGAATCCGCATCCTCGGCCCGAACTGCATCGGACTGCTCGACACGCACTATCCGCTCGACACAACGTTCCTGCCGCCGCCGCTTCCCGCGCGTGGCGACATCGGATTCCTGTCTCATTCGGGCGCGTTCTGCGCCGCGGTCATTGACTGGTCGCGCCAGCAGGGATTCTCGTTCTCGCGCCTCGTCAGCCTCGGCAACCAGACCGACATCACCGAAACCGACCTGCTCGCGCTGATGGCCGCCGACGAGCACACGCGCGTCCTTGCCATGTACATCGAGTCCCTGCCCGATGGCAAGCGCTTCATCGAAGAGGCGTGCAAGGTGACGAAGCACAAGCCCATCGTCGCGCTCAAAGTCGGACGCTCCGCCAGCGGACAGCGCGCCGCCGCCTCGCACACGGGCGCATTGGCAGGCGCGGACGAGGCCTACGCCTCCGCGTTCCGCAAATCGGGTGTCCTGCGCGCCGATAGCGCCGAGCAACTCTTCGAATGGTCGCGCGCCCTCGCCTGGCTCCCCCTCCCCACCGGCAGACGCATGGCCGTCCTCACCAACGCGGGCGGACCTGGCGTCATGTCGGCGGATTTCATCGAAGGTCACGGCATGAGTCTCGCCGAGATCACCGACGCCACCCGCGAAAAATTGCGCGCCATCCTGCCTCCCGCGGCCAGCCTGATGAACCCCGTGGATATGCTCTCCAACGCCTCGCCGCACGAATACGCCACCAGCCTGCAAATCCTGCTCGAAGACCCCAACGTGGACGGCGTTCTCCTCGTCCTGCCGCCGCCGCCGATGTACTCCACCGAATCCGTGGCAGACGCGCTCATCCCGATCATCTCGAATTCCAAAAAACCTGTCACCGTCGCGCTGATGGGAAGCAACCTCGTCCGCGAGGCCTGGCGACGCTTCAACGCTGCGCACATCCCGACCTACGATTTTCCCGAACGCGCCGCCTCGGCCCTCTCCTGTCTCGTGCGCCGCGCCGAATATTTGCGGGACCTCGAATCGGACTCGACTCCCGCCTCGACTCTCGACCACGACGCGATCTCCAAAATTTTGCATCGCCCTGAGCGGAGCGGAAGCGAAGTCGAAGGGCCCGCATCCTGGCTGGACCCCGAAGCGGCCGACTCTTTACTGACAGCCGCGCGCATCCCGACCGCGCCCGTCAAACTGGCGCGCACTGCGGACGAGGCCGCCTCGTTCGCGCGCGAACTCGGATTCCCGCTCGTCCTGAAAATCGCCAGTCCCGACATCCTCCACAAATCGGACGTGGGCGGAATCTTCCTCGGCTTGAATTCCGCCGAAGAGGTAAAGGAGTCTTTTGATCTGGCTACGCGCAGAGCGAAGGAGGTCAAACCGTCCGCGCGCATCGAAGGCTGTCACCTCCAGCGGATGATCGGCTCGGGGCAGGAGGTCATCCTCGGGTCCACGCGTGACGCGCAGTTCGGTCCGCTCATCATGTTCGGCTCGGGCGGAATCGACGTCGAAGGGCTGAAAGATGTCGCCTTCCACCTCGCCCCGTTGACCGAGCGCGAAGCCGACCGCCTGATCGACCACACCTGGGCGGGGAAAAAACTGGGCGGCTGGCGATCCATCCCACCCGCGGATCGAGCCGCTGTCCGCACGGCGTTGATGAACCTGTCCGAACTGGTCTACCACCACCCCGAGATCGCCGAGATCGAGATCAATCCCCTGCGCGTACTGGACAAAGGCGCGGTGGCCGTGGATGTGAGAATCAGGATCGAAAAATGAAAATCGAATACCGACACGAATACGAACCCGAGGTGACGGAAAAAGTGCGGGCGCGTTTTACGGAGGAAACAAGACACCTGCACGAATTGGGCTTTTCAGATTTTGGCTGTTATACAGAACTGCTTCCAAACTACAGCCTGATCACGCATTTCATTATTTACCTGATGGCAAATGCCAACCGCGAGGTCATCCGCGTGGAATCTCCGATGCGCCTGGTGATGAGTCAACCGTTGATGATTCAGCGCGAGCATTCAACGTACGCGCTGATTTTCGGCATGGGCGTGAAATTCTATTCGCTCTTCATGGACGGGATGGGGGTGATCTCCGCCAATTTTCCGTCGCGTCCGATTCAAAATATGCAACGCAAATTGTACAAATCGGCCATGACGCGCAGTATGGAAGAGTGCTGGCAGGCGCATCGAGCGGAAATCGTCAACATCCAAAATTCGGGCGGAATATTGGATAATGGTCTCAGTTTCGAAAAGTACGTTTCCATTTCAAAACGCGAAGAACAAGGGTGATTTTTCAGGCAAAGTCCTATGCAACTTTTGCGCGCGTTGAGATTTGCCCAGCCCCCTCCGTCCCTGTGGGATACCTCCCCCAAATTCAGAGAATTTTGGGGAGGCTGGGAGGGGGTCGCCTTCGTCGGCGCGGGGGGGAAGACGACGGCCATATTCCAGCTGGCGCGGGAATTACTGTCCACCGTCCGCCGTCCATCGTCCGTGATCGTCACCGCGACGACGCACCTCGGCGTGTGGCAAATTCCGCTGGCGGATCGTCACATCGTGGCAGAATCGCCGCAGGATATTGGGAAAATCGCCGAAGGCATTACGCTCGTCACTGGCGGGGTCGAGGGGGAACGGACACAGCCCGTAAATCCAGACGTCCTAAACGGCCTACGCGAAAAAGCCAAACGGGACGGCATTCCCCTGCTCATCGAAGCGGACGGGGCGCGTCAGAAGCCGCTCAAAGCGCCTGCCGCGCACGAACCGCCCATCCCTGATTTTGTGGAGATGGTCATCGTGGTGGCGGGACTCGGCGGGTTGGGAAAACCTGTCTCGGAGACGGTGTTTCGGGAGGAGGAGTTCAAACGAATCAGTGAGTCAGCGAGTCAGCGAGTCACGGCGGAGATGGTGGTGAAGGTGTTCGCGCATCCCGATGGAGGGTTGAAGAATATTCCACAAGGAGCGCGGCGGGTAGCTTTGCTCAACCAGGCAGACACGCCCGAACTGCAATCCATCGGCGGGAAGATGGCGCGTGAATTGCTCAGTCAGTTTGATTCGGTGCTGGTCGGATCGCTCCAGCAAAATAATTTCCAGACGTTCGAGCGGACGGCGGGAATCATCCTCGCCGCGGGGGAATCGAAACGGTTCGGGAGTCCTAAACAATTGCTGGACTGGAATGGGAAGCCGTTCGTCCGACAGGTAGCCGAAACGGCGCTTGGCGCGGGATTGCAGCCCGTGGTCGTCGTCACCGGGGCGGACGCGGCGGCGGTCGAGTCCGCGCTGACGGGTCTGGACGTGAGCATCGTCCGCAACGAGAATTGGCCGAGCGGACAGGCCAGTTCCATCGTGGCGGGGATCGCGTCCCTGCCGAAAAATATCGGCGGGTGCGTTTTCCTTCTGACAGACCAGCCACAAGTCGGGACAGAGATCGTCCAGGCGTTGGTGGAATCCCACACGCAGAGTCTATCGTCCATCATCATCCCGCTGGTGCTGGAGGAGAGACGCGCCAACCCTGTGCTATTCGACCGCGTCACCTTCCCCGACCTGCTCGCGTTGACAGGTGACGTGGGCGGACGCGCCATCTTCGGCAAACATAAAGTGGAATTTCTCCCCTGGCACGATGACGCGTTGCTCTTGGATGTGGACACGCCAGAAGATTATGAAAGAATGGTAAGGCGGAATGACATTCCGCCCCACGCATAAGAATGATCACCGCCATCATTCTCGCCGCGGGCCAATCCAGGCGGATGGGCCAGCCCAAGATGCTCCTGCCGTGGGGAGAGACAACCGTGTTAGGGCAGGTCATCGAGACGGTGCAACGCGCGGGAGTGGAGGAGATTCTCGTTGTGACAGGAGGGGAACGGGAGAGGGTGGAGGAGATCGTCAAGCAGTACGCAGAAAGCGGAAGGCAGAAGGCAGAAGGTGGAAGGCAGTATGCAGTAAGCAGTAGGCACAATGCAGATTATTCGAAGGGGGAGATGCTGTCGTCGTTGCAGACGGGACTCGCCGCGGTGCGAGACAACGCGTCAGCGAGCGCGGCGCTCATTTGTCTCGGCGACCAGCCACAGGTCCAGGAAAGATGCGTGCGGGCGGTGGTGGATGCGTTCGAGGCGGGCAGGTCCAATCTGGTCGTTCCCAGTTACCAGATGCGGCGCGGACATCCGTGGCTGGTGGCGCGTCCGCTTTGGGAGGAGATCCTGGCGATGAGTCCCGCAGAATCGCCGCGCGAGTTCTTGAACCGTCACGCGGGGGAGATCCAATACGTTAATGTGGACACGCCGTCCATCCTGGCGGACCTCGATACATATGAAGAGTACTTGAAATCTCGGCCATAACGTGCTATTGTGAAAGTGCCAAAGGAGGTTGCCATGTCTGACCTGACGTTGATGGCCGAGAACATCCGCACTGCACTGGAGGCACTGGAGCACACACAAGATGCAGGGGACGATCTGCGCGAGAAAGTGACGCGCGAAAATTACGCTGCCTTCCGACAACACATGAACGAGTTATACCAACGCCTGCGCGCGCTGAATGCCATGCTCCTGCACGAGGACGAGATGGCTCTCGACGAGTTCGCGGACGCGCTGAACCGCGCGTTCAATAGTCCACCCAGCGAATATCGCCACGCGAGCGGGCACGGTCAGTAACGCAAATTCCATTTTGCGTCACATCGTGATACACTCGCCAAAACTTTTGGAGCGAGGAGAAATGGCGAGATGAAATACTACATCATCGTGAATCCGACATCGGGACGCGGCAACGCGGGAAAGGCCATCCCACAGATCGAGGAACTACTCCGCTCGTTCAAACTTGACTTTGAGCTGGTCCAGACCGAACGACCGTGGCACGCGGCCGAACTGGCCGAGTCCGCGGCCCGCGCGGGCTTCGACGTGGTCGCCAGCGCAAGCGGAGACGGAACCGCCAACGAGGCGCTCAACGGGCTGATGCGCGCCCGCGCGGCGGGACACAACCACACCGCCTTCAGCATCCTGCCTGTTGGCACGGGCAACGACATGAACTTTGGGCTGGCCCGCCACCAGGGAATGGAGGAAGCCGTGCGGGCGCTGGCCGAAAACCATCGCCGCAAAATTGACGTGGGACTCATCCGCGGAGGTGATTATCCCGATGGGCGCTACTTTGCCAATGGCGTGGGGATCGGCTTCGATGCCGTGGTCGGTTTCGAAGCGGTCAAGATCCGCTGGGCGACGGGACTGGTCCCCTACCTGATCGCGGTCATCCGCACGGTGCTCTACTATTTCAATGCCCCGAAGGTGGAAATTGCGTTGGACGGCGAGACCTTCACCCAGCGTTCGCTGATGACCTCCATTATGAACGGACGGCGCATGGGCGGCGGTTTTATGATGGCCCCTGAAAGCGCTCCCGATGACGGCTGGCTCGACCTGTGCATCGCGTCCGAGGCCTCGCGCGTGCGACTGTTCCAACTGATCCCCCATTTTCTCAAAGGCACACAAGCCTCCCAGCCTGAAATAAAAATGAAACGCTCCAAAACCGTGAAGGTGCGCGCATTGGATGGCGCCCTGCCTGCCCACGCGGATGGCGAGACCATGTGTTACGCAGGACAATCGCTGGAGATCGAACTCATCCCGTCCGCGTTGGAATTTGTGACCCTGGAACCTTCGTAGGAGTTTCATGATCGCCGTTGCCCGCTCCATCCGCGCACAGTTCGTGAACGTCAGGCCCGT
Source organism: Chloroflexota bacterium (assembly GCA_049324715.1). Classification (GTDB taxonomy): domain Bacteria; phylum Chloroflexota; class Anaerolineae; order Anaerolineales; family Villigracilaceae; genus Denitrolinea. Next base: position 329 of record JBMOMR010000085.1, on the reverse strand, counting down.
CCGCTGGTTCGTTTTCATCGTGATCAAAATCGGGCTGTCCATCCTCTGCCGCGTGGATGCGGCGGACCTGTCGAAGGTTCCCGCGCGCGGCCCGCTGATCGCCATCTCCAACCACACGGGGTCGCTCGAAGTGCCGATCCTGTTCACCTGGCTGAGACCGCGTCCCGTCACCGGGTGGGCGAAAGTGGAAACGTGGGACAATGCCTTCATGGGCTGGCTGTTTGACATGTGGGGAGCCATCCCCGTCCGCCGCGGCGCCGTGGACATGACCGCGTTGCGCGCCGCACTGGACAAACTCGCGCAGGGATACATCTTCGGCGTCGCGCCCG
>JBMOMR010000084.1:0-6371 GCA_049324715.1 Chloroflexota bacterium | reverse complement strand
GCCGAGGCAGCGGCCTACGCGGTGGAACACAACCTGCGGGAATATATCACCATGTAATTCAGAGCCTGCGGAAACGCAGGCTTTTCTTTGCGATGTTCAGCCAGCCTCTTCTCACCGACAAAGTCGTTGCCCTGCGCCGCTTCCTTCCGCGGGACGCGGACGCGTTGTACGCCGCGACGCGCGAATCGCTGAACGATCTCATCCCGTGGATGTCGTGGGCGACTCCCCACTACGGACTCGGGGAAGTGAAGGAGTACATCCGCGTCGTGGGCGAGACCTGGGAGTCGGGCCGCTACTACGCGTTTGCCATCACCGACGCCCGCGACGGGACGATGTTGGGTGCGGTGAGTTTGAGTCATATTCACCCTGTCTACAATTTTTGCAACCTCGGCTATTGGATCCGTTCTTCGCGCCGCGGCAACGGACTGGCGAGTCGGGCGGCGCGTCTCGCGGCGAAGTTTGGCTTCGAACAGTTGCATCTCCTGCGCGTGGAGATCGTGGCCGCTGTCGAAAACGCGGCCAGCATCAAGGTCGCGGAGAAGAGCGGCGCGCATCGCGAGGGGATTTTGCGCCAGCGCATGACCGTCCGCGAAAAAGTCCACGACGCGGTCATGTTCTCCTTCATCCGCTCGGACTTCGGCCTCCCGCCGTTATAATGGGGATAATTAACCGCGAAGACCGCTAAGGCCACAAAGAAATTCAAGGTTTTTCTTCGCGTTCTTAGCGTGCTTAGCGGTAAACACTTTTGGACTCTTCCTGAATGAAAATTCTCCTAGTCAATCAAGCCTTCGTCTCCTTTGACGAGCCAGGCTTCACCCGCCACTTTGAAATGGCAAAATATGTGCGCGAGCGCGGTCACGAAATGGTGATCGTCGCCAGCGACGTGAACTATCAAACGGGCACGCGCATCGTGGAACATCATGGTTTCATCGCTGAACAGGAAATTGACGGCATACGCGTCCTCCGCGCGTTCATGTTGCCGTCCCTGCATCGGAATTATTTCTGGCGCATCGTTTCGTTCGTTGGCTTCATGTTCAGCGCGGTCGCGGCTTCGCTCAAAGTGAAAGACGCCGATTTCGTGATGGGCACCTCGCCGCCGATCTTTCAGGCCTTCGCGGCGTGGATGGCGGCCTTCCTGCTCCGCAAGCCGTTCCTTTTCGAAGTGCGCGACCTTTGGCCGCAATTCGGCATTGACATGGGCGTGATCAAAAATCCTGTCGTGATCTTTTTCTCGCGCGCCCTCGAGAAATTTCTCTACAACCGCGCCGCGCATATCCTCGTCAACTCGCCCGCCTACAAGCCGTACATCGTCAGCCGCGGCGTCCCCGCCGAGAAGATCACCTTCATCCCCTACGGCGCGGATGTCTCGATCTTCACGCCCGAAGTGGACGGTTCGTCCGTTCGCCGCGAACTCGGCCTCGACGACAAGTTCCTCGTCCTCTACGCGGGCGCGATGGGACAGGCCAACGACATCTACACCATCCTGCGCGCCGCCGATCGTCTGCGTGACGACGCCAGGATCCATTTCGTCCTCTACGGCGACGGGAAGGAGAACGCCAACCTGCGCGCCGAAGCCGACCGCCTGCGCCTCCCCAACCTGACCTTCGCGGGCGCGGCCCCGAAGACGAAGATGCCCGCTGTGGTGGCCGCGTCCGACCTCTGCCTTGCCATCTTGCAGGATATCCCAGGCTTCCGCATGACCTACCCGAACAAGGTCTTCGACCACATGGCCGCGGGACGCGCCACCGCCCTCGTGATCGACGGCGTGATCCGCGATGTGATCGAAGCCAGCGGCGGCGGAGTCTATATCCCCCCCGCGGACGACGCCCGCCTCGCGCAGGTCATCCGCGAGCTCGCGTCCGATCCCGCCCGCCTCCGCCAAATGGGACAGCAGGCGCGCGACTACCTCGTGAAGAACTTCGACCGCCGCGATAAACTTGCGGAGACGTTGGAACTTTTTAAATTTGTCGCGAAGGAATCCATTCAATAGACCTTCGGAGCGGACTTGAATCCGCCCACGCCAAGCGGACTGGAAGTCCGCGATCCGTTACCTCGCTTCGGAGCGCGGACTTGAGTCCGCCCACGCCGTGCGGACTGAAAGTCCGCGATCCGTTTGATCGGCTATCCCGATATTTGAAAGATTTTTTTCATTGACCATCCTCCTCTTCTTCCTCGTCCTGACCATCCTCGCCTACCTCGGCGTAGCGTGGATTCGACGCGTCGCCATCCAGCGCGCCATCCTTGACCATCCCAATGAGCGCAGTTCACACTCCATCCCCACGCCGCGCGGTGGTGGATTGGCGATCGTTGTGTTGGCGCTCGTAACCGTTCTTGGCTATGGGGTTGTCAACGGTTTCACCCGACAAAATATCGCCTTCATCATCACTGGGACGATCCTCGCCCTCCTCGGCTGGCAGGACGATGTCCGCACGCTCTCGCCCAAAGTCCGCTTCCCGATTCAGTTCGCGGCGATTGCCATTGCCATGTTTGGCATGGGATGGTTCGAGTCGGTCACCATTCCTGTCTTTGGCGTTTGGGATCTCGGCTGGTTCGGTATCCCGATCACCTTCATTTGGATCCTCGGCCTCGTCAACGCCTACAATTTCATGGACGGCATTGACGGCATCGCGGGCGGCGTGGCGTTCGCCGCGGCGCTCGGCTGGATGGCTCTCGCCTCCTCGTTCGGCGGCTCCGAATTTGGCGGACGCGAAAATCCGCTGACGTTCTGGCTTGCCCTGTCCGTCGCCGCGACCAGTCTCGGCTTTCTCGGCCACAACTGGCCGCCTGCCCGCATCTTCATGGGCGACGTCGCCAGCACCTTCCTCGGATTCACCTTTGCCGTCCTGCCGCTGACAGCGGGTCATCGCGGCGGCGACGCGCTCATGTTTGGCACTGCCATCATGTGGACATTCATCATGGACGCGGGCATCACCTTCCTCCGCCGCGCCGCACGCCGCGAAAACGTCTTCGCCGCGCATCGGACGCATCTCTACCAACGCCTGGTCATCAGCGGGATCAAACCCGTTTTCGTCAGTTCGCTTTTCATCGCGCTGACCCTGCTCGGCGCGGGCCTCTCCCTCGCCTGGGGGCGCGGCATCCACTCTGTCGGAGCGTTCATCCTTTTTGGGTTGCCCGCGATCTGGATCGGGCTGTCCATTTACACTGCGCGGAGGAAGCGTCAAAGTGACAGTCACTTTCAGAAGTGACTGTCACTTTGACGCATGACCAACCATGCTCAATAAACTCCGCGCTCTCTTTTCTCTCTATCAACGCTTCGGCTTTCGCTGGCTTCTCTTCCGCGCGGGATACGCCCTGCGAATGCGCCTCGGGATTTTGCGCGCCCAATTCCCCGTCTACGAGTGGGACGACCGCCCTCTCAAATTTTGGCTCAAGCCCGATGTGCCCTCCGCTCCCGAAGAATATCTCGCCTGGCGAAAACAGCACGCGCCAAAATTCTTCTTCGACGCGCTTCCATCTCTACCAAACAACCCCTCATGGAATCCGCAACTCGCGGTGGATGAAGCCGAAAAAATCCTGGCGGGCGAACTGCGCTACTTCGAACACACGCCCTACCAGATCGGCTTCCCTCCCGACTGGCATCTCGACCCGCGCACGGGCATCCGCGTGGACGCAACGAAACACTGGTCGCAGATCCCCGATTACGGCGCGTACGACATCAAATTCATCTGGGAAGCCAGCCGCTTCAGCCAGGTCTATGCCTTGATGCGCGCTTACGTCTTCCACAAGGACGAGCGCTACCCCGCCGCCTTCTGGACTCTGGTCGAAGATTGGGCGCGGAACAACCCTCCCCAGCGCGGCCCCAACTGGAAGTGCGGACAGGAAACCTCCCTGCGCCTCCTCGCCTGGACCTTCGGGCTGTACGCGTTCGCCGACGCGCCTTCCTCCACGCCGACGCGTCGCGCGCATCTGACGCAACTCATCGCCGCCCAGGCGGAACGCGTCCACCGCAACATTGACTTCGCCGTGTCCACGCGCGGGAATCACGCCATGAGCGAGGGATTCGGCCTCTGGCTGGCAGGGACTCTCTTTCCCGAATTGAAACACGCCGAAACCTACCGTTCCCTCGGACGCGAGATCCTCGAACGCGAAGCCGCCAGGCACATCTTCGCGGATGGCGCGTACTCGATGTACTCGCTCAATTACCACCGCTTCATCCTGCATGTCTACTTCCTGGCGATGCGCCTGGGCGAATTGAACGACGCGCGTTTCTCGGACGCGCTCTACCGATCCATCTCGCGCTCGCTGGATTTCTTCGCGCAACTCATCCAACCCGAAAGCGGCGAGATGCCCGTCTACGGCTCGAACGATGGCGCGCTGGTCTGTCCGCTCGATTCGTGCGACTTCACCGATTATCGTCCCACCCTGCAGATGGGATGGGTGTTGATTCACGGGGAAAGGTTGTTTGAGGCGGGCGCGTGGGATGAATCCATCTTTTGGTTGTGGGGCGGGCGAATGAATTCGCCACTACATTTACAAAGCCGACCTTCGTCGGCTGGTCAGTCGGCGAAGGCCGACTTCGCAGGCGTTGGAGCGACTTCTAGTCGCCTATTCCCCGATGGCGGCCTCCACATCCTCCGTGGACAATCATCCGCGGCCTTCATCCGTTGCGTGGACTATCGCGAGCGTCCCTCGCACGCCGACCAGCTCCACGTGGATCTGTGGATGCGCGGCCAGAATATCGCCATCGACGCGGGGACATTCCTCTACAACGGGCAGGGGCTCTGGCAGAACGGCCTCGCCCGCACCTCCGTCCACAACACGGTGACGGTGGACGGTAGCGACCAGATGCTCTGGTTCAGCCGCTTCACCTGGGGCGAGTGGGCGCGCGGCCGCGTCTTGAAACACGATGAGCGCCTTTGGCAGGGCGAGCATGACGGCTACGCCCGCTTCGGCGTGAATCACACCCGCTCGGTGATCTCATTGGATGACGATCGCTGGCTGATCGTGGATCGCCTCGTCGGCGCTCGTCCGCATCGGTTTTCGTTGCAATGGCTGTTGAACGATTTTCCCATCGTAGGTCGGAATGCCATTCCGACCCACGTCCACGAAAGTAACTGGACAACGACAGGGAAAGAATCCAACTCGTTCCATTTATCCCATCGAACCGAAAAATTCCAGATCCGCATGGGGCTTCTCGAAGGCCAATCAAATTTCTCCCTCGTGCGCGGCGACGAAAATTCCACGCGCGGCTGGCGGTCGCGCTACTACGGGCAGAAGGAACCCGCCCTCTCGGTCCGATTGGATGCGGATCGGGCTGATGCCGTCTTCTGGACGTTCTTCGGATTTGACGGCGATCGGGTCACTTCCTCACAGGAAAATCTGGAAGTGAAATTTGGCCGCCATTCCATCGTTCTTCCTCTTAAAGTCTAATCTCAAACTTGTCCCATGTGAACTATTAGAGCAATGTGTCTAGTTGACAAAAAGGGATAAAGAAACTCCACTTTCATTATTGCTGATTATTTGCTACAATGCAACTAGTTGGTATGCCATTCATCAGTTTATGGAGGAGAGTATGCCCGAAAACACGTGTTGTGTTTGCGGCGAGCCGGGTGTGTATGCACTCGGCGGACGGTGGTTTTGCGAGCGCCACCACCAAACGGCCACGCGCGAGCGTCGTGGCGCCTGGCGCTCGAACCTGGGCTTGATTTTGGTCCTGGTTGTTTTTGTAGGGTTGGTCTACGCAGTGGATTCATTTGTCCAACCCGCATTCACCCCCTCAACGTTGCTTTTGACAGGCGTTCTGCTGGCAATCGTCCCGGCCATTATCTGGCTGGGAGTCTTTTATCAGCAGGACCGCCTCGAGCCGGAGCCAAAAGGTTTCGTGTTGGGCGTTTTTCTGCTCGGCGCATTGTTGGCCGCGGCGGTGGGGATTCCGCTGGTGGAGAATTTCTTCCGCGTTTCTGACTGGCTCTACACCGATACGTTGGCCACCATTCTGGGGGGCATCCTCGTGGTGGGATTTGCGCAGGAATTCCTGAAGTACGCTGCCGTGCGTTACAGCATGTACAACTCTGCTGAATTTGACGAAGCCACCGATGGCGTCGTCTACGCGACCGCGGCGGGACTGGGCTACGCCACCGTGCTGAACGTGATGTTCGTCGTCCAAAACGGTGGCGTGGATCTGGGCCTGGGCGTCATCCGCATGGCGGTGGTGGCGCTGGCGCAGGCGGGCTTTGCGGGCATCACCGGTTATTTCCTCGGACGCGCCAAGTTCGAGCATGAACCGATCTGGTGGATGCCGCTCGGCATCACCCTCGCGGCCGTGGCGAACGGACTCTTCAACTGGGTGCGCGGCGAAGTGACGCGCGGGGGCGTGTCGCTTTCAGGCGGCGCGGCCAACCCCTGGTCCG
>JBMOMR010000083.1:0-6561 GCA_049324715.1 Chloroflexota bacterium | reverse complement strand
GAGCGCCAACCCGCGCGACGGCATCAAATTCAAAGCACTGCAAGGCTCCAATGGCCCGCTGGAACAATGTACCGTCTGTCATGCGACGAAGCCCTCCAGTGGCGGCCCGCATGGAGGCGATTAGCCATCCTTGAGAAAATCAACTCCCCTCGCGTTTATCCACGCGAGGGGAGTTTTAATTTGACCTGCGGAGTGCGGACTTCAGTCCGCCTGCCTTGCGGACTGAAGTCCGCACTCCGATGTTTACTCTTCCTTCAATTCAATCGCCACGGGCAACGCCTCCCGCGCCCATTCACTCAACTTCCGTCCCTCGCGCCAGCCTTGATACTTTCCCGCCAGCAGACGCCGCACGCGTGATTCTTCGTCCGCGCTCAAATCGAATCTTGCCTTCCCCGTGAAATTCTGCTTTCCAATCCTCACCTTGACCTTCGACTGGACGCGCATATTCTTCACCCAATCCGATGTATCGCCGCCGCCCGAAAGCAGGTAGATCGTGTCCCCGTCCATGCCAAACCAGATCTCGATCTCGTGCGGATGGCCTGTGACGCGTCCCGTGGTGGTGAGGTAGCAGTAGGATTGGGAGGAGAGGGTGGAGAATTTCATGGTAGGAGGATTATACCTAACCTACCTATCTCCCCCAGCCCTCTTCCCGAATCGGGAAGAGGGTAACGCCTCAGTCGTCGGGGGTTAGGTCAGCTCGCGCCGTAATCGGGTTTCGGCCTGATGGGATTGATATTGAATAGCCCAATCCAGAATGAGTGCGATACGATCAAAAAGAAAAGAAGCGAAACGGTAATTGATTTTCGAAAAAAGATAATACGCCTGCCATCTACATGCTTTTCCCAGATTTCACCATTTTGCTTGATCTGGTAAACGGCATATTGGGGATTATTTTTATTGCAGAGACCTCTTGCTTCGATCATGTCCGCACTTTGTGAAGTTTCTTTCGGCAGTTTCCACTCATTTTGCAATCTGGCTGCACAATTCACCCCATCTTCCATCATTTCTTGCGTGGGAAATGGAAGGGATCCAGCAGTCCACCAACTATCCTGCCAAAATGAATACATTTTTCCGCTTGAAACCCAGACGGATATCACTGGCGAGTCTGCGATGAAGTTGTCGGATTTTAAACGGTCGGATTTTAGGATGTCCAGTGGATCGTAATATGGAAATTCGATACTACCAAGCTTGCTGACTGGTGTATTGAACGGCATCCCAAGGTTTTTCCATTCGTCATGTTCATACGAAAGTTTATAGAAGTTGACACTCCACAAAACAATCAAACACAAGATGGGCAGGCCAAGAAAAAGCAATTCCGTTTTGTTTTCCCGCAAGAATGTTTTCATGGATTTATTTTATATCTTCTTCACTCTTTGCCAATAGTTCTACAGAAGTGTTTTTCAACCCAATTCGCGAAATTCGCAGCATTTGCGTTAAACCCTTAAACACAAAGGGTCACAAAGGGGACAAAGGAAACTCCGTTGCGCCCGCAGTTCTTCCTTCGCGAAGCACCCTTTAGAGTCGTTGACTTTGTGTCCTTCGTGTTTAGGCTCTTAAATCCCCATTTCCATGATATACTCCCGCCGCTCCGAAATGGAGCGCACGCTTCTGGGAAATTGTTTTGATGTACTCTGAATAAAGCCCCGACGCACGTTGCTCGGGCTTTTTTGTTGGGCGGGCGCGTCTGCAAAGACAAGCCTGGATTGGCAAGAAGGAGTTAGGCGGAGTGATCAAAATAGTTTCTTGGTTACGTAGTTTCGTAGTTGCATAGTTGAATGGCGATGTAGTTGCGTAGTTTCGCGCCCCAACCTCGGCGCGTCAATCTCCAATTACCAATCTCCAATCTCCGACTATCAAACTACCCAACTACCCAAACTACCAAACTAAAGGACTCCAAATGACCACCGACTTCACCTCTCTCAATCTCCGCGAGGAGATCATCCAGTCCATCACCGAACTGGGCTACGCCGAACCGACTCCCATCCAGGCAGGCATGATCCCCCTCATGCTCACCGGCGCCGACGTCATCGGCCAGGCACAAACAGGCACAGGCAAAACCGCCGCCTTCGCCCTCCCCATCCTCCACAACTTCACATCGCAAAAGAATCCGCAGGCGCTCATCCTTGCGCCCACGCGCGAACTCGCCCTGCAAGTGGCTGACTCGATGAACGAGTACGGCAAGCACCTGCGCGCCCGCGTCCTCGCCGTCTACGGCGGCCAGCCCTACAGCCCGCAGATCAGCGCCCTGCGCCGCGGCGTGGACATCGTGGTCGGCACCCCAGGCCGCCTCAACGACCTGCTCGAGCGGGGCGTCCTTCATCTCAACGAAGTCAAAACCGTGGTGCTCGACGAAGCCGACGAAATGCTCAACATGGGCTTCATCGAAGACGTGGAAAAAATTCTTGCGACGACTCCCGCCGAGCGGCAGACGGCCCTCTTCAGCGCCACCCTCCCCGCGCGGATCCGCTCCCTCGCAGACCGCTTCATGCGCGACCCGCAAGCGGTCACCATCAAACGTGCGACTCTGACCCTGACGTCCACCGAACAGCGCTACTACCTCGTCCACGAATCGGACAAGACCAACGCGCTCACGCGTCTCTTCGAGATCGAGCCGATCCACTCCGCCCTCATCTTCGCCCGCACGCGCGCCGAAACGGCCACCCTCGCCAACGAACTCGTCGTGCGCGGCATCCCCGCCGAAGCCATCCACGGCGACCTGGATCAACACGCCCGCGAGCGCGTGCTGGGACGTTTCCGCTCCAACCACCTGAAAGTCCTCGTCGCAACGGACGTGGCCGCGCGCGGTCTCGACATCGAAGACATTTCGCACGTCTTCAACTATCACCTGCCCGACGACGCCGAAGTCTACGTCCACCGCATCGGGCGCACGGGACGCGCGGGCAAAAGTGGCGTGGCCATCACGCTCCTCTCGCCGCGCGAGAAACGCCGTCTGCGCGAAGTGGAAGCGCTGACCAAGCAACCCGTCACCAAGATGGAGATCCCCACCAAGGATGACATCCTCAAGTACCGCGAATCCAAACTGATCGAGACGCTCAAAGTCTGGCTCGGACGCGCCCGCTACAAGCGCGAACTGGAGATCGTCGGCGAACTCATCAGCGAGGGCTTCGACCCCGTCATGATCGCGGGCGCGGCGCTCAAAATGGCGCGCGGGGACGAGAAACAACGTCCCATCGCGGAGGTGGCCGAAGTGAAATTCGATCGGAACAAGCCCGACAAGCAGTACAAATCCAAGCGCGAGCCGCGCGAACGCGTCGAGCGGGGAGAACGGCCAAACCGTCGCGGAGGCGATACGTCCCACGAGGAAGGGATGGTCCGTCTGCGCGCAAAAATCGGCAAGGTGCACGGCGTCCGCCCGAACGACGTGGTCGGCACAGTTGCCTTCCACGCAAATATTCCAGGCTACACCATCGGCAAGATCCGCATCGAACCGAAGCAGACCTTTATGGATGTCCCCGAAGAGTCACTGGATCAGGTGCTGGCGAAGAACGAAGAATATCGCATCGGCAAACACAAGTTTCATTTGGAAAAAGCGTAGGCGAGATCGATCCCGTCCCACAAAAAATTCAGCCCCCGAACGGGGGCTGTTTGCTATTTGATCCACTCCTTCAAAATTGCCCGCACGGAGCGGCTCATCTCCAGGCTGAATTCCGCGGCGAATTTATTCACATAGGTAGCCTGTCCGACTGTCGTGATGCCTTCCATGGCTTTGCCTCTGGGTAGTTGTTTCTGGCGCTCTGCGAACATCTCCTCGAACTCATTCCCTGCGAGTCGGCGATACTGGTTCTCGAACACGATGAATTTCTCATCGAAGCGGGTGGTGTATTCGCGGTCCTTTTGTTGTTGCGTGGGGTAACCGAAAACCACCATGCAAATGGGGAACACGTACTGCGGCAGGGACAGCAACTCGCGGTGGGTTTCGTATTGCTCCATGATGTCGCCGATGTAACACGAGCCGAGGCCGAACGACTCGGCCGCGATGACGGCGTTCTGCGCCGCGATCAACGCGTCACAGCAGGCAAGGAACAGGTCGCCCTCCTGAGGTTTGCGCAACGGGATATGCCTCTGCGCACAGACCTCCTCCACGCCCGACGTCAGAAAGTAATCGTACCAGCGTTGGTAGTCCGCCAGGATCACCCACACCATCGGCGCACGCGCAATGAAAGGCTGGTGGTCGCAGGTCTCCGCGAGTCGGTCTTTGATGCGTTGGTCGGTGATGTCGAGGATGGAATACAACATCAGGTTTCCAGCGGTGGGTGCGCGCAGGGTGGCGTTCAAAATCTCCGCCCGAATTTCTGGCGCGACCTCCCTGGGTTCGAATGCCCGCACGGATTTTCGGCGGGTGAGTGTTTCGATGACTGGGTTCATGGTGCCTCTCTTTCCGATGAATTTTACATCAACCGCCCGCTTGACACCCATTTTCATCCCGATTAGACTCACGGTTAAGTTTTTCCTTAATTGAAAAGGAAATTTGGAATCCCGAAGTTCTACACTTCGGGCAGACACTCCGAAAGTAGCCTGTCCTGGCGGTCAGGCCAGGGAAATTTCGGATTCCGTCCAACAAAATGAAAACTATTTCCCCCCTCTCCTCCTTCGACAAGATCAAACTCCTCGCCGACTCGCGCCGCATGGACATTTTGCGCCTGCTGATGGCATCTCCTGCCACGCTCACGCACTTGGCGCGGACGATAAAGCAGTCGCCCGCGTGGGTGCGTCACCACATCCTCGCCTTGCAATCCGCGGGGCTGGTGGAGGTCGCCGAGGTCCGCCGCACGGGGAAAGTGACCGAGAAGTTCTACCGCGCCAAAGCAGACGCGTTGCTGTTGCAGGAGGTCATCCTGCCGAAGAGCAAGAAGCCCACGCTGATCTTTTCGGGCAGTCACGATCTTGCGCTGGAGGGAATGGCCGAGCATTTGGCGAAGCACGTCAACCTGCTCAGTCTGCCCGTCGGCTCGCTGGATGGGCTGGTGAATCTCCGTCAGGGATTGTGCCAGATTTCGGGCGCGCACCTGCTGGACGAAAGCGGCGAGTACAACCGTCCGTTCGTCCGCCACCTTTTCCCTGATCGCGAGGTGGAGATGGTGACGCTGGCCTATCGCACGCAGGGATTGATGTTGGCCGCGGGAAACCCGAAGGGAATCAAACGCGTGGGCGACCTCACCCGCATCAACGTCCGATTCGTGAACCGAAACGCGGGGTCGGGGACACGTCTCTGGCTGGACGCGGAGTTGCGTCGGCTGGGCATCCCCGCGGAAAATGTCAACGGGTACGAGCAGACGGTCAAGACGCACACTGAAGCCGCGTCGCTGGTGGCGTCGAATCAGGCGGATGTCTCGCTGGGATTGCAGGCCGCCGCGCACCAATTCGGGCTGGACTTCATCCCGCTCTTCGAGGAACGCTACGATCTCGTTTTGCCGCGCGAGAACGAGGGGGCGCTGACTCCCATTTTGGATTATTTGCAGACCGCGGCCTTTCGCACCGAACTCCATTCGCTGACGGGGTACAACGCCTCTCACAGCGGTGAGCAAATCGCGCTCCATTGAACGCATTTTTTGAGGAAAAGGACACCATGAAACGCAGCATATATTTAATTCTCGCAGGGGCCGTTCTTCTGGCTCTCGCAATTGGATTCTCGGCCTGCTCTCCCCAGCCGACTCCCGAACCGACCGCCGCGCCGACGGCGATTCCCCCCACCGCCACGGAACCTCCCGCGCCCGTGCTGACGATCGTCGGCCCCGCGCAGGAACTCTCGCTGACGATGGCCGATCTGAAAGCCCTGCCCGTCACGGAGGGATATGCGGGCATCAAGAGCAGTACAGGCAAGATCACGCCGCCCACTACGTTCAAAGGTGTGGCGCTCAAGGACCTGGCCGCGCTGGTCGGCGGCATGGACGAGACGGCTGGCTTCAATGTGGTCGCGGAGGATGGCTACAGCATCACCTACTCCTACGACCAGATCCAGAACGGGACGTTCATCGCCTACGATCCCGCCACGGGGAATGAACTCAAGAACCCCGTCACGCTGACGGCCATCCTCGCCTACGAAATGGACGGCAAGCCGCTCAATCCGAAGGAAGACGGCAACCTGCGCCTCGCCATCGTCAGCGCGGAGTTGAACCAGGTCACGGACGGACATTGGTCGGTGAAGTGGGTCAACAAACTGGAGGCCAAAAGCCTCGGCGCGGACTGGGCGCTGAAGGCGCACGGCGCGATCAGCAAGGATATCGACCGCGCCAGCGTGGAATCCTGCGGCGCGCCGCAATGTCACGGCACGAGTTGGACGGACGACAAAGCCCAGGTCTGGACGGGCGTCCCGCTCTGGCTGTTGGTTGGCTCCGTGGACGACGAGATCGAGCACGAGGGTCCCGCCTTCAACGACGCGCTGGCCGATGCAGGCTACAGCGTGGACGTGATCGCCGCCGACGGCTACACCGTCACCTTCGACGCCGCCCGCATCAAACGCAACAACAACATCATCGTGGCCTACAAGGTCAACGACAACCCGCTGGTGGACAAATATTTCCCCCTGCGCCTCGTCGGCTC
>JBMOMR010000082.1:0-52170 GCA_049324715.1 Chloroflexota bacterium | reverse complement strand
CGGTGTATAGCAACGATATCAAGTCCACCGAGTTGGTGGAGCAGGCCGAGAGCGCTTTGGAGCAGGCTCGAAAGGATAACGCCCATCCCATCTATGTATGGGAAATGAAGAATCCCTTCTGGGTCAATAATCCCTCTGAGACCGATTAATTGTACGCTTGAGAATGTCGTGTCCGCCTTGTCATGAGGCGGACACGAAAATATTGGTGTCCTTATGAGCGCACAACAATCCATAATTTCCGATTCAATGTCCCAATCTGGCCGTAAATTCGATTGGCTGGGAGTACTGGTTGTCGTTCTGGCGGTGGTACTCTCGGCTGTGATCGGATTCGCGGTGGACCAGTTGGGATTGTTGGCGATACTGGCAGTGCCAGCCGCGCTGATGTTTATTGGCGCGATCGGCAAACCCGAGTTGGGCCTGGCGGGATTTCTGATCATTACCTATACCCAGCTTTCCAACGTTGGCATTGTCTATCACGGACTGCCTTCGATGGCACAACCCCTGGCTGGATTGCTGATCATCGTGATTTTGATCCGAATGGCGGTGTATGGGGAACGGCCGTTGGGATGGGTGCGCGCGGGACTGTTTCTTCTGGTCTACGCCATCTCCTGGTTGATTTCCCTGCTGCATGCCGAAGATTCACTGCTGGCGAATGATGCCTTCATTGGCTTCACGAAGGATGCCCTGGGAATGCTGATCGTGGTGTATTTCATCCAGCACCAGGGTTCCCTGCGGCGTGCGGTCTGGGCGTTGATCGGCGCGGGCATCTTGATGGGGACCATCAGCGCGATCCAATATCTGACCAGTGATTTCAACAACATCTTTTGGGGATTTGGCGGCTGGGAGCAACAAGTGAGCGGCGCGGTGGAACGTCACCGCCTGACGGGGCCCTACGCCAATCCCAACGCTTATGCCCAGGTGTTGTGTGTGCTGGCGCCTCTGGCATTGGATCGTATCTGGCACGAACGGAACATCTGGTTGCGAGTGGTCGCGGCGTGGGCGCTGGCTGTGATCGTGCTGACCATTTTCTTCACTTTCTCACGCGGTGGATTCCTCAGCCTGGTGTTCGGCGTGGCGATTTTGCTCACCCAGCGCCGCTTCAATTTCATCCCTGTGGTGGTGACGTTCGTGGTCGGCTTGATGTTGATACAGTTCCTGCCAGCCTCGTATGCCGACCGCATCAATTCCCTGTTCCAACTGGTCCCCTCGAGCAATGACCAGGTGGTGGACACTTCCTTCCGCGGCCGGCTGAGTGAGAATACCGTCGCCATCCGCATGTTCCAGGATAATCCAATTCTGGGGGTTGGGCTGGGGAATTATCGCGTCAACTATCAGGACTATTCCCGCAACCTGGGCATCGATGATCGACGCGAACCGCGTTCGCCCGCCAGTCTCTACCTGGAACTGTTGGCGGAGCAGGGCATGGTCGGTGTGTTAATCTTTGGCGCGTTGATGATTTACATTTTCCTCGGACTGCTTCGAGCGCGGCGTCATTTCGTGCTTGCAGGTCTACGCGACGAATCCTACATTACCGCGGCCATCTTTGCCGGTTTGGGCGCGTACATGTTCGAGGCCATATTCAAGAATAGCGCCTATTCCAACGTGTTCTGGGTTTTAGTGGGAGTCGCCCTCGCGGCTATTCAGGTGGCACAGGCCAGTTTTGACGCCGTCACCGAGGAGCATGACGGCATCTTGAGGCAGAGCGTGTGAGTCCAGCTAATTCGCGTCCCGATTTTGCAAGGGTGGCCATACATGGTACAGCCTGGCGATATTTGACCTTTTTTGGCGGAAAACTGATGGTCTTCATCAGCACCATCGTTTTAGCGCGCCTGCTCGCCAAGGATGATTTCGGGCTGGTCGGGTATGCCGTCACCGCCATCAGTTTCCTGGATGTGATCAGCGATTTCGGCATCGGCGCCGCGCTGGTTTACTATCCCGATGACAAACGCCGCACCAACACAGCCTTCTGGCTAAATCTCTCGGTTCGGACCCTGCTCTTCGGGGTTGCCTGGATTCTTGCCCCTCTGGCAGGGGCCTATTTCCGCGACGACCGCGTCGTCCCGATCACGCGCGCACTGGCCGCCACGTTCCCCATCGACGCGCTCGGCGACATCCACGGCTGGACGTTGCGGAAGCGTCTCGAGTTTGGCCGTACGGTCATCCCTGACTTTTTGTCGGCCATCACAAAGGGAGCGGCCTCCATCATTTTTGCCGCGCTCGGTTACGAGGCGTGGAGTCTCGTATGGGGACAGATCGCCGGTGCGGTGGCATCCTCCGTTGTGATGTGGTTCATCACGGGTTGGAACCCATCCCTCGAATTTGATTTTGGCATGGCAAAGGGCCTGCTCTCCTACGGTGTTCACATCGTCGGCGTTGCATTTATCGCCATGCTCCTGCAAAACCTGGACTATCTGCTGGTGGGACGTTATCTTGGTACGGAGGCATTGGGCGTTTACACCCTCGCCTTCCGCCTGCCCGATCTGGTGGTCCTCCAATTTGCGCGCATCCTGAGCACGGTACTCTTTCCGCTTTACACGCGCATGCGTGACATCCCGGGGAGTCTCGCGCGCGGATTCTATCTGACCACGCGCTACGTTTCGCTGGTGACTCTGCCGATGGGCGTCGGGTTGGCATTGGTCGCGAAGCCATTTACGCTGGTGGCCTTCACGGATAAATGGGCGGAAGCCATTCCTGTTCTGCAATGGCTGGCTATCTATTCAATGCTCCTCTCGCTCGCCTATAACGCGGGCAGTGCTTATAAGGCAGAGGGACGTCCGCAGGTGCTGACCTGGTTGAGCCTCGTCCGCCTTGCCATGCTATTCCCTGCGCTTTGGTGGGCAACAACGTCCGTGCAATCCATCGTCGCTGTTGGCTGGATGCAGGTATTGGTCGCCTTTGTTTCTGGGGTTATCAACTTGTTGGCGGCCGCGCGTCTCCTCGGTCTGCCTCTGCGCGAATTGGGCGACGCCATCTTCCCGTCCCTGATGGGTACCGCGTTCATGGTGGCGATCACCCTCGGCGTCCTGGTCTGGACCGAGTCCCTGTCCCCGCTGTGGCAGCTTATCCTTGCCGTTCTGGCGGGCGGTGGAACTTATGTCGGCGCGCTCTGGTTATTCAAACGCGACATGATTATCTCGCTGGTCAAAAATTTGCGCTCCGCCCTGATGAAAGGCTCCGATGCGAATCGCGCAGATGCTTGATACCCTCAGTTGGGGCGGCGCGCAGAAGATGCAACTCTTTCTCGTTCAGTCACTCTGCCCGCTGGGGGGGGATGTGACCATCATTAGTTTCGACGCCGAACCCGACTCTCCGCTTCCCGCGCAACTGGAAGCGGCTGGCGCCCGCCTCGTGACTTTTCCCTTCCCCCGCTTTTTCAGCCCGATCTCCTTTTTCAATCTGGTGAAATTTCTCCGCCGTGAGCGATTCGACTTTGTCCACGGCTACCTGACCTACAGCAACATCCTCGGTTCGCTCGCCGCGCGCTTGAGCGGGACGCCGTTCATCGGATCGTTTCGCAACGCTGGATACGACCCCAAGCGCATCAATGCCCGCCGCGCAAAAATGGAAGCCTTCTGCCTGCGTCACTTCGCGGATGGCATCCTCGCCAATGGACATGCCGTTGCGGAGTTCGGACATCGCCAGGTCGGCGCGGACGTTTCGATTGACGTGCTCCCCAACGCGGTGGACGCGACTCTCGTCCCGCAACTTTCGCGCGACGAAACACAGTCCCTCCGCCGCGAACTGATTGGCGACCCGTCTCGAACGCTGATCCTTTCGGTGGGACGGCTGACTCCCCAAAAAGGATTCGATCATTTGCTAAAGGCTTTTGCACGTGTGCATGAGAAACATCCCAACGCCGCACTGGTGATCGCAGGAGATGGCCGCCAAAGCGAGTCTCTCTTAGCACAAATTGATTCCCTCGACTTGGACGGTCACGCCTTCCTGCTTGGTCAACGCGACGATGTGCCGCGCCTGCTGGCGGTGGCGGATGTGTACGTCAACTCATCGCTCATGGAGGGGACGCCCGTTTCCGTGCTCGAAGCCATGTCCACGGGACTGCCCATCGTGGCGACCAGCGTTGGCGACACGCCGTATTTGCTGGAATCCGACACAGGGATTCTCGTCCCGCCTGCCCAGCCAGAAAAAATGGCCGATGTGCTGATCGGGTTGCTATCCGATTCCGCCCGCCGCGACGCATTGGGCAAATCCGCCCGCGCCCGCGCTCAAAAAGACTACAGCCCGCAAGCGTGGACGTGCAACCTGCTCAAGTTCTATTCCAAATTTACTCCAAGCGCCAAACCAATTTTGCAGAAGGTAGAAAATGTCTGATGGCGTGGTGATGCTCGTCAATGAGTTTCCTCCGCTTCCCGTCGGTGGGGCCGAGCGGCAGGCCGAGCGGCTTTCGGGCTGGCTGGCGGCGCGCGGCTGGAAGATCTCCGTGCTGACGCGCGGCGCGGCGTCCCTGCCCTCGCGCGAGACGCGTGACGGCTTTGAGATTCTGCGCATCCGTCCGCGCGGACCTGGCAAACTGAAATCACTCACCTTCGTCCTCGGCGCGCTCTGGACTCTCTTCCGCCGTCGGCACGATTACAAAATTTTGCACGCCCATCTTTCGTTCGGCCCCGCGTTCGCGGCTGTGATCGCGGCGCGGTTGTTGGGGAAGCGCGTCATCGTCAAACTCGGCAACAGCGGGGAATATGGTGATATTCGCGTCTCGCAGAAAACTTTCCGCGGACGCATGCGCCTGTTTGCCCTGCGCCGCTGGGCGGACGCGGTCATCGCGCTCGATGACGCCATGCAAGCCGAGGCCCTCGCGGCGGGATTTGATTCCCGTCGCCTGCGCCGCATGAATAATGGCATTGAGTTCGCGTTCTTTTCTTCCGCCCGCACAAAAGACGAAGCCAAGTCTTCATTGAGGTTGGCTGGAAAAACTGTTGTAATGTTCATGGGCAGGCTCTCCGAACAAAAGTCCCTGCCTACATTGTTGAATGCTTTTTCCGCCGCACGAAAAAAATGCCCCGCGTTGCATCTGCTTTTACTGGGTGATGGTCCCTCGCGCTCTGAACTGGAATTTCAAGCCGAGAAACTTGGAATCACTTCCAATGTCACTTTCGCTGGCTCGCAACGTGACGTGCGTCCCTATCTCGAAGCCGCGGATATTTTCGGGCTTCCGTCTGTTTCGGAAGGAATCTCGAATGCGTTGCTCGAAGCCATGTCCGCGGGACTGGCGTGTGTGGTCACTCCTGTCGGGGGGAACGCGGACGTGCTCGATAATGGCGCGTGCGGACTTCTCCTCCCGCCGCGCGACGAATCCGCTTGGGCCGCGTCGCTGGCGGAGTTGGGGAACGACTCGCTGCGGCGCGAACGTTTGGGCGCGGCAGCCCGATCCAGGGTCCGCGAACGATACGATTTCTCCGTCGTGGGCGGACAATACGAATCCCTCTACCGCGAGTTGACGCGATGAAAAAACTCCGCATCCTGCAAGTGATTGACGGAATGAACATCGGCGGCGCGGAAGTGCTGCTGGTGGATTTGGTCCGCAGGCTGCGTGAGACGGGGCACGATGTTCAAGTGGCGTACAGTTCGCTTGGGCCGATGTCGGCGCGGCTGACCGAGATGGGCGTAACGCTGACGCACCTGCCGCGGTTTGCGCGCGTCGATCCAGTTTTGCTTTTTCGATTGATGAATTTGATGCGCCGCGAAAAACCTGATTTGGTCCACACACATTTGTTCAAAAGCGATCTGCACGGACGCCTCGCGGCGCGTCTTGTGGGTGTGCCTGTGGTGGTCTCGACCGCGCACAACAATGACAGTTGGGCCAGGCGCGCGCCACTCGGCTGGCTATACGGACGAACTTCGATGCTCGCGGATCGGCTGATCGCCGTCTCGGAGGAAGTGCGCGAGTATCAGTTGAGGTACACCTTCATCCCGCCTGAAAAAATTGTGACGATTGACAACGGCGTGAACATGCGCCGCTTCGCTGGTCAGGAAGACGCGGGCCGCGCCGTGCGCGCCGAATTTGGGATCGAAGCCGACGCGCCACTGGTTGGAATTATTGGACGGTTGAGCGAGCAGAAAGATCACGCCACATTTTTGCAAGCCGCCGCGCGCATCCGTGCGGAACTTCCGAAGGCGCGTTTTCTCATCGTGGGTGATGGCGTTTTGCGCGACAGTTTGATCGAGCAGACGCGCTCGCTTGGACTTGGCGAAGCCGCGATCTTTGCAGGCCTGCGCAGTGACATCCCCGCGGTGATGGCCGCGTTGGATGTGCTGGTCTTTTCCTCGCGCTGGGAGGGATTGCCCGTCACGTTGTTGGAGGGGATGGCCGCTGGAAAACCTGTTGTCTCCACGGCGGTGGGCGGCGTACCTGGCGTGGTCGGTGACAGTGAATCCGCGTTGCTGGTGCCACCTGGCATGGCCTCGCTGTTGGCGGACGCGGTCGTGCGCGTGCTGCGCGATCCCGAACTGGTGCGTAAACTTTCCGATGCGGCGCGAAAGCGCGTCCGCGAAAAATACAGTCTCGACTCGATGTTGGATCGGACGCTGGCTCTTTATGAGGAACTCTGGAACCATGTCGCAAATCCGCGTGCTTGAAGTCTCCAAGTCCACGGGCGGACTGGGAACGTATATGCGCTGGCTGGCGGACGGGATTGACCGCTCCCGCTTCACGCTGACCTTTGTCTGCCTCTCCGACGGCGCGGCCGCGCTTGCAGACGAGTTGTCCGCGCGTGGCTGGACGGCGCTTGCCTGGCAGATGAACCGCTACAGGATCAATCCCTTCACCGACGCGCAGGTGATCTGGCGACTCTTCAAACTCATCCGCCGCGAAAAGTTCGACCTGGTCCACGCGCACGGCTCGAAGGGCGGATTCATCGCCCGCGTTGCCGCGATTGGCAGTGGTGTGCCCGTGGTTTACTCGCCGCACAATTTTTCCTTCCATGAAGGGGTGCCGCGCTGGCAGGCAACCATCTTCGCGTTTGTGGAAAAAATGGCGGCGCGCTTTTTGACCGCGAAAATTATGACCGTCTCAGATGGCGAGCAGACGATGGCGCATCAGTTTGGGGTGGGGACGCCTGAACTTTTCGCCACCGTCCACAGCGGCGTGGACATCTCCGCTTTCAGCCGCCGCGTCGGCCCCTCGGAGCAGAAGGCCGCCCTCGGCGTCCCACGGGAAGCGCAGTTGGTCGGGGCGGTGGGACGTCTCAGCGAGCAAAAGAATCCATTGGCGTTTGTCCGCATGGCGGCGCGCGTCCATCAGAAAAATCCTAATGCACATTTCGTCTGGATCGGCGAAGGGCCGCTCGAAGCGCAATCCCGCCAATTGGCTATTGAGTTGGGGGTGGAAAGTGTGCTACACTTTGTGGGACAACGTGCGGATGTGCCAGCCGATTTACAAGCGCTGGATGTTTTTGTAATGACTTCGCGCTGGGAAGCGTTTTCGCTGGCATTACTCGAGGCCATGGCTTGTGGACTGCCGACCGTTTCAACGGATTTGCCTGGCATCGCGGAGGCGTTGTCGGACGGCGAAAGCGGCTATCTTCATCCTGTGGATGATCTGGATGGGATGAGCGCCTCGGTGCTGAAAATTCTCGCAGATCGGGAACTGGCGCGGCGCATGGGCGCGAATGCGCGGCGGCGTGTGGAACAGGATTTCACCCGCGCACAGATGATTGAAAAGTTGATGCAAGTGTATCGATCAGTTGCGAAAATCGGATGAAATGGATTGCACTTTTTTGCGAGTTGGCGAATTTTTTTAGAGGTGTTATTTGCGTTTATTAGATTCCAACCAGACCTATGTGAATGAGATCACTGCGACGCTTGCCGCGCGTGTGGGGGAGTGGTTCGGCGCGGGCGCGGTGCTGGAGCCTGCCTCTGCAGAATTGCGCCTCTATCCCAATTCGTTCATGTTGCGTCTGCGCATCCGCGCAGAAAACAGCCAGCCTGTGTTGCTCGTAAAGATCCCGCGCAAGCCCGCGCACCAATCCATTGCGGATGCTCTGCAAAACGATTATCTGCTTGCGCATACCCGCGATTATTTTGATTTCATGCTCGCCACCTGGCGCGCCTTCGTGGATGCGGACGCGCCGAGTTGCTTTGCGATCCGTCCGCTCGAATATTTCGAGCAATGGAATGCGATCGTCATGCTCGAGGCGCAGGGACGTCCACTGAAGGACATGCTCGCGTTGGGCAGGCCGCCGCAGGCGGGCGAGTTCCAGGGCCATCTCAAGAATGCCGCACGTTGGGTGAGAATCTTTCACGAGCGCATCGGCGAAATGACAGGGCAGACGTTTTCCCGCGCCGAGATCGAAGCCGCGCTGGATGCCGTGCTGGACAACCTTGCCAAATACTCGCGTGGACGCGTGGACACCGCCTCCATTCGGACCTCGATGCTGGCGTCCGTTTCTGAAGGTTGGCGCGTCCCTGTAGCGCGCACCCACGACGACTACCACTACTCGAACGTGCTTGTCTCACCCGATGGCCGCGTCTGCGGATTGGATGCCCGCCGCCGATCTGTCCGCAACCCGATTTACGCCGATCTCGCGACTCTATTGTTAGACCCTGCCACCAGGTTTGCCTCGATTCTGACGGCTGGATTGTTGCTTCCCCGTCGTTTTTTCGAGCGTTCGCGCCAATCCATTCTGGATGGCTATTTTACTGCCGAGCCATACGATGCCTCGATATTGGATTTTTATTGTGCCATTGTGGTGCTTGATAAATGGATGATCAACGAAAGACGTCTCGCCTCTGGCGCGGCCAGATTCGCTGGGATCGTTCTCCGTCCATGGGTGCGATGGTATTTCTCCTCGCTCCTGCGGCGATATATTGTTTTGTTACCGTCCCATTTTGCAACATTGGAAGCCTCAGGATGAAAAATCGCAGACTTCGTGTAGCAATTGTTTTGGTTGGAGATATTCACCGCATGGACGATATGCGCGTGAAATATGGCGCCCTTTTTGCCACGCTTTCACGCCGCTTTGACGTGGTGGATACGTACGATGCCACCTTGCGCGGCTTCTCCCGCTATTGGAACGCCCTGTGGACGTACCACCCGTCCATTTCCGTCTGGAAGGAGCATTTCTTTAAAAACGTCCCAGCCTTTAAGTTCCGCTCCAGGCAGACCACCGCCCACCTGAGACAATTTAGATCAAAGGCCGACGTGGTCCTGCAAATTGGGGCACTGCTTAATTCGGGATGCGGCAAGGAATGCCTTCCGCTCGTGCTTTATACCGACAACACCACCCGCATCACCAGCCGCCGACCTGAAAGCGGGCGACTGGCCCTCTCCGGTCAAGAGACGGAGCGCTGGGTTTCCTATGAGCGCGAGTTGTACCACGGAGCCAGTCACATCGCCGTCCGTGCAAATCTGGTGCGGACGTCCCTGGTCAACGACTACGGCGTGGACGGGAAGCGCATCTCGGTGGTTGGAGGCGGCGTCAATTTTTCGCCTCTCCCCGAACCTGTGGAACGTCCGCTCGATGCGCCGCCGACGGCTCTGTTCATCGGGGAGGAGTTCCATCGAAAAGGCGGCGATCTGCTCCTGCGCGCGTTCGCCCAGGCGCGCTTGCATGTCCCGAACGCCAAATTGCGCATCGTGACGCGCGGTCCCATTCCCATGGGATATTCCCTCGAAAATGTGGAAGTTTTTCCCTCCTCGTGGGATCGCGAAGTCATTGCCGATCATTACCGCCAGGCCGACGTATTCGTGTTACCCTCGCGGCTGGAGACGTGGGGCGATGTTTTGCTGGAAGCCATGTCGTTTGCCGTCCCCTGTGTGGGCGTGCGCGGACAGGCAATGGAGGATATAATTCAACATGAGGCAACTGGTTTGCTGGTGGACCAAAGCCAGACGAATGACTTGGCCGGCGCGTTGATCCGTTTATTGAGCCAGACTGCCATGCGCAAGCGGATGGGGCAAATGGCGCGTGCGTTGGTGGAAAAGGAATTTACCTGGGATCGTGTCGTAGATCGTCTTGAACCTGCATTGATGGCGGCCGCCAACCGCCCTTTGCAGGATTGATTTAATGGAGGCAGTATGAAACACCGATTTTTCAATGTTTTGTTGGTTTTTCTCTTTTGCTTTGCGCTGGCTGGCGGGGTCGCCCAACCTGTCAGCGCCCAGGCAACGGCTGGCGAGGATGTCGTCACGTTCTTTCAACTAGGCGAATCCGAGATCGAATTGAGCGGGCCGTATGACTCTCAAACCATTCTGTTCGGTTTACCCTCGGAATGGAAATTAACAGGCAGCGCGACCCTCGACCTGTTGATGGGCGTCTCGTTCAATGTGACCTTTACGGGGAGTGGAATGTCCCAGGCGTATGGCGGCACTCTGGCGGTTACCCTGAATCGCTATATCATCGCCATCCTGCCCATCAATACCACCGGCGAGGTCGCTCAACGCGTGGCGATCCCGGCCTACGCGCTGACGTCTCAACGGACAGATGGGCGCATGGAACTGGTCCTCTCGCTGGAGAGCGGCATCGACTGCGATATCAGCCAGAATCTGAACATCATCGTTCACTCCTCTTCGCAGTTCACCCTTCCGCACGAGTTGAGCCAGCCAGATACCAGCCTGATCAAATTCCCGCGGCCGCTTTATCAGGATACCATCACGGAAGATTCCGCCCTGGTCGTTCTTCCAGACAATCCCAATGCCGCCGAAATGCAAAGCGCGTTGACGGTGGCCGCGGGTCTGGGCAACCTGACAGGCGGCAACATCCTGCTCAACCTGACCACGCTGGGCCAGTTGACAGCCGAACAAAAAGCCGCGGGCAACCTGATTCTGGTTGGCAATGCCGCTTCTTTGCCGATCCTGGGCGAGTTGACAATGCCCATCACGGTCAGCGCCGGTCAGTTCAAACTGGATGCGGGAGGCGAGAATGACGGCGTTGTGGCAATGGTCAACTCGCCGTGGAGCCTGTCGCGTGTCGTCCTCGTGGTTTCGGGCAACACCGACGAGGGAACCATCAAGGCCGCGCAAGCCATCAGCACCGGGCTGTTGCGCCCCAATACTTCTCCCAATCTCTCGATCGTTGAAACGGTTGAGACCATCCCGAACCCGGTCAACATTCCAGTGGATCAAACCCTGGCGGATCTGGGCTACAACCGCGATATGCTGGAACGCCTCGGCGTCAGCACGGTTTCCTACACGTTTTACATTCCTCCTGGCCAAACCGTCACTCTGGATGCCTTCTTCGAACTCGTGATGGGACATTCAGCGTTGCTCAACTATGATCGCTCTGGTTTGGTGGTCTCCCTGAACGGCCAGCCGATCGGAAGCGTGCGCTTCACCGATGCGACGGCTGCCAATCCCAACAACCTCATCCAAATCCCCATCCCGCCCGCCGCGGTTTTGACTGGCAACAATCGTTTGGATGTGACCGCCGCGCTGTACCCGATCTATGATTGTAGCGCGCCGAACTTCGACGATTTGTATGCGATCGTCTGGCCTGAATCCCGCCTCCACCTTCCCCTTCAGCCGGTCCAGGCGGGCGACGCCACCGCTACCTCGCTGGATTTCTACCCCGCACCGTTCAATTATGATCCGACCCTGGGCACTCTGGCGTTCATCCTGCCCGAGAATGATTTGGTGGCGTGGCGCGCGGCCTTCAACCTGGCGGCTTTCCTCGGGGATCGCGCCGGTGGATCGTTGTCGGCTCCAAAGGCGTTCTTTGGCAGCAGCGTCACCGACGAGGAACTTGCAGGGTACAACCTTGTGATCGTTGGACGCCCGAGCCAGTTGCCCCCAGTGGTCGCGATGAACGACTCGCTCCCGATCCCGTTTGCGGCGGGGAGTGATGTGGCGCAGGAACGCGACATGCAGGTGATCTTCCGCATCCCGCCCGAAGCGCCCGTCGGTTATATCGAATTGCTTTCATCTCCATGGAACGCGGACAACAACATCCTTGCGGTACTTGGGAATACCGCGCAGGGCGTGACCTGGTCCGCGGCCGCGCTGGTGGATTCCAATTTGCGCTCCCGCCTATCGGGCAACTTCGTCGCTGTGACAGACCAGCAGATGGTCACGGCGGATACGCGGCTGACAGCCCTCCCGGACGATGTGGGTGTGGAAAACATTCCCGTGGAGCCCGCCCCCGTACAACCGTCTACGCTGGTGGATCGCCCCTCCTGGGTGTTGCCCGCCGCAGGAATAGCGGCTGGTTTGGCGGTGCTGATCCTCGTGATCGCGCTCATCCGTAACGCGGCCATGCATCGGAAACAACCGCCCAAAAAGGCCGAGTAACACAGATCAATAGGTCACGCCAAAAGCGTGACCTGTTTTTTTATTCCATCGTGATGCTGGCTTCGTGCGTGTGTGGGTTGACCATGACACTTCCAAATTCATAGTCACGCCTCCACGCGTCTCCGTCCGTGTAACGCGGCCCAAGCGGCTGTCCCAGCTTGAATTCGTAATTGCTGTAGTACCAGACCTCCCGATAATTCGCGCTGTTCCCATAACGAAAGGCGGCGCGTCCCTGGTTGACCAGCAGGTAGGACGCGTACGCGAACCGCTGTAATTCCACATCGCCCTGCGTGCCTTGCGAAACGAGGATGATGAATTTGCCCGCGGCCTGTGTCTCTTCGGCCAGGGTCATTTGTCGCTCCCAGCGTTCGGCCGAGCGAAAACGGTCAGGCCAGTCCACCGCCCAGCCTTCGTGCATGGCCCCGTCCAGGTGGGCGAGGTAAGCCATCCACTCCGTGTCACCTCGGCGGGCGGCGATGTTGGCGAAGAGCAATTTCCCGCTCGGTTTGAAAAATTCCCTTTGCAACATTTCCAGCATGCCCTGCGAGGCCGCAAGGTAACTTGCCTCGTCTGCGTAAGCTAACGGGAATTGGTCGTATGATTCGCGGAACGAAAACGTGACTTCGAAATTATCGAGGAAGACGCCGCCCCAATGCGCGTCGGATTGGCTGTCGCGGACGCGTTCCAAAAAGAAGGCGCGCCAGCCCGGGCTTCCCGGGTCCATCATGACGTAGGTCTGGTCCTCGAAATCCTGATAGATCCGTTCCCCCTGACGATTCAGCAGGAACCAGTCGGGGTGGTTGGCGCTGATATCGCAATAGTCACCTTCACGATAGGCGACCTGATTCCGACGCGGACGCGCGTTGCAGTTCTCTTCCGCGTGGATGGCGTCGAAGCGAAGGTATTGGAGGATAGGCGGCCGAGCCCCAAGGTTCAGCAATTCATCGCGCTCCGCCTCGTCGCCGCGCGTCAGGATGAAGAAGTCGAACGCGTGGGCGAGGAAGAACAACTCATCATCTTCGAATGGCGGCTTGTAGAACCAGGCCAGTCGCGGCTCGATGATGTTTCCCGGTGGCGTAATGCTGGGGACAGATGGCAGGAAGGTGGACGGGGCCGTTGTCTGCGGGGGTGTTAGCGTGGAGCCCGCGTTGGGAGTGGCAGGCAGGCAGGAGGTCAGGATGAGAGCGAGGATGGTTATCAGTAAGATCCGTTTCATGCGCCGATCTTCTCCCGTGCCGCGTCCTCGAGGATGGTAAATCCCTGTTCGACGAGGCAGTGAAGACGACGTTCGTCCAGCGGGCGACCAGCCTCAATTTTTTCCTGTGCGCGTAGCAATGCGCCGCGGATTCCGCTGGCAAGATGGGCGCAATGCGAATCCGCGGAAATGCGTTCCAGACGCGCTAAAAGCGTGGGAATGATGAAGATATCCTGTTGCAAGGAATTCATGACGGGGAAGTAGTTTGGTCTGTCAGTGTGTAGGCATACCAGCAGGTGACGCTCATGACGAGCATCTCGCCGCCATCTTCTGCCATTTTGAACATTTCCTGGATCATGTTCGTATCGACAAAGCGGTCGAGGAAGTCGAGGCCGATGCCGAAGAAAAGCAATGCAGCCAGCAACCAGGTCAGGGTGCGGAAGACCGGCCGGGCGTCGGATCGGAGGCGCAGGAAGGTCGGGACGAGGATGAGCGCGAAGAGGAGTCCGATGCCGAGGATGCCGATCACCTCGCCGATGTCGTCCAGTTCAAGGTTGGCGACGAGAATCCCATTGAGGCTGTTGCCAAACAGACCGCCGATAACGTCTCCCAGTTTTTCGTGGAGGCCGAACATATCGTCGGCGAGGAGGTAGCCATAAAGCAGGCTCCAGCCGATGAGTTCTTTTTTGTGTCTTCGTAGTGCCAGGAATCCGAGCAAAAGGAAGATCCAGAATTCCTTGATGTATTGGAATCCTTCGGCCATGCCGAGGTCTTCGGTGATGGCAAAGGCATCGTTCGAGAAGAAGGGGAGCCATTCGTCGGGGGCTGTGTGGAGGATATGAAAGAAGATGAAGAAAAGATCAGCCAGGAGAAAAAGGAGCAGTAGTTGAGACGATCTAAGGTTTTTGAATTTTGCCAGCATTTTCATTCGCCTTTCTACTTCACGGCAGTGATGATGATCTCGCGAATTAGGATCTCAGCCAGTTTGCGGATTTTGGCGTGAGAAAAATGGCCAAGGATTTTTTCACATGTGGTGAAGTAAACGAACGGGATGGGGAAAACTCTGCGCTTCACCGTTATTTGCGAGTAGATTCTTGTGAACCCCGCCTGGCGCAATACCGGGCGAAGTTCCGCGTATGTCCATTCTTTCAGGTGGAATCCCTGCGGCATATCGGAAAAATATTTGGATATGTCATGAGGCCCTGCAAAAATGTGAGGTGTTCGGAAAATATAACACCCACCTTTTTTGAGGATGCGGCTGGCGATTTGGAAGTGGAGCGGCGTGTCTTCGGGATGGAAGTGTTCCACCAGTTGGTCGCTGAAAAGAACGTCTATGCTTCCGTCGTGGACTTTGTCAAGATTGTAGCCGTCGTAGATGATGAGTTTGAAATTTGGAGGGACGGGGTCGCTGGGGTTGCGCTGGTCGGAAATGTCGATGCCGATGGCTCGTTTGACGCGCGGTGCAACGTCCATGACGAAGCGACAGTCGCCGGGGGCGAATTCGGCGAACGCGGTCGAGGGGTCCACGAAGCGACGGATCAGGGCGAACTTGCCGCGGTTCGCGCGACGCGTCTCGGCTTCGTTCTGGCGACGCGCGAGCCGCGAGTGGTCGGGGACTTTGGCGAATAGCTCGTCATACATCCCCGCGTAAATTTTCTTTCGCTCCTCGCGGCTTGCAGACATCAACCGCGCCGCAATTTCTTTCTCCACTCGGTAGTGATTCAAGATCTGTTCGTACGTGCGGCCAGGAGGAAGGGGATGTTTGAGTTCCATGTGGGGTTTCTTTATTAATACCACTGGTTATGTCCATATTATAGCATTATCGAGTGGTGGTGATCTTGCAACGATAAACTTGACCTCAATATTATGCTGTCCCATCAATATCCTCTAAATGAGAGATAGGCGGTATTCCATGGAAAGCAAGAGATGCGGAGTGGGACGAGTGAATTACATAACCCCGGGAACAGCCGAATTTAATTGTTGCTACCAGACCCAGAGAATCAATGCCAACGAAAACAGAGAAGAAAAAACGGGGATGTTTGTGAGACATCCCCGCAGGGTGAAAACAGATCAGCAAGAGCAAACGGAGCGAATTTGAATGGATGTGATGTGCTAATCGGGCGGGAGGATGGGAATAACAACTTGAGGTTGGTCGCCAACCAGAGATTGGAGGAATGCAACAATTACGGCCTGTTCTTCCGGGCTGATAGTTTCCCTGATTTGTACTTCTGCCATGATATGAACAGCCTCCTCGATTGTGGCCGCACTGCCATCGTGGAAATAAGGTGCTGTTAGAGACAAATTCCGCAATGTTGGAATTCGGAAGACGCGCTCATCCGCCGGATTTCCGGTGACATTGAACCGTCCCATGTCCTGTCCATGTTCGAACTTGACCAGTGCACCCGTGGATAATGCCTCTCCGAAATGACAGGTTGTGCAGCCTTTTGAATGAAAGATATTCATGCCTTCAATTGCAAGTGGGCTAAGGGCATCCTTGTCGCCGCGCAGGTACTGGTCCAACTTGTCATTGGGAGTAATCAGTGTGCGCTCGAAGGCGGCAATGGCTTTGACGATGTTTTCAAATGTGATGGGATCCTGCTCGCCGGGAAACGCCGCTTGGAAATATGGCAGGTAGCCCTTGATATTCTTGATAACATCGACTGCCATGTCGCTGGGCATGGCCATTTCAACGCCGGCCTGAATAGGTCCTTGCGCTTGTTCCTCTAAAGAAGATGCGCGACCGTCCCAGAATTGTTTATTGAAGAAAGCCGCGTTCAAAACCGTGGGAGCGTTGCGCCCGCCGGTCTGGAAATCATGTCCGAGGGATGTGGGGATTCGATCGGTTCCACCCAGAGACAGATTGTGGCAGGTATGGCAGGAGATGATCCCGCTGGCAGACAACCGCGGCTCGAAATATAGCATCTTGCCCAATTCGATTCTTTCCGGGGTCATCGGATTATCGTCAGGTATGGGCGCCTCTTGAGGGATGGTTGCGTAGGGTCCTTGGACGATCTGTTCAAGATTTGCTCCAGATCCTGCTGATGAGCTGCACGAGGCCAGAATTCCTGCTACCAGAACGAGACCAAGTACGATCAGCCAACGTATTTTCATCACAACCTCCGGGTGTTTATCGAGAAATAGGAAAACAAACTAAAACTGGGGGGCAGGATCGCCCCCCAGTTTTAGAATGGGTTATTTGGGATAGTGCTATTGAGAGAGGATAAAGGTGATCAAATCCTCAATCTGCTGGAGTGTCAATAAACCGCCAAAATCGGCCGGCATATTCACATCGACGGCATGGAGTTCTGCTTCCAGATAGGCGTCATGTGCCTGCGGGTAGATAATGGATTCTTTGACCTGATCGTAAGATAAACGAGATCCGGCTCCGTACAGAGCGGGGCCGACAGATTTCCCGTTTTCCTCGGTGGTATGACATTCGCTGCAATATTGCTGATACAAGGCCTGGCCGTTCTCTGCGTTTCCAACAAGCGGCACCGATTCTTCATATGGAGGCGGCAATTCCATGGCAGTATAGGGGCGCGCTGTGGGGACCGAAACTTTTGGCTCTCCAGCAGAGCCACATGCCGCGAGGAACATGATCGCGACAATAAGGAAAACAAACAAACGGTTGACTTTTTTCATAGTTGAGTCTCCTGATATTTTAGTTGGTTGTTGAAATGATGAGCAAGCAGGGCAGTTTCTTGAAATTGACACGTGTTTAAATCCTGATGAGACAGCCTCCTCGCCATGAAGTCATCCTTCCAACTAACAATTTATCCATAAAAGCAGTATATTAGATAACAATTAAGGCCAAATCCCCCCAAAAGATAGTTCACCACTACCCGTGTGGGTGATTTTCCTGTAGAAGGGAATATTTCTGGATATTGAGGGTTGTTGTGGCGGCTCTGGAGAAAAACGGTATGATAAAATAAAAAAACTAGAGGTTGATCCATCTTTGCTTGTGGACTAAAGACTAGTAATGACCCTTTATCATTTTCTGTACGGTCTTTCGTTTGGGGGATTGGGACTGGCTGCCTACCTGCAACTGCGTCGCGAAGGAGATTTTCCACTTAAGAGAGAACTTCCGTGGCTGTCTGCCTTCGGTTTTATGGGCGCTTCTGCGGGGTGGATGGAAATGTTCCTGCTCAACGAACCAAGTGGGACAGTGCACGAGGCATTAAGCATTCTCAAGATCGTGCTGCATTTGATAACTGGTCTGTTGCTCCTGCGATTTGGGTGGGGAATTTTACAACGCTTGAATCCATTGCCTGCCTGGAGCATCTTCATTCCCGGTATACTCATCGTGCCGATCTCCTTTGTCCTTACCTACGCGGCAACCACCTTCATCACACCTTCTCCCATTGAGATCCCGATTGAAATCTGGACACGATACCTGCTTTATCTGCCGGGTAGCCTGTTGGCTGGCATTGGGTTTATAAGGCACGGGCATTATCAGAAAAAACAGGGGAATAACGATATTGCCCGATTAATGTTTGGAGGAGGTTTCGGCTTTCTTTTCGAAGCAGTTGTCATGGGCTTGATTGTGCCCGCCGCACCATATAGCCCGGCTTCTTATTACAACTATGACCGTGTGATCTATAACGCTTTTGTCGGGGAAAACCCGAACGTTGGTCAGACCGGTAACCTGGGGGTCTGGCTTGATGCGCAAGCCATCCTGAATGTCACCGGCTTGCCCATTGAGGTCTGGCGCATGTTATCGGCCATCATCGTCACGTTCTTCATGGTTAAGGCACTGGATGTGTTCGAGGCGATCCGCAAACGACAGCTGGTTGCATTGCAGGAGGAACGCGACCGGGCAAGACAGGCGGCGATTGATTCGCAGATCCAGGCCCGCAAGACCGCTGAGAATTGGACGGAAGCATTGGTCAACATCAACCGGCGGATTGTGCTATACCATGTAGATGAGATTCTGGTTGACATTGTCAAGGCGATTCGCAAGTTGCTACAAGTCGATTTTGTTGGACTGGGAATCCAGAACCAGGAAAACCAGCTTTTGGAATTGAAGTGTTACGCAAATACTGAAGAGGCGTTGCTGATCGGGGCGAACCCTCCCGTGATCAGCAACCCGTTGATACGAAACACAATGGATACTGCTATCTCCTACTATTCAGAAAGCCAGGAACCAGACGGGCAACTGGAGGGAGTGACCTTCCGTACCGATCAACAAACGAAGGCAATAGCAGTTGTGCCTCTGTTGATGGAAAGGACGGTCATTGGAGCCTTATGGATTGCCTGTTATGGAGAACAGTCTCTCTCTGATACGGACCTGGCTTTGCTGGAGAGCATGGCTGACCAGGTCATTATTGCAATCCAGCATGGTTTGATGACCGCTCAATTGCAATCTCTCTCTGTTATCGAGGAGCGCACCAGAATCGCACGCGAGATGCACGACGGACTGGCGCAGGTACTGGGATATCTAAACCTGCAGGTTCAAACGCTTAGCACCCTTTTACGTCAGGGAAAATTGGAAAACCTGGAAAATGAACTTGTTCATATGAGACAGGCGGTGCGAACTGCTCACGCAGATGTGCGGGAGAACATCCTGAGCCTGCGCACGACGCTGGCGAATGAAAAGGGATTGGTTCAGGCGGTACGGGAATACCTGATAGAATTTGGCATCCAGACCGGAATAGGGACCGGGTTTGACTGTGCCGTGGAAGGAGAATTGAACCTGTCCTCGATTGGTGAGGTACAGTTGGTGTGTATTCTTCAAGAGGCACTGACCAATGTGCGCAAACACTCCATGGCCACGCATGTGAAAGTGGCGATATCCAGGGAACACCGCAATGGGACCGAGGAGATTTGCATGCAGGTAAATGATAACGGGATCGGTTTTACAACGGCAGGCTCCAAGCGAAGTTTTGGTCTGCAAACCATGCGCGAGCGCGCAGAAAGCGCCAATGGCAGACTGACCATCCAATCTAACCGAAAACAGGGAACCCGCATCGAATGCCGTCTGCCGTGTCTGCAACCGGAACAAATTCACAAGCAAAGCATTGTAATCAGATGAGAATCTCGCCCTACGGAGCATGACGAATCAATGAACATTCGCGAGTGGACCCTGCCTGTTTTTACCATCCTTATGCAAATCGCAGTGGGAGCACACATCCTGCTGTGGGGGATACGGGCACGCGCCGGTGTTCGGTTCAGCCACGATGAAATGGAAAAATTGGTTCGAAACCCCATACTGGTGGTCTGGTTTACTTCGTTAGTCGCAATGATCGGAGCGCATTTGCATTTAAGCAGGCCTGCCCACTCAATTTTTGCGATATTAAATTTCAAATCGTCATGGTTAAGCCGCGAGATCGTTTTCACTTTCTTATTCTTTCTAACTACACTTCTCGTCTGGTATTTATCCCGTTACTACACAAACCGGCCCAGGCTTGTTGCAGGAGTAGGATGGTTGGGTGTTTTCTGGGGTCTCCTGCTTGTCTATTGCATGGCACGCATCTACCTGATTCCCACCCAGACTGCTTGGAATTCCGTGACCGTCATCATTTCATTTTATGTCACTACCCTCCTGCTGGGGTGTATGACGCTCATGTGCCTGATGATTCTGGATATGAAATTTACCGAGATCAAGAAGATGGATATTACTCTCCAGATGCAATTCATCCGATATTCCTTTGCCGGACTGGTCAGCATGATGCTCCTGGCGGTAGTGATGAACCTGACGGTTATTCTTGTACAGATTATGATGCTTGGTCAGGGAGACATCACGGCGCGCACCAGCCTGAACCTGTTGATCCAACTCTATCTGCCTTTGCTGCTGATAAGGCTTTTCCTGCTGATAACAGCCAGCCTGCAACTCGCTTTTTCGATGAGTCAACTATACAAGGATAAGATCACGCCACAGAACATGTTGGTGCCCGTCTATATATCGTCCCTGATGATCTTCGTGGCAGAGATCGTTGGCAGATTCCTGTTCTACGCGACCCATATTCGAACTGGATTATTCTAGAAAGATCAAGGTGAGTGAATGATTATTAAAGTTTTGGTAGCAGACGACCACAAACTGTTCCGCCAGGGCTTGATCAGCCTGATGAAAACCCGCGAAGATTTTGTCGAAGTCGTCGGGGAGGCCGAAACGGGCGAAGACGCGGTGAAGATGGCGGAAGAATTGCGCCCTGATGTAATCCTGATGGATATTTACATGCCGGGGATGGATGGCTTGCAGGCAGCAAAGGAGATTCGAGAGCGTTTCCCCAAAATCGCCATCGTGATGCTCACCTCCTCAGAGAGGGACGGTCATCTTTATGAAGCGGTCAAAATTGGGGTGGCGGGTTATCTTCTCAAAAGCCTGGATGCAACTGAGCTGTTCGACCTTTTAATCGGGGTGATGAAGGGTGATGTTGCCATGACACGTTCCATGGCGGGACAGATGCTAAAGGCCGTTGCCAATCGTGTTGTCGATAGCCACAAAGGGGAGCAGGCGCTTACTGAGAGAGAATTATTTGTGCTACGTCTGGTTGCCAGCGGGGCAAGTAATTCTGAAATTGCGGAGACGCTTTCAATTTCAGTGAATACGGTGAAAAGCCATCTCAAGAACATCTTGGAAAAATTGCAATTGGAAAATCGTACACAAGCGGCTACTTATGCTATTAAGCATGGATTGGTTTCATCAAGAGACGAAAATTAGCCATTCTTCGAATCACCCACATGGGTGAGGGGAAATTGTACGGTGGGGGGATGTGACCCAGGCGGTTTAAATGTATCCTGATGGTGACGAAAAGCGCAAACGCGGCAGATTCTGTCGCAGAATCACCATTAGGAGAGTGTACATGACCGAACGAAAGAAATTCTTAAGCCTCTTTCCAACGAGGGGTAGCTCAAGCAGAGCAGATAATACTATCCAAAACATACCTATGGAGGCAAGGAATGACTGAAAAGGATTTCCTCACCAAAACCCTGACCGATACAGTTCTCAGTCGGCGCAGCTTCCTGAAGTGGAGTGCAGCGCTTGGTGGAACGGCAGTGTTGGCGGGTGGTGTACATGCGGGTTTGAAGGTTGCGGAAGCCGCTGCTCAAGCCCCTGAAGGAAAATGGATCTCGGCAGCCTGCTGGCATAACTGCGGTGGGCGGTGTCTGATTAAAGCGCAGGTTGTTGATGGTGTCGTGACCAGGGTCAAAACTGATGACACGCATCCCGACAGTGCCGATTATCCACAGCAGAGAGGTTGCGTTCGCGGACGTGCCCAGCGCAAGGTTATCTTTGGTGCAGACCGTCTGAAATACCCGATGATCCGAAAGAATTGGGCACCCGGCGGCGGCAAGAAAGAATTGCGCGGCAAGGATGAGTGGGTGCGCATCTCCTGGGAGGAAGCGCTCGACATTTACGCGAGCGAGATTAAGCGCGTCAAGGAGGAATTTGGAAACGAATCCATCTTCACGGTACATAGCGGTTATATGGGCCGTGTGCTCGGCTTGTATGGCGGTTATGTCAATCGCTGGGGCAGCGTTTCCTGGGGAACCTGGCGTGAGGATTACCCGCACCTGACGGGTATTTCTGGCACTGGTGACACATCCGGCAACGACCGCTTCCGCCTGCGCAAATCCAAATTGATCATCCTGTGGGGCGTCAACTCTGCGGTCTCGTCCAACGGCAACCCCACCTATTACTATCTGCAGGCAAAAAAGAACGGTACCAAGTTTATCGGCATCGATCCGCTCTACAATGATACCTACATGACGCTGGCTGACGAGTGGATTCCCATCCGCCCAGGTACAGACACGACCATGTTGCTGGCGATGGCGTATCACATGATCACCAACAACCTGCACGATCAGGCGTTCCTTGATAAATACACGGTCGGTTTTGATTCGGAGCACATGCCGGATGGCGCCGACCCGAAGGAGAACTTCAAGGATTATGTCCTGGGTACCTATGACAAGCAACCGAAGACCCCGGAGTGGGCGTCACAGATCTGCGGTGTGCCGGCAGAGAAGATCCGCTGGCTGGCGCAGGAGATCGCGACCACCAAACCCGCCATGATCATGACTGCTGGCGCGCCGGCACGCATCAACAACGGCGAATGCCTGCCGCAGGCGATGTCCACCGTGGGCTGGATGACCGGGAATGTCGGTTTCGTTGGCTCGGGCGTTGGACCCAACATGCACAACCGCGCGGCGAATGCCGGCGCAGCACTGGTGCGGGCAGGTTCGGACGGTTTGAAAGGCATTGCCAACCCGATCAATCCGGATGGCACCCGCCAGAGCGCCCCGAACATCCTCAACAACTGCGAGATGTGGGAAGCCATCATCAGCGGCAAGTATCACGCAGGGCATGAGGACATTCGTGATATCGATATCCGCATGATCATCTCCGCCGACTTTGGCGACCCGCTGAACCAGCGCGTCAATGTCAACAAGGGCGTCGAGGCGTACCGCAAGGTCGAGTTCGCGGTGACGCAGACCCTCTTCCTGAACACGACGGCGAAATATTCCGACCTGGTCCTGCCGGTCACCAGCCAGTGGGAGCAGTACGGCAACTTCCAAACCGGCGACCGCGAGATCCTGATCTTCAACAGCATGGTGACCGAACCCCTGTTTGAATGCAGGCACGAACTGGATATCGCGGCGGAAGTCGGCAGACGGCTTGGATTGAACCCCGCAGAGATCAAGCCACTTTCTGATCACCAGATGGTTTACAACCAGCTGGCTGGGGCAGAGGTGAAACTGCCCGATAACTCCGGCTTTGAAAAACTGCTGACCATCACGGCGGACGACATTGCCGAAATGGGCGTGGAAGGCGAACCGCAGACAGGGCGCATCACCTACCAGGAATTCAAGGAAGCTGGTATCTATCGTGTGCCGCGCTCGTCGGACGACAAACTCGGGCACACCGAACTTGCCGGCTTCATCGCCGATCCGGAAGCCAATCCACTCAAGACGAAAAGCGGCAAGTTGCAGATCTACTGCGATGCGCTGTCGGAATGGGTCAAAAAGAATGGCTTCAACCTGAAGGATCCTCTGCCGAAGTATGATCCCGCCATCGAGGGATACGAGCAAACATTTAAGGACTGGGATAAGAAGGTCAAGGGTGACTATCCCTTGCAACTCTACACCCTCCACTATCAACGCCGAAGCCACTCGAGCTTTGACCATGTTCCGTGGCTGCGTGAATTCTTCCCGCAGGAGCTCTTCATCAACCCGGTGGATGCCGAGAAATATGGCATCAAGAACGGCGATGTCGTTCTGGTCGAGAGCCAGTCTGGGAAGGTCATCCGCCCGGCTCTTCTAACCAACAGAGTCATTCCTGGGGTGATCGTTCTTGGTCAGGGTGCCTGGGCGCTGTTTGATGAAGCCTCGGGAGTTGACATGGCTGGCGCGACCAACACTCTGAATGGCGACTATGCAACCGGTCAGGGACATACAGGTCACAACACCTGCATCGTGCGGGTGTCGAAGTACACGGGACCGATCGAACTGCAACCGGACTCCAAGTGGCCTCAACGAATTGTCTTCAAGGAGGCATAAACAATGGCAAAGCAACTTGCTTTTTACTTTGATGCGAGCGCATGCACGGGATGTAAAGCCTGCGCCATGGCGTGCAAGGACCGCAGCGATCTGCCGGTGGGCGTCAATTGGCGCAAGGTCTACCAGTATGAAGGCGGTGGCTGGGTCAAGCATCCACAGAACCGGAGCTTGCTGATCCCGAGCAACCTGTTCATCTACTCTGTTTCCACTGCCTGTATGCACTGCGAACGACCGATCTGCGCCGAGGTCTGCCCGGCGGCGGCGATCAGCAAACGTGATGATGGCATCGTGTTGATCGACAAGGACAAATGCATCGGCTGCCGTTACTGCGAATGGGCGTGCCCCTATGGCGCTCCCCAGTTCGACGAGGCAAAGGGCTACATGACGAAGTGCGACATGTGCGCAGACCTGCAAGCCATGGGGCAGAAACCCGCCTGCGTGGATGCCTGTGTCATGCGCGTTCTGGACATCGGTGAATTGGATGAACTGCGCGCGAAATATGGCGCCACCGCAGCCATTGAACCACTGCCCACCGCTGGCCTGACCAACCCGGCCGTAGTCATCACACCGCACAAGCATGCTCAACCAAGCGGCAAGGGTACGGGGCACATCCTGACCCTGGAGGAAGGATAAAAATGGACACTCGTGAATGGGCTCTAATCATCTTTACGATCTTGGGCCAACTGGCGGCCGGTTCGATGCTGGCGCTCATGATCGTACGCGCCTATGCCACGACCAAGGCTGGCGTCAAGGAAGCCGACCGAATGACCGACGGACCGCTCTTCATGGTCTTCCCGATCATGGGTGTGGCACTGCTCTCCTCGCTATTGCACCTGAACAATTTGAAGAACATCGTCGGGGCTGTCCCCAATCTGGCCACATCTTGGATGAGCCGGGAAGTGGTCATCTCCGTGGTCTTCATGGTTGTGGTGTTCGTTTACACCCTTCTGCAGTGGCGCAAGATCGGCTCCCCCGTCCTGCGTGACGTCATCGGATGGATCTCGGCGCTGGTTGGCGTGGCGCAAGTCTATGCAATGGGACTTGTGTACATGATCCGCACGCAGCCCTCCTGGAATACCGTGGCCACACCGATCTCCTTCATGGTCACCGCCCTGTTGCTGGGCGCCTTGGCCGTCGCCATCGCGCTGGTGGTCAATTACAATGCCATCCAGAAGAAGGACGCTTCGGCAGCCGGGAAACAAGCAGAACTTCTGCGCGGTGCCTTACAGGGAATTGCGGTCGCAGTGATCGTCCTGCTGGGCGTTGAATTCCTGGTGTTGCCGCTCTACATGGCATACCTCGGCACCTATGCGGCAGAAAGCCTTAAGGTATTGACAGTCGACTATGGAATGACATTGGCGCTGCGCCTGATCTTTGTCTTCCTTGGGGCTGGCGTGCTTGCGGCTTATCTGTACCGGAACGCCTCCACCGCTGGCAAGGAGAAGACCCTGGCTGTGTTGGTATACTGTGCCTTCCTGCTTGTGTTGGCAGCTGAGGTCATGGGACGCTTCTTGTTCTATGTGTCACACTACCGGTTTGATACCATTATCTAACCCTGCTTGACTTGAATGAGAGGGGCGGGTGAGTCATGTTTCACCCGCCCCTTTCCATTTGGAGAAACTGGCCTTGAAACGATTCATTCCGCTTGTTTTCATCCTGATGGGGGTGTTGTTGCTGGCCGCCCCCACCGTCATGGCGCGGACACCGTCACTTTCCGAGGATGCGGTTCGCGTTATTTCCATCTCTGCGCTTGGAGAAGAACGGATCAATGCAATAGTTTTCACTTTGGACGGCAGGCAGCTGATAGCAGGAGCCTCTTCTGGAATATATTTCTTTAATGCGGATACCCTATCCAAGGATGCATATATCCCAACCGGCCAATGGGCGCGAAGCTTGGCGATCCAGCCTGGCGGGGGAATCCTGGCAGCGGGCATTTTTGATCAGACTGCTCGCACATGGAGCCTGCCAAATGCCCAACCCTTACGTGTATTTGAAGGACATGAGGGCTGGGTTAGGAGCGTTGCCTTCACACCGGACGGTGGGTCGCTGATTACGGTTGCAGATGACGATACCGTGCGAATATGGGAGGTGGGGACCGGTTCGCTATTATCAACCATTGAAAATCTTACGGGGGCACGCGTGCTGGCAGTCTCTCCCGATGGAGAGATGCTGGCGGTGGGACTTCAGAACAAGACCATAGAATTGCGAAGATTACCGGATGGGGAATTGCTCCAGACACTCAGCGGGCATAATGACTGGGTGCGGAGTCTGGCATTTTCACCTGACGGACAGAAACTTGCTTCGGGGGCTTTCGATGCGACGGCGTGCTTGTGGGATGTTCCAAGTGGCACGCTGGAACATACGCTTTTGGGACATCAGTCGAGTGTTTTGGGTGTGGCTTTTTCACCGGATGGGAAGACCCTCGCAACCGGATCAGTGGACCGCACCGTGCGGTTATGGGATGTAATGACCGGTGCCCCGGCCAAGGTGCTGGTTGGGCATATTAACTTTGTCTACAGTGTGGCATTCTCACCGGACGGCAGGGTGGTCGCTTCCGGCGCGGGGGATAACACGATCCGATTGTGGAACGTTGCTTCCACGCCTGACATGTCTGACCAGGTGAGGACCACACCCAGTGATTGCCGGGTGTGCCATCATCCCATGTCGACGGAAAGCCACCCGGCGGTGGTGGAGGTGCGTTGCGAGGCATGCCATGTGGATGGGATTGGATTGAACTGGTGCCCGTATTTCGCGCGCTCACTCAAGCAGGTTTCCAACCCGGTCCCCTATACCAACAAGCCGGTCTCTCAATTGTCGGGCGTTCCCGTGCCGGATGACACCCTGAGTGTAACCATCTTTAATCCTGCAAACGGGGAGACGCTCTATACCCATTTTGAATATGTGGCACCGGTCGTCCTGGAGGGGCGGGTGGAAAGCCTGAACTACCCGGTCACGGAAATCAATGTGTCCCTTGAAATTTGGAACGGGTCGGAGCGGATCTCTACACTTGAAACCCAACCAACGGAGGGCGGTACCTTCGCCTTCCGGCTGGGCGTCAACCCTGCTGGACACATGCTCATTGAAAACGATCCTGCCGCGCCGTTGAGTTGCCATGCCTGCCATGATGACTTTAACGTCCAATCCTACCTGCCATATGGGGATGCTCGCTTGGTGGTCCTGGCAACCTCGCCGGACGGGACCCAGGTCCGCGACGAACGTTGGGTTGTCTCGGATGCCAGCAGGACCGCCAGTGTCCCGGTCAAAGTGGTGGACGCGTCCTCGGGAGAGCCAATCCAGGGATTATTCATCCAATCTTATTCCCAGCTGTATGAATGGCGTGGTAGAAACGCCACGGCCACAAGCAGTGCAGACGGGACTGCGATTCTCACGGTTGAGGCTTTATCAGAGGCGCCTACCCGGTTTGAAATTGGTGTTCCTCCTCAAGTTGTAGATGGTGTGTTTTACAAGGCGCAAGAAAATGCCAGCATCCTGATCGAGCCCGGTGCCATTAGCGGTACATCTGTCACATTAATGGTGGACGCACAAACAGGAAAGATTGAGGGGAGTCTGGAAGGGGATATCGACTCGATTCCAGCGGGAATCACGGTATGGGCTTTCAGTCAACCTGTGGGCCCCATCTTTGGCACGGAAACAAAATCAGACGGCTCGTTCTCTTTTACCGATCTGCCGGTTTCGGACTATGTTCTTTTCCCCGACCCGGAGATGATGCGTTCTCTTAAACTGACGACACAGCCGCAAAATGTTGACCTGACGGAGTCTCCGTCCAGCACCCTGGTGATCAAGTCCAATCCCGTGGACGGTTCTACCGTTCAGGGTGTGGTCGCCGGGGATGAAAACGGATGGCTGCCGTTTGTCTGGTTGGTGGGAACGTATGGCAAAACCTACCAGGTGGAACTGAATTCAGGGGAATGGTCGATCCAGAATATGGAAACGGATGGGTCCACTTGGACGGCCAGTGCCCCAGGTTATTACAGCCGGGAAATTAATATCTCAAAAGGCAACA
The DNA here is from genome assembly GCA_049324715.1 of Chloroflexota bacterium. GTDB lineage: Bacteria > Chloroflexota > Anaerolineae > Anaerolineales > Villigracilaceae > Denitrolinea. The sequence continues at coordinate 24,213 of JBMOMR010000082.1, read as the reverse complement.
TGACGGATGCGCTCTCCATCAAACTTGAGCGCCGCCCGGACACTACGGTGATTCTGTGGGGGCAGGGGGAGATCATCATCCCGTCGGAAACTATGGCACAGGCATCCGGTGGCAACATCACATTTGTGTCCGGTTGGGTGTGGGGGGATAATCCTGGGAGTGAATCGGTTACCTTGGAAACACAAGAGGCAAGCATACGAGTGGATGGAGGACGCTTTGCCGTGCAGCGTCTGCCCGGCGGGACAGCCTGGTTCCACTTGTTCGAAGGGGGCGCAGAGGTACGTTCCAATAGAAACGATACAACCCTTATGCTTTTGCCTGGGGATGTTGTAGCTCTTTCAGAGAAAAATGACATGCAGCCAATCACCTATCGTGATGGTATGGTGCAGATTATCGAGGGAATTGGGAGTTCTCCCCTCTCACCGGTCTGGAAGCCCACTTTGGCGGAACGAATTGGAAGCAAAATGGAAGAATTTGGCGTTGGTTCCGCCCAAATTATTACATTTATCACCTATATAATCACCTTACTATCACTGGTCGGGTTTCTATTATTCCTACTAAAATGGTTATTCAAACAACGAGAACGCAATGGAGCGAACAAATGAACACATCAAGCGAAAATACCCGTAATTGGAAAGAGACCCTGTTGGGCGAGGCACTCCTCCTGGGTGTGCTGAGCAAGATCATGCAAAGTCAACCGGAAAAAGAATGGATTGAGAACCTGATCAAGGAAGACTTGTTTTCCGAATTGCCACTGGAAGTAAAAAATAAGGATCTTGAAATCGGTCTGGCTCTGCTTCATTCATGGAGCAATCAGTACAAGGATGGATTTGGGGATCATATCCTGGTTGGTTTGCGCGCAGATCATACAAATCTTTTTGTCGGGGTCGGGAAACCAGTGGCACCTCCCTGGGAATCGGTCTACTTTAATGAAGACAGGATGATCTTTCAGGAACAGACGCTCCAGGTTCGAGAGTGGTATCGCAAGTTTGGACTGGAACCCGAAAACCTACGCAAAGAACCCGATGATCACATTGCGTTGGAACTATCATTCCTTGCGCATCTTGCCAGCCTCGGTTTGATGGCAATAGAAAACAAGGATGATGCAGGGCTGGAAAAAAGTTTACAGGCTCAGCGGCAATTCCTCCATGACCATACCCTGCGGTGGATGAAGTTCTGGGCCGGTTCCGTCGAAAAACACGCAAAGACGGATCTGTATCGTGGAACCGCCATTCTGACCCGTGGCACGTTAATGGCATTGGTCGAGGTATTGGGAGTTGAGATGCCTGAGGAGATTGCCCAGTGAGTCTATTCGATGCTGCGGAACGCTTCGCGGCAATGGATCATTCGCAAGTCATTCTGGATGCCGAACGTTGCCTGCATTCACAGTATCAGAACTCTGATTGCGAGGCGTGTTACAGCATATGTCCCGTTGTCGCGATTACGCCGGGTAAACCGCCCTCCCTAAAGGTAGAAACGTGTGAGTCTTGCCTGGCCTGCCTGCCTGCTTGTCCGGTAAACGCATATCATGCAGATGATGCGGTGGCATCCCTGCTTAACTGTGTTACGCGTTTAGATACTAAAGCAGTTGAATTGTTGTGCGAGATGCATTCCAGGCCAGAAACAGGGATAGCGGATAGTACTGGTCTCCGGGTACGGGGGTGTCTGGCAGGGCTGGGAAACGGAACATACCTTTTACTGGCCTCGCTGGGAGTAAAAAAGATTATTTCTCGAACGGATGCTTGCAAGGCCTGTAGCTGGTCGCGTTTATCCAAGCAAATAGAGAGGCAGGTCTTCCTTTCCAGTCAGTTCCTGGCAGCCTGGGGTGAAATTTCATCCATCTCATGCACGCCATCGGATGGTGTGATGGTGGAGCGTCCCTTGTGGGAATCCACTAACCCGCCGCTTTCCCGTCGGGACCTGTTTCGTATGATGGCGCGCCAGGGACAAATTGCCCTTGCCCGCGCAACTGAAGAGGGACATAACGGGAAGGACAAGAAGGTTGGAAGGGATCGTTTGAGGACAACCAACGCTGTCAGAAACCTGACCGGGGAGAATGCCGTCCCTTCTACTGTTTGCGAGAACTTTGAATTCGCATCTCTGAAGGTGTCGGAGGCTTGCACTGCTTGTGGCGCGTGTGCGAATGTCTGTCCAACCGGCGCACTACAGTTTGAGATTACAAACACCAACAGGAATTTCAGCCTGACTTTCTCGGCAACAGATTGCATTGGCTGTGATATTTGTGAAAGTGTCTGTGCCCCCGCCGCGATTGCCATTGACCATCAACCGACATTAAAGGATGTCTTCGGATCTGTGACGCCAGAAGTGGTTCAGGAAGGCGATCTGGTCCGTTGTACTCAATGCAACATCCTGATGGCAGCCAGAACTGGGGTCAAGCTTTGCCCGCTCTGTGCGTACCGTCGTAAAAATCCATTTGGTTCCAAAATACCGCCCGGAATGAAGTTACCCGGACTGCCTGTGAATAGAAAGAGCACTTCATGATCCTGGATATCAATCAAACAACGTTAGACAGTATTAAGAATCCCACATTGCGGGAATATGCCGGCATCTATGTCAGGATCGAGCGGGATTTTATCCAGCAGATCAAAGAGAGCGGGGTCGAATTCGCGGTGGAGGACACCAATGCGTGGTTTGCAGAACGCCTTTCCGGTTTACGAAAAAAGAGTGCTATCATCCGAAATGGGGACAAAAGCATCTATACCAAACGCATCTCCCCATCATGTGAGGCATGCCAGATCGGTGTAACGAGTTCGACATTCTTCGTCTCCCTGAAATGTCATCGCGATTGTTTTTATTGCTTCAACCCTAACCAGGAGAATTATGAGTATTTTCGGGAGCATACGCGCGATACGATCGCCGAACTGGATGCGCTCCATGAAACCAACCCCGCCATCAAGCATCTTGCGTTGACGGGGGGCGAGCCGCTGCTTTTCAAGGATAAAACTTACCGTTTCTTCGAGCATGCCCGTCAGCAATTCCCGGGTGCGCACAAGCGTCTCTACACCTGTGGTGACCACATCGACGTGGAAACGCTCGAACACTTGCAGGCCGCGGGGCTGGACGAGATCCGCTTCAGCATCCGCATGCACGACCTGGCAAAAGGGCAAACGCGCACTTATGAAACCATCGCGCTTGCGATGAAATACGTTCCTAATGTGATGGTTGAAATGCCTGTGTTGCCTGATACGCTGGACGAGATGAAGGATGTACTCCTCCGCCTCGATGCGCTGGGCATCTTTGGCATTAACTTGCTGGAATTCTGCTTCCCCTTAAACAATGTCCATATCTACCGTGAGAAGGGTTATAAGATCAAAGCCCGCCCCTTCCGGGTTCTGTATAACTACTGGTATGCAGGCGGGTTGCCTGTGGCGGGGAGCGAAGAGATCTGCCTGGACCTGGTTGAGTTTGCGCTGGAGAACGATCTCAAAATGGGTGTCCATTACTGCTCTTTGGAAAACAAGCACACCGGGCAGGTCTATCAGCAAAACAACAACAGGAAAAACATGCCGATGCTTCATTTTTCTCAAAAAGACTATTTTTTGAAGTCTGCCAAAGTATTTGGCGAAGAGATGAAGTTTGTGAGATCAGAGTTCGAGAAGAATGGCATTGACGACTATCGCGTCGATGAAGAACGGGATTTCATGGAATTTCATATCGACAAGATCAAACTGCTGAAAAAACTGGATGTCGAGGTTGGGATATCCATCAATGTACTGGAGGAGCGTGAGGGAGAACTGTTCCTGCGTGAATTAAAGCTGGACGTTACCACTCCCCAGACGTTCAGGGCGGCCGATCTTTAGGAAGACGAGTCATGTTTCAGTGGAAATTTTACATCGATCATTGTCAACCGACATTGATGTTTGAGGAAAAATGAGGATCAGGATTTTATTTATTTTCTTTTTTTTCATTTCTGCGTGTTCCCCCAACACTTTGAATGAGACACACACATCAAGCCCGTCAGCCACGATAACAAGCCCTATCCAGGGAAAGCCATCTGCGACCATGACACCCGCTCAGCCAACATTGGAACCGACAGCAACTTTCACTCCGCAGAACTTGCTTCCAAGCACAATGCCAACGATATCGACGGCGATGCATACCGCCATAGCGTCTGCCGACGATCCAATCATGAAAAACATCATAGCCTCGTTTTCCACGGGCAAACATGCAGGGAATATGTTATGTGAGAGATGTCATTTTTCTGATACAGGCTTGGTAACTCGGAAACTGGCATGGGTGGATGATGCTTCCGGCGAGATGGAAACTATTTCCGAGCCCAAACAAATATGTTTGAAGTGTCATAATTATCTTTCCATGGAAAGCTCGGTCATGTTGGAGCATCCAGGTTTTGAGTGTACATACTGCCACGACTCGCATCATCCCCAGCCAACTTGTGCCCAATCCGCCTGTCATTGATAACCAATTATAATTATTGCATACCTCACAAAGAACAGAACGAACACAGTACAATAACAAAACATCTTGAAGGAGTAAACCATGCCATTCCATCTCGGAACCACAGAATTGATCATCATCCTCGTCATTGTCATCGTGCTCTTTGGCGCAGGCCGCATCGGCAAGATCGCGGGCGAACTGGGCAAGGGCGTGCGCGATTTCCAAAAAGGGATCAAAGGCGATGATGAGAAAGCCGATTCGAAGGATTCAAAGGATAATCCTTCCTCGTGAGCACTGAAGTACCCGTCTCGCAGAAACCCAGGCGCAGTTGGCGAAATGTTTTTCGCGCCTTTGGACGCGCCCATCAAAAGGCCAGCGTCCAAATGGAGGGTTCGGCCCCGCTGTTGAAGCACTTGGATGAATTGCGGCAGCGGCTCTTCAAGGCGTTCTTCGCCTTGATCGTCACCACTGGCGTCAGTTTCGCCTTCTCCCGGCAGATCATCGAATATCTTGCGGGTCCCATCGGCGGGACGGCCAATCTCGTTTCGATCGAGATCACGGAAAACGTTGCCATTTTCATGAAGGTCTCCATTTTGGGCGGCTTTGTTCTCGCCATGCCGTTCATCGTGTATCAGATCATGGCGTTCATCCTGCCGGGTTTGCAGCGTAACGAACGAGTATGGCTTTTCGTTATGGTGCCATTTGCCACGTTGCTGTTCGCGGGGGGTGTGGCCTTCACGTGGTTTGTCATGCTGCCCACCGCCATCCCCTTTTTGGCGAGCTTCCTTGGCATTACCACACAAGTGCGCCCAGCCAACTATTTCGATTTCATCACGCGTATCATGTTTTGGGTCGGAGTCTGTTTCGAGATGCCGCTCATTGTCATGTTTCTGGCGAAGTTGAAATTTGTGACGGCCAAACAACTGGCGCTTGGATGGCGCTACGCGGTGGTCGGGATGGCCATCGTCGCCGCAGCCGTGACCCCCACGGTGGACCCCATCAACATGGGTCTGGTCATGGCCCCGCTGATGGGACTGTACCTGATCAGCATCCTGCTGGCCGCGCTTGTCGGTAGAGGTTGATATGGATATTTTCGGTATTGGCGGCAACGAACTGATCGTCATTCTCCTGCTGGCGGCCATCATCCTCGGCCCAGAACGGCTGGCGCGCTCGGCCCGTGAGATCGGTAAGTTCGTCCGCAACGTGAAGAATTACTTCGCATCCCTTTCCAGTGAACTGAAGGCCGAACTGGATGTTCTCGATGACCTGGAGAAGATCAAAAAGGATTTGACCAAGTAGTTCATTTCCTCTCACCCAGGTGGGTGAGGTGATAAAATACCCCAAATAGTGATGTAAATCACAAACGTTTGCTGTATCATAATAACGGACGGACCCAGTTCGCAAGCGGTCTTGTCCTTCACAAACCACTCCGATCCATTCCGCCTGTCGCCGCAAGCCAGGGCGGGGTGGACGACTCTCTTGAGAGTAAGGGTTTCCCTGGAAACGGGGACGCCTCCCGAAATCCCGTTTGCTACGGGATGGACTTGGAAAGGAGCCCGAGGCTTTGCTACACTCTGTCAACTCGCCTGGCGCTCTCCCGGCGAGTTTTGTTTTTCCGAGAGATCTCCAACCTGGACTAACGCTGGTCACTGGGCCGCGCGGTGCGGGCAAAACCCTTTGGTGCATGGGACTTGCCAAACATGCCCGTGCCCTTGGCATGGACGTGCGCGGGCTGGCCTCTCCCGCCGTGATGGACGGGGACCAGAAGGTTGGCATTGACCTGCTCGACCTTGCCAGCGGGGAACGCCGCCGCCTGGCAGTTCGCAGGGGCGAGGCGGGCGGCGACCTGGCCATGACCGATTGGCAGATGGTGGCAGAGACATTGGAGTGGGGGAACGCATTGCTCGAACGTATCCAGCCTTGTGACCTTTTCGTTTTGGACGAACTCGGCCCGCTCGAATTTCAAAATGGCGTCGGCTTGACAGCTGGCTTGAATTTCGTGGACGCACACCGCGGCTTTCCCCTCTTCGTGGTTGTCCGCCCGTCCCTGCTCGACGCGGCCCGCCAGCGCTGGCCGTGGTCCACCACGCTCGACCTCACCACCGAGGCCGCATGAATTCATCCTTCATCTTTCATCTTTCATCCTTCCATTCATGATCTCCGTCCGCAACCTCACCGTCTCCTACACGACTGCCCCTGTTTTGCAAAACGTCTCCTTCGAGGTGAAGGCGGGCGAATGTTTGGTTGTCACGGGGCTTTCGGGCTGTGGAAAGTCCACGCTGGCGCGCGTGCTGATGGGCATCATCCCCAACACCATCCCCGCCAAAGTGGACGGGTCCGTGACCGTGGCCGATATGGACGTGCTCCACAGTCCCACCACGGAAGTGGCAAAGCAGGTGGGGGCGGTCTTCCAGAACCCGCGGGCGCACCTCTTCCATTTGCGGGTGGACGATGAGATCGCCTTCGGCCCGCGCAATCTGGGATTGCCCGAAGCGGAAGTCGCGTCCCGCGTCGACTGGGCGCTGGACGCGGTCGGCCTCTCCGACTTGCGCGCTCACAAGCCCGCCAACCTTTCAGGTGGACAGATCCAGCGCGTGGCCATCGCCGCCGCGCTCGCCATGCGTCCCCGTGTGATGGTGCTGGACGAGCCGACCGCCTCGCTGGATGTGGTGGGCACACAAAACGTCATCGCCACGCTGGAGAAACTCAAACAGGAAATGGGGATGACCATCGTGCTCATCGAGCATCGCCTGGCCGAAGTGCGCCGCATCGCCGACCAGGTGCTGGTCTTGCACGACGGACAGATGGTGGCGCACGGCAACTTCGAGCAGGTACTCGGCGATCACAATTTCCTTCGCGCCTACGGCCTGCGCCGCCCGACCGTGGAATCGCTCAGCGACTGGTCGAGCCTGCTCACGCCCAACGGCCATCATCCCGATAACGTCCAGCCGCTGTTGGACCTGAAAGCCGTCAGTGCGGGCTACGACGGACACGCCATCATCCGCGATGTCAGCCTGAAAATTTTCCCTGGCGAGTTCGTGGCGCTGGTGGGGGATAACGGCACGGGCAAATCCACGCTGGCGATGGCGGCGGCAGGGTTGCTGAAACCGCTCGAAGGGGAGGTGCTTGTGGCGGGCGGCACGCATCCCCGCCCAGGGCTGGACATCGCCCTGCTGTTCCAGAATCCCGCGGACCAACTTTTCACCAATTCGGTCGAGGAGGAGATCTCCTTCGGCCCGCACAATTACAAAACCTTCCAGCCCGAAATTCACGAGCAGACGCTGGCGAGCGCCGACCTGACGCACCTCCGTGACCGTCGTCCGTTCTCGCTTTCGGTGGGGCAACAGCAGCGCACCGCGCTGGCCTCGTGCATCGCCCTCCGTCCCGCGCTCGTCATCCTCGACGAACCCACGCTCGGGCAAGACTGGAGTCACCTGCAACAACTGATGGACTGCCTCGTGCGCCTCAACCAGCAGGGGACGGCCATCCTGCTCATCACCCACGACTACAAACTCGTCCATCGCTATGCACGCCGCGTTGTTCTGATGGACAAAGGCCGCCTCATTCTCGACGGGAAAATCGATCCCGCTTCGAGGGACCGCATCCACGCTGAGGAGAATATCCATGCCGCATCCTGACGCCCTTCGCTGGGACGAACGTTACTCCCGCGAAACCGAACGCTTTGCCCTGCGCTCCCCGCGCCATCTCCTCACATCCCATTTGGATCTGCTGCCCCCCAACGCGCTCATCCTCGACGCGGCCTGCGGCACCACCTCCACGGGACGGTATCTTGCGGCGCGCGGTTGGCGGGTGATCGCCCTGGACGTGTCACACGCCGCGTTGGGTCTCGCCCGCCAAAAGGCTTGCACTGAGCGCAGTCGAAGTGTCAGGAAAGATGCGAGCCCGATCTCGTTCGCGGTCATGGACATGGTGGACCCGTGGCTTCCGTCCGCGTATTTCGATGTCATCCTGAATTTTTATTTTCTCTCGCGTCCGATCATTCCCACCTATCGTCAGGCATTGAAGCCTGGCGGACTGCTGTTCTTCGAGACGTACCTGCGCGAGCGGCACACTGACTCGGAGCGGTACCTGGAATCGCAGGAACTGCGGCGTCTCTTCGGTGACTGGGACATCCTCCATTATTTGGAGGTGGAGCGGCTGGTGCATGCCCGTTCTGGTTACGAAGAGACGCGTTGGACGGCGCAGTTGATCGCCCGCAAGCCGAAATGATGAAGTGGTGCGGGATACTCTGCGAGTACGATGTGACATCCCGCATGGCGGAATGCCATTCCGCCCCACGCAAAAAACGAAAGGAACCTCATGAAATTTTCAACCCGTGAACTTGTGACCCTGGCCGTGTTCGGCGCGTTGTGGGGACTGAGCGAGATCAGCCTCGGCTCGGTGTTCCACGCCATTGACCTGCCGAAGACGGGCCTGCTTCTCTCCACAATCGGCGTGATGATCGCCTGCATCGGCAGGCTGTTCGTGCCGCGCCGCGGTTCGACGCTCTTTATCGGCGTGATCGCCATGGTGCTGAAATTGTTCAGCATCGGTAACGTCATCATCGGGCCGATGATCGGCATCATCGCCGAAGCGATCGTGGCCGAGTTGCTCCTGGATGCGTTCCGCAAACCCACGCTGTTGGCGTTCATCGTCACCTGCGCGGGCGGGGCGCTGTGGGTCTTCATCCATCCCTTTGTGACAGGCCTGCTCATCTGGGGACAAAGCCTGGTGATGGTCTGGCTGGATATGCTGGATGAAGGCAGTCGTCTGTTCGGCATCCCCACACAGGCGGTGTATTGGATCGTGCTGGCGGTTGTCATTCTGCACCTCGTGGTGGGAGTCATCGGCGGCTGGGTGGCATGGAAACTTGCCAATGTTTTGAAAATTCGGCTGGGCGGGAACGTCCCCGAATCGGTTGGATAAAAAATATATGGCCGCAGTTGACTGATCATTTCAATGGTGCGCTGTTGGTCGAGTAGGCGGTGCAAGTCCGCCGTACCGAGACCAACAGACCAGCAAACAACTGGATATGTGGTCTCGATACGCCCTTCGACTTGCACTCAGGGCTACTCGACCACCGCTGACTTGATCCCATCGGCGATCAGAAATTACTTCAAAGGAGATTTACCATGAAACGCTTTTTGTTGTTCGCTTTTGTCCTTGTGCTGGCCCTGGCGGCCTGCGCTCCCAAAGCCGAAGCCCCCGCGGGGGACGTGCTGAAGGTCACGGACGGGACCGTCACGAAGACCTACACCGTGGATGACCTGAAAGCCCTCGGCGCGACCCAGGCCACCTTCAAGGGTGTGACCTACGTCGGCGTGACGCTGACCGCCCTGCTCACGGACGCGGGCATCGACCCGACGGACCTGACCGCCGTCAAGGCAGTGGCGGGCGATGGCTTCTCGGCCAACTACGACGCCTCCTTCTACGCGGCCGAAGATACCATCGTGGCCTACGCCACCGTGGACGGCGCAATGACCGCCGATGACGGCGTCTTCCGCATGGTGTTGCCCAACGGCGAAGGCAAGATGAACGTCCGCATGTTGGCGGAGATCGTTGCCGTCCCGTAGGAAAGTTCTTTGCCGCGAAAGACGCGAATTTTCGCGAATGGATTAAAAATTTCGTGTTATTCGTGTAATTCGCGGCTAAAAAAGATCTCAATGTTCAAACAGGCTGAATCCAACGTCACAATGCTCGAAAAACCGAAACTGCTTCTGGGAAGCCTCGGCCGACTGGTCATCTTCCTGTGGGCGCTGTTGATGGTGATGCTCCCGCCGCTGGAGAAGGGCTTCGTCCCCGCGTTGATCGCGCTGGTGGCGCTGGGCGCGCTCTATCCCTTTGCCCTGCGCCGATTGACCCAGCCGCGCTGGCTGTTCCTGCTGGCTGGCCTGTTCCTGGTGAACCTGTTCTTCGGCGTCCCCGCGGAAGAGAAGGAACTGCTGATCTTTGGGCTTCCCGTCTCCTCTGTTGCCATCTTCAACGGGGTGCAGATGGTGTTGCGGGCGATCGTCATCCTGCTGGATGCGGACGGCCTCTCCACCTCGGTCGATATTACCGAAGTGGCGGGACTGCTCGAACGCGGCGGGTTGCACGGGTTGGGTTTCTCCATCGGCGTGGCGACCAACCTTCTGCCCGACCTGCGTCAGTCCAGCACGAACGCCTGGCACAGCCTGCGGATGCGCGGCGGACTGCGCGCCAACTGGTGGCGCGGCATCCAGTTGATGGTGCTGACCGTGCTGACGAACGCTCTCCGTCACACCGAGGAGATCGTCCTCGCGGCGGAGGTGCGCGCCTTCCGTCCAGAATTGAGCCGCAGGGCCTCCCTCCGCATCGGCTCGCTGGATGGGTGGGTGGCGGCGGGATGCGTCCTGTCGCTGGCGCTGGTTTTGATCTTTGTGTAGTCATCCACTGCCCTTCGACTGCGGGTCTCGATATGGCGAAGGAACATCGCCTACTCGACCCTCCGCTCGGGGCAGTGAGAGAGCACGAGAAACGATGTCCATTCCCGTTATTTGCATCATCGGCGCATCTGGTTCTGGCAAGACCACCCTGCTCGAGAAACTCATCCCTGAATTCAAGCGCAGGGGATATCGCCTCGCGACCGTGAAGCATCATTCGCACGCGGGCTTCGACATCGACCACCCAGGCAAGGACAGTTACCGCCACGCGCAGGCGGGCAGTGACCACGTGGTGATCGCTTCGCCCGATAGGATCGCCTCCTATCGTCAGGTCCAGCAGGAACCGACGCTGGATGAAATTGTCAGTGGAATTCGGGATGTCGATCTCATTCTGGTGGAGGGATACAAACAGGCAGGCAAGCCTTCCATCGAGATCGTCCGCGGGGACATGGGAGTCCGCCCGCTGGGCACGGCTGGACAGGTCTTTGCCATCGCCTCGAACGTGGCGCTCACCGCTCCCGTCCCCGTGGTGAATTTGACCGATATTCAGGGGCTGGCCGATGTGATCGAAGGACATATTCGTTCGTAACGTTGAGACCCTCAAGAGTTATCAAGCCCTTGAGGGTCTCGTTTTCATACTACGCGATGGGTCTTCGGGATGCGCTTGTCCACCCGCACGTTGAACTCCAGTTGACCTTGCAGGCAGTTAACAGAAACGCGCGGACAGGTTTCTTTACCGCTGGAATGTAGTCATTATATGCGGGAGGTTGAACGATGAAGACTTTCCCAATCCAACATCCAACCCAAATAGGAGGCAACCAATGTCCGTCAAGTTCAATGTCGTCGAACGTGGAAACCCGAGCAAGCCTGAAGATCCGAAGAAGTTTTATCCTTCTGTGGTTTCGAGCGGAAAGGTGGAAGACAGGGACGTGGCGCGCCGCGCGTCTGCACAGTCCACCGTCAGCATGGCCGATACCGCCGCCGTGATCGAGAATTTCCTGTCCATCATCACGGACGAACTCTCGCGCGGTAATATCGTGCACTTGGGCGAGTTCGGTTCGTTCTGGGTGCGGATCGAGACCGAAGGCGCAGAGACAGCCGAAGATGTGACCACCCACAATATCAAGGGCGTCCTGGCGCGCTTTACCCCTGGCAAGGAATTTCAGGAGGCGTTGGATAAGATCGTATTCGAGAAGGCGTAGTTAGGCCCTCACGTTTCGACGGGCTCAACGCAAACCCGCCTACGGCGACCCTCTCCCGATTACGGGAGAGGGTTTTTATTTTGCGTATAGTCGGTAACAGGAACCCAAAAACATCTGAGACTCGTGACGAAACGAGTCTAGACTCATCGAGCAACGAGTCTAGACTCATCAGCCAACGAGTCTAGACTCGTAAGGCGATGAGTCTAGACTCTTAAGGCCAAAGGCCTAAATTCGATGAAAAATGGGCTTCGGGAGGGGGGAGAGGGGGACGGGAAAGAAAACTTCCGAAGCGCCAAAACACGGCAAAACGTCGGAAGTTTGAGGCGGAGTCTTTCGACTATCCATCCAGTGTTTGAATATACGTTCGGAAATCGTCTGGAAGGGTTCGGGTTTGGATGTATTTCATGAGCAGTTTCTTGTATTCTTCGGGCGTGCCAAAGTTTTAGCCACCTGACACTTTTGTTGCAAGTGGTGGTCGAGTAGCCCTGAGTGATTGTCGAAGGGCGTATCGAGACCACAAATCCAGCAAATCCTGCCTACTGTTGGTCTCGATACGGCGGCAAACAGTAGATTTCCTTGAAAATAAGCACTCTTTCTGCCGCCTACTCGACCAACGGAGTCCTTTTGAGTCAAACTGTCTGGTGGCGAGCCAAAGTTTTGTTCGATGAAGTCATGGTCCACCAGCGTGCCTTTGCGTAACCCCATCCATTCGAGGTAGTTGGCGTATTCCCAATTTTCAGGCAGGGAGACCAGCCCGTCTTTGACAGGGTTGCCGTGGATGTAAACGCACAGGTTCAGCAGATGTTCATAACTTTGAACGGGTTTGGCTTGAAATTGACCCTGAAACAAGGCGCCAACTCGGCCAAAGCGTTTGTTGATGGCCTTGGTGTAGGAAACCCCAAGCCGCATCATGGCCATAGAGACTTTGGCGGTTAAGACTTCGGGGGGTAAGACCTCGGCGTTTAAGACCTCGGAGTTCTCTAAGAACTCCGAGGTCTTGATTGTCTGGCGCACCCTTCCCAGCAAGTGATAATGCGTTGGCATGAGTGAATAGACCAGCACATCCACATATGGGACGAGGTACTTCTGCACGCCTTTCAGAAAGTACAAATAGTTCCCGCGCTCGAAGAAGATGGCTTGACGGTTATTGCCGCGGTTGTAGAAGTGGTAATACTGGTTGGAGAGGAAGGGGATGCTTCGACGTGGCATGATGTTTCCTTGGCGCGGGTGAGATAAGACTTCCGAAGTTTGGCAAACTTCGGAAGTCTTTTGACTTTAGCCGTTACGGAGAAAACGAACTGATCGTTGAGCGAAATTGACAGCATCCACCCGCCAGCCTGCATTTGCCCACGCACGTGCATTGACGTGGTTGCCTTCTTTCTCGTTTGCCCACCATGCCTGATATTCATAAGCAGATGGCGGCAGTTTGGCATTGATTATTCTTTCTATTTGTTCAAAGGAAAGAGTAACTTCCTTTTGAGTTGCGGGTAAGCCGCGCAGGTAATGTTCAAGAGGGATGTATTTGCCAGCCATGATATTCTCCTTTTGAAATCAGCACTTAATATCTCTCCTTGCAATTAGGAGAGAGTCAAATCTGTGACCTGCGGTCGGGGTTTTTATAGTCTTTCGTTAGCGGGAAGTCACGATACCAGAACGCGTTGAAAAGCGAAATGAAATCGCCGATTCGCTTGTCTTGACTCATGGTGTTACTTCCAACACTTTCAACCAATACTCCTCGTCAATGGGCTCAGGACAAGCCTTTAGGGTTTCTGATAGCCACACCCTTTCAATCACCTTCTTGTCATACAAGCGGATCAACTCCCGACTGCCATGGATAATAGCGCGTTCGGTCTCGACGCTAGTAAGGTGTGGTTTATTTTTCAAGATCTCTGACAATGCCTGTAAAATTTTCGGCTTCTTTCATTAAGGATTTGATTTGCGTTCTAATTACCCTCACTTTTTCTTTATCAGTAGTACGAGCCTTTTTTGCACTAATATTTCGTTTTTTTACAACTTGGTGAATTGCTTCTTCTAGTACTTCAATCTGATTAGTGTTCAAAGATACAAGATCAAACAAAGTCTCCAAATTGATTTCGTTTGTCGACAGTTCCTTATTGATTCTTTTGATATTGGTTTCAATCTGTTCCTTCAGTTTATCGTTCTTAATCAATGAAAACCAACTGATCCCTTCAATTATCTTCTTTATTTTGAAAAAATTAGCTCGAATAAAGTCTTTGCTAAATTCACCTTCAATTACCTCGTTCAATAACATTTTATTGATAAATGAAGTAAAGTTTCTTTTTCTAGACAATCTCCATGCAAAGTTCTTTTTATCAGCAATAAAAGCTAATATTTCGTAGTGTGGACCTTCTTGAATGACTTCTCTGGTCTTGTACTTTAGTTTAAGCTCAGAATAGTCGCCTCTTAGTTCTTTAAGGAGCTGATCTGTATAATTTTCAATATCAACATCGATTGGGTTGGCATTTAAGTCTCGGATAAAAGTGTAATCATCTTGGTAGTACGGTCTTTCAAACTTATTCTTTCTTAGAACTTTTCCAAATGGAGCGCTTACACCTTTGGGCCATCCTGTAACACTTGTTCCTTCTCCATATTTGATCACTACAAACAACTTGTTTTGATTTCTCGTAATTGATTCTAGTCCTTTATCCGAAATAAGCCCGTTAACGATTCCTCTTGTAAGCACTTCTTTTAGTTTTTCGGCTTTCTCCTTATCCGCAATGATTTTTGCGATTTTGCTTTGATGAATTTTATTTCCAAATTCCATTGCTATATATTTGTCTGGCTTGACCTTTCGTTTTTCCCATGAGTTGTCCAAACAAACATTTCCAACTTCAACTCTGTGGGCAATGTATCTTATGAGGGCTTCTTCGTTCGAGCCAACAGTGTCAAAGTTGCGAACATCAATGTATTCATCGATATATTGTTGTCGATATTTTGTTTTTAGTTCCGAAAATATCAAATATCGCAGATAATACTTTAGCCTACTATCAAATAATTGAATTTGGAGCAATAAACTAGAAATTTGGAGTATATATTTGTATCGATGTGTATCAAAAAATTCGTAGTCACTAATGCCGTTAATTATTTCTTCCGTTGCATGGCTATCAAGGCGTTTGATGTTTACGATACCAATCTTCTCGAAGAACTCGAGAATTTCACTTGTCTCATTTTCAATTTCAGTATATATCCTTTGTTTTGTTTGAAGCCTTTCATTCTCAGCCTGAATTTTGTCTTGAATTAACTGGAGAAACAAGAAAATCGATAAGATATCAACTAACGTTGATAGCCATAACAAGCCAGATAGCCACGGTGTTATCAACACAAAAAGAAGAACGAGAAATATGTAATTTCTTGAAAAAGTACTCGCACTTTGGAAGTTTAAAAGAAAGTAATTCCCAGTCAGCCGAAGGGTCCATAAAGCCACCGACAATCTTGTATTTATGAATCGAATAATCTTGCTCATATCAAGCCTATCCTAACTAGATGACTTCTCAACATCATCATCCTTCCTCACACTTTTGCAATCACCTTCTTGACCTTTTCCTCGTACAAGCGGATCAACTCCCGATTGCTGTGGACGATTTCGCACTGGGCTACTGTTACGTTATTTGATCTCATAGAGTGATAGACCTTTTATTTTATCGATCAAATTCAAGGACGTTCTCATTTTTTTGATTTTTCCGTTGTTTTCAAATGCCTCTGGGGGGATACTCTCAAAAAGTTCGCTGTCGTTGGCTATTGTTTCAATTCGAGCCATTAGATATCCAACAATGTCCGCATATAGAATTCCTACTGTGTGGAAATTCGAATGTGTATATTGAATATCTTCATAGAGTTTAAAGCTATTTGATAAAACCACGGGAATAAGAATATCCTTAAGTTGCTCTATCGGAATATCATTGCGGTAATCACAATAAATGGAAACTAGATCTTTACCTTGACCACTTTGCCTTCCGTAGCTTTTTAGTATCCTCTCCAGTATAGCAGGAATGTAAGTAAGATAATCCTCTCTTAGGTTTTGAGATGATTTTCTAAAATAGGCGAATTTCATACGCGCATTCTTGCTTGCAACATTTAGGTTGATAACGGCTTCCGCCATTTCTACTCTTTTATCGACAGGAATATTAGTACATCCTTTTGATGCTGAGAATAAATAAGCGCCTTTGAATTCAGTAGTTGGATCCCAGCCGCCCTCAAGAAGTATTTTCTGAAAACCTTCTTTGATTTGCCCATAGTAATTATGCTTTACGGCGGCACAGGAAAGACCAAAGTAATCTTTGAACTTGTCGTCACTGGTTTCATCAAAGAATATGCAAATCATTTTGCCACACCTTTTCTATTACAAATACTTCCATCCCTTCAGATCGGGAGAATAATCGTATCTTTCCAAATCGTTATATCGCCAACTATTATCTTTTGGCACCACAATTCCGCCAAATAGTTTCTTGCCTTTCTTATTTTCAGCCTTAATATACGCGGCTAATCCTTCCGCTTTGTGTGTTGCGGTTTCAGCTGTAATGCCTTCTTTTGTGTCGAACAAACCAATTCTTCCGTCTTTGAATTTCACTATCCAGTCAACAAAGAACGGCTTTAATTCTCCGTCTTTGTCCGTATAAGGGATAGCGAAAGACGTTGCATCAGACTCTCCGTTCTTGCAAAACCATTCGACATCCGCTAATGTGTTGTTCAGAAATTCAGCAAAATACTTTTCGGGCTTTCGGGCGTTTTTAGCTTCAAGGAAGGGTTGCAGGATAGATTTTTTGTATTTTACTTCCGCAAAGCGATTGTCGTAATTGCGTGATGAAGGAATTTCCCACTCTTCAAGCATGACCAGTTCTTTCTTTTGTTTTCCGACATTCGCGCTATAAATCTCTTTTGCTCGATTGATTGCGTTAATAAAATACTGCCTGTTTTCCTTGTGCAATGTGATGATCTGCGCCCGTGTCGTTGCGCTTGTAAATTCGTTTGGGAATTTCATTTTGAAGAAATAGTGAATGGCATCCTTGACGCGCCCAATCGAACGCATTTCAGGAAAAAACTCTGGTTTCAAATTTTCACGGGCGAAGATGTCAAAGAGTTTCTGGATTTCAACTACATTTTGTCTTCGCTGAACATGCTCGCCCATTTCGGCAATATGTTCTGGGTGTTTATCCAAGTCAGCGACAAGACCATCAGACAATAATTCAATTTTCGTGTCTTTTACTTTTATGTTTATCTTGCCTTTTAACTTCAATTCGTCTGTGGCAACAAGAAAATCACGGATGAATTGCGGCGACAAGCGGGTTTCTTCACGGAATCTTTTTGAATGGACAGAACGCAATTGAATCGGCTTGTAATCTTTCCTTCGACTGGCATATTGGATGGTAAGATAACTTCCCGCTATATCTTCGACAATGGATAAATCTTCAAGGCTGGTAAAAACAAAACCCGTATTCAATTCATCATTATCGTAATACTTCAATTCTGGCATTCTCAAAATGCGCCCGACGGTTTGAATGGAGAATTGCAGGCTTTTCCAATCACGGAATAGCGCAAGGATAGAAGCGCGTGGACAATCCCAACCAAGCGCAATCGCTTGTTTGAAAATCATTACTCCCACCTCGCTATCATTGCGCGTGATGTTTTCAAGGTTAATTTTATCTTCGGAAAGATAAATTGCAAGTTTGCCGTTCTTGACGGTGATCTTGTGATTCTCTTCCAGCATCTTCACAATATCATCCTTGAAATCGGCCTCACCCTTTTGTTTATCGGGCAGTTGAATAATCAGCAACGGGTTGACATTTACGCCAAGCATCTCAAATGCCTTTGCAAGTTCTTCCCGTTTTTCGATTGCCATTCTCAAAACAAATTCATCTGTGCCTTCTTCCCCTTTGCTTTTGATAAAAAGGGTTTCGGTTGTCTCCTTAATAATTTCATTCTTGAAGCCTGGATTAATAACCACATGCTTCTTTATCATTTCTTCCTTGATTACTTCTTCACGATAAACTGTAACTGATTCATCGCCCTGCATATTCGGCGTGGCAGAAACTTCAATTGTCACTTTCGGCTGAAACATGCCGATTAATTCGCGCGATGTTTCAGTCTTGGAAGCAAAATGGCTTTCGTCAATGATAAGGACAATGGTTTTTCCCGCATCGCGGGTATTTTGCAAAATGACCGAGAGATTTAAATCCTTTTCGTTGTCTCGAATGTAGATATTGTCTTTCTTGTTAATACTTTCCCAATTCAGGAACAGGACTTCTTTATCGCTTATCTGACGGTCAATCAAATCTTCAAACGAGACACAACGCAAAGCTTTGGAATCGGCAAAGTATGTTTCGAGTTTCTCTTTCGATTGCGTGTGCAATTGATGGGGAGCAGTCCAGATAAAAGCAAAACTACGCGTGTCTTCGCGGTGTTCCACCAGTTGTTTGAGATATTCCGCCATCATTACAGTTTTGCCTGAGCCAGTGGGGGCTTTGAAGACAATGGTTTTATTCCCGTCAAGTTCGATCAGACGATTGGTTTTGGCGCACAATTCACGGACGGCTTTGGTTTGGTAGATGGAGTCTCGTATCATTGGTAGATTCTCCGATATACGCGCAAGATGGCTTCTGGAATGGAACAGACTTTGACTTTGTCTTTCATATCGGCAAATTCATTGGCGAAATTGTCATCTTCAAGTGAAAAGACATAAACGCTCACAGGCTGATTCAGTGTTTCAAGTTCTTCCTTCAAATCAGGAATTGAAAGTTGATCGAAAAGAATCGCCGTGTAACGCTGATTGTTCTTGAAGATTTTCCAAATATCGGTTTCGGTTACAAAATCAAATGTGCTTTCTCTCAAACATAGCATTTCAACCGATTGGCGCGTGAGCAGTTCTTTATTCTCGTCACTTGGTTCAGCAGGCACAAAAGATGTGCGGAAATATTTCAGGTTGCCGCCAAATTTGACCTTTGTCTTTCCTTCTTTATAACCAACAATGCAATTCTTTACTCTTGGATAGGTTACTGCTTCGGCTATTTGATTTTCATTGTTTGTGCATAAGATGAATCGGCGGCTACCTCCATCGGAATCGTTTAGCAACATTGCCGCATGACCCGTAGTACCTGAACCCGCAAAGAAATCTAGTACCAAACCATCTTTGGGTAAAAAAACATCTATGCAATCAAGAACAGAATATACACTCTTGGGATAATCGAAATTGTTTTTTGGCACAATTCTTTCCAGAACTCTTGTGCCGTAAGCATTCGCATTGTATTTGCTCCCATACCAAAACGAAGTTGGCTTGACTCTTCCTTGTTCTCTTCGCTTGTAGTAAATAGTAACTTTATCTTGCCGTATAACTGCTTTCAAATCGGTCAAATTATCATTTGCTCTGTTTTTATCCCATAACCAGACTCTTTCAATACCTTTTGTGTTAATTGGCCAGACTTCATACCCTTTAATTTTTTCCACGCTAATCTTGCCATCTTTTGAAACGTAAAATGGATACCAATATTCGGAACCTCTATCTTCACGAGCAGCATCTCGCCTCATCAATCCTTCCCACCTGAATTTGGAGATTTTGTCAACTTCTGGAAAATCGAGTCCGAAGTCAACATTCAATCCTCGCATTTTGGGTATTCCCCATGTTGCGAAAATCGCGTATTCGTGCGCTTCCATAAAGTATTTGCTTTGTCTTCTTCCTTCTGGCTTGATACAAATAGCAACTCTTCCGAGTGTGGTCGCGTTAAGGTCTTCAAGGATTCCAAGTAAGTTAAACAACTCATGGTCATCAATTGTCACTATCATTACACCATCTTGTTTTAGAACATTTTTCGCCAATACAAGCCGTTTGTGCATCATTGAAATCCATTTGCTGTGACGATAAGAATCCTCCGCGTCAACAAAACTATTGTTGTACTTCCAATCCTTTGCACCAGTGTTATATGGGGGATCAATGTAAATAACATCTACGGCCCTCTCATGGGTGTAATTTAAAACTGAAAGAGCGTGGTAATTATCGCCCTCAATCAAAATATATGTGGGCTGTTCAGGATCGGTTGTTATTGCATTTTCAGAAACTTCTTCCAATACAGGCAGGCTGTTTTGCGCGGCAAGTTCAAATTCCTCCCGCGTACGTTCTTCGTCCCACACAAGCCCGTATTTCTTGCGTTTTTCAAGTTTCTCGATATGGGCAATTAATTCCTTCTTATCCCACTGGCTGTAATCTTTTTTTGGCATGAAGTCTCTCCACAAAGTTGAGCAAGTGTCTCTAATCCCTGTTCATTACTTCCTTTTCCCAAGTATACCGCCAACCTCGCTCACTGGTCACTGATTACTGGTAACTGTTCACTGGTTAAAAGGAAGGCGCCCCAGGCAGGAGTCGAACCCACAACCTACTGATCCGAAGTCAGGCGCTCTATCCATTGAGCTACTGGGGCGTGGCAGGGATTATACCGCAACCACTAACCATCCTCCATGCTCCATCACCCATTAACCAGCCTCCCGCCTCCACATTCCAATCTCCACGACCGCCCTCCACACTCCATAAACCACCCTGCAGAGGGGTTCCCCTTCCTTGCCTAACCCGACAAACCCACGTAGAATTCGGGCAATCTCAGTGGAGCAAAATGGCATTTTGCCCTACAAAAAAGGAAGCCTCATGAAAGACATCAAAGCCTTTGGCGAACGAGTCATTGATAATCTGCAAAAAGTGATGGTCGGCAAGCGCGACACGGTGGAAATGGTGCTCATCGGCCTGCTGTGCCAGGGTCACGTGCTGATCGAAGATGTGCCCGGTGTGGGCAAGACGGTGCTGGCTCGCACGCTGGCCCGCTCGCTCGATTGCGCCTTCAGCCGCATCCAATTCACGCCCGATATGCTCCCCAGCGATGTGACGGGCGTGTCCATTTATGACCAATCCAAAAAGAAGTTCGAGTTCCGCCCGGGCCCGGTCATGGGGCAGATCGTCCTTGCCGACGAGATCAACCGCGCCACACCCAAGACGCAGGCCGCCCTGCTCGAAGCCATGGAAGAACGCCAGGTGACGGTGGACGGCGTGACGCATAAACTGGAACGTCCCTTCATGGTGCTGGCCACACAGAACCCCGTGGAATACGAAGGCACTTTCCCGCTTCCCGAAGCCCAACTGGACCGCTTTCTGCTCCGTGTGCGCCTCGGATACCCGAACATACAGGATGAGGTCCGCATTCTGGAGGAACAGCAACTCCAGCATCCGCTCGAAACGCTCAAAGCCGTGGTGAAGACGAAAGAGATCCTCGAAGCCGCCGACGCCATCCGCCGCGTGTTCGTCTCTCCGCAGGTGAAACGCTACATCGTGGACCTGACGCGGCGCACCCGCGAAAGCGACGACGTCTACCTCGGGGCCAGTCCACGCGGCTCACTGGGACTCTTCCGCTCGGCGCAGGCGCGTGCCGCCATTCAAGGACGGGACTTCGTCCTGCCCGATGACGTCAAAGCCATGGCCGTGCCCGTGCTTGGTCACCGCATCATCGTCAGCCCCGCGGCGCGCCTGCGAGACTTGAGCGCAGACCGCATCGTCGAAGAGATCGTCCGTGCCCAGCCCTCGCCCGGGGGAGATTTCTCGGTGGGGCCGCGGCCGAAAGCGAAGAAGGAAGCGAAATGAAGGCTGGGCGCGTCCTCGTCGCCCTGTTGTTTCTCGTCGGCGGAGTCGGGTCGTTGATCAACGGTTCCGCCGTCTTTACGCGTTTATTCTATCTAAGCCTGTTGGTCGTGCTGGTGGCTCTGCTGTGGACGCGTCTTTCGGTGGTGGGGTTGCGCATCCATCGGCAGGTGCGCCTGCAAAAGGCGGGCGCGGGCGACGTGTTCGAAGAACGCTTCGAGATCCACAATGCCAGCCCCTTCATGGTGCCGAACGTGGAGATCGCCAACGAGTCGAAACTGCCCGGTGCGGCAGGTTCGCGCCTGCTGACGCGCATTGGCGGACGGCGCAACATCTCCTATCTTTCACGGACGTATCTCACGCACCGCGGGCGCTTCGCGTTGGGTCCCACCACCGTGCGCAGTGGCGACCCGTTCGGGCTGTTTCAAGCCAGCCGCCAGTTCCCCGCCGAAGAATCGCTGACGGTGCTTCCCACCATCTATGAGATCGCGGCCTTTCCCTCTGCCCCGGGGATTTTGCCCGGTGGGCGCACCATTCGAAGAAAGTCGTCCGAGGTGACGCCCCATGCCGCCAGTGTGCGTGAGTATGCGCCAGGCGACCCGCTCAAGAGCATCCACTGGCCCACCACCGCCCGCCGCGGCAAGTTGATGGTGAAGGAGTTCGAACAAGACCCACAGGCGGAAGTCTGGATCTTCATTGATCTGCAAGACGGGGTGCATTACGCCAAGCCCTACACGCCGCCCGTCTTTGCCGCGGTGCAATTGTTGTATGGCAGGCCGCCCAAGTTCATCCTGCCGCCGTCCACGCTGGAATATTCCGTCAGTATTGCGGCTTCGCTCTCGCATTACTTCCTCGGGCAGAAGCGCGCCGTGGGTCTGGCCGCGGCGGGGCGCAGGGCCACCGTCATTCCCGCCGAGCGCAGTGACCGACAGGAATCGAAGATCCTCGAGACGCTCGCCTTCCTCGAAGACGATGGCGACCTTTCTCTTGCCGCGCTGGCTCCCATGCAGGCGCATCAATTGAAGACAGGCTCCAGCGTCATCCTCATCACGCCCGAGGTGCGCGCCGACATCGTCTCTGCCACCGAGGAACTCCAGCGCCGCGGCTTGCATCCCATTGTGGTCTTGATCGATCCAAAAGAGTTTGGCGGCCCGCCCGGTGCAGAGAAGTTGGAAAAAACGCTCATCAGCTGCGGCGTTCCCGTCTGCCGCGTGCGTTACAATAACGACCTCACCCAAACCCTTTCGGCCTTCGCGGCCACACAGGGAGATTTTTCATGGCAACGAATTCCATTGTCACAATTGACTTGAACTTTCAGAACAAATCACAGGCCATTGCCTCCTACCTGATACGGGACGGGGACGCGGTGGTGCTGGTGGAAAGCGGCCCTGGCTCGTGTTTTTCTGGACTGGAGGCGGGTCTGCGCTCGAACGGCCTTTCTCTTACGGACGTGACCCACGTCCTGCTGACGCACATCCATCTCGACCATGCGGGCGCGGCGGGACGTCTCTCACGCTACGGCGCACAGATCTATGTGCATCCCATCGGCGCGCCGCACCTCCTGCATCCCGAGCGCCTGCTCGAGTCTGCGGGGCGCATCTACGGCGATAAGATGGAAACGCTGTGGGGCGAGTTCCTGCCCGTGCTGGAAGACAAACTCACCATCGTGGAAGACGCCGAGGAGATCAAGATCGGCAACCTGCGCTTCGTGGCCTTGTCCACGCCGGGGCATGCCCAGCATCATCACGTCTATCTCTTCGAAGATGTCTGCTTCAGCGGCGACGTGGGCGGCGTGCGCATCCCGGGCTATCCCTACCTGCGCGTGCCCATGCCCCCGCCCGAATTGCACATCGAACGCTGGCGATCCACGCTCAAGCGTTTGCACGAGCAGAAGTTCGCCCGCATCGCCCCCACGCACTTCGGCCTGTTCGACGATCCCATCTGGCACCTGGGCGAAGTGGAGAAGGGCCTCGATGCCGCCGAGCGCTGGCTCGAGCAGGTGATGCCCGCCGACCCCAGCGTGGACGAGTTGCGCGCCCAGTTCACCGAGTGGATGGAATCGCAGGGACAGGAGCAGGGTCTCGACCCCGCGGTGGTCAGATCCTACGAACTCGCCAATCCCCTCGGCATGAGCGCGGACGGGTTGATGAGGTATTGGAAAAAAGTGCGAATGGTGGCATAATTTCACCGTTCGAAGATTTATCCCATTGCGAATTGCCAACACGAAAGGAGATACTTATGCACGAAAGTGGAAAGAAAGATAAAGGCGGCAAGGAACAAAGGAAGAAACCAAAACTGAACCCGAAGGAAAAGAAGAAACTGAAACAGGAAAAGAAGAAAAACAAGTAGAATTCTGCACGATGGAACGAAAGCGGAAGGCGCAAGCCCTCCGCTTTTTATTTTTCGGCTATTTCATAACAATCGGGAAAGAGCATAAACACGAAGGACACAAAGGGGGGAGAAAGGCGCTCCATCGAAAGGCGTTTTCCTTCGTTGCCTTAGTCTCTATCCGAATATCGGATCGCGGACTTCCAGTCCGCCTGAGCCAAGCGGACTGGAAGTCCGC
>JBMOMR010000081.1:0-52460 GCA_049324715.1 Chloroflexota bacterium | reverse complement strand
AGAACAACGGGCCGAAGGGACTCTCCTCCCTCGCCGCGCAAAAGACTCGCTGTACGAGCACGCAGAAGACGTTTGCAGTCTATTCGAACACCATCACCATGGACACGGGAGAGATGTGCCGCATCCACGATGCGATCATCCTGAAGAGCAAAGTGGATGGATTACCAGTCACCGAGGATTGGTTCCTGCATCGTTCGGACGGAAGCCGCTACGAGGTCGCGGGTGGAGGCGTGGGCGGCGCGGCGCAATATCGCATGAATTTCGCCAATCCCGATTATCAGAAATATTACCTGAATAAATTGCGACGCGAGTTCGAAGCCACCGATCCCAACCACCTGCCAACAGGCGCCATGGGATTGTTCCTCGACAACGTCAGCGAATCGTGGAGCGACATCGAGGATTACAACAATGGCGCGCCGCCGCGAGAGTTTGCAGACAAGGCGGCGTACCAGGCGGGCATGGAATCGTTCCTGGCGGCCATCCGCACCGAGTTCCCCTCCATTCAAATCTGGGGCAATATGACCTCGTTCAGCACCAACGAGGAAAACTTCGTCAGCTTCAAGCCCTATCTGGACGGCGCCATGATCGAAGGCGCGTTCCTCGATTGGGACGGCGACCCGCGCAGTGTGTCAAAGGTCGAAGACGGCAACGCCATGGCGGATGAGTGGGGCAAGCCGCTTCTCTACGTGGTGCAGGGAAATTCAACCAATAAATTTCATAAATACACCTTTGGCCTCTACCTGCTCATGGTCGACGCGGACGCGTACTTTTTCTTCTCCGACCAATCGAGTTACGCGAATTACTATCGCATCACCGAGTATCAACTCGCGCTGGGAAGGCCGCTGGGAGACCGCGTAAAGATCGGCGATGGAATCTGGCGCAGGCGATTTGCGAACGGCATCGTACGAGTCAACCTCAACACACGCACCACAACCATTACAATGCTAAAGTAATACCAGCCACCGAAGGTCTGGTATCATCGAAAAGAAATGGCGAGGCACAATGAGACCGAGACTCTTCTCCGCACTACTGATCTTCGTTCTGATTCTCTCCCTCGGCGCGAGCGCGTCGGACGCGACCCCCGCGCGGGCCGCGTCGACGGGATATTCCCTGCGCTTTCGCGGCCACGGCACAGACGACATCGACCGCGTCAAGATCAAGATCGACGCGCCCGCCGTCCCTGCGGACGTGGGCGGCAATTTCACCATCGAATTCTGGATCAAGGCCTCCATCGCGGATAACGATCGGACTGCCTGCGTCACTGGCGGGGACAATTGGATCAATGGCAACATCATCCTCGACCGCGATATCTACGGCAATGGGGATTACGGCGATTTCGGCATCTCCCTCGCCAACGGACGGATCGCCTTCGGCATTTCACGCGGCGTTAAAAAACAGACCATCTGCGGCGTGACCAACGTGGCAAACAGCCAGTGGCATCACATTGCGGTCACGCGCAACTACGTCAGCGGTGTCATGCGGATCTATGTGGACGGGAAACTGGACCGCTCAGGGATCGGCCCGACGGGCAACATCAGTTACCGCAACGGACGCGCCACCTCGTATCCAAACTCGGACCCGTATCTCGTGCTCGGCGCCGAGAAGCATGACGCTGGCTCGAATTATCCATCCTACAACGGCTACTTCGACGAACTCCGCATTTCAAAGTCCATCCGCTACGGAGTTAATTTCACCAGACCATCCTCCCCGTTCAGTGCGGACGCGAACACAGTCGCGCTCTACCACTTCGATGAAGGCCCCGTTGGGGCGTGCCGAGGGACAGTGCTCGACTCATCCACTGCTGGCACGAGCGACGGTCAATGCAAATTTGGCGGCACGATACCCAAAGGGCCGATCTACACCACCGTCGTCCCGTTTTCCGCCGCGCCCCCTCCCGTATCTGGCGGCGGCCCGACGATTTCAGGCTGTCCCGTCTTTCCCGCGGACAACATCTGGAACGCCCGCGTGGACAACCTGCCCGTCCACGCGCGCTCGGACGCCTGGATCAACAGCATCGGGCGGGACACTGGCTTTCACATGGACTTTGGCGCTAAGTGGAGTGGGCAGGATATCGGCATTCCCTTTAACGTCGTGCCTGCCTCGCAACCTGCGGTCAACGTTGTCTTTGACGAGTTCGGCGACGAATCAGACGCGGGGCCGTATCCCATTCCATCTGTCCCGCTGATCGAATATGGAAGCGACCACCACATCCTGATCCTGCGCGAAGGCGAGTGCAAACTGTACGAGTTGTATCATGCTCACAAAGTCGGCTCCACGTGGTACGCGGGCTCGGGCGCCATCTGGGATTTGAACTCGAACGCGCTCCGTCCCGCAGGGTGGACATCGTCTGACGCGGCAGGCCTGCCCATCCTGCCTGGACTCGTCCGCTACGACGAGGTGGCATCGGGCGTCATCAACCACGCCATCCGCTTCACCGTCAGCAACACCAACAGTTACATCTGGCCCGCGCGTCATCTCACCAGCGGGACGGCTGGCGTGCTCACCAACACGCCGCCCATGGGAGCGCGCTTCCGACTGAAAGCCAATTACAACATCGGCGGGTTCGACCCGAAATTACGCGTCATCCTGCAAGCCATGAAGACGTACGGCATCATCGTGGCAGATAACGGCTCCGATTGGTTCGTGGGCGGCGCACCCGACGAGCGCTGGGACAACGACCTGCTCCACACGCTCGACGTGCTTACTGGCGACGACTTCGAAGCCGTGGACACCTCCAGCTTGATGGTCAACTCCAATTCGGGACAGGCCAAACTCCCGCTGACAACGTGGAAGCCAGCGGTGGGCGATACGATCCAAATCCAGTACAGCGGCGCGATCGACCTGACCAAAACCGTGAACATCTACAACCTGGACATGTTCGAGACCACCACCGCGCAGGTGGCCGCCCTGCACACACGCGGCCGCAAAGTGATGTGTTACATCAACGCAGGCGCATGGGAGGATTGGCGCCCCGACGCGCCGCAGTTCCCTACCGAGGTGCTCGGCAATGACTATGAAGGCTGGGATGGCGAAAAGTGGCTGGACATCCGCCGCATTGACCTGCTGGCGCCCATCCTGCGCGCCCGTCTCGACCAGTGCCGCGCCAAAGGGTTCGACGGCGTGGACCCCGACAACGTCAACGGTTACATGAACAACACGGGCTTCCCGCTGACCGCGCAAGATCAACTCACCTTCAACATCTGGCTGGCGAACGAGGCCCACGCCCGCGGACTTTCCATCGGACTCAAGAACGATTCCGAGCAACTGTCCAGCCTGTTACCCTACTACGATTGGGGATTGACCGAGGAATGTTTCGTACAAGGCTGGTGCGGCGACCTCTCCCCCTTCATCTCGGCGGACAAACCCGTCTTCGCCGTGGAGTACACCGATCCAGATTTTGATTTCAACGCATTTTGCGCGCAGGCATCGTCGCTGGGGTTGAGCGGCATTCTCAAAAACCTCGAACTGGATGCCTACGTGCGGGTCTGCCCATAAAACTAGCCCCGTGGAGGTTATCCACGGGGCAAACAACAACTATTCAGTTGTCGTCGTCCCTGCCCATTGCTGGCGGGGCTCCACTGGCACTGCTTCCCAAAGAAACAGACGAAGGCCGTTTTTGATGTTGGCCTTGCCAGAGTTCAGGCCGTCCGCAAGGGCAGGTTTCTTGAAAATATTATAGGCACAATTTTTCCCAAATTCACCTTACAATTGCCTTAAATGGCACACATCATTTCCATCGTTGGTGCGAGCGGCGTGGGCAAGACCAGCCTCGTTCGCGCGCTTGCCTCCCGCCGCGATTTCGCCCTCGGCCTCGAAGACCACGCCGAACGTCCCTTTCAGGCGCTGTTCAAACAGGACCCGCGCCACGCCTTCGCCAACCAGATCGACTTCCTGCTCCTCCGTGCGGAACAGGAGCGGACCCTGCGACTCGACCCGCGCCCAGCGTTGACCGACGGCGGGCTGGACCTCGACTTCCACGGGTTCACGCGTCTCTTCCACACCCGCGGCTGGCTGACTGACCCCGAATTCGACCTGCTCCGACGGTTCTATGAACTGGTACGTGGTCTCGGTATGAGCGAAGAGAGCATTCGCTCTACTCGACCACCGTTTCTGCCACCCCCCGACCTGATCGTCCACCTGACAGCATCCGACGCGGCCATCCGCACGAGACTGGCCGCCCGCGACCGCATCAACATCGCCAGCGCGGCGGACACGTCCCTGCTGGCATCCTTCCTCGACGAGTGGCTGGCCCAGGTCCCGCGCGACCGCCTCCTCCGTCTGGATGTGACCGAAGAGACGGAATCCTATCAGAACGTGCTTCCCGTCATCCTGTCGCGCGTCGCGGAACTCCAATCCTGAGAATGTCCCCGAAAAGTCATTTCTAACACGAAGGTACAAAGGCTCCAAGGCTCGATATAAAATACTTTGTGCCTTAGTGACCTGGTGACTTTGTGTTGGGGTTTTCAGACACTCTTAGCAAGTTTGTTGGCTTAACGAGAAAGTTTCTTATTGAAACCTGCGAGTTTGTTGGCTTAACGGGAAAGTTTCTTATTGAAACCCGAAAGTTTGTTGGCTTAACGGGAAAATGCCCTGCAAGGCCCGAAAACCAATGGAGTAAAATCAGAGAAGTTGTACAGCCAAGAGAATGATATTTGACAGAAGCACGGACAGCGGTTTCATGCTATAGTGAAAGCAACCGGGAGCGTCATGGCCAACACACCACCCCAACTCAAGGTCTTTCTCTGTCACGCGAGCGAGGACAAGCCCATCGTGCGGGAGTTGTACGACCGCCTGCGCATGGACGGATTCGACCCGTGGCTGGATAGTGAATTGCTCGTGCCCGGTGAGAACTGGCCGCTGGAGATCCAAAAGGCGATGCGCGCCAGCCAGGCGGTGGTCGTTTGCCTGTCGGAGGTGGCAATCGTCAAAGAGGGGTACATCCATACCGAGATCAAGACCGCCCAATCACTTCAAATGGAAAAACCCGAGGGGACGATCTTCTTCATCCCCCTGCAACTGGAAAAATGCGACCTGCCGTTCAGCATGAGGGACATCCAATGGGGAAAATACTTCGAACCCGACGGCTACGAAAGACTGGTGAAAGCGCTCAACAAACGCGCCGAGCAGGTGAAGGTCGCACAGGGAGTCGTCAAGTCAAAGAAGAAGCCAGCCGCCAAAGCCGCGCCGAAAAAGGGAAATTCCGTCCGCGGCGGAGATAACTCCGTCGTGATCGGCAAGGACGCCAACCGGGCGGTCATTGTGCCTGGTTCGGGGAACGTGATCAACGTCAATTATGGCGCACCCGCGGCCACACAGCCGAAAGAAGCAAAGACCGAACCGCCCCAGGGTGGACTTCCCCCTGGCTCACACCTACCTTTCTCGCGCAATGCACTTTTCACGGGGCGCGAGAAAGATTTGGAGAAGTTGGCATCCGACCTCACCCCCAACCCCTTCGCGAAGCACCCCAATGGGGCTCCTGGAAGGAGAGGGGGGAGTGTGGTCATCACCCAAGCCATTACAGGGATGGGCGGGATCGGCAAGACGCAACTGGCCGTGGAATTTGCCTACCGCTACGGGGGCCAGTTTAAAGGCGTCCACTGGCTGAACTTGCGCGACCCCGCCGCATTGGACGAGCAAATCGCCGCCTGCGGGGAAAAGATGGCCTTGCAACCCTGGTCGGAGAAAATGCCCGAGCAAGTGGCATTGACCCTGCGCGCCTGGCAAATGGACGGTGCGCGCCTGCTCATTCTGGACAACTTCGAGAGCGTGAAAGACGCCTCGCAGGTTCTGGCGCGCTTCCAAAGCCCAAGCCTGCGCCTGCTGATCACCTCCCGCCATTCGGACTGGCCGTCCACGCTCGGACTTCAATCCGTCCCGCTGGACACCTTCACGCCCGCCGAGAGTCGCAAGTTCTTGAAGAAGTATCTCAAAAACAGGTCCACGAACGAAGAACTCGACCAACTGGCAGAACGCCTCGGGCGCCTGCCGCTGGCGCTCGAACTGGCGGGGCGGTATTTCGATGGCCATCCGCGCCTGAGCGTTTCGCAGTATTTGACCCGCCTCGAGCAGGCCTTCGAGCACGATTCCATGCGCGGCTTCCGCGCCGACCTGCCCAACCCCACCCAACACGATCTTGACCTTTT
Organism: Chloroflexota bacterium; assembly: GCA_049324715.1. GTDB lineage: Bacteria > Chloroflexota > Anaerolineae > Anaerolineales > Villigracilaceae > Denitrolinea. Next base: position 46,317 of record JBMOMR010000081.1, on the reverse strand, counting down.
GGCAACCTTCACGCTTTCCTGGGAACAGGTGAAGAGCGATCCCACGCAGAAAATCTTCCTCGCAGCGGGATATTGCGCTACCAACACGGCCATCCCGCCAGAGATTTTTGAGAAGACCGCCGAACTGGATGAAACTGCTTGCGATGAATGCACCCAGACCCTCATTGGGCTGGGCTTGCTGGGAGAGGAGATTACCATCCATCCTCTGCTCGCGGAATTTGCCCGCCATTTGGATAGTGACCAAGAAATTCGCAAGAAATTGATTGGTGCGTTGACAGAAATTGCAGTTGAACGCAATGCCGCTGTGGATCAAACGGGGAATTATTCGCTCTATACTCCACTCCTTCCCCATGTGCGTGCGGTGACGGAAAAAACAGAAACCATTTGGTTAGAAAAGGTTGGGGAACTTTGGAACAGCATTGGTTGTCATATAAAGGCTATGGCGGATTATCAAGGCGCTAAAATGGCCTTTCAAAACGCTCTTGAAATTGCGGAAAAGTCATTCGGTTCCGACGATTCCCGTGTGGCAACTTGTTTCAACAACCTAGGAACAGTGCAAAAAGACCTAGGCGATCTGGTAGGGGCCAAAGTCAACTACAAGCACGCATTGCGAATTTGGGAAAAGTCGCTTGGTCCAGACCATCCACAAGTTGCCATAGGAATCAACAACTTAGGATTAGCATTGAAAGACATGGGCGATCTGGTGGGAGCCAAAACTGCCTGCGAACGTGCCATTCGGATTTGGGAAAAGTCGCTTGGTCCAGACCATCCACAAGTTGCCATAGGAGTTAACAACCTGGGCAATGTCCTATATGGATTAGGCGATCTTACGGGGGCAAAAGTTGCCTTCGAACGCGCCCTGCGAATTTGGGAAAAGTCACTTGGCCCAGATCATCCACAAGTTGCAATAGGCATCAACAACTTAGGCTTAACACTGAAAGACATGGGCGATCTGGCGGAGGCCAAAGTCGCATTTGAGCGCGCCATCAAAATTGACGAAACGATTTATGGCCCTGACCACCCCAATGTGGCTGTTCGCGTCAACAACCTAGGCGGTACACTTCATGATCTAGGCGACCTGGTAAAGGCAAAAGCCGCCTTCGAGCACGCCTTGCGAATTTTGAAAAATTTCCTACCACCTGAGCATCCGAATATCAAAATTACTCAAGAAAATCTTGACATTGTTGTAAAAATGATCCAACAAAAGGAGTAACCCATGTCCGAACCCCGCAAGAAAATCACCCTGCCCTATCTCTTCAATAAAGTGGAGAAGGGCGAACCCATCACCTGGCTGACGTGCTACGATTATCCCACCGCCTATTTGCAGGAACAGGCGGGCATCGAGATGATCCTCGTCGGCGACAGCCTCGGCATGACCATGCTCGGCTTCGATTCCACCCTGCCCGTCAAAATGGACGACATGATCCGCCACGCGCAGGCCGTCCGCCGCGGCGCACCCACCGCGTTCGTCGTCGGCGACATGCCCTACATGACCTATCAGGACTCGGTCAAGAACGCCATCCGCAACGCGGGACGCTTCATGGCCGAGGCAGGCTGTGACGCCATCAAACTCGAGGGCGGCGCGGCCATGGCAGACCGCATCAAAGGCATCGTGGACGCGGGCATCCCTGCCATCGGGCATCTTGGCCTGACCCCGCAATCGGTCTCCGCGCTGGGAGGCTTCCGCCTGCAAGGCAAGTCCGCCGCGCTGGCGAAGAAGATCGCGGACGACGCCAAGGCGTTGGAAGAAGCGGGCGCGTTCGCCATCCTGCTCGAACTCGTCCCCGACCGCCTGTGCGAACTCATCACCGAGCGCGCTGAGAACTGCATCATCATGTCGCTGGGATCGGGTCCCAAGGCACACGGTCAACTGCTCATCTACCACGACATGTTTGGCCTCTACCCGAAGTTCAAGCCGAAAATGGCCAAAGTCTACGGCAACGCGGGCGAGGTCATCCTCAACGGCCTGAAGAACTACCACGACGAGGTCATCGGCGGCCAGTTCCCCGCGCAGGAGCATTACTTCGGCATGCCCGATGAGGAACTGGACGAGTTGAAGAAGATGCTGAAGTAGGACTGCGGTGGTCGAGTAGCCTGAGGCGTCCGTCGAAGGCGTATCGAGACCACCGAATAACCAGAAAACAATATTCAGAATCTCACTCGTTGGTTTCGGTACGCCCCGCAAAGAGCGTGCGGGGCTACTCAACCAACGAGGTTACCAAAGGAGCTAAAATGTCCGATCTGCAAAAACTGCTCAAAATCTCGCCCGATAAACTCAAAGCCGTCAACTCCGTCTTCCTCGATCCCAACTCGCAGGTGATGAAAGACTTCCTCGCCGTCGTCGCGAAGTATGGTACGCCCGCCGAGATCAACCGCAAGCACAAAGCGGCGCGCAAGATGGAGACCCTGTTCAAACTGGTCGAAGAGCGCCAGCCCGATCACATCAAGGATTTGAACTGGCTGATCGAACAGCGTGACAAGGGCGCGTTCATCTCCGTGGCGGATTACCGCCGCCGCGTCCTTGGACCTCAGACGGACGCGACCAAATTCAAGGATCGCTACGCTGTGACGCTGGAAGTCTCCGCCCTGCAATACTTCCCGTGGATCCGCCCGATGGTCGAGCGCGCCATCTCCGAAAAGACGCTCGTCCCTGGACGCTTCATCGCCGTCCGCCGCATGAAAGAATCCGAGATGGACGGCGACCTGCCCGCCATCGTCGCCGCGCTGGACATCATCGGCGCGTCCTTCGTCGAGACACTGGACACCAAAGGCACCGACGGCTCGAATCCGCACCTCGGCGGTCCCGCCACCATCACGGGTTACTTCGGCGGAATCGGACAACCCAACGAACACGCCCTGCAATGGCTGGACGAGTTCCTGTACTACTACACCAACTACGGCGTCCAGCACGTGCTCAACTTCAACGCAGGGACGATCCTGCTGGCGTTCATGCTCTACAAACTTGGCGTGAACATCAACTTCAAGATCTCGGTCTACTTCGGCTCGGATAATCCCTACCACGCGCTGTGGATCATGACCATGGCGAAACTGTTCAGCCGCGACGACGGCACGAGTCCGCTGATCGGCTTCAACTGGGCGAACTCGATCAACAACCAGACCATGGAACTGACCGCCGAATTCCGCAAGGCGCTCGGCTTCGAGAAGGTTGTCCGCTTCGAGCATCATATCGTCGAGACGTGGAAGAGCATCGTCGTCCAACCGTACGACCGCCGCGCCGAACTGGTGGAGATCGCCGACCACGTGGCGAACATCGCAGCCAAGCACGAAGGCGGCGACCCCGAGGTGGAGCAGACCCTCGCCCACCCCTCCGACATCCTCGACTACTTCCGCGAGAAGAAGGAAGTCATCGAGAGCGGCGACTGGGACAACCTGCGCATCAACTTCCTCAACAAGGTCGCGGCCGCCAATCACACCGCCTGGGATTTGACCGCCGCGGGCCTCAGTTTCATCGCCGCGAAGAATTTGCACAAGTAAGATGGGCAGAGAATAGAGAGCAGACAACGAGGTCTCGCGAGGAGGGCGCGAGACCTCGTTGTCTGCAAAGATCGCATGACAGGAACATTGAAGATCGTCGCGTTCAGCGATACGCATGGTCGCCGCCCCTGGTTCAAGATACCCGATGGGGATGTACTGGTATTTGCTGGAGACATGACCCTGCATGGACGTCTCGACGAGGTCGCCAAATTCAACGCTTTTCTGGGAAGCCTGCCGCATCATCACAAGCTGGTCATCGCGGGAAATCACGATGCGTGTTTTGAAAGTCAGCCGCAGGAAAGTCGGACGGCCTTAACCAACGCCATCTATTTGCAGGATGAATTTACGCTCATCGAGGGAGTCAAATTCTATGGCAGCAGTTGGCAGCCTGAGTTCAGGAACATGGCATTCAATCTGCCGCGCGGCGAGGCGCTCCAGGCCAAATGGAACCTCATCCCCGCGGATACCGACATCCTGATCACCCACACGCCGCCATGGGGACAAAACGACAAAACCTTTCTTGGTTCCGCGGTCGGCTGCCGAGAGCTGTCCGAGACGGTGAAGCGCCTCAAAATTCCACGACATATCTTCGGCCACATTCACGAAGCACACGGACGAAGCGCGAGTGCAGAGACCTTGTTTGCAAACGTCAGCGTGTGCAACCTGCTTTATCTACCGATCCGCCGCGCATTTGTTTTTGGATTTCCACGAAAAGTGGATGATAAAATCGAATCATGACCGACTTCCACTTCCTCACCACTCACGTCGGCTCGGTGCCGCACAAAGACCCGACCGACCTGACCCACCGTCTCGCCTCGCTGCTGGACATTCCATGCTGGCTGCAACTCCCGCGCCGCCACTACCTCGAAAACATCTACACCCAATACGCGGCCACCCTGCCAGGCGCGTTCGTGGATGCGGAAAAAGAGAAAGCCATCATGCACACCGACGCGGCGGACTTCGACGCGCAACTCGAAGCCTTCTACCAATCCGTGATCGACGATGACCTCGACCATTTCGCCCTCACGCCCGATTGTGCCCTCGGCTTTTTCGCGTTGCTGGCCGAACACAGACAAAACCCCGTCTCATGGATCAAGGGACAGGTGATGGGGCCGATCAGCTTCGGACTCACTGTCACCGACCAGGATCTGCGCGCCAGTCTTTACAACGAGACGCTCGCCGACGCGCTCGTTAAAAACATGTCCATGAATGCGCGCTGGCAGATTCGGCAACTCAGAACCGTCAGCGAAAATGTCATTCTGTTCGTGGACGAGCCGTACATGGCCTCCTTCGGTTCGGCCTTCATCAGTCTCAGCCGCGAACAGGCGTTGGGCTACATGAACGAGGTCTACGAGGCGGTTCACGCGGAGGGAGCGCTGGTCGGCGTCCACTGTTGCGGCAACACCGACTGGAGCATCCTGCTCGAATCGCAGGCCGACATCCTGAACCTCGACGCGTACGAATTCCTCGAGAACTTGGCGCTCTACCCCGCCGAACTCCGCCTCTTCCTGGACCGAGGCGGCGCGGTCTGCTGGGGAATCGTCCCGAACGACGGACGGATTCGGAGCGAGAGTCCCGCGTCCCTTGCGAAGCGGATGCGAGACGGAATCCAGCACATCGCAGAGAAGGCCTTCGCGCGCGGCGTCCGCATCTCCCCCGACGAACTAGCCTCCCGAAGTCTGATCGCCCCCGTTTGCGGACTTGGCTCCACCACCGTCGAAATTGCCGAGCAGGTTTTCGATATGACCGCCGAGACCAGCGAAATCCTGAAGAAAGGCTAACGGCGAAAGAAATCGCAGCATATTTCTGGCTATACGCAAGACCGACATTAACACTTATCTATTTGTGAAATTTATCTCGAACTTACGAGCAAACACACCCAAAAATTATGACGTTTGGAAAGCCGATTGGTCAAAGCAGGCCGTATAATGTCTCCGCAAGGCAATATGCCTGACAAAGACCAACTCTTAACAGGAACATTCAATGACAACACCCTCTCATCCGCAGGTTGGTAAAACATTCGATCCCGCTCACGATGTTTACCGCTACACCCCGCGTTCGCTCCAATCCATCTTCTCGCCCAAAACCGTCGCTGTGATCGGCGCCACCGAAAAGGCTGGCAGTGTCGGCCGCACCGTGCTTTGGAATTTGATCAGCAGTCCCTTCGGCGGGACGGTCTTCCCCGTCAACCCGAAGCGGGAGAACATCCTCGGCATCAAGGCTTATCCCGACATCAAGGATATCCCCGACGCGATCGACCTGGCGGTGATCGTCACCCCCGCCCCGACCGTGCCAGACATCATCACCGAATGTGTTGATAGAGGCGTGCAAGGCGCCATCGTCATCTCCGCAGGATTCAAGGAGATCGGTCCCGAGGGAGCGAAACTCGAAGCGCGCATTTTGGAGGAAGCCCATCGCGGCCAAATGCGCATCATCGGCCCGAACTGTCTGGGTGTGATGAATCCACTGACGGGACTCAACGCCACGTTCGCCACCGCCGCGGCGAATCCTGGCAACGTGGCTTTTATCAGCCAATCGGGCGCGCTCTGCACTTCTGTGCTGGACTGGTCGTTCAAGGAGCATGTCGGCTTCTCGTCCTTCGTCTCCATCGGCTCGATGCTGGACGTGGGCTGGGGCGACCTGATCTACCATCTCGGTGACGATCCGCACACCAACAGCATCGTCATCTACATGGAAACAATCGGCGATGCGCGCTCATTCATGTCCGCCGCGAGGGAGGTTGCGCTGGCGAAGCCGATCATCGTCATCAAGCCAGGTCGGACGGAAGGCGCGGCCCGCGCGGCCGCGTCGCACACGGGATCCCTCACGGGGTCCGACGAGGTGCTCGAAGCGGCCTTCCGACGTTGCGGCGTGTTGCGCGTCACCAACATCGGCGACATCTTCGCGATGGCCGAAGTCCTTTCAAAACAGCCGCGGCCGAAAGGTCCGAACCTGACCATCCTGACGAACGCGGGCGGACCAGGCGTCCTTGCCACCGACGCGCTCATCACCAGCGGCGGCAAACTGGCAGAGTTGTCATCCGAAACAATGCAGAAACTGAACGGGATTCTCCCGCCGCAATGGAGTCATAACAACCCCGTGGACATCCTCGGAGACGCGTCTCCCGAGCGATACGCGCAGGCGCTGGAAGTGGCCGCCAACGACGACAACAGCGACGGCCTGCTCGTCATCCTGACGCCGCAAGCCATGACCGATCCCACCGCCACGGCCGAGGCGCTCAAGGAGTACGCCCAGAGTTACGACAAGCCGATTCTGGCGTCGTGGTCGGGCGGCAAAGACATCGCCGCGGGCGAGGCCATTTTGAACAAGGCGGGCATCCCCACCTATATGTATCCCGACAGCGCCGCCGAGGCTTTCACCTACATGTGGAAGTACACGCGCAACCTGCAATCCATTTACGAAACCGTGGACTTCGCGGGAAGCGGCGAAGGCGCCAACCTGGACCGTGAGGCGGCCGCGGCCATCCTTGACGGTGTCCGTAAATCGGGCCGCACCCTGCTCACCGAGGCCGAGTCGAAAAAGTTGCTCGCCACCTACAACATCCCCATCACCCCGACCATCATCGCCCAAAATGCGGACGAGGCGATTCAAGCCGCGGAAAAATTGGGCTATCCCGTGGTGCTGAAACTGCACTCGGAGACCATCACGCACAAGACCGACGTAAACGGCGTGCAACTCAACCTGCACAACGCGGACGACATCCGCCGCGCCTGTGACGCCATCCGCAAGGGCGTGACGGACAAGCACGGCGAGGGACATTTCCTCGGCGTCACCGTCCAGCCGATGATCAAACTCGATGGGTACGAACTCATCATGGGCTCCAGCATCGACCCGCAATTTGGCCCCGTGCTTCTCTTCGGAATGGGCGGACAGTTGGTGGAGGTCTTCAAAGATTCCGCACTGTCGCTTCCGCCCCTGAACCTGACGTTGGCGCGGCGCATGATCGAGCAGACCAAAATCTACGAGGCGCTCAAAGGCGTGCGCGGCCGCGCTCCCGTGGATCTGACCGCGCTCGAGCAGCTGCTGGTCAACTTCAGCCAGTTGGTGGTGGAACAACCGTGGATCAAAGAGTTGGACATCAACCCGCTGATCGCGTCGCCCGAAAAAATCCTTGCGCTGGATGCCCGCGTGGTCCTTCACAATATTGATGACGCAAGTAAACTGCCCAAACTGGCGATCCGACCCTACCCCAATCAATACGTCGCGCCGTGGACGATGAAGGACGGCCGCGAAGTGATCATCCGCCCGATTCGCGCCGAGGACGAGATGATGATGCGCGGCTTCCATGCATCGCTCTCGGACAAGACAGTCTACATGCGCTATCTCTCCCCGATGATGCTCAGTCAACGCATCACACACGAACGTCTCGCGCGCATGACCCACAACGATTACGACCGCGAGATCGCGCTGGTGGTGGAAGGTGAAGAGAATGGCCAGCGCGCCATCTTCGGCGTGGCCCGTCTGAGCAAATTGCGCGGCACGAGTAGTGACGCGCGCTACACCATGCTCATCAGTGACAAGTATCAGGGACAGGGTCTCGGCAAGGAACTGCTCAAACGCGTGATCCAGATCGGCCGCGATGAAAAGATCCAAAGCATCATTGCCCTGATGTCGCCTGAGAACGAGGCCATGCACAGACTGTGCGAGTCGGTGGGATTCACATCGTTCGAAATCGTCCCAGAGACGAACATGCTCAAAGCCGAAGTAAAGTTGTAATATTCAAGTAAAAAAATCAGCCCTCTGCCAAAAACAGAGGGCTGATCGCTTTATTCCACCACCCAGGCTGGTTTCCAGCGTTGAAGCGCAAATCGGAAGAGAAAGAGGAAGCCAAACGCTAGGGCGAATCCGATCGGGAGGAAGGTCCGCGGGAAGGAGTCGATCCAGCCCTGTTGTGCGGCAAGGAACATCGCCGCCGCCAAGAGGCCAGTGGCAATTCCGAGAGGCAGGAGGGCCGAGAGCGCCCAACGCTGAATGGAATTCTTGAGCGGGGCATAAAATCGGAATAATACGAGCAGCGCGAACGCCAACGGCACCCCCGTCCGTACGGCGAAGCGGATGGAACGGGCAAATGGCTCCACGTTCAGGCCGATGCGTGCTACAAATGCCAATGCAAACGCACCTGCGATGAGCAGCAAGTCCACGATCACGATGAGCAATTTCTGCGGATGAGAGCGGAGCCATTTTTGGGCGGGCCACTCCACGGTGCGGAAGATGGCCACCGAAAGCGCCACCATGATGGGGACATACGTCACGAGCAGGGCGAGCGGCGAAATGACGATCCCGAATCGCAGGAGCACGTCATTGAAAAGCCACAAAACGGGGATATGGAAGGCATAGAGCGAATAACTCGACTCGCCCAAGGTCACCAGCCATTTCTGGCTCAGGAAACGCGAGACGGAGGTTTGGTCAAAACTGAGCGTCAGGATGATGAGGACGAACAACGGCGAAAAGAATCCGTTGATCGCTCCGAGGCGGTCTCCGATGTTGAACACGGCCACAAAGAAGACGATCACACTCAGGCTTACCAGCATGAAAACCAGGTTGACCTTCTGTGTGACTTCGGCCTTCCTCCCCTCCGTCAGGAACCACAAGCCGCCGACCAGTCCAAGCAGGAACGCATCGAGGTGGAGCGCGGGGAAGTAAGCGATGAAGTTGACAGGCACATCCATCCCTGAATGGATCAGCACCTGGCGGAAAATCTGGTTGACGGTCCAGAAAGCGAGCGAAAGTCCGAGCATGCGTCGGAAAGGTTGGCGGGCGGCGAACCAGATCAGAAAGGGGAACAGCAGGTAGAAGAACATCTCCACCGCCAGCGTCCAGACAGGGAAGTTAAAGGTCAGGGCGTATTCGGGAATCCAAGCCTGGAACAGCAGGAGGGATGAGATATATTCCAGCGATTTGATCTTACTGAGCGCGTCCGCATAATGGATGCAGGCGATGGCGAACGAAAGAAGGTGAATGGGATAAATGCGCGAGACGCGCGCGATCCAGAAATCCCGATAGTGAAAATGTTTGCCAGGCTGGTAATAGACCAACGTCATGACGAAGCCAGAAAGCACAAAGAAGAAACTGATCATGTAGGGCGTCAGTTCCGTCAACGGCTTGATGATGGGGATCTCGCTGGCGCGGATGTGGTACAGGAGGAATAACATCGCCGCGAAAAAGCGGGTGCTGGTCAGTGGATCGATCTTTTTCATGGATCGGCAATTCTTGCGCGTTTTTATTTAATCATCTGGACGGGATTCACGAAGACAACATCCCCGACAACATCTTCGCGACGGATTGATAGACGGGCGAGGAATCGGGCAGGCTCACCAGAGGTTTGCCCGAGAATTCGTAACTGGTCAGTTCGCCATCCGCAGGGACGGTTCCGAGCAGGGGCACATCCATTTTATCCACGAAGGCTTTTAATTCGGGTGGCATGTCACCTTGAAGGCGGTTAATGACGAGATATGCCTTTTCGATGTTGATGTCGAGATCGTGGCGCATATCGGCAATGCGCTGGGCGGCGACCAATCCACGCTGGGTGGGATCGCTGACGATGAGCAGATGCTGAACGTCGCGCGTCGTCCGCCGCGAGAGATGCTCCATCCCCGCTTCATTGTCAATGACCACGTAGGCGTACTGCTTGCTCATCCCATCGATGACTTCGCGCAGGTTGTGGTTGACAGCGCAGTAGCAACCCTGTCCCTCGCCGCGCCCCATCGCGATCAGGTCGAAACGGGAACCTTCTGCCAGCGCCGATTGGACGTGATATTCCAGATAGTCGCGCTTGTTGATTCCGCCAGGCAACGCTCCCATGGCCGCGCCGCCGCCCAACAGCGAGGACTTGACCTGTTCGAGCATATCTTCGCGGATGTCACCGACCGTCCATTCGAGGTCGAGACCCAGCACCATGTTGAGATTGCTGGACGGGTCCGCGTCGATGGCGAGGATGCTTCCAGGCTGGTTCTGCGCCAGCCATTTGATGACCATTCCCGAGATGGTCGTCTTCCCGACGCCGCCTTTGCCTGCGAGTGCGATTGTTGTTGTCATAATGTTATCCTTTTTAAGAAACCAGGTTTCTCCAAGAAACCTGGTTTCTTTTATTTTACCTCTGATACAAATAATTCAATTCACGGATGCGGTCGCGCAGTTCATCCGTCAGTGCGGAGGAGCCCATGCGCCAATCCCAGTTGCCGCCGAGGCGGGAGGGATAGTTGAAGCGCGCCTCCCCACCGAGGGCGAGGAAGTCCTGCATGGGCGCGAGGGCGAAGAGCGCCACCGATGACCACGCGGTGCGGATGAGGTGCGCGGGAAATTCCTTCGCCATGCTTTTGGCGGCTTTCAATCCAAGATAGCGCAGGGCGAACTCGCGTTCCTGCTCGGAGGCGGATTCGTACCAGCCGCGCGTGGTGTCATTATCGTGGACCCCCGTGTAAACGACGCAATTCTCGCGGAAGTGGTGCGGCAGGAAATCGTTCTCGGGGCCAGAGAACGCGAATTGCAAAATCTTCATGCCAGGGAAACCATTCCCATCGCGCAGGGCGACCACGTCATCGGTGATGAGGCCGAGGTCTTCGGCGATGATCGGCAACTCGCCAAGGGATTGTTTCATCGTGGCGAACAATTCTTCACCGAGGGCGGGCATCCAGCGGCCATGTTCGGCGGTCGAGTCGCTGGCGGGGATTTCATAGTAGCCCGCGAAGCCGCGGAAGTGGTCAAGGCGGATAATGTCCACCTGCGCGAGCGTGGCACGGAAACGCGCCAGCCACCAGGCGAAGCCCGTCTCTTTGTGCTTCGGCCAATCGTAGAGCGGATTGCCCCACAGTTGACCCGTCGGCGAGAAACCATCGGGCGGGACACCCGCGACGACGGTGGGACGTCCGTCCGCATCGAAGAAGAACAGTTCGGGATTCGCCCAGGCATCGGCAGAGTCGTAGGCGACGAAGATAGGAATATCGCCGATGATCTTTATCCCGCGCGAGTTGGCGTGCGCGCGCAGAGAATTCCATTGCTGGAAGAAGAGGAATTGGTAGAACTTGAAGCGCTGGATGGAATCCGCCAAGTCGACGCGGGCCTGCGCGAGCGCGGACGGTTCACGCGTCCGAAGAGGCGCGGGCCAGCCACCCCAGGCGCCCCCGCCGTTCGACTCTTTCAGGGCCATGAAGAGGGCGAAGTCGTCGAGCCAATGAGACGCGTCCGCACAGAAACGCTCGAACGGACGGCGATCCCGCGCGGGGTCGGAGGCGAAGCGGAGGTAGGCGCGTTCAAGCAGGTTCAACTTCCAGGGGATGATCCGCCCGAAATCCACTTTACGCGTCGGGAAGTCCGTCTTCTCGACCAGATCGTTGGGATGCAGGTAATCGTCGCGGAGGAGGAAATCGGGACTGATGAGGTAGGGATTGCCCGCGAAGGCCGAGAAACACTGGTAGGGCGAGTCACCGTAGCCCGTGGGGCCGAGGGGAAGCACCTGCCAGAGACGGGTGTTGCTGTCGGCGAGGAAATCCACGAAACGAAAGGCTTCGGAACCGAGGTCGCCGATGCCGTAGGGGCCAGGCAGGCTGGTGGGATGGAGGAGGATGCCGCTGGAGCGATGGAATGACATAGAGCCTTTCTTTGTACACGGATGAGTCTACTGAAAAAAACCTTTTCTAACCGCGAAGACCGCTAAGATCGCAAAGAAAACTCAAAAACGATTTAAGAAATTTCATCTTTGACTCGAATTTCGTTGAAAATGAAACTGTGAATTTGTTCTTTCTTGGCGGCCTTCGCGTGCTTGGCGGTTCGTTTGCCTTTTTTCTGCGCTGTCACGGATAGTCAAAAAAAAAAACTCTCTGCTTATCCGTTCAATCCGTGTCTTCCGTGTACCGCTTTATTTTTCCTTCAAGAGCAATCTTTGATACAACTCAAAATATTCACGCGCGGGTTTGGCCCACGAGAAATCTTTTCGCATGGCGGCTTGTTGAAGCGTACGCCAGCGGTCGCGGTCGGGATAAACGGAGAGGGCTTTCACCAGCGCGGTGCGGAGCGAGCGCGGCGTGGCGGATTTGAAGACGAATCCGATTTCATCTGTGACGGTATCCTTCAGGCCTCCCGTCGCATGGACGATGGGCAGACATCCGTAACGCATTGCGATCATCTGCGCGAGGCCGCAGGGTTCGTAACGCGAGGGCATCAGGAGCATGTCCGCCGCGGCGTAGATGTGACGCGCCAGCGCGCCGTCAAAGCGGAGTTCGGCGCGCACGCGGCCAGGATATTCCATCTGCAATTTGCGCGCGGCTTCCTCCAGCGCGGGGTCACCCGTGCCAAGCAGGACGAACTGCCACGGGATGTCGGTGATCTTTTCCAGCACATTGAGCGTCAAGTCCACGCCCTTCTGCACGTCCATGCGGCCGACCATGGCGATCATCGGCGTGACGGGGTCCACGGGCAGGTTGAGTTTTTCCTGCAAAGCAGTTTTATTTTTCTCGCGGATGGCGGGATTTTCGGCGGTGAATTGAAAAGGAATGGCGGGATCGGTCGCGGGATCGAAGGTGCGCGCATCGATACCGTTGATGATCCCGCACAATACTTCGCGGTGCCGATGGATGAAATCTTCGAGGCCGCAACCAAATTCGGGCGTGAGAATTTCTTCGGCGTAGGTCGGCGAAACAGCCACCACCGCGTCGGCAGAGAAGATTCCCAGCGGAAGCGGAAGGGCGTGCGCCCAATCGGGCAGGTCGGTTTGGGCGACGGGAAGGTTGTACGAAGCGAGGATGTCGGTCAGGTCTGCGCCCATGTACGGCAGGTTGTGGAGCGTCAACACGGAAGCCACGCCCTTCGCCTCGCCCGCCCAGCGTTTCAGCAACATGGCATAGACGGCCAGCGCGGTATGCCAATCGTGCGCGTGGATCACGTCCACATTCCAATTCAGGACGCGCGGCAATTCCAGCGCGGCCAGCGAAAAGAACGAATACTTCTCCGCGTCGATGGCGGGATTGGACGAGTACACCGACCCGACCGACGTGATCGGTCCGCCGCTGAGCAGGTAAACAGGCATCCCATCCAGCGTGGTTTCCGAGACCTGCACCATCACGTCCTTGCCCTCGCGTTCGAGCGGGAACATCGCCAGCGGACGCGCGTCCGCTTTGACCACGCCGTGGTGCGGCAGAACCAGCCTCACGTCCAGAACGGAATCGCCGCGCACGTCAGCGGGCAGATTCCGCAGGGCACGCGGCAGGGCGCTGGCCACGTCGCCCAGTCCGCCCACTTTCACAAACGGCTCGGCTTCCGCCGCCAGAAACAGCACGTTAAGGTTTTTTGGCATGGCGCCTATTGTAACGTGAATTGCGAAATTTTTTACAAGCCGCTCATTTTACGATAACCTTTGCGTGGCATACTTTTGGACGAAAGGAACCGAATGAAACGTAAATTTATTGTGACGCTCGCGATCCTTCTGATGACAACTGCCTGCCGCCTCACGCGTGACGTTTGGCCTGCTCCCGTCCGAAAGACGGAATCGCCGCCCGCGTCGAATGCCCCCACCGCGCGCCCGCAGTTCGAATCCGCCGCGCCCGTCCTCGACATCCGCTACAGCGACGCGAAGTCAACGCACGAGGGCAGCCTGAATTTGGACGTGTATCCCGCCACAGGCGCCGACCTGCCCGTCGTCATCTTCGTCCACGGCGGAGGCTGGTTCCGCGGCGATAAATCCATCGTGGACGCGAAGTCCGCCGCCTTCAACGCGCGCGGCTACGTGTTCGTCTCGGTCAACTACCGCCTGCTCCCCGAAGTGGACGTGGTCCAGCAGATGGAAGACGTGGCGCGCGCTGTCCGTTGGGTGAAGCGGAATATCGGTCAGTATGGAGGCGATCCGTCCCAGATCTTCCTGATGGGACATTCCGCGGGTGCGCATCTCGTGGCACTGCTCGCCACCGACGAATCCTACCTGCGCGCCGAGGGACTCGCGCTGACGGACATTCAGGGCGTCATCGCGCTCGATGCGCAGACGTACGATCTTGTCCGCTTGCTGAAGAACATCCCCGAAGAGGTGGGCGGCGAAGTCTACTGGGAAACGTTCGGCCACGACCCGCAATTCTGGGAGCAGATGTCTCCGCTTTGGCACGTGAAGCCAGGCAAGGAAATTCCTCCCTTCTTCGTGGTCTTTACTGGCGAGAAAGAAAGCCGCGCCATCATCTCGACCCTGTTCGTGGATACGTTGCAAGCGGCAGGCTTTTCGGCCGTACTGGTCCCAGCCACCGAGAAGACGCATGGCAGTCTCAACCGCGATTTCGGCCTGCACAATGACCGCATCAGCACACTGGCATTTGACTGGCTGGAGGAACTGCTGCATTAAACGCAAAAAGCAAAGCCGCGAATTTAATAAATCCATTCGTGAAAATTCGCGGCAAAAATCCTACGCGGGATTCGCGGAGAACATTGGTATACTCGCCGCATCACACCTTTGGAGGGCCGCATGGCTGGATTCATCGAACGTTTACAGAGCGGGGAAATTCTGGTGGCAGATGGCGCCACAGGCACGAATCTACAAAAAATGGGACTGGTGTCGGGTCAATCGCCCGAGGCTTGGGTACTGGAACAGCCCGAAAAAATCCTGGCGCTGGCGGAGAGTTTCGTGAACGCGGGCTCGGATATCATACTGACTTGCACCTTCGGCGGGACGCGTCTGCGCTTGCGCGAATCCCCACTGGCCGCGCGGACGGTGGAGATCAATCAGCGCGCGGCGGACATTGCCCACAAGGCCGCCTCAAAGCGGACGAACGTTCTCGTGGGCGGTTCACTCGGACCGACTGGCCTGTTGATGAAACCCTACGGGCCTGTGACCCCCGAAGAGGTGGCCGCGTCGTACGAGGAACAGGCCAAAGCGTTGTCCGAAGCGGGCGTGGACCTGCTCGTCATCGAGACGATGTTCGCCCTCGACGAGGCCCAGTCCGCGCTGGAGGGCGCGCGTCGAGTCGCGGACCTGCCGATCGTGGTCTCGTTCAGTTACGACCGCGGCGTGCGGACGATGATGGGTGTCAAGCCTACGCAGGTGGTGACCAAATATCCCAGCCTGGGAGCGAACGTCATCGGCGCGAATTGCGGGACAACACTCGAAAACATGGAGAGCATCATCAACGAATACCATTCCGCCGCGCCAGATGCGATCCTGTGGGCCAAGCCGAACGCGGGCCTGCCCGAAATGGGCGAGGACAACCAGGCCGTCTACAAGGTGACCCCCGAGGAGATGGGCGAATTCGCAAAGAAATTCGTGGCCGCGGGCGCGAAAATCGTAGGCGGCTGTTGCGGCTCCACGCCCGAGCACGTGGCAGGAATCGTGAAAGCGGTGAAGTAAGTATTCACAGCGAAGGCCACAAAGAGCGCAAAGTTAAAAAAAATAAGACCGCCCGAAGAATGAAGCCTCGGGCGGTTGGTTTTAAGTCTCGCCATTCGCAACGAACTTGATCATTCGTACCCAGTCATGATCAAGTCTTTGATATTCTCGAACGTGCTGGGACCAATCCCCTCCACGTTCATGATGTCTTCGATGTAATAGAATTCGCCCCAGGTTTCACGATATTCGACAATGCGTTGTGCCAGCGTCGGCCCGATGCCAGGCAATGTGCTGAGCGTTTCCGCATCGGCTGTGTTGATGTCGATCAAATCCAGCACAGCAGGTTCGTCAATGCGCGCCGCGCCGACAGGCTCGGCTCCAGCCAGGAAGGGGATCTGCAATTGCTGACCATCCTCCAGCGGCGCGGCCAGGTTGAGACCAGCCCTATCCGCTTCAGCGAGGAACCCGCCCGCCGCATCCACCGCATCCTTCACGCGGCTTCCATCGGGCAGTTCGTACACGCCCGGGCGCGGCACAGCTCCCGCCACGTCCACAACGAGGGGCGCGGGCGTGGGCGGCGGCAGCAACTCGACGGAGTTACCGCGCGGCGAGCGCGCCACGATCCACAACACGCCACCGAGCACCAGCCCGATCAGCACGCCGATGAAAGTGGGGTAAAACGCTTTGAGAATGTCCTGCTTGGTTGTTTCCATGCCTCTATTTTAACCGAAATCGATGAGTCGCAAATTAACAGTTCCGTTACACGTCCAGGCGCATCACGAGCAGGGATTCGCCGTCACGGAAGAGTCCCATCATCGCGGAGGCCAGCTTTTGCAGGCGGCGGAAGTAGGGAGTCAACTCGTCGGCAGCGAGGGTGCGGAAGCCGAACTTCTCGTAGAAGGATTCAAGACCCGAGCGGCAGGTGAGATAGAGGGGACGCGGCGACTGGGACAGCAACTGCTCGACGAGGCGACGCGCCAACCCGCGTCCGCGCCACGCGGGACGGACGGCGAGGGAGGCCAACTCGAGCGTCCCGTCAGCGTGGGGTTTGACCTGGGCACACGCGGCCAGCGTCCCGTCGGGAGAGGAGGCGAGGAGAAACCGCCGCCAGTCGAGGTCCATCGGATTGATCCGCACGAGACGGATGAGGGCTTTGATGTCCGCCGCGTCGTCGGCAGTGGCGGGACGAAAAACCACGTCAGCCAACGGTCCCCGAAGCGACGAGCACGATGAGCGTGAAGATGTACCAGTGAATGAGAAAGGGATAGAGAAAGGAGCGCGTGCGGTAGGCGATCCAGCCGAAGGCAAAACCGCCGAAAATGGTGGAGAGGGTCTCGATCTCGGGCTTGCCGATGTGCAGGAGCGCGAACGGGACGGCCTGAATCCAGAGCGCATCGGCGCCGAATTTGCGGGCGTAGCCAAACGTGATAAAGCCGCGGAAGATGAACTCCCAGCCGAGGATCTGGCCGAAGGTGTTCCACGGCAGGTTGGCGGTCATGTTTTGGTAATAGGATTGCGAGGACGGGTCGAGTTTGGCGAGAAACCAGATGATGGGGGTCATCAGAACGATGCCGCCAATGGTGATGACCAGTCCCGCGCGCCAGTCTCCGAGGGTGAAGCCGTAGTCACGGGGAGATTCGCGGAAGACAAAGATGATGAACAACAGCGGAGCGAGCAGGAAGAGAATGGTCTGGTTAATCTCGGTGGAAGGCGTGATATCGTGATAATAGTAAACGATCAACAGCAGGGTGCTGACGATGGTAATAGCCGCGACCTTGCGGTCGATTTTGAGGGGTTGGAAGATTTGACGGAGCATGGTTGGCGATTGGCGGTTAGCGATTGGCGGCTGGCAGTTAGTAGGGGTAATTAGAGAAGTTACCGTTCGGGCCGAGGAGTTGGATGATTTTATCCGCATCGCGGGAGAGTTCCAAGCCCCAATTGAGGAGCAGAAGGAGCGCGGCGAGAACGCCGAGAGCGACCGCGATCTTCCCCGCGCGGGATTCGTTCCAGCGGGAGGCGAGGGACTTCCAACCGCCTGTCCAGAAATTGGCGGCGAGGATGGCGAGAAAGGGAATCAGCGCAAGGTGGAATCGGTCTTCGGAGAGAATGAAAACGTGCGGGATGATGTAGGCGAGGAAGAGGAGCACGAGCAAAATCGTCGGGGGATTCCAGCGGAGGAGGGACGCTCCCAGCGCGGCAGAGAGACTGACGATGACAAACGGCAGGAGCATGACGAGGAAAAGAGTCAACAATAGCGGGAAGGGAATGAAGCCGACGATGTTGTTCCCGTAAAAATACATCAGGACGCGCTTCTCGAGCCCGAAGAAAAAGCCGAGGCGGTTGACTGCCAGCGGGACAAATCGCGCAGGCTCCGTGCGGATGAACTCGAGGGCTTTCTCCGTCCCGACGCGGTCGCGTTCGGCATCATCGAGGATGGTGAGCAGGTCCAGCGAGGGGCCGAAGACGAAGGAGCCGTTTCCCTGCGGGTGGTAGCCGAGATAGAGGTTATAGCCCATCGAGGTTTCGATGCCCGTCAGTTTGTGGTGCAAAAGCGAGTTGCGGAAGATCCACGGGGTGATGGTCAACGCGAAGGCGAGGACGGCGATCCATGCGCGCTTGCGCAAAACGTAAAACGCATAGAGCAGGGCGAGAGCGGCAAAGGGCAGGATGACGGAGCGCGTGAGGGCGGCGAGACCGAGGAAGAAGCCAGAAAGCAGAAGGCTGAAAGCAGAAGGCAGAGGAGGTTGCGGGGCAGGAGATAGGAGGTAGGAGGCGGGAGCAGGTGCAATAGATTTGAGAAGAAAGTAGAACGAGGCAAGAAGGAGGAGGAAGAAGGGATTCTCCGTGCCGAGGCCGAGGGGATAGGCGAGGAGGATGGGATACGCGGCGACGATCCACGCGGCGATTTTAGCAGCCCGCTCTTTTTCGGGAAGTAACTTCTTAGCAACAAGGTAAGTCAGTGGAGCGAGGGCGGCACCGAGGAAGGCTTGGGCGAGGCGTGCGGCAAAGAATCGATTCGCGCCAGAGCCGACTAGAAGATAGATCAGCGAGAGAAAGGCGGGATAGAGCGGTGCGCGGAAGGAGGTCTCAACGCCGCGGACGGGGTCGTAGGCCACGCTGGAGAGGTCAAAGTCCACGTAGGGCCTGAGCATCTCCAGGTCGGGGGCGGCGTACCAGCGGAATCCGTTCCCCGAGGCGAGACTGCGCGCCAGCATGTCGTACTGGAACATGTCGTCGAGGCCGATGCCCAGTCCACGCGCGAGGAGGACGGGAACCAGCCTGAAGAGGAGCGCGGCGCAGAAGATCGCTACAGGGAAGGGAACGCGAATGCGGCGGAGGCCAGCCATGGTCAAAGATGGAGAACCGAGGCGGCAATACGTCGTTGCAGGTACGGAGAGAAATATCCCGCGTATCGTTGTTGCAGTTCGGGATTTTTCCAGTCCGCGCCCGAGACGTGATGCCGACAGCGAGGGGATTCGCAATTGCAGTCGAACTCGTCATAGGCAGACCCATCACACATGGCGTAATCGAAGGTGATCTCTTCACCAGCGGAAATATCGCGCATGGTGATGAGACTGGTCGGGCCGTTCATCCCCGCGTTGGGATCACAACTGTGGTTGAAACAATCCGCAGGATCGTTGAGGAAGGCGTTGAACAGGAAGAGGTCTTCGTCCACTTGCAAAATGCGTTTGGAAAAATCGGAAATGGAGTAATCCAATTCGGAGGAGGTGATGATATATCCGCCCCACATAACCAGCACCTCTCCTTTTACGATGGGTCGACGGACGATGATTCCGCATCCGCCTTTTTGATGGAAGGGGCCCGCCTCGAGTTTGGGCGACAGCCAGGAAAAGAATTTTTCGGTCACTTGCTAACGATACTCCGTTGGAAAATTTTCGTGGCGATTATAGTCGGTTCACACGTGGAGTCAATCGCCAGAGGGCAGCGGTTGACTCCCCATTCGCCGCGCCAGGAATTTTCCAAGCAGGGGATAGCGGTAATCCTTGCCTTTCGCAGTTTGAATCCCCGCGATCATGGCAAACAGATGATACGTCGGCATGGCCAGGGCAAAGGCCAGCATGAAGATAAGCATGATGCCAAAAAAGATGAGCAGGAAAACTGCGCCTGTGGAATCCTGCGGATTTCCAGACATCAGGATTGCCCCCGTAAAAAGCGCAAAGAACATGAACATGTACAGCGCCATGAAGACGAAGTAACCCACCACCGCGAACGCTTGATAGATTACCGCCTGCAAGGATTGGAACCGCAGCCGCGGGGACGAATCCTTTTGCGTGAGCCAGATCACGAACGGCGTGAACAGTCCCCACATCAGGAGGATCGCGGAGGCGTGCCCTATCGCGGCCATCCACTGGTCTTCCTTGTCGGCGTTCAGCGGGTCGGCGGGATTTGTGCCACGACTGAGATATTTCTCCAGCCATTTCCCAAGGATGGGATATTTGAAGTCCTTGCCGAGCAGGGAAAAGACCGCGCCCACAATACCAAACAGCGTATACACACCCATAAAACCAAACATGAAGAGGAATATGACGCCGTTAAAAATTAAGGGAGTCAGCTCGGAGTTTGAATTACCCAGTTCGGCCAAAGCCATCAGCGGGATGAAGGCCAACGTGAACAGCAGCATAAAAACAAGATACGCAGTCATCCCCACCCAGAAAGTCAGCATCTGATACCCAACAGCCTGCAAGGCGTGGAACGCGACGTAGGGTGACTTGTGCCGCTGGAACGTCCACACCAGCGCGGGGACGATGGGACCGAAGAAGGACAGAATCACCGATCCGTGCGCGAGCGCGGCCAGGAGACGTTCTTCGGATGTGGTGGACTGGGATGCGGAAGCGATCTGCTCTATCATGTCAACCTCCATGTTGAATCTGCCTGTATTTTACAGGGAAATTTCGTTTTTTCGCTACAGGTTTGCCCGGTTCTCTAGCGGTATAATCACGCCAGAAAATCAAAAATTGGAGGCTGTTCCATGTCTGACACGGCTTTGTTCCCGTTAAGTGACGAGCACAAGATGATCCGCGACACGGCGCGCGACTTCGCCCAAAACGAGATCGCACCCATCGCGGCCGAATTCGATGAGAGCGGGGAATTCCCGCACGCCACCATCAAGAAGATGGGGGCGATGGGATTCATGGGCATCGAAGTCCCTGAACAGTACGGCGGCGCGGGCATGGACACCCTGTCCTACGTGCTGGCGCTCGAAGAGATCTCCAAAGCCGACGCGGCGCACGGCGTGGTCATGTCGGTCAACAACTCGCTCTACTGTCACGGTATTTTGAAATTCGGGACGGAGGAGCAGAAGCAAAAATTCATCACGCCCGTCGCTTCGGGGAAAGCCATCGGCGCGTACTCGCTGACCGAACCGATGTCGGGTTCGGACGCGTCCACCATGAAGTCACGCGCGACGCGGGATGGGGATTTCTACATCCTGAACGGACGCAAATCCTGGGTCACCAGCGGACCCGTCGCGGATTACATCGTCGTCTTCATGATGACCGATCCCGCAAAGAAGGCCAAGGGCATCACCGCCTTCCTCGTGGATGCGAAAACGCCAGGCTACGTCCGCGCCAAGAAAGAGCCGAAACTCGGCATCCGCGCTTCCGCCACCAGTGAGATCATTTTTGAAAATTGCAAAGTCCCCGTGGAAAACCGTCTCGGCGACGAGGGCGAGGGCTTCAAGATCGCCATGACCGTCCTCGACGTGGGACGCATCGGCATCGGCGCACAGGCGCTCGGAATTGCAGAAGCGGCCTACGAAGCCAGCGTCGCGTATGCCAAAGAGCGCGAAGCGTTCGGCCAGAAGATCGGCGAATTTCAGGGCACGGGCTTCAAGATCGCCGACATGAAAACCCGCATCGAAGCCGCGCGCTTGATGATCTACAACGCCGCGATGGCAAAGGAACGCTCCAAGACCACGGGCGAACGCTTCACCCTGCAATCCTCCACAGCCAAACTGTTCGCGTCCGAGACGGCCATGTTCTGCGCGCACGCCGCGGTGCAGATCCACGGCGGCATGGGCTACAGCAAGGAATTGCCCGTCGAGCGATATTTCCGCGACGCCAAGATCACTGAAATTTACGAAGGCACCAGCGAGATCCAGCGTCTCGTCATCAGCCGCGCCGAATTGGGATTGCGCTAAACCGCCTCGTGACCACCCTCACCACACTGGGCCGATTGCTACCGTTGATCGTCTTCCTTGTCAGCGCGGGGTTGACGGTCTTCGCGCGCATCCGTAAGTGGATGATTCCCGAACCCGCCGCGCCCGCGGACGAAGCGCCGCCTCCCGCGACCGAGGAGCGCATCCCGTTCCTGACGCGTTACCGCTGGGAGATCATCCTCGCCGCGGCCGTCGCGGCCATCCTGCTGTTCGCTGTCCTCTTCGCGCCGCCGCGCCTGACGGGAGAGATTCCGCCCGAACCGTATATGCCAGGCCGTCCGTTCTTCAGCCTGCACTGGGAGCGCGAATTCATCGCCGCCCACTCCGACGCAATCGCAGGCTGGAGCAATATCCTCGCCAGCCTGCTGTGTCTCGTCACGATCACCGTCGCCATCAAGCGCCGCTCGCTCCTCCACACCGAGACCGCGCTCCTGCTCTCCTCGTTGACCCTCGCCATGCTCGCCCAGTGGACGCTGGCGGACGATAAGATCGTCAAGATCGGCGCGGGACTTTACATCGTGGCGGTCTTCGGTTTTATCTATTGGGCGTGGCTGGCGCGTCCGCGGCTGACTCAACATCTCCAGCCCGAATCGAAGGAATCCTCGGAGCGCGGACTTCAGTCCGCTCGGCACTCCAAAATCGGTGAAATCATCCTCGTCCTCGCCCTGCTCGCGTTGACGGCTTTCGCGCGCTTCTACGCGCTCGAATCCGTCCCGTACGGAATCGAAGGCGACGAGGCCAAGTGGACATCGGAGGCGATCAACCTCAGCATCCTCGGCCAACCAGACGTGACGGGCGAATATCACCGCGACGCGCTCCCCGTCAGTTTCTACTTGCAGACACCGTTCCATCGTCTCTTCGGCGCGAACCTGTTCTCGGCACGCGCCACCGTCGCCTTCCTGAGCGTGCTCGCCTCGCTGGCTTTTTACTGGCTCCTGCGAAAACTCGCCCCCGTCCCGCTCGCGGCGTTGGCGACCTTTCTGCTATCCGTTTCTATTTTCGATATCAGTGCCAGCCGCCTCGCCAACGTGGAGAGTTTTGTCAAACTGTGGGCGATCCTGCCCATCGCGTTGCTGGCTTTCGCGCTCGAGAAACGCGTCTGGCCCGCCTTCGCGTTGACGGGTCTCGCGCTCGCCATCGCCGCGTTGACGTACGACACGCTCTGGCCCATCATCGGCATCTGCCTCGTGCTGACAGTGATCGAGTTGTGGAAATCGCCCGCGCAGGAAAAACTCAAATCGCTGTCCGCACTTCTAGGGCCTGTGTTGCTCACCCTGCCCGTCATCCTCCCGTATTTCATCAGCCGCGTCAGTTACTACGAACTCGGTAAAAAAGGCTGGGAGGATGGATGGCTCGCCGTTCTCGGGCGGAATTTTGTCAGCGTGCTCGAATCGTGGTTCGTGATCCTCCGTCCCGATTTTCTCTACAACCGCGTCGGGCCATTGCTGAACGCGGCGCTCCTTCCCTGGCTGGCGGCTGGGGTGGTCGCGGCCCTCGTCACCGTCCGCGCACGAAGCGCACGCTGGCTCCTCGTCTGGGTAGTGATGGTACTCCTGCCCGTCCCCGTCATCACCAATTCTCCGCTCGGGCGCGTCTACTACCCTGGCCTGCCCGCCGTCTATGGATTGGTCGCCATCGGCCTGTACCTGTTCTGGAAAGAAATTCAGCGCGTGCTTGCGCCTTCCTTAAAACCGCTTCTGCTCGCGCTGGCGATCATTCCGCTGGTCTGGCTGCCGCTCACGAATTTTTACATTTACTTCAACGAAGTCTCCGAACCCGATGACCGCCAGATGCGCCGCGAGATCAGTGAGATCGCGTCCACGGTCACCGATGACAAAACCCTGTTGATGCTTTCGGTCGTGCCGAACGCCGACGAGCCGCTCAATAACGAATATCAGATGATCGAGTTGTTCCTGATGAACCACTTGACCGACGAACAGGCGAAGCGCGCCTACGAGCGCGTCGCGCTGGACAAAGTGATGCCGACCATCGCGGACAAGTTCGCGGACTGGAACCGACTCATCATCGTGGTGGATCGAAAATCGCCAGGTGCGAAAGATCAACGCGTCGCGCTGACCGAGGGGCTGGCCTACTGTTTCCCGCGCGGGGAACTCCTCGAAGGCCGTTTCTTCGACCAGTTCATCCTCGATGCGGACGCGTACCGCGAGGCGAAATGTCTCCCCGTCACGTTGACCCTGAATGCCGAAAACGCCTCCCGCCTGACGTGGAACGTTTCCGACGGCAAGGCATCCTCCGTGACCTTGCTCTGCGAACGACAACGGCAGAATTACGTCTGGCTCGAAGCGGAGGAGATCCCGCTCGGCGCAGGCTGGCAGATCGAGATCAACTTTGCCCCAGGCTGGAGCGGAAGCGGCTTTGCGATGGACAATTACGGCAGTCAATTCCTATCGTACGATTTCGGCTCCCCGTTTTTGAGACAGGAAATCTACGCCTGGGCGCGCATCTACAAACGCGTCATCGATAACTCACCCGCCTACATCAACGTCAACGACACCACCCTGCCCTTCGGGAACACGCCCGAAGAATCGCTCAACGAGTGGATCTGGGAGCGCATCGGACCATTTCCAAACGAGGAGATCATCCGTATTACAATTGCCCGTCCTTACAACGAGAACCTCCAAAAGTACATGGCGCTTTTTATGGATACCTTTATTTTCACGGACGACCCAACTTTTAATCCCGATGCCGAACTGACCGAGTCGATGCCCCCGCAATATTTCCCGCTGTCAGTCTCTGCATCTTCGGGCTCGTTCCAGCCAAACCTGCCATCGGGACAATACACCTGTCACATCCAGGTCAACTCCCCGCAACACCTGGTGGACGCGTTCGGCCGTCTGCCCATTTCCTCCAACGACGTGGAAGTGACCGTCCCCTGACCATGCCCAACCAAAAGGACTCCCACCCCGAACTCTCGATCATCATGCCCGCCTTCAACGAGGGCGCGCATATCCATGCCAATATTCGGCAGGTCTGCGAGACGTTGGAAGGATTGCATTACGAGATCATCGTGGTGGACGACGGTTCCAGCGACAACACGTTCGCCGAAAGCCGGCGCGCCGCAGACGAGGGATACCCTGTCCGCGCGGTGCGGCAGAACGTCAACCGCGGCAAGGGCGCCAGTCTCTTTCATGGATTCGAATTTACGAGTGGAGACCTCGTCGCTTTTCTCGATTCCGACCTGGAGATTGCGCCCGAGAATCTGCTGACCCTCATCAAGGTCATGCGCGAGACGAACGCCGACGTGGTGGCGGGCGTCAAAGATTTACAACAAGCGAATCAATTCCCTCCGCTTCGCCGCCTGATGAGCCGCGGCTACCGTGCCATGGTTGCCCTCCTCTTCGGCCTGACCATCACCGACACCCAGACGGGCATCAAACTCTTCCGCCGCGAAGTCCTCACCGACGCGATTCCCCGCGTGTCCGCGCGGCGCTTCGCCTTCGACATCGAACTGCTGGTGGCCGCCTCCCGATTCGGCTATCGCATCGTCGAGCAACCCGTCGAAATTTCCTACCGGCGCAGCGGCGGCCTAGGACGCGTCAACCTCGCCCAACTCCTCAACATGACCGCCGACACGCTCGCCATCTTCTACCGCGCCTCGTTCTGGCACTGGCTCAACCCTGGCCTGCTCGCCCAAACATGGATGATCCTCTTCGTGCTCGGCATCTTCCTTTCAGGCGTCGGCTTTGCCAAACTGCTCACGCCCACCATCCCGCAGGGCGCGGCCAAGCAATTCTTCTACGTCGTTCTGCTCCAATTCATCCCCTCGCCGTTGCGCGATTGGCTGATCCTCGCCATGGGGATCGTATTCGTAATCATCTCCCTCATTCAACTCAACAAGATCGTCATGAACGCATTCGGGAAGCGTGACCGCGACGATCTCTCAGGAATTCGACATAAATGACCAACCTGCGCTTCGCCTCCTCCGACCTCGAAATGGCCTCCTGCCCGCTGTGCGGATCGGCCCCTGGAACGTCCCTCCGCCAGGACTTCGACCCGTTCCGCGTCGTCTCCTGCAACCAGTGCGGACTGGTCTTCCTCTCCCCGCGCCTGACGGAGCAGGCCATCCTCAAACTCTACGCGGATGAGGCCTACTACGTCTCGGAAGTGGCGGGACAGGGCTACGATGAATATCTCGAAGTCCGCCCAAACTGGGTCCGCACGTTCACGCGTCGACTTGGCGAGATCGGCAAATATCAAACACCAGGCAAGGCGCTCGATATCGGTTGCGGACCTGGGTTCTTCCTCGAGGCCGCGCAAGCCAAAGGATATGACGTCCACGGGCTGGACCCGTCCGATTACATCGTCAAAGTGGCGCGCGAAAAATTCGGAGACCGAATCCAGCACGGGGTCATCGAGACCGCCGACTATCCCGCGGACGAGTTCGATCTCGTAGTCGCCTTCGACACGTTCGAGCATGTCTACCATCCGCTGGAATGGCTGACCGCCGCGCGCCGCGTCCTGAAGACGGGCGGCCTGCTGGCCATCACAACTCCCGACCCGAGCAGCCTGCTGGCAAAACTTTCTGGCAAAAATTGGGTCTCGTTCAAAATGCCCGAACACGTTTTTTACTGGTCGCCAGAGACCATCCGCCGCGCCCTCGCCAAAGATTGGGACGTGCTGGAAGTCAACCGCGCGGGACAATACGCCACGCTGGGATTCCTCTTCCGCCGCCTGTTCCGACTCGCCACCCCGAGCGGATTTGCGAAGTCGCTGATCAATTTCCTCAACAAATTCAGCATCTACAGCGACAACGGCTCGATGACGGTCATTGCCCGCAAACGGTAGGGACGAACCTGCGTGTTCGTCCTGGGCAGATACATAGACCTGCCCCAACCAATGAGGTCCACATGAAAACCACCCTCTTCCGCCAGCACGGCGGACCCGAAGTACTCGAATACACCGATTTTCCCACGCCCGAACCCAAGCCTGGTGAGGCCCTCGTCCGCGTGCGCGCCGCGGCCCTCAACCGCATGGACGTGATGGTCCGCAACGGCTGGCCTGGACTGAAACTCGAACTCCCCCACATCAACGGTGCGGATGGCGCGGGCGAGATCGTTTCCATCAATTCCACTCTCCCCGCGGGAGAGTGGTCAGGGATGAGGGCAGGAGATCGCGTCGTCATCAACGCCAACCTCGGCTGTGGACAGTGCGATTACTGTCTCAGCGGCTGGGACAACATGTGCCGCAACTGGCATTTGCTCGGCGAAACGGTACGCGGAACCTACGCGGAATACATCTGCCTGCCCGTGCGCCAACTCTACAAATTGCCCGATGACTTTGACTTCCACCAAGCCGCGGCCGCCGCGCTCGTCTACCAGACCGCGTGGCATTCGTTGATCACCCGCGGACAGTTGAAGGCGGGCGAGACCGTCCTCATCGTCGGCGCGGGAGGCGGGGTCAACACGGCCAGCATCCAGGTGGCGAAACTCGCGGGCGCGCAGGTGGTGGTGGTCGGCTCCAACGCGGACAAACTCGCGCAGGCCGAATCCCTCGGCGCGGATATTTTGATTGACCGCTCGGATAACGAGAACTGGTCGAAATCCGTATTCAACGCCACAAACAAACTCGGCGTGGACGTGGTCGTGGACAACGTCGGCACAACCTTCATGCAATCGCTCCGCTGTCTCAAAAAAGGCGGACGCCTGCTCACCGTCGGCAACAGCGCCGCGCCGCGCTTTGAAATTGATAATCGCTATGTCTTCGCCAAACACCTCTCCATCTTCGGCTCAACAATGAGTCACTTGAAGGATTTCTCTACAGTCATGGATTTGGTTGTGGCAGGAAAACTCAAGCCAATTGTTGACAAAACCTTCCCGCTCAAAGATGCCGCCGCCGCGCAGGAACGTCTGTGGAAGGGCGAGAATTTTGGAAAAGTCACTCTGGAGATCGGTTAGTTTTCCGAACACAGGATGGCCAACATCCCAACTCCTAACTTCTAACCCCTATCTCGCATCTACTTTTTAATGTCCTCAACAAAATTCTCCCGCACCTTCGAAATCTCCCTCGTCGCCGTCATCATGGCGCTCTATCTCTACGCGGCGTTTTCCGAAGCGCACAACTTCGTGGAGTGGTTCATCCGCGACGATGCTTATTACTATTTCAAAGTGGCGCAAAATATCAGCGAGGGACATGGCTCCACCATGGACGGGATCAACCTCTCCAACGGCTACCATCCGCTTTGGATGTTGGTTTGCATCCCCATCTTCTCGCTCGCCCGCTTCGACCTGATCCTGCCTCTGCGCGTCCTCGTCGTCGTTTCTGGCCTCATCAGCGCGGGGACGGGCGTCCTACTCTTCCGCCTCGTCAAGCGGACATTGTCCACGCCCGCGGCCGTCCTCGCCGCGGTGTATTGGGTCTTCGATTACTCCATCCACTACAACGTGACGATGTTCGGCCTTGAGACGGGTCTCACCGCGTTGACGATGACCGCGTTCCTGCTCGCACTATCCAATCTCAAAGCGGACTCCCCCCTCTCCTCGCGTCAACTCCTGACCTTCAGCCTGCTCGCGGTTGCGATGACATTTTCCCGCCTCGACACGGTCTTCTTCGCGTTTCTCGCGGGCACGTGGATTCTGCTGCGCGGCACGGCCATGCGGACGCGTCTTATCCTCGACGCGGGAATCATTGTCTTCGCGGCGCTCGTCAGCGTGGCGATGCGCGCGGGTCTGCCAGAATATTTTGCCTACACGCGCTCGGCCGTCGTCTTCGCCGCGTTGGGACTGGCGATCCAAATCCCGATTTTCTACTTCTTCGGCTTTTACCACTCCACCACCAAAATTACGAATTACGTTTTACGTTTCATTTTTGCATCCCTGCTTGGCTCGGGACTCGTCGCGTCCCTGATGATCGGCCTGTTGACGGGCGGCGCGCTGTCGGGTCTGCCGCGAAGCGCATTGGCGGTTTACACAATCTTTGTCCTTTTGATGACGGGCGTCAGTCGCACGGCGACGCGCAGTCGTCTGGAAAAAGTCCCGCTGGATTGGAAAAATATTTTCCGAGAGGGAATCCAATATTACGGAATCCTTGGCGGTGCGCTGGCCGCGTACATGCTGTTCAACAAGTGGATGTTCGGGACGTTCATGCCCGTGAGCGGACAGGTGAAAGCCTGGTGGGGTTCCCTGCAAGGGACGGCCTACGGCACGCCGATCGCTTCGCTCGCGGGATTCCTTGGGCTGGAACGCGCCGAAGGGATGAACGCCTGGGGCCCCGTGGTGGACATGATCTACAAATTTACAAAAGCGCTGGGGCTCAATATCTGGCTCGCTCTTGGCCTGCTGACGACTGCTGTGGTGATGATTCTTTTTCCACGTCTGCAACGAAGCAAGCGCGCCGCCATTTCGATGAGCATGCCACTTTTATTCACCGCATCGCTCGTGCAAATGTTTTATTACAACGGACAGGGCTACGCGGGTTCGAAGGACTGGTACTGGGTGAGCCAGATGCTCCTGTTCACTTTGATCGGCGCGTTGATGTTCGATCTGCTCACACGTCCGCTTTACAAATTACCGCTCCTCTCTCCGTCTGCGGGAAGAAAAATCACGAGCGATGGCGTGGTTTGGGCCATCACATCACTCCTCGCCATCCTTTACCTCGTCACCTTCGCGACCGTCATCGTGCGCCGCATGCCATACGGGACTCAGCGCGCGGGGCAACCCTATCTCGACGCCGCTTCCTTCCTTGAAGCCAACACGGAGGATGGCGCGCTCATCGGTATGACGGGCGGCGGGAATGTGGCGTACTTCATCGAAGGCCGAACCATCGTCAACATGGACGGCTTGATCAACAGTTACGATTATTTTCTCGCCCTGCGCGCGGGCCGCGCCGACGAGTACCTCGCCTCTATCGGCCTCGATTACATTTTCTCAAATCCCGACATCCTTCAAAGACCTCCGTATTACGGGCAATTCGATGAGTGGTCTCTGAAGATCGCCGAGTTCGGGAAAAAAGATTTAGTTCAATATCAATCAAAATGACCAAACGTCCTGGTTCTGTAACTAGTTTATTGTTCGTGGTGTTAACTCTCACGACGTGGAACGCCATTCGATTGGGCGCCGCACTCGCGGATTGGGACCTGCTGAAAGAGTTTGCGCCTCGACCAGGCCCTCTCTACATCGTCCTCACCGCTTCTTTCTGGACCTTGAGCGGCCTCGCGACGTGGATGGCGATTCGCCTCCGAAACTCCCGCGCCCGATTCTATTTCGCTTTCTATGTACTTGGCTACACGCTCTGGTGGTGGGCAGACAGACTTCTGCTCCAAATCGCCAGTCCCAACTGGCCGTTCGCGCTAGGCTTGACAATCCTCCTGCTCGGCGTGGCCGCCCTCGATTTTTTCAACAAGAAAGCCATTTCCTACTTTCGCCAAAGAGAGAGACATGAGCAATCAAACACGGATCAAAACACTACGTGAACGAAAAGCCCAATCCCGCCTTGGCGGTGGGCAGGAGCGCATCGACGCACAGCACAAAAAAGGTCGCCTGACTGCCCGCGAACGCATCGACCTCCTGCTCGACAAAGGCTCCTTCCGCGAAGTGGACAGTTTCGTCGTCCACCGCACCAAAGATTTCGGCCTCGACCAACAGGTTTTCCCCGGCGACTCGGTCGTGACGGGTTGGGGCACCATCGAAAGCCGCCTTGTCTACGTCTTCTCGCAGGATTTCACGGTGCTGGGTGGAAGTCTCGGCGAAGTGCATGCCGAGAAGATCTGCAAGATCATGGACATGGCCATGAAGAACGGCGCGCCCGTCATCGGCTTGAACGATTCGGGCGGGGCGCGCATCCAGGAGGGAGTCGTCTCGCTGGCAGGCTACGCGGACATCTTCCTGAAGAATACGCTCGCTTCGGGCGTCATCCCTCAAATTTCTGCCATCATGGGACCCTGCGCGGGCGGAGCGGTTTACTCGCCTGCCCTCACCGACTTCATCTTCATGGTGCGCGGCTCCTCGTACATGTTCGTGACGGGTCCCGATGTGGTCAAGACCGTCACGCACGAGGAAGTCTCGTTCGAAGACCTGGGCGGCGCGTCCATCCACTCGGAAAAATCGGGGGTGTGTCACGTGGCCGCGGATTCCGAAGCGGATACGCTCTACCTCATCCGCAAACTGCTTGGCTACCTCCCGCAAAACAACATGGAAGACCCGCCCTTCGTGGATGTCGGCGACAATCCCCTGCGCATGGAAGATTCGCTGGACACCCTCATTCCCGATGAACCTGGCAAACCCTACGATATCAAGGAAGTGATCCGCGCCGTGGTGGATGGCGGACAGTTCTTCGAGATCCACGAGAACTTCGCACAAAACATCGTGGTCGGATTTGCGCGGCTGGGCGGACATTCGGTGGGAATCGTGGCGAACCAGCCTGCTGTCCTGGCAGGCGTGTTGGATATCGACGCGTCGGAGAAGGGAGCGCGCTTCGTCCGCGTGTGCGACTCGTTCAATATTCCCATCATCACCTTTGAAGATGTGCCTGGCTTCCTGCCTGGCACGATCCAGGAGCACGGCGGCATCATCCGCTCGGGTGCGAAACTGCTCTACGCCTATTGCGAAGCCACCGTCCCGAAGTTGACCGTGGTGACGCGCAAAGCCTACGGTGGCGCGTACTGCGTTATGTCCAGCAAACACATTCGCGGCGACGTGAACCTGGCCTGGCCCAGCGCCGAACTGGCCGTGATGGGTCCCGACGGCGCGGTGAACATCATCTTCCGCAAGGAATTGGACAAGGCGGAAGACCCCGTCAAGCGCAAGGCGGAGTTGGTGGCCGAGTATCGCGAGAAATTCGCCAATCCATACATCGCCGCGCAACGCGGCTATCTCGATGAAGTGATCGA
Source organism: Chloroflexota bacterium (assembly GCA_049324715.1). Lineage (GTDB taxonomy): Bacteria > Chloroflexota > Anaerolineae > Anaerolineales > Villigracilaceae > Denitrolinea. The sequence continues at coordinate 14,484 of JBMOMR010000081.1, read as the reverse complement.
GCCGAAGGAAACGCGTCCGCGCCTCATCAATGCGCTCGAGATGTTGAGCAACAAGCGCGATGCCAACCCTGCGAAGAAGCATGGGAATATTCCGTTGTAAATTTTAAAACGTAGGGGCGAGGTCATCTCGCCCAGGGCGGAAGGACCCCGCCCCTACCGACGAGGTAACATGGTTAACAAAGTACTGGTAGCAAACCGAGGTGAGATCGCCGTCCGCATCATCCGTGCCTGCCGCGAGTTGGGCGTGGACACGGTGGCGGTATATTCAGAAGCAGATCGGCAGGCGCTGCACGTCCGTTATGCGGATGAGGCATACCTGCTCGGCCCCGCGCCTTCACGCGAATCGTATCTGCGGCTCGACAAGATCATGGACATCGTCCGCAAGTCGGGCGCGGACGCGGTGCATCCTGGCTATGGATTCCTGGCGGAGCGCGAGGATTTCGCGCAGGCCTGTCTCGACGAGGGCATCACCTTCATCGGCCCGAAACCGTCCGCCATCGCGGCGATGGGCGATAAAGGCGTGGCGCGTTCCACGGTCGTCAAGGCGGGAGTGAAAGTGGTGCCTGGCACCGAAGATGTCGGCAATTTATCAAATGAAGATCTGCTCGCGTTCGCACCAAGAATCGGCTTTCCGTTGCTGATCAAAGCCACGGCGGGCGGAGGCGGAAAAGGCATGAGGGAGGTGCGCTCCATCGAGGAGATGCCCGCCCTCCTGATGTCCGCGCGACGCGAGGCCGAGTCCGCGTTCGGGGACGGGAACGTCTATCTCGAGAAACTGGTCGAAGGCGCGCGTCACATCGAATTCCAGATCATGGCCGATGGGCATGGGAATGCGATCCATTTGGGCGAGCGCGATTGCTCGTTGCAGAGACGTCACCAAAAATTGGTGGAGGAGACTCCCTCCCCCGTGATGGACGAGGAGCTGCGGGCGCGCATGGGCGCGGTAGCCGTTAAGGCCGCACAGTCGGTGGATTACATGAACGCTGGCACCATCGAGTTCCTGCTCGACAAGGACAAAAATTTTTACTTCCTTGAAATGAACACGCGCCTGCAGGTGGAACATCCCATCACCGAGATGGTGACAGGCATCGACATCGTGAAGGAGCAGATCCGTGTGGCGCGCGGACGCGCGTTGAGTTACAAGCAGGAAGACGTGAAAATGACGGGCGCATCCATCGAGTGTCGCGTCAATGCCGAGGACCCGTACAACGGATTCCTGCCTTCGACGGGACGCATCTCGCAGGCAATCCTGCCCACAGGCCCAGGCATCCGCGTGGATACAGGCATGTACCCTGGCTTCGAGATCACGCCCTACTATGACCCGATGATCGCGAAGTTGATCGTGTGGGGCGAGACGCGCGCCCAAGCCATTCTGCGGATGCGCCGCGCGCTGGAAGAATATCGCATCGTCGGCGTGCGGACGAACATTCCCTTCCACCAAAGCCTGATGGACTCGACCCGCTTCATGGCGGGACAGTACGACACGCGCTTCGTGGAGGAACGCTTCTCGATGGAGGAACTGGCCGAGAGCAAGGAATACTTCCCCGAGATCGCGGCCATTTTCTCCACGCTGGTGGCCCACCAACAGACCCAACGCTCCGCGCAGATCGTCCGCCGCGGGGAACGCGACGCCAGCAACTGGAAGTGGGTCGGACGCTGGGAGAGGATGCATCGATGAATCAGTGTTCAGTGACCAGTAATCAGTTATCAGTATTAGGTGAGCAATGAAATACATTACAACGCTGGACGGAAAAGAATATTTGATCGAGATCATCGATGAGCATCACGTGGCAATCGATGGTCGCGTGCAGGAAGTGGACTTCGAATCGGTCAGCGGACAACCTGTCTTCTCGTTGATCGTGGACGGGAAGTCGTACGAGTCCTACGTCTACGAGACGGAGGAGGGCTGGCAGGTACTGACGCGCGGCCGCCAGTACAACGTGACCGTCGAGGATGAACGCGAGCGGCGTCTGCGCGCAGCCGCGGGGGGTGGAGTGGTCGAAGCGGGCGAATATCACCTCAAGGCGCCGATGCCTGGCCTGGTCGTTTCGATCCCCGTCAACGAGGGCGACGAAGTTGAAAAGGGACAGGTGTTGGTCATTCTCGAATCCATGAAAATGCAGAACGAGTTGAAAGCGCCCAAGGCGGGCGTGGTGGGACGCATCCGTGTGAAGCAGGGCGAGACGGTGGAGCAGAGGCAGGCGTTGCTCAGTGTGCAGTGAGCAGTTTTCAGGGATCAGTAATTGGTAACTGGTAATTACTGATAATTGGTCGTGGAGCCAAAGTCTTTTTAACGCGAGCGGCGCGAATGGGCAAATAATGCGAATTGGTTTAAAAGCAATCCATCTCATTCGCGTTATTCGCGGCATTCGCGATGAAGATCGTTTTATCAACAGACGCAACGATTTATCGATAGGAGATTCGCATGAACATCCGACCCGTACGTGAAGAAGACATCGAAGGCATCATCAACCTGTTCCGCGTCAACTATGGCGACGATTACGCCATCCCCGAATTTTACGACCCGATGTGGGTGAAGCGCGGCATCTATTCGGACCACATTATCTGGCTGGTGGCCGAAGACGAGGGACGCGTCGTCGCTTCGGGCGCGTGCATGTTGAACGCGGGCGACTACAACGACAACATCGGCGAGATCGGGCGCGTCGTCGTGGACCCCGAGGCGGGTGGCAAAGGCCTGGGCCGATCGCTGCTCGCGGCGTTGATCGACGCGTCGGACGAGCGCGTGGAGTTCGCCTTCGCCGAAGCACGGACGACCCACCCCAAGACACAGAAGATCTGCGAGCGTCTCGGCATGGTCCCGCTGGGATTTTTGCCGATGGCCTACCAGATGACGTGGCGCGAGAGTTTCTTCATCCACGGACAGTTATTTGGCAACGGACGCGTCCTGCGCGAACCTGGAGACGTGGTCATCATCCCCGAAGTGGTGCCCCTGGCAAAACTCTCGCTCCGAAATTTGGAATTGGACGATTCCGTCGCGGTGCAGGCCAAGGTCAGGCCCTACCCCTCCGATGGCAAATTCGACGTCAAGCCGCTGACAGGCGAGGCGATGGTGCGTCTACTCAAGATCGAGCATGGACGCTACGTGGAACCTGAGATCTTCTCCGCCCTGCAAGTGGACATGGGCTACGCGCAACTTCGCTCGCGCCGCGTGGACTACCTCGTGGCGCAGACGGGCGACCACATCCTCGGGGCGGTCGGCTTCCATTTCGAGGAACACGACAAAACGGTCAGATTGATCGAGTTGATCGGCGAGGATGATGTCGCGCAGGGCACGCTCCTCCGCATGGCCGTCGAATCAGCGGAGCAAAAGTACAACGCCGAAGTGTTGACCTGCGACGTGAACGCCGAGTCGCCGCGCTTGCAACAATCCCTGCTCGAGCTGGGATTCCTGCCCGCCGCGTACATCCCTGGGATGGTGTTCCACCGCACGCACCGCCCCGACGTGGTGAAGATGATGAAGTTGCGAGTGAAATGGGATTTGGGTCCGATGGAACTGACGGACATTTCAAAGGAATATTTCGACATCGTCGTACCCGCATTCGAAAAAGCCGCAAAGGATTAACAACGCTGAAATCATGGCCATCACCCCCGTCTATTCAAAAACGCTGATCGTTCCTCAATCCGTCATCGACGAAAATGGACACGTCAACAACGTGGCTTACGTCCAATGGATGCAGGATATCGCCGTCGAACATTACACCGCCATCGGCGGCGTCGGCCCCACGCAACACGTCGGCGCAACGTGGGTGGCGCGCTCGCATCTGATCGAATACCTGTTGCCAGCATTCGCGAGCGAACAGATCGAAATCCGCACGTGGATCGAAAGTTATCGCCGCGTGCGCTCACTCCGTAAGTACGAATTCGTCCGAATGACGGACGGCAAACTTCTGGTCAGGGGCGAAACGGACTGGGTCTTCGTGGACGCGCAAACGGGCAGCCCGCGCGCGATCCCCGAGGAAGTGATCCGAATCTTTCAAGCGACGAATCCAGCCTGACGTCAAACCAATCCCGCACAATGCAACCCGACTCACAAAAACGCAACAATCCCATCCCGCTGTATTCCCTTTTCATTGCCAATGCCATCTCGCTCGTTGGCAATGTTTTCTCCGCGATCGCCATTCCCTGGTTCGTGCTCCAGACAACGGGAAGCGCCACCCAAACGGGCATCACTGGTTTTTTCACGATCATGCCAGTTGTGCTGGCAGGCTTTCTCGGCGGGACGCTCATCGACAGGCTGGGTTACAAACGCACCAGCATCATCTCTGACATCGCCAGCGGCGTGACCACCGCGCTGATTCCCCTGCTCCACTTCACCATCGGCCTTGAATTCTGGCAGTTGATGATCCTCGTCTTCCTCGGCGCATTGCTCGATACGCCAGGAGGGACCGCTCGTGCCGCGTTGCTTCCCGAACTGGCCGAACAGGCGGGCATGCCCATCGAACGCGCCACCTCTCTTACGCACGTCATCGAACGCGGCGCCCGCCTCGTTGGCGCGCCGCTCGCGGGATTCTTCATCGGCATCCTCGGAACGGAAAATGTCCTCTGGCTGGACGCCGCCTCCTTTTTCATTTCCGCGGGCATCATCGGGCTGGTCATCGTCGCGCCCGTCCCCGTCAAAAGTGAAGCGGAGACGGGAAATTACTTTGGCGAACTGCGGGACGGACTCCGCTTCATCGCGCACGACCAGCTGCTTCTGTCCATTGTGCTTATGGTCATGCTGACGAATTTCCTCGACTCGATCTTCGGCGGAGTCGTCCGCCCCGTTTACGTGAAGGAGGTCTTCGGCGACGCGTTGAATTTGGGCCTGCTCATCGCGGCCAACGGAGGCGGAGCCGTTATCGGCGGGCTGATCTTCGCCGCCGTCGGACATCGCCTGCCGCGTCACGCCACCTTTGTCTCCGCCTTCGTGTTGACGGGGTTTCAGTTTTGGGTCTATGCGATGCAGCCGCCATTTTACGTGCTGGCCGTAACCGTCCTGTTCACCAGCATCGGCGCGGGACCGCTCAACCCGATCATCGGCGCGGTAGAGTTCGAGCGCATCCCCCAGACCATGCGCGGACGCGTTTTCGGCGCGGTCACCGCGGGTGCGTGGATCGCCATGCCACTGGGTATGCTATTGGGCGGCATCCTGACCGAGTCGTTCGGGACCTTCCCCATATTGATCGGATTGGGCGTCACATACACCATTATCACCCTGAGCATGGCGTTCATCCCAGCCATGAAGTTAATGAACCGTTCTGCACCGCGAGAGGAAATTTAGCAAATCCGTTCCCCCTTCTTTTCAGAACTTGACATCCAAATTATGCGCTAACAGAAAAAACGGAAATTGTTCTTACCTGACTGTTTGACCTCGTACATGGACGCATCCGCCTTCTGTAGGATCACGGTCGGGTCCAAACCGTTATCTGGGTAGATGCTTACGCCGATACTGGCCAGAACGCGAATCTCCTGGTTGTTCAGGAAGAAAGGCTCCGCAATCGTCCCTCGGATCTTCTGAATGATCGGCAGGATGTGCCCCGCTTCGGAAAGACCCTCCAACAGGATGACAAATTCATCTCCGCCCAGCCGCGCCACCGAATCGCTGGCCCGAATCACGCGTGAAATGCGAAGCACCACCTGCTTTAACAGCCAGTCGCCCTGGGCGTGGCCAAACTCATCGTTGACTTTCTTGAAATCATCCAAGTCCAGGAACAGGACGGCGAACTTTTGTCCGGTGCGCTGTGAAGTCTCGACGGCATGAAATAGGCGGTCCTCGAACAGGGTTCGATTGGCAATTCCCGTCAGGCCATCGTGTGTGGCCATGTATTTCAAGTTCTCTTGAGCGTGTTTCCTCTCGGTAATATCCTCCACCATCCCATCGAGGTATTGAATCTTCCCATTCGCGTCCTTCACCGCCCGCGCGGTGGTCAAGCCCCAAAAGTACCCCTCCCCCTTCTTTTTGAACAGAATCTCCCTGCTGCTGACGCTTTCTTTGGTTTGCAGTTCATCCAGCAACTTTTGTCGATCCTGCGGGTCGTGATAGCAGTCATCCAGGTCAACATTCACAAGATCGTCGGCCTCATCCAAACCGAACATGGATCGATATGCGGAATTGACCGCCACTATCCTGCCATCGATCGTGGTCCGAAAGACGCCCACTGGAACGTTTTCCACCAGGGTGCGATAGCGGTCTTCGCTTTCACGCAGGAAAAGTTCCACCTGCTTGCGGTGGCGGATCTCCTCCGAGAGACGCTCCATCGACTCCCGCAGGGCGTGCCACATTCGGTTGAACGCCGCCGCCAGTTGCTGGATCTCGAAGATTCTGGTCCATCCCGCATTCACGTCGCCCCATTCCCCGTTCGAGATCGCTTCCATGGAAACGATCAACCGTCGGATGGGACGATTGATCCGATAGGAGGCATATAAACTCAAGACCACGGAAAGAAGCGCGGCGGTCAGCACAATGAAAATAGTGTACTGGCTGGCGGTTTGAATGGGAGCCATATAATCCGATTCGGGCACCACCACCACGATCAGCCAATCGATGCCATACCTGTCCTGGATGGGCAGCACATGCACAAAATACCGTTCCCCATCCAGTTTGTATTCGATGTGAACGGCATCTTGTATATCCGTGAAACTGCCAACCTGTTTGGTTATCTCGCGGGCAGCACTATTAATAATGGGAGTGGTACTCTCGGAGGCTTTGATGCGTAGCATTTTCCCGCCATCTTTTCCATCCGCAAACAAAAGCTCGCCGCTCGAAGCGGCCACCAATAACCCATTACGCTCCACGATAAAGCTCTGGCCCGTTTTGCTCACCGCCAGACTTTCCAGGAACGTACTCAAATGCGAGAGGAAAATGTCGACGGAGAGCACACCCAACAGGTTACCTTCTTGATCGTGTACCGCCGAACTGGCAGCGATGGCCATATCCTGCCCGGTGAAGAGGATATAAATCTCGCTCCAGGTGGGTTGCTCTACTTGAAGGGCTTGTTGATACCATGGACGGAGCCGCGCATCGAAATTCGGCACCCTGCTGAGGAGTTCGCCTGTTTTACCGCTGGAATCGACCGCGTATTTCTCGAAGGTTCCAGGCTCCAGGCGACTCGTGCTATAGACGTAGTATGGCCCCCCGGAGCCCTCGCGTCCGCTTCCCACGATCCCGCCAGATGCCGCCCCGAAATAGACGCTCGTAATCTCCTCGTGATTGCGGACCTCCCGCAAAAAGTTTTGTTGTAAGGCTGGCACATCCCCCGTGGAAAGGCCGTTGGTCTGGATAAAATATGACGCGGATCGATTGATGCGAATGGGATATTGCAAGAACGATTCCAGATGCTGACGGATCTGCTCGCTCTGGTCGGATCTCAACCGCTGGGCAACAGCATTAACTGCATCCTGACCATTCCGATAGGAGATATACGCGACCAATCCTGCTATGCCGACCACCTGCGAGATGAACGCGACGAGCAGAACAAGGCGCAATGTGACAGCTGGCTTGAACATAAAAGAAGAAGCACTCAATAGAACAACTCAAACAAAAAAAGAATTGTCTAATTATATATCGGTTCCCCTCATTCACTATTTATAAAAATGTAAACTGCCCATCTGCCTACTTCAGCAGATTTTCATAGACTCTTGCCAGTTTTTTCTGAGACTCGTGCCAGGTAAATTTGGTCCGCGCGCGCGCCGAGGCGGATTCGGACAGGCGCTTCGACAGGTCGGGATCCGCCAGCAAGGCCAGTGCCTGACGCGCCAGGTCGTCGGGATCGCTCGGGGAGAAGAGCAGCGCGTCCACATCTTCGCGGACGAGTTCGCGCACGATGGGCATGTTCGAGGCCAGCAGGGGACGCGCGGCGGCCATGTATTCCAGCACCTTGATCGGACAGGCGCCCTGCGTCACGTTGCGGTCGTTGAGTCCCAGCGGCGCAACGCAGATGTCGGCGGAGGCGATCAGCGCGGGGATGTCATGATGTGGCACGGCAGGCTGGATCAGCACGTTCGCCTCGATACCCAATTTGCGGATGTACTTGGCGAGGAGTTTTCGTTGCCGCGAGCGTCCACGCCCGACGATCTGGAGTCTGACCTCGCGCTTTTCCAAGATTTTCGGCAGGGCTTTGATGAGCACGTCCAGTCCCTGCCAATCGGCGAGGGTGCCGATGTAAAGCAGGGTTGGGACGCGGCCTGCCCTGGCGGGCAGAGGCGACGAGGGAAAATCCGAAGGGCTGACTCCGTTCGGGACGACGGTCACCCGCTTCGGGTCCAGACCGAGCGAGGCGATGTAGTCACGCGTCACGCGTGAGGGACAGATGACCGCGTCCGAGAGATGAAGCGTCGCAATCTCCTGCTCCTTGATCTTCATCAGCAACTCAGGCTCGATGGACGGATAGTGATATTTCAATTCCACCGAAGGCAGACCGTTCACTTCGAAAAGCGTTTTGTATCCGTGTTGATGGCGCGCCTGTGCGAGAGGCAATCCGCACCAGACCGAACGGTAGTGAACGACATCGTAACGCGGCGCAAGCGCGATGTGACGCATCACGGCGCGGCCAAAATCCGCGGCCCGCGCCAGAAAATTCTGCGACATGTCCTGCGCGACGCGCGTCACCCGCGCACCCTCGATGGAATCGTCCAGCGGTAAAATACCATCGCTCGGCGTGATCAAATGGACTTCATAGCCGCGCTCCACGAGTCCGCGCAGGTTGTGCAGAATGTGCGTGGACGCGCCCTTGGGGCTGGGCACCACATCGAAAGCGGAATAAAGCACACGGGTCATGGCGTCATTATAGCAAAATTGCCCATTGACGCCTCGCCAAAATAAGTGGACAATTGCAGGTGGAATTGGAGGCTGAATGCAGGATATTATCGGGTACGTCATTCTGTTCCTTGCTTTTTGCGTCGCGCCCCTGTTCGTCATTGCACTGATCGCGGGCGTAATTTGGTGGACTCGCCGTTCGACGAAAAAGACCCAGACCATTTCCAGTTCGAACGGAAACACGAGCAGCACAATCACTATGAAACCAGAAAACTCCAAACCTATCGTCAAGACGACGCAATCGCCTCGCGCGGGACTGACAGCGGCCACCGTTTCGAAAAGCGCTTCCCTCACCCGCGCCACATCCGCGCCGCCTCAGGGAGGATGGACTCCTCTCTACTTGAACTTCAGCAACAAGCCGCGCTCCATCCTTGAGAACATGTCCACGCTGGTCGCGCAGGCGGACAAGGTCAACGCGACCAAGACGCGCTGGAGCAAGGGGCCGCGCATCCTGTTTTGGCTGGGACTCGGTCTGATGCTTATCGAGGGGCTGATCTACCTGCTCGGATACACCCCATCCTGTGCGTTCCTCACGGGCGGGATCGCGTTGTGGGTCATCGGCATTGTGTTAAGCGTCAGCCTGAAGCGCGCCCAGGTACGTGCCTTCCCGCCGATGTTCAACGAGTTCGAGGAGATCATCCATACCCTGCGCGATGACGTCCGCCCAGGGACGGGGTTCCTCGGCAATCTCGACCTGACGGGTGCGCGGCAAACATCCAAGGTGGCGCGCTCCGCCAACGACGCGAAAGGACGCACTACGAACTATTACCGCGACCAGTGGTTGAATTTCAAAGCCAAACTCTACGATGGGAATATTCTGCGCGTTTCGGGCATTCAGCGCTTGAAGGAACGGCATGGCTATTGGGGACGAGGCAAGGTCAGCGGAAAATCCAAGTGGAAGCCCGCCAAATTCAAAGGCGCGTATCAGGAATTGAAAGTCCGCATCGCGGTCAACCCTGAAATGTACAAGATCGTCCATAACAAAGAAATAAAAGTGGACAATCAGATTGGCGATTACACCATCAACGCGGTGGATGCGGAAGGCGGAATCATTACCGTGCTGGCTTCCAGTCCGCGCGAAACCGTCTCGGCAGAAAGCATTCTGGGAGTGTTGAAAGCCGCGTATGGATTGTTGCAGTTGAAGAAGGCTTGACCATCACCCCCGTCCCTTTTCCCGATCACGGGAGAAGGGGGAAGGAATAATTCATGAATTCGCGTTCCATTGTCACGATCATTCTTGCCCTGATCCTCGTTGCGCTCATAATGGGCGTCTCGGCTGTATTTGCGTTCAACGGTTCTGCGGCGGCGGAAAAATATTCCAGCCAGTCGCTGTGGACTGTGGACTATTCCACCGCCGAGAGCATGAAGATCATCGACCTGACAGGCGACGGCGTCAACGATCTCTTTATCCAAAGCGGAAGCGACGCCACCATCTACGATGACGCGGGGAACCAGATCGGGTTTTATGACATCGGGTTCGGCAAATCCACGATGGGCGATGTCAACGGGGATGGCCTGGAGGACGTGGTGCTCTTCCAGATCTTCCCGCCTATGGTGCAACTAGTCAGCAAGGGACAGGCCGCCACCCTCGTAGAGACGACCACGAATATCGGTCCGCCTTCGCGCGTTGCGATCATCAAGTTCCAGGGCGGGACGGAGATCATCCTCGGCGGCGAGGACGGCAGTTTGCTGGGTCTTTCCGCCAACGGGCAGGAACTCTGGAAGAGTTCGATGGGGACCGAGGAACTGCGCGGCATGGACGATGCCCGCGTGAACGGAAATATCCATCTCGCGGTCGCGTCGCACAACGGCGATTTTGGCGTCGTGGATGCAAACGGCAATATCTTGTGGAAAAATTCCACCGAGCAACTGCGCCGTATGCGTTCCTACGATCTGTTCGGAGACGGGACGAGCGAGATCCTCACAGGCGGCGAGTATGGCGAGTTCGCAATCTGGAATGCGGCGGACGGCTCGCAAATTTTCGTCGACGGGATGGGACAGGCCATTTCAGAGATCCGCACGGCTGAGATCAACGGCGACCCATCCTCGACGGAGATCATCGTCGGCGGGAAGGATGGCGGCGTTTGGGCGCTGGATGCGAACGGGAAAAAACTGTGGTCGGGTTCAGTCGCGGACAAGGTCACTGAGATCGTGGGCGTGGATTTCGACAATGACGGCAGGCAGGAAGTCATCATCGGTGATGACGCGGGCGAGGTGCTCATCTTCTCGCCCGAAGGGTCGCGCTCCAATTTGCAGAACTACAACACGGGCATCACGCGCATTGATGAGGGGCGGCTGGGCAGTCAGCGGGTACTGGCTGTTTCGAGTGCGACCCAGCTCGAGGTCCAGGAAGTGAAACACAATGAGATCCCAGGCTTCCAGTTCGCACCCATTCTCGTCGGGCTGATCGTCTCCGCGGCCATTCTCGTCGTCGCATGGATTTTGGCAACGATGCCGAAGAAGCCCGAGATGAAAGTTTCGATCCAGGATAAGAGCCGCGAGTCGCTGGAAGCGGAACGGCGCATGTTGAAGGAATCGATCGCGGATGTGGAACGCCTGCGGAAATCTGGTGAGGTGACGGGTGACGCGTATCTGGTGCGGCTCAAACGCCTGCGCGCCGACCTGGCCGAGAATGAGGCCGCGTTCAAATCACAGGGATTCCCCATCAAGGTGGAGACGATCGCCTGTCCGAATTGCGGCGGTACGCTGGAACTCGGCGTGGACAAATGCGATTATTGCGGACATGTGATCTTGACGTAGCGGTGATTGGTAACTGGCAATTGAAAAGCGCGCCTCGTTGTAAGGCGCGCTTTTGATTTTAGTGCCGCAACATTTGTGTTGCCCTTGGAGTCGCAAGATGAATCTTGCCGTACTACTCTCCACTCGCTTCTCTATTCAATCTCGATGTAGATCCTCTTGTTGATGGCGCCTTTGCTCTTGTAGTCCGCGACTTTTACGCGTCCGACTTCGCTCGTGTTGCGGACGTGAGTCCCGCCATCCGCTTGCAGATCGAGGCCGACGATCTCCACCGTGCGGACTTGCTGAATCCCCTCGGGCAGGAGATTGATCTTGGTGCGGATCAAATCGGGGATTTGGAAGGCTTCTTCGCGCGGCAGGATTTTCACACGCACCTCGCGAGCCACCTGAATTTCGCGGTTGACCGCGGCTTCGATCTCGCGGACGAGTTCGCCGCGCATGGTCGCGAATTCAAAGTCCATGCGGCCTTTGAGCGGTTCCATGTCGCCGCCAGTGACCAGCGCGCCGTAGTCGCGGAAGACCGTCCCGCACAGGACGTGGAGGGCGGTATGCGTGCGCATCAATTTGTGCCGCAGTGACCAGTCAATTTGTCCATGCACAGATGCGTCCACGGAGGGAAGCGCCGCGTCGCCGCCGAGGAAGTGCAGAACATCGTCGCCCTGCTTTTTTACCTTCGCAACGGGATACGTCACATCGTCAACGGTCAGGAGGCCGATGTCACAGGGTTGTCCGCCGCCACCAGGGTAGAACGCGGTGCGGTCGAGGACCGCGACGCGTTCCTCGGGCAGGACGGAGGTCACACGCGCATCGAAATCCTGCAAATAACTGTCGGTTTGGAAAAGCAGTTCGGTCATTTCGAGAAACGCTCCTGCCGCAAGGCGCGTCGCCAACTGGATAGATTTACTGCACCGAGAAGGTCACCGTCTGGATCAGCGTGCCGTTCAGATACAATTCCACGGCATAGGCACCCACGGGCCAGTCACTCCCCGCGGGGAAGAAGAAATGCACCGTACCCGAGAAACTTTCATCTTCGATCGTGATGTCGGCTTCATCGATCAACGTGTTGGGAGCAACACCTTCCACGCTGACGTAATACCATTTGGAGTTGACGACCGTTCCAACGGTCGCGTTCGAAAGATCGGCAACGACATAGATGGCGTCGCTTGAAGCAAAGACCGAGGTGGGCTGGGCGCCGTCCGAGTCGAAGGCGGTGCGCGCGTTCGAGAGACCGAGCTCACCACCAAATGAGCAGGCCAGGCTGGCGGCCATCAGTACGAATACGGCTAGAAAAATCGGAAGAGTACGTTTGTTCATTTCATTCTCCTTGGTAAAAGGGCAGAATCGTCCGCCCGAATGCATTCATTATACGGAAATATTCAGAATTCGCTTCCCCCATTTAGGCTATTTTTCCATCATCACTCGGTTTCGCCTTCCTTTCAGGGAAAGTCCAAATTACAATTGATTCCATGAGCGAAACTGACAAAGCGACAATCGAAGCAAACCTCCTCGAGCGACTGGCCAGCGGCGAAAGCCACGACGACATCATCCTTGACCTGTGCGAAAACGAGAACATGACATGGCCCGAAGCAGAAACGTTGTTGGAGAGGGTCAGTGCGGAGAAGAAACATCATATCGTTCTCGCACAAAGTCCCCTGCTGGTGTTGATTGCGTTTGCCATCTTCATCGGCGGCGTTGGACTGGCCGTTTATTCCGCATACAACATCGCCAGCGTGTTCCTCTCCTACTATGATGCCAAAAGTGGAAGCGTCGGCGCGCTGGGTATGGTTTTGTACTTATTCACCTATGGCGGTTATCTCTGGTTTCTGGCCTTACTCGGCCTAGGGATGATCATCGGAAGCCTGCGTGGGATGCAGGATGTATGGGTTGCGATATTCCATAAACTGGGGATACTCCAATAGAAATCAGCGTATCGAAAAAATACAGACGCCTCTTCCCTTTTCGATTTTCTCGATCTGACGCACATCTCCATTCAACGCATGGCTCAGAAGGCTCGCGTCCATTTGACACAGTTCGGGATGCCCTTCGATCACCGCCGCGTAGGGACATCTCCCAAAGATGACGCGCGGCCCCTCCGCACCTGCCTCCCAGCGGGCTTGATAATGCATGGCGTTCAATTTCTCGATCAATAACGCGAGCCGTTTGGCAATTGGTAAATTGGTAAATGGATTGGAATTCAAGATAACTTCTGCCAAACGTTCAACGTTTAACGTTGAACGTTCCGCGCTCAACAACGCCTCCGCCAGCCCCGCTAGATTATCCCCTGCCAGCGCGGCGGAGAGACTGAAAACCTTCTCTGGACGGCCGCGTCCCTGCGCGCGGACGAGCGACGCGGTCACGCGGCCGTCCGAGGCGAGGACGCGCAGGTGGTGCCGCACGTTCGCCTCCGACATGCGAAGCGCCCGCGCCAATTCTCGGGCCGAGGCGCGTCCAGACTTGTGGAGTTGGGCCAGCACTCGCTGACGGGCAGTTGTCACGGGCATGGGGGGATTACGCGAAGCGTCACTTTCTCAAAATTGAGCTGGGATGTAATGGGCATGGGGTGATTATACTCACAATCTCATTTTCGAAAATATATTTTTACATAATTCGGTTGACGAATTCTTCTCCAATGCTATAATCCGTCTGTTTGTGACAAGATCCACTGTTTACTGAAGACTGGTAACTGATCACCGTGAATTGGGAATCCACCTACGCCATCGCTTTAGAGTTGCGCCGTCAACACCCCGACGTGGATTTGGAGCAAGTCTCGCTCCAGCAGATCCGCCGCTGGACGCTCGCCCTTTCGGACTTTGAGGATGATCCCGCGCTCGTAAATGACGACATCCTTTCAGCAATCTTTCAAGACTGGTTTGAGGAGAACCTACATGGAAAATAACGAACTCAACCTGCCT
>JBMOMR010000080.1:0-6868 GCA_049324715.1 Chloroflexota bacterium | reverse complement strand
GGACGCACGTCAACGGTCAGCGCATCATGTCTCCGTACGTCTTGCGCCCGGGCGACGTGGTCTCGTTTGGCGAGGGGATCGTGCTCGGTTTCGAAGCCGCGGACCAGGATCCCGCCGCCACGCTGGCGGTTTCGCGTCCGCCCGTGCAGGCGCGTCAGCCTGCGGCGCCTCCGCCCGCCCAAGCCTACGCGGGACAGATCCCCGCGGGGCCGTTGCCGCTTGGCAAGAAGGCCAATCCACTTCCGATCGTCATTGGCGTGGGCGCGGTCGTGTTGATCTGCGCCTGCATCGGATTTTTCTGGTGGGTGGATGCGGCCCGCATGTGGTGCACCTTCTTCCCCTTCCTCGGCGGATGCCCGTAGCAACTCCAGGCCCTCGCAAATTTGCGAGGGCTTTTTTTTTTACTGTTTTCCCCTGTTTTAATCCACGTAACGGGCGTAAAATTGCCCCGCCAGCAAACCAGAGGCACGATAAGGAAACAATGTTACCGGAACCCGAAAGCGATCTATCCGATTCAGACGATGAACAGCCGCCCTCAATGGGCGGATGGCATGCGTTACAAGGAAATTTTCCCATCTCGTAGGAAGCCCGCGCCTCCTGCGCGATGAGACTTTGGCAGGAGGCCGTTATGATCAATTTTTACAAAACCAGCGAGGGCGGACTCGTCAAACTGGACTCCCCGGTCACCGGTTCGTGGATCCATGTTGTGGATCCCACCCCCGACGAGATCGAATTCCTCACGAAGGAGATCGAGGTCTATCCCGACCTGATCAACTACTCGCTCGACCTCGACGAAATGGCGCGCATCGAGCGCGACGAGGACGAGGGCTACACGTTCATCCTTTTACGCATCCCCCATTTTCAGGGCGAAAACGTGGACGTTCCCTACGCCACCATCCCGCTCGGCATCATCATCGTGGACGGCGTCATCATCACCATCTGCCGCCACGAAACCGACATCCTCAAGCCGCTTCTCAACAGCAAATACCGCCACCTGCGGACGGGCAAGCGCTATCGCTTCGTTTTATACGTGTTTCTCGAAGCCGCCTCCCGTTACCTCGCCCACCTGCGCGACATCAACAAACGCACCGAAGCCCTCGAAGACCAGTTGCAAAAATCCACGCGCAACCGCGAAGTGCTGGAACTCGTCAAATACCAAAAGTCCCTCACCTACTTCGCCACCGCCCTGCGTTCGAATGAAGTGATGATGGAACGCGTCCAGCGCATGAAACTCTTCAACCAATACGACGAAGACGCCGACCTGCTCGAAGACGTGCTCACCGAAAACCAGCAAGCCATCCAAATGACCAGCATCGCCACCGAGATCCTCGCGGGCATGATGGACGCCTTCGCCTCCATCATCTCCAACAACCTCAACGGCGTGATGAAAGCCCTGGCCGCCCTCACCATCGTCCTCAACCTGCCCACCATCGTCGCCTCGTTCTACGGCATGAACGTGGAACTGCCCTTCGCTCATTCGCCCTTCGCCTTCCCCATCGTGTTCGGCATGTCGCTGGCACTTACGGTCGGCGCGGTCTTCGTCTTCGTCAAACGCGATTGGTTCTAATGCAAGCCGAACTCCTCCTCGACGCGCAAGCCACCCTCGGCGAAGGCCCCGCCTGGGACGCGAAAACGCAGACGCTCTACTGGGTGGACATCCTTGGCAAACGCGTCCACACCTGGAAGGATGGGCGCGACGACTTCCTGCAACTGGACGAATTTGTCGGATGCGCCGCGCCGCGGCGTGACGGCGGACTCGTCGCCGCGCTGCACGCCTCTTTCGTGACATTGGATTGGGATGTGGTGCGGAGTGACACTCCGCATTCCCAGGCGGGATACCATCCCGCCTCACGAAAGTTGCTCGCCTCCATCACCGAACCCGCCACCAATCGCTTCAACGACGGCAAGTGCGATCCCGCGGGACGTCTCCTCGCGGGGACGATGGACATGGAAGAAAAAGCCGCCAGCGGCAATCTCTATTCTCTAACCAGTAATTCTTCTCCGCGCCTTCTCCTCAGCGATGTCCGCATCTCCAATGGCCTCACCTGGAGTCCTGACCACAAAATTTTCTACTACATCGATACGCCCACGCGGCAAGTCCGCGCCTTCGATTACGACCTCGACACGGGAGACATCTCCAACCCGCGCGTCGTGGTGGACGTCCCCGCCTCGATGGGCTGGCCCGACGGGATGACCTCCGACATGGAGGGGCGACTCTGGATCGCGCTGTGGGGAGGCGCACGCGTCTCGAGATGGGACCCCGCGACGGGTCGGTGTGAAGCGGAGATCCCCGTCCCCGCGTTGCACACGTCATCGTGCGTCTTCGGCGGCCCGCGGCGCAACATCCTCTACGTCACGTCCGCACGCGTCGGCATGGACGAATCCGCGCTCACGAAATATCCGCTTTCGGGCGGCGTGTTCCAGATCCAAACGCAGACCGAGGGCATGCCCACGTTTGAGTTTGCAGGTTAAAATATCCGCATGGAAAAACGCATCGGCTACATTGATATTGCCAAGGGGCTTGGGATTCTCGTCATCGTGCTGGCGCACAATGACCTGAGCGGCTATCACCCCACGTTGCATAAATTCATTTACGCGTTCCACATCCCGCTGTTCTTCTTTTTGTCGGGCATGTTCTTTCGGCCCGAGCGCGCCTTCAGCGAGACGGTGAAGCGGCGCTTCAACACGCTGATGAAACCGTACTTCTTCGCGCTGTTCATCATCTATCTCGGCGAGGCCGCCTTCTCGAACATGACTTTCCCCGTCATCGCGGGGCGCATCGCCAAGGCGCTGTACGCGACGGGGCATTACATTGACTGGGTGCAGTTGTGGTTCATTCCGCATCTGTTCGCGGTAGCCATCTTCGCGTGGATCGCCTGGCGTTTCATCTTTGGCCGCCTCAAAATGGACTGGTTGCGCTGGCTCTTGATGTTTGCGATGCTGGCCGTGGGCGTGTTCACCATGTCCTACTTCTGGCCGTTCACCGCGCCCATCATCGGCACGGAATTGTATGGCCTGCCCTTCAGCCTTGACCTTGTTTTTGCAAGCGGATTTTTCTTCCTCGTCGGCTACGAAGTGAACCAGCGCCCGCTGGAAAAATTCTTTGGCTCGCCCCTCGTTCTCATTCTGACCTTTGGCGCGTTGCTCGCCCTCATGCTTTTCCTGCCCCCCGAACTGGACTTCAACACGCGTACCTATCCATCGCTGTGGATCAACACGCTCGAAGCCCTGCTCGGCATCGCCATGATCCTTTCACTGGCGCGCAATTTGGAAAACTGGTCGGAGCGTGCCGCGAATATTTTCCGTTATTTCGGGCGCATCTCACTAGTCATCCTGATCTTCCACGTCCCCATTCAGGAAACCATGTTCGACAAGTTCACGCGCCTCGGCATCCCCACCGACCCGTCCATTGCGCTGGCGTTTTTGAGCGGCGTGCTCGTCCCCGCGTTGATCTACGAACTGGCAATCCATCGTAATCCGACCCTGCGTCCGTGGTTTGGATTCGCGGCGGAGGAAAAGGCGACTCAAGTCGCCGCTACGCCTGCGAAGTCCACCTTCGTGGACTAGCCGACAGAGGTCGGCTTTGCAATTGTTGGCGCGATTTCAATCGCAAAAAATCAGCCCCCGTCTTTTGGACGAGGGCTGATTTCTATTTTTCGGATGTTTCCTGTGGGACGACCGGCGCACGGCGTGCCTGGTCTTCCTCCACCGTGCGGATTCCGTTCCGCACTTGATTCGCGAGTTTTTCCAGTTCGTTTTGCAGGTGGGTGAGCGCGTCCACGACATAATTGTCCGCTTCGCTGCGGGTGGCTTCCGCGTCCGCGCGCGCCTGCGAGACGATCTGTTCGGCGCGGCGCTGCGCCTCCTGCACGATCATGTCGCGGTGGACGAGATCGTCCGCTTTCTGGCGGGCAATTTCCACAATGCGGCTGGATTCCTCCTGTGCCTGTGCAAGAAAACGCTCTTTTTGCGTGATGATCTGTTGGGCCTTCTTGACCTCATCGGGAATGGCGATCCGCATCTGGTCAATGATGTCCAGCATCTTATCCTCGTCCACCATCACGTTGCGCGTGAGGGGAAAAGGTTTGCTCTGGTTGAAGAGCTCTTCGAGACGGTCAATGAGGTGAAGGATGTCCATAAATGCCTCCGTGGAACGGATGCTGTTATTCTATCGCATTTTGCTGGCAGTACACAGGTAAACAGGTCAGGCACGTGTGTACTTGTGTACGTGTCTACGTGTGTACCTAATCCCTCAGCGCATTCGGCGGTGACTGCGGTTCTCCGTCGCTGATCTTGTGACGTAATGCCTCGCGGACGAACGGCGGGACCATCGAAGACACGTCTCCATCCAGCATGGCAATTTCCTTGACGGTGCTGGAGGAGAGGAAGGTGTGTTGCTCGGCGGTGATAAGCGCTGTCGTCTCAATATCGGGCGTGAGACGTTGGTTCGCCAATGCCATGCGGAATTCAAATTCGAAATCGGAAAACACGCGCAGTCCGCGCACAATGACATGCGCGCCGATCTGACGGGCAAATTCCACTGTCAGGCCAGAGTAGCCCAGCACGCTGACCTTGGGGTTGTCGGCAAAGGCCTGTTTAACGAGGGCGATCCGCTCTTCGGGCGAGAAGAGCAGAGTCTTGAGCGGTTTGTCATAGACGGCCATCACCACTTCGTCGAAGAGGCGCGTCGCGCGGCGGGCGATGTCCATATGCCCGTAGTGGATGGGATCGAAGGTGCCAGGAAAGATTGCTTTAACCATTGTTAGTTCCGTAGTTTAGTAGTTTAGATAGTCACGTAGTTTTTGATTTGGTGATTTTAGATGATTTGCGAAGATAGGAGATCATGCCATTGATGAGACGCTTGGCTTCGGTGGCGAGGCCGTAGGCTTTCTTTAGTTCCTCTTCGGTGATGTATTTTCGATCAAGAGCAAGGTAAAGTTCGGATTGGACTTCGCTGGCAGAGCGGCGTGATATTTTCAGGAAGCGGATGAACTCAGGATTGGAGCCAGAGTCAAATCCTTCGGCGATGTTGTGCATGACCGAACTGGCCGCGTCCTGGATCTGGTCGCGCAGGCGAAAGTCTTTCGAGAATTTCGGGTGTTCGGTCAGATCATAGATCACATTTGCAAGTTGACGGCCTTTCTGCCAACTCTGTAAATCCTCGAACTTCTCGATTTTCGCCATCTCAACCTCCTCCAAAATTTAGCAAGACTCCAAAATCATCCTGCCAACTATCGAAACTACCTAAACCATCGAACTACCTAACTAACGTCACCTTTGCTTGTGCCCCAGAAGCGACCTAACGCCTCCGCGAGCAATTTGTGTTCGGGCATTTCCAGATTGGGATCTTTCTCGAATAATGTCTGCGCCTGGTTGCGTGCTTTTTCGATGAGCGGAATATCCGTGATACTCGCCATCTTGAGCGTGGACGCAAATCCCGCTTGCCGCGTGCCGAGAAACTCGCCTGGACCTCGTTGTTGCAGGTCGCGATCGGCGAGGATGAAGCCGTCGTTGGTCTCGGCCATGGCTTGCAGACGTTCGTTCTCGACCGCGTCTTCGTGGTCGGGGACGAGCAGACAGTAGGATTGCGCCCCTCCGCGTCCGACGCGGCCGCGCAGTTGATGGAGTTGGGCGAGGCCGAAGCGGTTCGCGCCCTCCACGAGCATGACCGTGGCGTTCGGCACATCCACGCCGACTTCGACCACGGTGGTCGAGACGAGCATGTCGTATTTTTTGTCGCGGAAGTCGGCCATGACGCGGTCTTTCTCGTCGGGCTTCATGCGTCCGTGCAGGAGACCGAGTTTCAGTTCGGGGAAAATCTCGGTTTGGAGTTTCTCGTGTTCCTCGGTGGCGGCTTTGACGTTGTCCAGCTTTTCGCTTTCCTCCACCAGCGGATAGATGATGAAGGCCTGACGTCCGTCCTTGATCTGCGAGCGGATGAGCGAGAAGGCGCGCTCGAGTTCTTGCGGACGGAGCACGTACGTTTCGATGGGCTGACGTCCCGCGGGCATTTCGTCCATGACGGAAAGGTCGAGGTCGCCGTAGATGGTCAGGGCGAGCGAGCGGGGAATCGGGGTGGCGGTCATCACGAGCAGATGAGGCGTGGTGCCTTTGTTGCGCAGTGCGGCGCGCTGTTCGACGCCGAAGCGATGTTGTTCGTCAATGACGGCCAGTTGCAAATCCTTGAACTGGACGGGGTCTTCGATCAGCGCGTGCGTGCCGACGATGACTTGGATCGTCCCGTTGGCGAGTCCCTCGCGGATTTCGGCTTTCTCGGTTTCGGACGTGTCACCGACGAGCAGACGGACATTCGTGCCGTCGAGTAATTTCGTGAAGTTGCGGAAATGTTGTTCCGCCAAAATCGAAGTCGGCGCCATGATGGCGGCTTGCGCGCCAGACTGATTCACCATACCAGCGGCTAAAGCCGCCACTACGGTTTTTCCCGAACCGACATCGCCTTGCAGGAGACGGTTCATCGGGCGGCCAGAGTTGAGGTCGCGGCGGATCTCGTCGAGGGCGCGGGTCTGCGCGCCTGTCAGGGTGAAGGGAAGGCCAGCCACGCGCGCGCCCAGCCACTCGTCGGAGGTTTCGAAGCGGCGTGCGGTCGCGGCTTGCCAGTCGCGTTTCTGTGCCAGCACGCCCATCTGCAAGAAGAAAATTTCGTCGAAGGCGAGTCGGGCACGGGCGCGTTTGAGTTCGTCCTGTGAGTCGGGGAAATGCGCCTGACCGATGGCGCGGCCGAGCGGGAGCAACCCCGCCGAGGCGCGGATCGAATCGGGCAGGTGATCCACGAGCGCGGGCGCCCAGTAGTTCACCACTTGTCCCATCAGGCCGCGCAGCCACTTCTGCGTGATCTTGGCGGTGAGCG
>JBMOMR010000079.1:0-6970 GCA_049324715.1 Chloroflexota bacterium | reverse complement strand
CAACAATACCGATTGTGTGCTATTCTTAACCATGGAAGCCTCCTGTTCCAGTTTGGTCTCTCAACCTATACTGTACCAGAAGGCTTCCTCTTTTTCATGCCTCTCGACTAAAGAGCCAAAGTCGAGGGGGCTTGTCGGTTGATGGCTGTGACGGTTTTCCATGCAAAGTTACTTTTGTTTGCGAGGTATTGGCTTCTCCCCCTTGGGGGATCGCGTAGCATACCCGAAGCGTAGCGGAGTGGTAGACGGGAGAGGGGTCTCCGCAGGCTTGCAAAAACATAAAACTGGCGGCATCAAAGCCGCCTTTTTATTTCATTCCAATCACGCCCCGTGACCAGCCATTTGCCTGTCGTGGGAGCGGAAGAGCAGCGGCGGTAAGCCGATCATCGCCAGCGCAACCAGCCAAAAAAGACCAATGAACAGACCGGTCATCGGCAGGGACACTGTCCCGAAGTCAACGGGCGGGGAGGTGTAATCGACCAGGGTGAGGTTCGCGACCAGGGAAAAGGCGGCCGCGACCGTGGTGGCAACCGTCAGCGCGGCAAGGCGCGTAGCGGTCTTTTCCGTGCGCAGGTAGGCCCAGGCGCCAATTGCCATGGCTAGGCTGGAGAGGATGAGGTAGTAGTCCACACCGGAGACATCCTCATAGCTCCCCAACACGAGCAGGAAGGCGCCGCCATACAACATAAAAGAGATCAGGGAAGGGTCGGCTCGTAATTCACGACTGAAGGGCTGGGTGAGGCGGAACCTGTCTCCGCTCCAGAGTAAAATCGCCACCAGTAGGAATAATAGGATGAGGTGAAGGGAGTACAAGATCGCACTGGTCCACAGGGAAGACCAATGGGCAGGCACGGGAAGCGAAATCCCAAATGCAGTCAGGAAGAAGACCGTTCCCAGGGAGAGAAACGTCAACAGGATGCCAGCATAAACGAGCGACCAGCGTGGCAGGCGGACGAACAGTCCGATCATTCCCAAAACAACGAGAATCAAGGCGAGACCGATCAAAATCGGCGCGCCGATGGCGATGGGCAAGGCACGGAGGGAAGGCGTCAGGAAGATGATGCCCGGCAGGATGCCCATCAGCAGGAAGGGCAGGACAGCCAGCAGAGATTCTTTCCATGAGCCTTGAGGATGAACGAACCAGCGTTCGAGACCAGTTTTTGTGTTCATTTGTTTCCTTTCGCGCAGGTGGGCGGCGGCCAGCAAAAAAGGCAGAGGCCGCAACTCGCTCCACGCAATCTGGAGAGCGCTCCACAGGTCAACTTCGGCGTGCGCTTCGACCTGCAACTGGAAAACGGACAACATCTCTTCGGCAAACGTCTCCCGAAAACGGGATGGATACAGCGACAGAATCCAGCCGTAGAAGCGCAACAATCGAGTGTGATGGGTGTTCATTGGGCCGCCTCGGGCAAACGCTGGCGGGCGATCCGCACCAGGGTATTCAACCGCTCGATCTCGGTTTGCAAAATGGCCAGTCCGTCCCGGGTGAGCTGATAGGCCTTGCGAGGTTTCCCGCTGGTCTGGGGCTCATCGCTGGGCGTCTGCTCGATCAAGCCCTGATCCAACAGACGGGTCAACGCGCCGTACAGCGTGCCGTTGCTCAGCCGAACATGTCCCTGGCTGAGGGTTTCCACATCCTGCAGGATGGCATAGCCGTGCTTTTTCTCGGCCGAAATGCTTAGCAGGATAAAAAGGGTCGGTTCCCGCAGGGGGAGAAAATCCTGAGTGTCGATGGTTGCCTCCAGAGATATGTCGGTTACCGACATATTACAATGAATTGAGCCTCTTGTCAAGAGGGGGCCTCTAATCACAATGAGGAAGCATGGTGGTAATGTCTATCGAATTGACGATTTGCGGAGGACGGGCGCGAAGATCAAGTTTTTGTCCGTGGAGCCGTTGCTGGGGCCGTTGCCAAAGATGAATCTTAAGGGGAATCAATTGGGTTATCGTTGGCGGAGAGTCAGGTCCAGGCGCGCGTCCGCTGGAGAGGGAGCCTGCCCTGAGCGAAGTCGAAGGGTGGGTTGTTGGCGTGCAGGATTAGTGCCAGAAAGCAAAGGTCCCATTCTTTTTCAAGCAATGGGGCGGAGTCCAAAAGAAGAAGGCGGGAAGAACTCTCGATGGCAGAACATGGGATGAAATGCCACGAGATATGAGTTTTGTGAAGGCATAAGGCGAACAGACGGCTTCTGGGCCGTCTGTTTGTCTCTCTAAACACACAACAAATCCTTCTTAGATCAAATAGATGAACGGACAGGAGAGCATTGCCCACACATAAGGAGAAAAATCCAATATGATGACAGAAAATAGTAAATATCCTGTCATCATATTGATAATATCCTGTCAGGATATTGGAAAAATAACGAGATGTTTTCATCGATGTCTCAGTACAGGGTTGGGAATGGAACAATACCCGTCGGGGAAACTTCCTGCAAGAAATGAGAAGGTATGGGGCTTTTGCATTACAATCCGCTCATGTCCAACTCCCGCACCGTTTGGTCCTCCGAAGATGGCGACCTGCGCAAGAAGGCCATCACCCCCTCTCCCGCGGGGCGAGGGGAGTCGTTGCCGCCCAAGCAACAGACCGCCTACCTGCACCGCGACTCAAAGGGACGCGGCGGCAAGGGGGTAACGCTCATCAAGAATCTCGTTCTCTCCGAAGATGACCTGTCCGCGCTGGCGAAGAGAATCAAGCAAGCCTGCGGCGTCGGCGGGACGGTGAAGGACGGCGTGATCGAAATTCAAGGAAATAACCGCGAACGCATCGCAGAGGTACTGACGAAATTGGGGTACAAGGTCAAGATGGCGGGGGGATAAGCAGACTGTAGTTCATCGGGGGTAGAATATGGAAAATTGACATTTCTCAGGAGTTTTCAACATGACCATCGTCCTCGACGGTTCATCCCTCACCATCGAAAAAATTGTCGCCATTGCCAGATTTAATGAGCGAGTCGAATTGGCCCCCGCCGCGCTGGAGCGCATCAAAGTCTGCCGCGCCATGCTGGAGGAGAAACTTGCCAACAAAGAGATCATGTACGGCACGAACACCGGCATCGGTGAGTTTTCCGAGACCATGCTCAACGACGAGCAGGTGAAGGAATTTCAGAAGTACCTCATCTACAATCACGCCGCGGGCATCGGCGACCCCGCGCCCATCGAACACGTCCGCGCCGCGCTGGCGGGACGCATCAACGTCCACGCGCATGGCAATTCAGGCTGTCGTCCAGAAATTACCCTCACACTGGTGGAGATGCTCAACAAGGGCGTCACACCAGTTGTTTGTCAAAAAGGCTCGGTCGGCGCGAGCGGCGACCTGGCCCCCATGGCGCAAGCCGCGTTGCTCCTCATGGGCGAGGGAGAGGCCTTCTTCGAAGGCGAACGCCTCCCAGGGTCCGAAGCGATGCGGCGCGCGGGGATTCCGATTCCCGGTCTGCAAGCCCGCGACGGTCTCGCGGCGATCAACGGGTCCAATCTTCTGACGGCCATGTCCGCGCTGAACATTTACGACATGGAGCGCTTCCTCAAGCAGGCCGAGATCGCGGCGGCGATGTCCATCGAAGCGTTGCTCGGCAACATGAAACCATACAACACAAAATTGCATGAACTGCGCGGTTTTGCGGGCGCGATCGCTTCGGCCAAAAATATCGCCAAGGTCATCGAAGGCTCGGACCTGACAACGGGCAAGATGAAAACCAAAGTGCAGGATGCTTACTCGATGCGCTCGTCGCCGCAGGTGATCGGCGCGGCGCGGGACGCCATCGCGTACGCCCGCTCGCAGGTGGAGATCGAACTGAACGGCGTGGGCGACAACCCGATCTTCGTCCCCGAGATGAAACTGACATTGACCGGCGCGAACTTTCAGGGTTCCCCTGTTTCGCTTCCGATGGATATGGCGGGCGCGGCCATCACGATGGTCTGTGTGCTCGCTGAAAGGCGCCTCAACCGACTCACGAACCCCGCCCTCTCGCAGGGCCTCCCTGACTTCCTCGCGCACGAACCGGGCTTTTACTCTGGCCTGATGCTTTCGCAATACACCGCCGACCACCTCATTGTGGAACAGCGCATCCTTTCCGCGCCCGCTTCAGTACAGTCCATCCCCGCCGCGGCCGACCAGGAGGACTTCGTCTCGATGGGCATGAACACTGCGTTGAAGAACGGACAGATCCTCGACAACGCCTACGGCGTGCTCGGCATCGAATTCATGGCCGCTGCGCAAGCGCTGGACTTCCGCGAGTTCACCCCCGGCAAAGGGACACAAGCCGCGCGCGAAACCATCCGCAAGCACGTGGCACACCTGCACGTGGACCGTCCGCTGTATCCCGACCACAACGCGATGAAGGCGCTGGTGAAGAGTGGCGAGATTTTGGAAGAGGTGGAGAAGACAGTCGGAAAATTGAACTGAGCAATTCCATCTCAAAAAAAAAGATGCCGCGTTTTTCGACGCGGCATCTTTCACTTCTCTCTACTCTCTACGAACTACTCTCTATTTTCTGCTCTCTTCCCTACTCCACACTCACCACCCCGCCCAGCGCGTTCAAATGGAGCGTCCACGTACTGCCCGGTGAATACATCTGATACTCCTCCACGCTGTCGGGATGATACAAATACTCCTCACCATCGCTGGTGAAATGCACGTCCAGAGTCAACGTCGCTTCGCCCAGCCGCTGTCCGCTGGAATAATTCGGTTCGGAATACACAGGGAGAAGGTCGTAGCCTTCGAGCGAGTATGTCTGGATCGTCGTCCACTCGTCCACGGTGTACGAGCAATACTGCGTCGACTCGTCGTGGCACTCCTCCACCACTTCGGCATAACCGTTGCCCTGATCCACCGTCTTCTCCTCGCACACCTGGCGGGTGTCATCATGGCACGAGACGTTATACGCGTCCGACGGCGGACTGCCCTCCTCGTTGGAATAGTTCACCGCGCGAATCTCCTGCACAGGGACGGACGTCTGCCAATACACCCCGCTGACGGTCGCCGTCACTGTCTTCGACGGAGCGAACAGCATATACGCGCCGATGCAGATGACCGCCAGACACGCGACGACTCCACCGACGATCGCCCAGACGGGAATTTTCCGCTTCGCTGCCGACGGGGCAGCGTCCACGCCGCCACCAGCGTTTTTCTGCACGGACGGCGCTTCGCCCGCCGCGCGCGGCAACGGCGCGCCGCACTTCGCACACATCCTCTGCGTGGACGGATTCATCTCGCCACAGTTCGCGCATTTGACTTCCACAACGGGCGCCTCGCGCTGCATCTCGCGTCCCGCCTGGCGCGCCTTGCCTTCCTTCAGGTCCCCGCCGCACTGCAAGCAGACCGTCGCCGTGGCGGGGTTGCGCGTCCCGCAGAACCCACAGTGGATGTCCGCGCCCGCTTTGGCGACCTTTGCCACATTCGCATCCTGGATCAATTTTGCCTCAGCCGGTGCAAAGAATTGCACATTCTCGGGTTGCGGCGCGCCGCAACTCTCGCAGGTCTTCTTCGGCCCCGGGTTGCGACTGTTGCAGTTCGGGCAGACCCATTCGAGTTGGATAAAGCCTTTGGACTTTTCTGTCTTTGCCATGATTCACTCCTCGATAATGTTACACAAATCCATGCCATGCACGGATGGATTCTATCATCCTCTCGATATCTGGTTCCCTGTGCGGAGACTTATCCGCGGGATCGGCAAACGGTTTCCCCGTCAACGCCGCGAAGACGGCGGACGCGCCATTCAACACATTACGCGGATTGTATCCGCCCTCCAGCACGAAAACGATTTTCCCTTTACAGATTTCTCCCGCGAGTTCCACCAATCGCTTCGAGATGGAATAAAACCCCGCGCTTGAAAGTCCCAATGAGGTGAGGGGATCGTCCCAATGCGAGTCGAATCCCGCCGAGACGAGGATCATCTCCGGGCGGAAGGAACGGATGGTAGGTGCAATAATTTTTTCTGAAATTTGTCCGAAGCACGCGTCCCCCGCGTAGGCGGGAAGTGGCACGTTGACGATGCGTCCCTTCGCATGCGGGGCTTCGTCCATGCTGCCGGTGCCAGGGTAAATTCCCCATTGGTGTGTCGAGAGATACGCCAGCCGCTCATCCTTCCAGAACGCGGCCTGAGTCCCATTGCCGTGATGCGCGTCGTAGTCCACCACCAGCACGCGCGCCGCGCCGCGTTCGAGCAGGTCACGCGCCGCGATGGCGATGTTGTTGAAGAGGCAGAATCCCATGGCGCGACTCGGCTCGGCGTGATGACCGGGTGGACGCACGATCGCGAACGCGTCCGACGCCGCGCCCGCCCAAACCGCGCGCACACAGCCCAGGGTCCCGCCGGAAGCGAGCAGGGCGTCGTCGAACGATGAGGAGGTCACAAACGTCGGGGCATAGTCAATGATTCCCCCACCGGAATCACAAGCCAATTTCACCGTCTCGATCATGCGCGGCGCGTGGACGCGGGCGATCTCGTCGCGCGTGGCAGGCGCGGCATCCAGTCTCTGCGCGCCGAACGAATCGAGTTTCGCTTCGAGTTCGCTCAAGCGGCCGGGCCGTTCGGGATGGTCTTCGTATTCGTGTTGGGGCGCGGGAAACCAGGTGTAGGCCGTGGTCATAACCAAATTTTACCCCTCTCCCAAATTTGGGAGAGGGGCTGGGGTGAGGACATAAGTCAGGTGAGCCTTGCAACTCAGATAGAATTAACTGCGAAGAACGCAAAGAACGCCAAGTTATGGGTTTCTTTGCGTTCTCACCTGCACTTGCGTGCGGTGCAAGTGTCGCGGGCTTGGCGGTTCAAAAGGTTCGTCTGAAATTAATTTGAGAAAGCCATGTGATGGCATATTAAAGGTTATGCGGCATATCTCGCGATATGCCGCATAACCTTGAGGGGGAGGGACACCACCGTCGGACAGCATGGGGGGGGCATGCGGAACGCTTCGGTGGCTGACACCCTTGATACCAGTAAAAGGGAGGGCAGGTGTCTTGTCGATAATATACACC
>JBMOMR010000078.1:0-6987 GCA_049324715.1 Chloroflexota bacterium | reverse complement strand
GCGCGGACCGTGCGCCGGGCGCGACCTGCCTGGCCGACCCTGACCGTAAAGCGTATACCGCCTACGGCCTCGGGCGCGGTTCCTTCTTCCAAACCCTGCTCTCCCCCAACATTTGGAAATCGAACAAGCGCCTGAAGGCAACGAAGGGCTTCTCGCCTGAGCCTGCCCCCGCGGGTCAGGACACGTTCGTCATGTCGGGCACGTTCATCATCGGGACGGACGGCCGCGTCCGCCTGCCCTACTATTATGAAGACATCGCCGATCACCCGCCCGTGGACCTGTTGCTGAAAGGTGTCATGGGCATGGACTGGTCAACACCGATCGAAGTCAACGTTGCTACAGATGGCGCGGAAGGCAAATTTGGAGTGCAGACGCCAGAAAAGAAGAAAGTAGCCAAGCGCCAGCCTGCCAAAAAGACGACGAGCCGCACTCCGAGCCGCAAAAAATCATGAAAAACTTTTTTCTTTCCATCTATCTTGCCGTTAAAGAGATCGTCCGCAACCGTGGGCGGTTCCTGCTGGTCAGCCTCGTCATTGCGCTGATCACGTTGCTCGTTTTGTTCATCGCCGCCCTCGGGGAGGGACTGGGTAACTCGAACAAGCAATATCTCGCCAACCTGGACGCCGACGTGCTGGTGTTCCTGGAAAAGGCGGATTTCGTCATCCCCTCCAGCCGCGTGGACAAGACGCTGGCACGCACCATTCGCCGCGTGGATGGTGTGGAAAGCGCGGGCATCATCGCCGCGTCGAACACGGCCATCCTCCTGCCTAATGACGAAGTGCTGAAAGTGTCCATCCTTGGCATCGAGCCTGGCATGCCTGGCGCGCCTGCCGTGATTGAGGGTGGGAATCTGCAAAGCGAACTGGCCGCCGAGGTGCTGATCGACAGAAATGTCGCGCTCCGCACCGACATCAAAGTCGGCGACCGCATCACCATCCGCTCCACACAGGGGACAGAGGACGAGTTCTACGATTTGAAGGTCATCGGCATGACGGATGGCAATCTCTACCAGTTCGCGCCGTCCATCTTCGTCACCTTCTCGAACTGGGACAAGATGCGCACCAAATCGGATGCAGAGGTGGGACGCGAAAGCACCACCGTCAATGTGGTCGCGGTCAAGGTGAAGAGCGGCGCGGACGTTGAAGCCGTAAAAGCCAACATCCTGGCGCGCGTCAGCAACATTGAAATAACGGATGTCCCGACCGCCATCGCAAACGTCCCTGGCTACTCGGCCCAGCAGAGCACGGTCAACACGCAGGCAATATTCACCCTGCTAATCGGCATCCTGGTTATTGGCGGATTCTTCCAAATTCAGGTTCTGCAAAAAGTGCCGCAAATCGGCGTGATGAAAGCCATCGGCGCGTCGAACGATGTGGTCGGTTGGGCGTCAGTCATCCAGATCATGGTTGTGACCGCTTTCGGCGTCGCAATCGGCGGCGGGCTGGCGTACGTCTTCTCGCTCACCTTCCCGCCCACCGTGCCGATCATCTTCAACGGGACGAATTCGCTTATCGCCGTCATTGCACTCCTGCTTATCGGTCCGCTCGGCGGGCTGGTGTCAATCATCTATGCCGTCCGCATTGAACCTCTCAAGGCGTTGAAATTATCATGAACACAGTCGCACTCGAAGTCAAAGATGTTGTCAAATCCTTCATGGTGGATGGCGCGCCCATCTACGCTGTGGACAAGGTCTCGTTCAGCGTAAAGCATGGCGAGTTCGTGGCGCTGGTTGGCCCCAGTGGCTCGGGCAAGACCACCATGCTCTCCATCCTGGCGGCTTTGCTTGGTCCAACCAGCGGACAAGTTGTCATCGACGGGCAGGACCTTGCCAAGATGAACGAACGTCAGCGTGTGGTTTTGCGCCGCGAGAAAATCGGGTTTACCTTTCAATCCAACAACCTGATCCCGTTCCTGTCCGCGCAGGAGAACGTGGAATTGATGCTGCGCCTGAACGGGAAACTGAGTCACGGCGAACGGATCCGCGCTGCGGAACTCCTCTCCCGACTCGGACTCGGTGACAGATTGACCAATCTCCCCGCGCAGATGTCGGGCGGACAGCAACAGCGCGTCGCCATTGCCCGCGCCCTGATCCACAACCCGACGCTGGTCCTTGCCGACGAACCCACCGCCAGCCTCGACACCGAGCGTGCCTTCCAGGTCGTTCAAACCTTTGCAGCGCTCATTCATGAGAACAACCGCGCGGGCATCATGGTCACGCACGATCTGCGCATGTGCCAGTACGTGGACCGCGTCATCCAAATGCAGGATGGAAAGTTGGTGAAAATCTACGAAACCAAAGATGAGATCATGGCGCTGGCAAGGGGCGAGCATTAGCCACAGATTTACCCTGCGGGTAGAAGTCACGGATTACACAGGTTTGCCTTCAGATATGAGATGGCTGGCTCAATTTCGAGTCAGCCTTTTTGTTTTAATTTTCACACAAACTATGACCTGCCCGTATAATTGCCCCCAATTGGAGACAACATCATGCCCGACACCTTTCCCTGCCCTGCCTGTGGCGCACCGAACAACCCCGAAGCGGGCCGCGCCCAAATGGCCTGTACCTACTGTGGAGCGAATCTCACCATCCCCGCGCACCTGCGGACGACCGCGCCGCCTAAAGTGGAGAACAAGCCCCCGAAGGCCGCGCCCGCCCCAAGTCTCGAAGAAAAAGCGCCTGATCTGTTGCGGAAAGTACAGCCCGTGGCAGTCAAGGCCTGGAACACGTACGCGTGGTGGACGTGGATCCGCCGCGCGCTTCCCGCCTGTCTCATCATCGCTTTGGTTGGATTGTGCGCCTGTGTCGTTTTGAGCGCGTTGCCGTTCATTTTGAATTCGATTGGGAGATAACATGAGTACACTTGCGTTTCCGAAAAATTTTACGTGGGGAGTCGCCACGTCATCGTATCAGATCGAGGGCGCGTGGAACGAGGACGGGCGCGGGGCTTCGATCTGGGATACGTTCAGCCATACGAAGGGCAAGGTCATGAACGACGAGAACGGCGACGTGGCCGCTGACCATTATCATCGCTGGAAGGAAGATATCGCCTTGATGTCGGAGTTGGGCATCAAGGCGTATCGTTTCTCCACAGCCTGGCCACGCATTTTGCCCGATGGCACGGGGCGCGTGAATAAAAAGGGATTGGATTTCTACGACCGCATCGTGGACGAATTGCTCAAGCGCAAGATCGAACCGTACGTGTGTCTCTTCCACTGGGATTTGCCGCAACCATTACAAGACAAAGGCGGATGGCCGAACCGCGACACGACCGCGGCTTTTGCCGACTATGCTCGCGTCGTCGCGGACCGTTTGGGGGACCGCGTGACGACCTGGTTCACCCACAACGAGCCGTGGGTGGCGTCGTTCGTGGGATATTTTCTTGGCGAGCACGCGCCTGGAAAAAAGGATCTGCCAGCGGCGGTGAAGGCATTACATCACATTTTGCTCTCGCACGGGTTGGCTTCAGACGTAATTCGCTCGGAAGTGAAACATCCTGTGAAGATCGGCATCACGCTCAATTTGAATCCCGTCCACCCCGCCACGGACTCGAAGAAAGACAAAGAAGCCGCCGAGCGCGTGGACATGTTCATGAACCGCATCGTGCTCGACCCGCTGTTGAAAGGGACCTCGCCGATCCAGGAATCGTCCATTGCAAAAATCCTGACGGGAAAAATTATTCAGAGTGGTGATTTGGAGAAGATTCGCCAGTTGGATATTCTGGGAGTCAACTATTACTCGCGGGCGGTGATGAAGCACGATCCGAAGTTCCCCGTCGTCAACGTGGCGCAGGTGCAGCCCGAAGGCAATGAATATTCGGGGATGTGGGAGATTTATCCCGAGGGGATGTACGACATTTTGAAGCAGGTCTGGAACTACCAGCCGACTTGCGAATTGATGGTTACGGAGAACGGCGTGCCTGTGCCAGATGGTGTGGACTATGATGGCCGCGTGCGCGACGAGCGCCGCATCCGCTATTTGCAGAATCACATCGCACAGGTGCATCGCGCGGTCGAGGATGGAATTCCTGTGAAGGGTTATTTCCACTGGTCGCTGATGGATAACTTCGAGTGGGCGCTGGGATACGGTCCAAGATTCGGGTTGGTCTATGTGGATTGGAAGACACAGAAGAGGATTGTCAAAGATAGTGGTCGGTGGTTCGCGAAGGTGATCAAAGAAAATGCGATAGAAATTTAGCGGTGTGGGGCGGATTGGTAATCCGCCAAGCCAGCCGTGCGGAATGCCATTCCGCACCACGAAAAAGCACGCACACCTTGAGGAGGCTTTATGCTTGCCAAACATCACAGCAAGTGGATTGTAGTTCTGATCGTTATTGCGATTGCCTTTTCGTTCGTCGTCCCCGCCCATGCCGATGACAGTCTGCGCGTTTTCTATGCAGGACAAGATGGAAGCGTGAAGACCGCGCTGGAGTTGGCGGAGTTCGCGCTGGTGGACAACCCGTCGCAAGCAGATGTCTTCGTGCTGAACGGCGTCATTCCCGATGACGAGTCGATTCGGGCGCGATTGGCGGAGGGCGCGGGGTTGGTGTTGATCCTCGGCGCGGGCATGACCGAAGAGCAAGTCAGCGAGACGCTGGGAATGCCGCTCGTGTTGCGACCGATGGAGGAGGCGGTGAGTCTCACGTCGCTCGACATCAATGACCCGCTTCTCACGGAGATCGTCTGGAACGGCGCGCCGCAGGTGCGGGAACGCTTTGACATGCAGACGCCTGTCTCGTCTGTCCAGCCGTTGGTGGTGGCGTATGAAACGGGCGAGTGGATCGTCTGGAAGGCGCACGGGGATACGTTCGTGGTCAACGCGTTTCTGGATGACGTCAATCCCCAGATTCAGGAGTGGGGATATTTCAACTACTTGATCTATCATCTCGTCGAGCGCGCGGCGGGACGTGAGCCGATGTCATTCGCGGCGTATCCTGTGGCGCCCGTGCCGCATGAGGGGGAGCAAGTCATCTTGTTCGTGGTGTTGGCGCTGATGGTGGTGAGCGCGTTCGGAGTGTTCGCGTACGTCCGAAGGTATAGCTTGAGTCACCCCGAGGCGTTGGATGAAATCGTCTCGGACAGAGGCCGCTTCAAGGTCAGAGAAGAAGCGACGGGATGGGAGCAGGTGGGATTCCATCGTCCGCTGTCAGGCTTTTTGGTGGCGTTATCCACGGGCGTCGTACTCTTCATCCCGTTGATCATCTACCAAAATTTAATTCTGCCGTCGTACATTTTGCCCTCGGCGCAGGCGCTGGGAATTTGGGGACGCGTGACACAGTTCTTTAACCTGGCGTGGTTTTTCTTCGACATGGGGACGAGCATTGCGTTCGTGAAGTACATGGCGCAACATCGCGTGGACGACCCAAAGCGCGGCATTCAATATGGACAGGTGTTCGTGTGGTGGCAGTTCCTTTCGGGCGCGGTGCAGGTGGCGCTTGTGGTGGCGCTGGCCGCGACGGTGGCGCCGCGTTCGGCCTACGCGCTGTACGCGTGGAGCGTGATCATTCACGCGTTCATTCAGATCCCTGGGTTCTATCGTTTGTTTCTTTACGCGTTCGGCGGATTGCAACGCGGCGACTACGCGCGTTATCTCGATCTGGGTTTGAATGTTTTATTGCCGATGATCGTGCAACCGATCTTCGTGGGGATCGCGTACGCGTGGGGAAAGGCGAACCCCGCGTTCGGCGGCGCGATGGGCGGACTGCTCGGACTGGGGATCGCGGCCTACGCGGCGGAACTGCTGACGTTCATTCTTGGACTTTGGCTATATCGCCGTATCGGACTCAATGCGCGTGTCCTGTTTCTCGCGCACTTCGATTGGGACGTGGTGAAAAAGAGTTTCCGCTTCGGCGTGTTTGAAATGCTCGGCTCGGCGGCGTGGTCGGCGGGGCAGGCCGCCGAGATTTGGATCACGCAGGCGCGACTGGTGAACTACGCGGAGATTTGGGGCAACTGGGTTCTGGCGCAAAATTTCGTCTTCGCGTTCAACGTGGTCAGCACGCTCACTGACGGCACGATGGCTTCGATCTCGGAGTCCATTTCCCATGGACGAAAAATCCTCAGCCAATATTATTCGGTGATGATCTACAAATGGGGCGGGATGATGTCGGGGTTCCTCGCGGCGGTGTTGCTGGCAGTGGGACCGCGTTTCATCATCGGCGCGTCGGGAATCGAGTTCGAGCGCGCGGCGCTTTATGCCGTGCCGTTGCTGATTTGGGGCGCGGTGCAATATCCCTCGTGGGTCGGCGATGTCGTACAACTCGGCTCGAACAAACCGTATCTTAAATCCATCATGATCACGGGCGAGCAGACCATCCGCGTTGTGTTGGCCTTAATCCTGCTGGCGCAGTTTCAAGTGAACGCGTTGATCATCGCGTACTTCGTTGGGATTTTGGCAAAGAACATCACGGTCTATTTCGTCAACGATAAATTGTGTTATCCGCAAAAATTCTATTTCTGGCAATCCATCGGCGCGCCCCTGCTGGCGGCGGGAGTCCACTATTTGCTGATGGATCGTCTCTCCGCACTGATCTGGCAGGGTGAGCAGATCACATCCATCCTCATCTTCTTCATCGGCGTCTTACCGTCCCTGCCCGTGTTCATGTTCCTCTATGGCCTCTTCGGCGGCTGGGACGAAGCGACCCTGACCGAATTCCGCGAAGCCACGGCGATGACGGGTCCCGTGCGCGGCATGGTGGAGTGGATGATGGTCAGGCCGACCGCGTTCGGGGCGAGGCTGAGTCCGCTGAATAACCGCTTCCCGATCTCCATCCGCGAGGCCGCGATGGTGGAGGCGAGGGAATTGACGGAGGAGAGGGTGAAGTTGTAGGCCCTCACCCCCTAGCCCCCTCTCCCCAAATGGGGAGAGGGGGAACGGCTCCCCTTCTCTCTCCCAGAATTGGGAGAGAGAAGGGGTCGGGGGATGAGTGAGGGCACGGCGCAGTCAGGGCCGCCCCCCCCGCCCCCCCTCCCCAATAACGGAGAGGGGGA
>JBMOMR010000077.1:0-7021 GCA_049324715.1 Chloroflexota bacterium | reverse complement strand
GCGGCAGCACCAGCAGGTCCAGCAACGAGCCGACCATGTTGTTGCCATACGTACCGGGCTTGCAATCGAAGGTTCCGTCCAACGCGTAGCCGCGGTCGATGGCGGCGCGCAGGATATTTCCCTGCGTGGCGTCGAGCATGTAGAGGTCGGTTTCGCTGGCCGCCATGCGGCTGATCTGGGCATTCGTGCCCGAGGCAAAGATTGGCCTGAAGTTCAGGCGCGCGACCCCCAGCAGGGCGTCCAACTTTGCCTGCGCTTCCTGACGCATGGCAAGTGTGTCGCTGGTCACGCCGTACGTTTCGGCCTGCGCCACACGCTTGAGCACGTTATTCCACGCCTCGCGCTGACGGACGGGATCCGTCTCGCCCATGGCCTGTTCACGCATCATCTGTGCCAGTTCAATATACGTGTCATATTGTGAACTAGCCCCATTTCGCTGGTAGATCGCCACAGAAATTGTTACAACCAGCAGAGGAACAATAATGGATGCAAGAGCCATGAAAAAATTCCGCTTCTTCCTATTATCATTGCTAACCGCAACTTTTTGAGGCGCACCAGGGCGATTGTAAATACTTTCAAAACTTTGTCTTATTGAGAAAGATGGTGGTAACGGAACATTTAGGTTATTATCTTTTTCGCCAGCGAGTCCTTTGGTTTCGCCCACTCTAGCATTTGCGGAGTTGTGATATTGATTTTTGATTAATTCTTCAGCACTCAATCCGTGTTGCTGTTGTATTTTCTCGTCAAACAAACTTGCCTGTTCTTGTAACGCTGTTTTTTCATGCAAACTGATTTCCTGGAGAGCCTCCTGTTCGAGCTTCAGATGAGTAGGTTCTTTTTCCGAATCTATAGTTGGGATATCTAATCGTCGGGCGCGCATCTTCATGCTGAATAAAAGGCGCTGGAAAGCACGAGGGTGTTCTTCATTTGGGAAATAATCGGCATACTGCCAACCGCGAATCCTGCGCGGCACCTGGCAATCATCCAATCGCAAGGGGATCACAAAGATTGTCCCCTCGGGTTTTTCATCGGCTATGTTTAATACAAAGCGAAGTTCTTTTTGAACATATCCCTCTTTACTCACTGAATGAGCAGATAAACAAACGATCACCACGTCCGCCGCTTCCACCGCCTTTTCGATCTCCATATCCCATTCCTGCCCGGGGAAGAGATTCTCCTCGTCTAACCAAACATCCATCCAGCCCTCGGCGGTCAACTGGCGATACAACTCGCGTACCGTGGGCTTGTCTTCTTTGGCGTGGCAGAGGAATACGTTGAGTTTGCGTGTGGGCATGGGCATCCCCGCGAGATGGATTAGTGAAATTATACGCTAAAAAATTTTGAATGGGTATAATCGCATGGAAATGACCGAATCCAACTCCCCAACAAAAGACCCTAAAGGCCTTAAGAGACCTTTAGGGTCTGCCCCTCCCCTCCTCCTCCTCGTCGGGCCGACGGCCGTGGGCAAGACCGAGATCGCCATCCAACTGGCGGAGCGCCTCAATGGCGAGATCGTCAGCGCGGATTCGCGCCTGTTTTACCGCGGCATGGACATTGGCACAGCCAAGCCCACCCGCGAGGAGCAAGCGCGCGTCCCGCATCATCTCATTGACGTGGCGAATCCCGACGAGACCTGGTCGCTGGCGCAGTTTCAGGGGGAGGCGCGGCGGGTCATTGCCGAAATCCACGCGCGGGGACGTCTCCCCTTTTTGGTCGGCGGCACAGGGCAATATGTGCGCGCGGTGACGGAGGGATGGTCTCCGCCGGAGGTGAAGCCTGACGCGCGGCTCAGGGACGAGTTGGAGAAACAGAAAGAGGAGCGAGGCCCGAACTGGCTACACGACAAACTCGCATCGCTCGACCCCGAGGCGGCCGCGAAAATCGATGCACGGAATGTACGGCGGACGATCCGCGCGCTGGAGGTGATTCTCTCCACGGGGCGGAAATTCTCCGAGCAACGCGGGCAAACGGACTCGCCCTACCATCTCATCACCATCGGGCTGACGCGTCCGCGCGAGGAGTTGTACGCCCGCGTGGACGCGCGCATCGAAGCCATGTTCGCGGCGGGATTTGTGGACGAGGTGCGCGGTCTGCTCGAGAAAGGTTACTCGCCCGACCTGCCGTCCATGACGGGGATTGGGTATCGCGAATGCGTGGGCGTGGTTAAAGGCCAATTGACGGAGGACGCGGCCAAGGTCCAGATCAGACGCGCCACACGGGTCTTCGTCCGCAGACAGGCGAACTGGTTCAAGCCCACAGACGAGTCCATCCACTGGTTCCTCGTCAAAGACGATACTTTCGAGGAGATTTGTAAATTCGTCCACAAACTGATTGACTTTTAATTTTTTCATGTATATACTAGGGACACAATCACCCATCTACCCAAAGGAGAAGAGGCTGATATGAGCGACAGACCGTGGGTCAAGAATTATGACAAGGGGGTGCCAGCATCAATTGAATATCCCAAAGGGCCCGTGTTCCAGTTCCTGGATCAGAGCGCCCAGAAATACCCCGACCGTGCCTGTACGATTTTTAAGGGCGCGGTCGTCTCATACAAAGAGATGAATGCCATCTCTGACCGCATCGCGGGAGCATTGGTGGCGATGGGCGTGAAGAAAGGGGATCGGGTGGGAATCTTCATGCCGAACACGCCTCAGTTCGTGATGGCTTATTTCGGCATCTTGAAAGCGGGTGGCGTGGTGGTGGCGACCAATCCGCTTTACACACCGCCCGAGATCGAGTACCAGGTCAATGACTCGGGGGTGGAGATCATGTTCGTGATGACCAACTTCTACAAGACGATCAAGACCGCCCAACCCAAGACCAAGATCAAGAAGTTGATCGTGACGAACATCAAAGAGGGACTCCCGCCCCTTCTGCGAGTCCTGTTCACGCTGGCGAAGGAAAAGAAATCAGGATTCCGCATCGAGGGCGGACTGGCGGAGGGCGACATCTGGTTCCAGGATCTGCTGGCGAAACACGCCAGCACGCCGCGTCCCAAACTGGACATCGGCTCGGACGACACTGCCATGTTCCAATACAGCGGCGGCACGACGGGCGTCTCGAAGGCCGCGGTCGCCACGCACTTCAATGTGCTGTCGGATACATTGCAGATCAGAAGCTGGATGACCAACCTTGAGGAAGGCAAAGAGACAGTGCTGATGGCCATTCCGCTCTTCCATGTCTATGGAATGGTGGCGGGTATGCTCTTTGCCATGACGGCAGGCGCCAGCATGGTGATGATTCCCAACGCGCGCGACATCCCCGATGTGCTGGAAAACATCCACAAGTACAACCCAACCATCTTCCCAGGCGTACCCACGCTTTACAATGCCATCAATAACCGTCCCGAAGTGAAGGCGGGGAAGGTCAGCCTGCGCTCCATCAAGGCCTGCATCTCGGGGTCCGCGCCGCTTCTGCGTGAGACCAAGGAGACCTTCGAACGGTTGAGCGGCGGCAAAGTCTTCGAAGGATATGGCATGTCCGAAGCGCCGACCGCCACCCACTGCAATCCGCTCAACGGCGTGAACAAGACGGGTTCGGTGGGCATGCCCCTGCCCGATGTGGACTGCAAGATCATCAGCCTTGATGATGGCGAGACCGAAATGTCCGTCGGCGAGATCGGCGAGATCGTTGTCAGCGGCCCGCAGGTGATGAAGGGTTATCACAACATGCCGACCGAAACCACCAACTCGCTCCGCAAGTTGAAGGACGGCAAAACCTGGCTGTTCACAGGCGACATCGGACGCATGGACGAAGACGGCTACTTCTACATCGTGGACCGCAAGAAGGAACTGATCAAGCCGGGCGGATACCAGGTCTGGCCGCGCGAAGTGGAGGAAGTGCTGGCGGCGCATCCCAAGGTGATGGACGTGGGCGTGGCGGGCATCCCCGACCCGTATCGCGGCGAGACAGTCAAAGCGTGGATCGTCGTCAAGCCCGGCGAGAAGGTCACCGAAGAGGAACTCAAGACCTTCTGCAAGGAACGACTGGCCGCCTACAAAGTCCCCACCCACTACGAATTCCGCGCTGAACTGCCGAAGACCACGGTCGGAAAGATCCTCCGCCGCGAGTTGGTGCGTCAGCACAAGGAAGCGGCTGGCGCGTAAACAAGCACACAAGTACACAGGTAAACAAGTAAAGAGCCTTCTGGAAAACTCCAGGAGGCTCTTTACTTTCACATGTGTACGTGTTTACGTGTGTACGTTTTACGCAACCTGCGGCGTGCCGCTCTTCTTGCCGAAGGGCGATGGGAAGATGGCTTCGAATTCGTCGCGGGTGATCGTTTCCGCTTCGAGGAGTTTGTTCGCCACCGCGTCCAGTTGGGCGCGATACTTCTGCAAAAGCGCCTTGGCCTGTTTGTAGGCTTCATCCACGATCTTGCGGACCTCGCGGTCAATCTGCTCGGCGACCGCCTCCGAGTAATCGCGTTGCTCGGATATCTCGCGGCCGAGGAAGATCAGTTCCTCCTTCTGGCCGTAGGTCATCGGGCCGAGGTCGCCAGACATGCCCAAACGCGTCACCATGGCGCGCGCCATGCGGGTCACCTGTTCGATGTCGTTGGAAGCACCCGAGGTGATGTCGTCGAAGACCAGTTCCTCGGCGGCGCGTCCGCCCAGGGCGTAGGCGAGAGTCGCCACCATCTTCTTGCGCGACATCAGCGTGCGGTCCTCATCGGGACGGAACCACGTCACGCCGCCAGCCTGTCCGCGGCCGACGATGGTCACTTTCTGGACGGGGTCCGCTTCGGGGATGGCGTTCGCCACCACGGCATGACCCGCTTCATGGTAGGCGATGATGCGTTTCTCTTCGTCCGAGATCAGGCGGGACTTTCGTTCGGGTCCCATCACGACGCGCTCGATCGCCTCTTCGAGTTCGGGTTGGGTGATGGATTTCTTGTTGCGCCGCGCGGACAAAATGGCGCCCTCGTTGACGAGGTTTTCCAAATCCGCTCCCACAAAGCCCGGCGTGCCGCGTGCCAGGGAAGCGAGGTCAACAGACGGGTCGAGCGGCTTGCCCTTCACGTGGACTTTCAGGATCGCCTCGCGTCCCTTCACATCGGGACGGTCGAGTGTGACGCGGCGGTCGAAACGGCCGGGGCGCAGGAGCGCCGGGTCGAGCACATCGGGACGGTTGGTGGCGGCCATGATGATGATGTTGGTGTCGGTGTCGAAACCGTCCATCTCCACCAGCATCTGGTTCAAGGTCTGCTCGCGCTCATCGTGCGAACCGCCAAGGCCCGCGCCGCGCTGACGGCCGACCGCGTCGATCTCGTCCACGAAGACGATGCACGGCGAGTGACGCTTGGCCTGGTCGAACAGGTCGCGCACGCGGCTCGCGCCGACGCCCACGAACATCTCCACAAATTCCGAACCAGAGATGGAGAAGAAAGGCACGCCCGCTTCCCCCGAAACGGCTTTGGCGAGAAGTGTCTTGCCTGTGCCAGGAGGACCAACCAGAAGGACGCCCTTCGGGATGCGCGCACCAAGTTGGATGAACTTCTGCGGCTCCTTTAGGAACTCGACCACTTCCTTGAGTTCCTCCTTGGATTCCTCCACGCCCGCCACATCGTTGAACGTGACGGTGGGGTGGTCGCCGCTGAACATGCGGGCGCGGCTCTTGCCGAACGACATGGCCGCGTTGTTCGATCCCTGCGCCTGGCGGAAGATGAACCACATCACGCCCACCATCAACAGCACAGGCAGGACGTATGCCATCGCGCCAAGGACGCCAGCCCACTGCGAGGGCGCCTTGGATTCGATCTTGATATTGTCCGGGCTGAGTTTTTCAGGCGAAACGCCCAAATTAAGCAATTGTTGAACGAGGGTGGATTCTGGTTCTTTCTGCGAAGTTTTTTCATTTTCCGCAGTGGCCTCATTCCCGCTCTTGTAAAGCACGATCAGGCCATCGTTTTCATCAATGGTGATCTTTTCCACTTCACCGTTTTGAACGGCCTGTGCAACCTCGTTGATGGTCAGCGGCGGTTCGTTGACGCCGCCTTCCCTCTGGAATGCCATGTAGATCATGGCTCCGATGGCCACCACGAGGATAAATGTAACAAGAAACGATTGACTACGTTGCTGATTCAAAGGTGCCTCCAAATACAAATATCATTATACCAACCGTATCAAAATAAAAGCGGTTTCGAGGATTTCTTATACAATTTTCTAATAAATTCCTGCCAAAACCAATCAAATTTGTCATTCAATCTGCAATTCCACCGGGCAGTGGTCGGAGCCCTGCACATCCTCGTGAACGATAACGTCTTTCACGCGGGGAAAGAGCTTTTCGGAGACGAGGAAGTAATCCAAACGCCAGCCTATGCCGCGGGCGCGGGCTGCAAAGCGGTATGTCCACCAGGTATATTGGACCTTGTCTGGGTGCAGTCGGCGGTAGGCGTCCACGAATCCGTGGTCGAGGAATTTTTGCACCCACTCGCGTTCCTCGGGGAGAAAGCCCGAGGTGGTCTCGTTCTCTTTGGGATTCTTCAGGTCGATCGGCATGTGGGCGGTGTTGAAATCGCCGGTGATGACGATGTTCTCGCCGCGCGCGTGCAACTCGTCACAGATCTCCAGCAGACGGGAGTAGAAATCGAGTTTATAGTCCACGCGGTCCTGGCCGCGCTGTCCGTTGGGGAAGTAAATGTTGAACAGGAGAAAGTCCGGGTAGCGGGTGCGGATGACGCGTCCCTCGATGTCGAAGCGCGGGGCCGACAGACCCAGTTCCACGTCGAGAGGCGAAGCGGCAGTAAAGGTGGCGACTCCGCTGTAGCCGGGACGTTCAGCCGGGTTCCAGACAACTTCGTAGCCGTCGCGCGTCCGCTGTTCTTCCTTCAGTTGGTCGGGCCGCGCTTTGATCTCTTGCAGGCAAAGCACATCGGGTTGTTGGGCAAAGGCCCAATCCAGCGCGTTCTTTCCAAGCGCGGCGCGGATTCCATTAACATTCCATGTGATGATTTTCATCGGTCATTCGCTTTTCATGGTAAACTTGTTTTGGCAGGTTATCATGAGCAATAAATCAG
>JBMOMR010000076.1:0-7284 GCA_049324715.1 Chloroflexota bacterium | reverse complement strand
GATGTCGGCGTGCTTTCCAATCGTCCACTTTTGGCGATCCTCTACTACGTGCCTTGATTCCCTTTGCGCGGATTGTTCGAGCGAATATAATCTCGCTCATGAACCCACAACAACAAATTCGCGAATTGTTACAACAGTTTCAAGACGGATATACCCATCGTGACCTCGGCGCGGTGGACCAGTTCATGGACTTGTTCACCGCGGACGCGGAGGTGATCGGGACGAACGGCGTCAGACCTGGCGTGGACGAATGGTACGTCAACCGCGCCGCCGCGCGTGAACTGGTGGCGGGCGACTGGGAGGGATGGGGCGATCTGCGCCTGGACCTCGACGCCGCCTCCATCCACTCTCTTGGCGACGTAGGTTGGATCGCGGCCACCGCCACTGTCACCCAGAGAATTGGTGAGGAGAACTACGCCTCTTATTTGGATTTCGTCAAAGGCTATCTGGATCGTTCGGACGCGTCCCCTCGGGAAAAATTGCACTACATCCTGCGCGGCGGGACGAACACCGTGTACGAATTGAGTCGGGGTGAAAACTTCGTTTGGGCACTACGGTTGACGGCGGTAGTCGTGCGCGAACCGTCGGGATGGAAATTCGCTCAAATGAACTTTTCGTTTCCCACCATTTACTTTCCTGACGTGAGACTCATGGAATAGGGCGTTACGGCAAACAAAAAGGCTGTTCCCGAAGTCGGGGACAGCCTTTTGCGTTTTAATTTTGACTTGCGTTATTCCACGATGTTGATCGGCATTTCGTTGGCGCCGCCCAGCGCGGCAACGGAAACCTGCGCCGCGACCTTTTCCGCAATCTCGCGCAGCGCGATGGCTACGGGCGAATCGGGGTTGGACACCAAAATGGGTTTCCCGCTATCGCCGCCGATGCGGACGTTCTGGTCAATGGGCACTTTCCCGAGGAACGGGACCTGCATTCCCATCGCCAACTGCACACCGCCGCCCGTGCCGAAGATGTCCATGCGCGTCCCGTCGGGCAGGTCGAGATACGACATATTCTCCACCACGCCGAGGACGGGCACTTCGAGTTGCTTGAACATCATCAGGCCGCGGCTGGCATCTTCCAGCGAGACGAGCTGGGGAAGTGTCACGATGACCGCGCCGCTCAAAGGTAGGGCTTGAGCGAGCGAAAGCGCCGCGTCACCCGTCCCAGGCGGAAGGTCCACGATCAGATAGTCGAGTTCGCTCCACTCCACGTCGCTGAGGAACTGACGGATGGCCGAGTTCAGCATCGGTCCGCGCCAGATGAGCGGCTGGCCAGGCTTGACGAGCAGTCCCATCGAAATGACTTCCACATCGTAGGCTTTGGCAGGTGTGATCTTCTCCCCTTTCGGCGGCGGGAGTTTTTCGATGCCCATCATGGTCGGGATGTTCGGCCCATAGATGTCCGCGTCCATCAACCCGACGCGCGCGCCGCTTTGTGCCAGCGCCACGGCCAGGTTGACCGAGACCGTGCTTTTGCCCACGCCGCCCTTGCCCGAGCCGACGGCGATGGCATTCTTGATCGTGACATTGACGAGGCCGCGCATCCGCCCGTCGTTGGGAACGTCGGACGACATTTTGATCTCGACCAACTTCACGCCTCCCACCGACATCACGGCCTGTTTCGCTTCCGCCTCGATGCTGCCGCGTAACGGGCAGGCTGGCGTCGTCAGCATGATGGTGAATTTAACTTTATCTCCTTCGATCTCCACGTCTCGGATCATGTTGAGTGTGACGAGGTCTTTGTGCAACTCTGGCTCCTGCACTTTCGACAGCGCGGCCAGAACGGATTCTTTTGTAATTGGATTTGTCATTGTCTCTCACTGATTAAATTTGAAAGTTGAAGGCCGTAAGTTTACCCTACAACCTTCAACTTTTCAAAAGTCATTTAGTTGTGGGGCGGATCGGCGATCCGCTTTACGCCGCGGACGCTTCCGCTTTGGCCGCTTTCGCCGCTTCCTTGGCGCGGCGGGCCTCGTCTTCACGGGTCGCGTTCAACGGGCGGATCCCCGCGTAGTAGGAGGCGGGCTTCATCAGTTTTTCCATCGGGAGCAGGGTGCGGGTGAACGAAGCCATTTCGTAATCGTGGTCCATCTTGATGGCATCGAACGGACAATACTCCGCGCAGAAGCCGCAGTTCATGCAGATATCCGCGTCGATGTAGAACTCGGCAGGCTGCGGACGCGGCCGTCCCGTGGACGGGTCGGTGCCGCGCACGATC
Source organism: Chloroflexota bacterium (assembly GCA_049324715.1). Taxonomy (GTDB): domain Bacteria; phylum Chloroflexota; class Anaerolineae; order Anaerolineales; family Villigracilaceae; genus Denitrolinea. Next base: position 5,067 of record JBMOMR010000076.1, on the reverse strand, counting down.
CAGATGCACTGCGGCGGGCAGACCTTGGAGCAGATGCCGCACGAGGTGCAGCGGATCTCCTTCGCGCCGTCCGCGCCCTCGTCGTAGACGAGGAACGGGATGTAGCGGAACTCCTCGGGCACGGGCAATTTCTCTTCGGGATACTGCACCGTGAAAATGCCGCGCGCGTTCTTGCTGGAGCGGTGGGCAATTCCCTCCGCCGAGCGGTAACGCTTTTCACCCGTCGTCATGCGTTTCCACGACCAGACGAGATCGTCCCAGTAGGTGTTGAAGAAGCGCTTGAAGGTGACGCCCAGACCTTTGAGTAATCCTTTACCGTACATAATTAGGTTCTCCTGTGTCAGGTATCAGGTGCCAGGTGTCTTGTGTCAGAACTCATTCACCTGACACTTGACGCTGGAACACATGACACTTTATCTGTCGAGCTCACCGAGCACGATGTCGATCGCGCCCAGAATGGCGACGAAGTCGGCGATCTTTTCGCCCACGCACATCATTTCCAGTGCGGTCAAATTGATGAACGATGGGGCGCGCACGTGATAGCGATACGGATTGGGCTTGCCGTTGGAGACAACGTAGTAGCCGAGTTCGCCTTTCGGAGCCTCGACGCGTCCATACGCTTCGCCGGTCTGGACCTTGACCTGGTACTGCGGTTTCCCGGTCAGGATCGGCCCCGACGGGATCTGCTTGAGCGCCTGCTCGAGGATCTTGAGCGATTGACGCATCTCTTCGATGCGGATGAGGTAGCGGGCGTACATGTCGCCTTCGGGGCGGCTGACCACGTCGAACTCGAAGCGGTCGTAGACAGAGTACGGGTCGGCGCGGCGGATGTCGTACGGGACGCCCGAAGCGCGGAGCATCGGTCCCGTCATCGAGGTGCGGATGGCGTCCTCTGCACTGAGATAGCCCATTCCCTTCAAGCGGGAGACGAGCACCTCGTTCTCGGTCAGGAGGCGGTCCATCTCATCCACTTTGGCGGGCAGGCGGTCATGGACGAGGTCGCGCGCCTTGCGGAGCGTGTCCTCAGCCATGTCGCGCGCCACACCGCCGAAGCGGAAGTAGTTGCACATCATGCGCGAGCCAGCCGTGGCCTCGAAGATGTCGAGGATGAGTTCGCGTTCCTCGAAAGCGTACAGTGCGGGGGTGTACATCGCACCGAGGTCGTTGAGCATCATGCCTGCCCAGATGAGGTGGTTCTGGATGCGGCTGAGTTCCGCCATGATGACGCGGATGTAATCGGCGCGTTCGGCCACCTGAATGCCCATCAGTTTTTCCACCGCCAGCGCGTACCCGAAGTTGTTGCTCATCGAGTTGAAATAGTCAAGGCGGTCGGTGTAGGGCATGTTCTGCAGGAAGGTGTTGCGCTCGCCGATCTTCTCGTGGTTACGATGCAGGTAGCCCATGACGGGTTTCAGGCTGACGACGGTCTCGCCATCGAGCATCACCGCGGCGCGGAATACGCCATGCGTGGACGGGTGCTGCGGTCCCATGTTGACGAGGATGTGGTCGGTCGGGATGCCGTCCTTGTCCACGGATTGATACTTTCGAAGCGAGGTGTAGAGCGCCTCTTCGGGGTCTTCAAACGTAAACTTCTCGGGGTCGAAGCCAGTGGGGAATTGGATGTTATCGTGGAAGGGGTTCTTTACCTCGGCGAGGATGTGTTTCCCATCGGGCCAGCGGCTCTTGAACGGCTTGGCTTCTTCCTCGTAGAACGGTTCCTTCCAGTCCTTGCGGAGGGGGTGGCCTTCGAAGCCTTCCCACATCAGAATGCGACGCAGGTCGGGATGGTTCTCGAACTTGATGCCGAGCAGGTCCCAGGCCTCGCGTTCCTGCAATTCCGCGCCCATCCAGACATTGACGAGGGAGGGCACGACAGGGTTTTCGCGCGGCGCCTGTGTTTTGAACACAAAGGCGGGTCCGCCCGTGGTCTTGAACACGTGGTAGACCACTTCCATTTTGCCATCGGCGAGATAGTCCACGCCGGTGACGGAGGAGAGCAGATCGTAGCCGAATTCGTCGCGAATGGCGGTGGCGACTTCGACCAGTTTTTCGGGATTGACGATGTAGCCGGTGTAGCCGGGGCGGCTGTCAGCGGAGACAACGCCGGGGAAACGCGCGACCAGATCAACGGTCAGGGTTGAAGCGGGTGTTGTCATGTCTGGTCTCCTACGCTTCGCTCTGCGCGGGCGGGTTGGAAAGTTCCGCGGACTTGGCTTTGATGTCGGGGATGCGGCGAACGTCGATCAAGTCTGGACCGAGGATGGGCACCGGCACTTCGACGGTATCTGGCCCCTTGCGGTACCAGCGCACCTTGCTGATCTGCTCTTTGTCGATCTTCTTCTGGAGCATGATGAGACCGTTCATCAGCGCCTGCGGGGTGGGAGGGCAACCGGGCACGTAGATGTCGACCGGCAGGAATTTGTCGATGCCAGCCACTACGTTGTAGCCCTCCTTGAACGGGCCGCCACTCGAGGCGCAGGCACCCATGGCCATGACGTATTTCGGCTCGGGCATCTGATTCCACAGGCGGACAATGGCGGGGATCATTTTCTTGGTGACCGTGCCAGAGACCAGCATCAGGTCGGCCTGACGCGGGGTGGGGCGCATCACTTCCATGCCGAAGCGGGCGAGGTCGTAACGTGAAGCCTGGGCGGCGATCATTTCGATGGCGCAACAGGCCAGGCCGAACATGAGCGGCCAGACCGAGGAACGCCGTCCCCAGTTGTAGGCGGGGTTTAGAAGGCGGTCGAGCGTGGTGACGGTGACCGTGCTCTTCATTTCATCGGGGATGTCGTAGCCAGGCAGGTTGAGTTCGTTATTTTCCATGTAGGTTCTCCTCAAACCAGTCTTGAAAGATTGCTGAAAGGATGTCGTCATTTACGAGCGCGGGATCATCCTCAAAGTCCGAAAGGGCGAGCGTCCAGCGATGGATCTGCTGGAGTGAGACTTGCTCCAAATCCACGTCGGGGTGTTGACGGCGCAACTCTAAAGCGATGGCGTAGGTGGATTCCCAATTCACAGTGATCAGTTACCAGTTTTCAGTGATCAGTGGAACTTGTCACAAACAGGCGGATTATAGCATTGGAGAGGAATTCGTCAACCGAATTATGTAAAAATATATTTTCAAAAATAGGATTGTGAGTATAATCACCCCATGCCTGTGACAACTGCCCGTCAGCGAGTGCTGGCCCAACTCCACAAGTCTGGACGCGCCTCAGCCCGAGAATTGGCGCGGACGCTTCGCATGTCGGAGGCGAACGTGCGGCATCATCTGCGCGTCCTCGCCGCGGACGGCCGCGTGACCGCGTCACTCGTCCGCGCGCAGGGACGCGGCCGTCCAGAGAAGGTTTTCAGTCTCTCCGCCGCGCTTGCAGGGGATAACTTGGCTGGGCTGGCGGAGGCCTTGTTGAGCGTGGAACGTTCAACGCTAAACGTTGAACGTTTGGCAGAAGTTATTTTGAATTCCAGTCCATTTACCAATTTGCCGATTTCCAAACGCCTCGCCTTGCTGGTTGAAAAATTGAATGAACGACACTATCAATCGCGCTGGGAGGCAGGTGCGGAGGGGCCGCGCGTCATCTTTGGGAGATGTCCCTACGCGGCGGTGATCGAGGGGCATCCCGAACTATGTCAAATGGACGCGAGTGTTTTGAATCATGCGTTGAATGGAGATGTGCGTCAGATCGAGAAAATCGAAAAGGGAAGAGGCGTCTGTATTTTTTCGATACGCTGATTTCTAATGGAGTATCCCCTGTTTAGGTTAATCCGTGGCTGGTTTTTAGGGTTTGAGGAGACCATGTTGTGATGATGGAAAAATAGCCTAAATGGGGGAAGCGTATTCTGAATATTTCCGTATAATGAGTACATTCGGGCGGACGAATCTGCCCCTTTACCAAAGGAGAATGAAATGAACAAACGTACTCTTCCGATTTTTCTAGCCGTATTCGCACTGATGGCCGCCAGCCTGGCCTGCTCATTTGGTGGTGAACTTGGTCTCTCGAACGCACGCACCGCCTTCGACTCGGACGGCGCCCAGCCCACCTCGGTCTTTGCTCCAAGCGACGCCATCTATGTCGTTGCCGATCTTTCGAACGCGACCACTGGAACGGTCGTCAATTCCAAATGGTATTACGTCAGCGTGGAAGGTGTCGCTCCCAACACGTTGATCGATGAAGCCAACATCACGATCGAAGATGAAAGTTTCTCGGGCACGGTGCATTTCTTCTTCCCCGCAGGCAGTGACTGGCCCGTGGGCGCCTATGCCGTGGAATTGTATCTGAACGGCACGCTGATCCAGACGGTGACCTTCTCGGTGCAGTAAATCCATCCAGTTGGCGACGTGCCTCGCGGCAGGAGCGTTTCTCGAAATGACCGAACTGCTTTTCCAAACCGACAGTTATTTGCAGGATTTCGATGCGCGCGTGACCTCTGTCCTGCCCGAGGAGCGCGTCGTGATCCTCGGCCGCACCGCGTTCTACCCTGGCGGCGGCGGACAACCCTGTGACGTTGGCCTCCTGACCCTTGACGATGTGACGCATTCCGTTGCGAAGGTAAAAAAGCAGGGCGACGACGTTCTGCACTTCCTCGGCGGCGACGCGGCGCTTCCCTCCGTGGGCGCATCTGTGCATGGACAAATTGACTGGTCACTGCGCCACAAATTGATGCGCACGCATACCGCCCTCCACGTCCTGTGTGGGACGGTCTTCCGCGACTACGGCGCACTGGTCACTGGCGGCGACATGGAACCGCTCAAAGGCCGCATGGACTTTGAATTCGCGACCATGCGCGGCGAACTCGTCCGCGAGATCGAAGCCGCGGTCAACCGCGAAATTCAGGCGGCTCGTGAAGTGCGCGTGAAAATCCTGCCGCGCGAAGAAGCCTTCCAAATCCCCGATTTGATTCGCACCAAGATCAACCTCCTGCCCGAAGGGATTCAACAGGTCCGCACGGTGGAGATCGTCGGCCTCGATCTGCAAGCGGATGGCGGGACTCACGTCCGCAACACGAGCGAAGTCGGACGCGTAAAAGTCGCGGACTACAAGAGCAAAGGCGCCATCAACAAGAGGA
>JBMOMR010000075.1:0-7334 GCA_049324715.1 Chloroflexota bacterium | reverse complement strand
CGGTCGATTCGCTCGGCGTATCTGTGTGTGAAAAAGCAGAGACACCTTAACCTTACTGGAGACTGATGAAGAAGGATTTTAAGAAAACGACCCTCTCAACGGCTTGACCGTTTTCCTGAAAGAAATTCACACCGCGCCGCTGGTCTCTTCGTGGATGTGGTACCGCGTCGGTTCGAAGGATGAGACCACGGGCAGGACGGGTATTTCCCATTGGGTGGAGCACATGCAGTTCAAAGGTACGCCGCAGTTCCCCGCGGGCGTTTTGGACCAGGCCATCTCACGCAATGGTGGCGTCTGGAACGCGTTCACCTTCATGGATTGGACCACCTACTTCGAGACCATGCCCGCCGATAAGATCGATCTCGGCCTGCGCCTCGAAGCCGACCGCATGGCGAACAGCGTCTTTCATTCCAAGGAAGTGGCCTCCGAGCGGACGGTCATCATCTCGGAACGCGAGGGGAGCGAGAACGAGGCGCTCTTCCGCCTTGGCGAGGCCCTGCAACACGCGGCCTTCCGCATTCACCCGTACCACCACGAGATCATCGGTGACAAGGACGACCTGCGGACGATCACGCGCGACGAACTTTATCAGCATTACAAAAATTACTATGTGCCGAACAATGCCGTGATGGCAGTGGCGGGTGATTTCGACACCCGATCCATGCTGGCGCGCATCCGTGAATTGTTCGAGCCGATTTCCAGGGGCAAGACTCCGCCGCGGCTGGCGCGTCACGAGCCTCCGCAGGATGGGGAATTGACGTTGAACGTGGAAGGCCCCGGCGAAACAACCTACCTTCAAGTGGTTTACCGCTTCCCAGCCGCCGCTCACCCGGACTTCTTCCCGCTGAGCGTGCTCGATAGTCTGCTGGCAGGCCCGAGCAACCTCAACATGTTCGGCGGTGGCATCTCGAACCGCACCTCGCGCCTTTACCGCGCCCTTGTGGAAAAGGAATACGCGGTCGGCATCTCTGGCGGTGCGAGCGCCACGATCGACCCGTTCCTCTACACCTTCACCCTCACCGTCCACCCGAAGCGGAGACCGCAGGAGGCGCTCGCCGCGTTGGACGCGGAGATCGAGCGCGTCCGGTCGGAGCGCGTCACAAAGGCGGAGATCACGCGTGCCATCAAACAGGCGCGCGCCATCTTCGCCTACGGGAGCGAGAGCATCACCAACCAGGCCTTCTGGATGGGCTACTCGGAGATGTTCGCCAATTACAACTGGTTCCTGACCTATCTCGATAATCTGGCCTCCGTCACGCCCGCGGACGTGCAACGCGTAGCGCAGGAATATTTCCGCCCGCAGACACGCATTGTCGGGACCTACGTCCCGAAGGGCAATGGGAGGACATCCAATGGCCGATAGAAGAGTGCCGCTGGTCAGCCTGCCCGGTGCGGACGATATCCATCGCGAAATTCTGCCGAACGGCATTACCGTGCTCAGCCGTCCCAACTTCAACAGCCCATCTGTGGTCATTAGTGGTTACTTTGCCTCGGGCGCGCTTTTTGAGTCTGATGAGAAACTCGGCCTGGCGGATTTCGCCTGTTCTGCGTTGACGCGCGGGACGGTCAAGCGCGACATGCAAAAGATCTTCGACGCGCTCGAATCGGTCGGTGCGGGCTTCGGCTACGACTCGGGCACGTACACCTCCAGTTTCAGCGGACGCTCCCTTGCGGAAGACCTGCCCCTTTTATTGGACATCCTATCCGAGACGATCCAGTTCCCTGCCTTCCCCACGGCTCAGGTCGAACGTCTGCGCGCCCAGCTGCTGACGGGACTCGCCATCCGCGCGCAGGATACCGCCGATATGTCGGACCTGATCTTCAACGAGATCCTGTTCGAGGGACATCCGTTCGCGCGTCCCGAGGACGGGTGGCCGCACACGATCCAATCTATCACCCGCAAGGATCTGCAGGAATTCCATCGCCGCACGTTTGGTCCGCGCGGGATGGTGATCGCGGTGGTCGGCGCGGTGGAGCCGAAGCGGGCGGTGGACTTTGTCCAGCGCGCGCTGGGCGATTGGAAGAATCCCGCGCAGGTGGAGCGAGGCGAGATCCCCGATCAAAAGCCACCGCGAAAAATGAAGCGACGCGTCCACAAGATCGCGGGTAAGGCCCAGAGCGACCTCGTGATCGGGACGATCGGTCCACGGCGCAGGGATTCGGATTTCATGGCGGCCTCGCTCGGTAATTCCATCCTCGGCCAATTCGGCATGATGGGACGCATCGGGGAGGTTGTCCGCGAGAAGGCGGGACTGGCGTATTACGCCTCGAGCAGTCTGAGCGCGGGGACAGGCCCGGGGATATGGAGCGTTTCGGCGGGGGTGGGCCCGGCCAACGTCCAGAAAGCGGCGGACCTGATCATTTCCGAGTTGAAGCGCTTCGTCCAGAAGGGCGTCTCCAGGCAGGAACTATCGGACAATCAGAATCAGTATGTAGGACGTCTGCCGCTCACCTTGGAGTCGAATGGCGGCGTGGCGGGCGCGTTGCTCAACATCGAGCGCAACGGACTCGGTTTGGATTATTACCGTCAGTACGCGGACAAGGTGCGTGCGGTGAAGCGGCAGGAAGTGCAGGCCACGGCCGAAAAATACATTGACCCCGAACGGCTGGTGATTGCCGTCGCGGGGCCTTGAGATGCCAGATGAAACTTGCCACTGGGATTGACCTGCTTGAAATTGACCGCCTGCGCGGCGCCATTACGACGCACGGTGAACGGTTCCTGCAACGCGTCTTCACGGAGCAGGAACTGGCGGCCAACGTCAAAAAAGTGGAATCGCTCGCAGGGCGGTTCGCCGCGAAGGAGGCGGTGGCCAAGGCGCTCGGTTGCGGCATCGGCGATGTGGCGTGGAAGGAGATCGAGATCCTGCGCGCCGAATCGGGTGCGCCGCAACTCGTCCTGCACGGCGCGGCGGAGAGGCTGGCGCGCGAGCAGGGACTGACAGATTGGTCGCTGAGTTTGAGTCACAGTCAGAGCCACGCGGTGGCCGTGGCGGTGGCGATGGCGATGGGAAGTTGATTGTGGGGCGGGATGGCATCCCGCCAATCCACCATCCAAAATTAAACAGACATCCCGCAGGAAACTGCGGGATGTCTGTTGCAAAAGGGGAAGCGATACGGCGGTCAATTCTTTTCAGCAAGGCCAATCCATAGATAACCGGGCAAAACGGGACGATAGCCGCGGATGCTGATCTTGCCATCTTCAGCCATTTTGTCGGCCAGCATGGACGGGTGCACAAAACAAAGGTTGGGCGCGGCGCCGTATTTGCGGCGGTAATAGTCCGCGGCCTGTTGAATTTTGACGGCCAGGTTGGTCTTTGGGTTATTGTCGAACCACAACATGCCGCGGTTCATGCGGACTCTCCATCGTCGAGGCGCGGGATCCAGAACCGCAGCCAGTTCGACCCTTCGCGCATGGCGAACTGCGAACCTTTGACGAGCGATTCCAACCCGCTTCGCACGGACCCGGTAACGGGTTCGGCCGCCCGGGCGTTTTGAATCCGCCCGAAGATGCGCGTGCGGAAGAGTTCCAGCCACGGCAGGACACCCTCGCTCTGGGAGGGATTCAGCGAAACGACCGGCCAGACGTGCCGCGACGGTCCGCGCAGGAGGAGCCAGCGCAGGGTGTCTTTGGCGTCGGAATCGGCTTCTTCCATGCGACTGAGATCATCCACCAGCAACACAACCGATTGACGGGATTTGTTGGCATGAGCCCACTCGCCAAGCGACAGGAGGAACTCCATCGCGTTTTTCTGGTAGGCCGCGAAGATGCCCGCGCAATGCGGGAACTCGTCGAAGCCTTTCCACTCTTCGGGGTAGGCGGTGATCACGCCGAATTGGACCTCGCCCGGCTCGTGGAGTTCCGCGATGGCCCGAGCCACCAGTTGCAGGAAGGCCGTCTTGCCCGCGCCATCGTCCGCGGCAACCAACAATGGGCCGGGGACGGGGTCGTGCAAGTTCAGCAGGATCGGAAGCGCGTCGTCGGCGATGCCGAGGAACAGGGCTTCGCGCGGCAGGGAGGGGAAGTCCGTCAGTGCCTCGCTCAGGGACGGCAAAACCGGCCGAACGTCCGCGCCTGCCGCGTTGATCTCGGGGGCGAGTTCTGCCAGCGCTTCCAATGCCAGTGAGTAAGTATGCTTCCTGTCCATAATTAGAACACCTGTTCGATATTATAGGCCAGTTGGGGATTTTGTCAAGGGAGGAACGCACCCGCCAAAGTTGACGCTCCATCCGAACCCTGCTATATTCTTCTTTATGAACGAAAATAAACCATCCAGAGGCGTCTGGCAAAGTCTGCGCAACTGGTTCCTGCCCGGTCTTGGCATCAAACGTTGGATGCTGGTGACACTGGCGGGCATCACATTTTTGGGCGTCGGCCTCGCCATTCTCCTGCTCGATTTCTACAGGGCGGAATACACCAACGAAACCTTTCTCTCCATCCTTTCATACGTTTCCCTGCGATTTCTACCGCGCATCTTGCGCGTGCTGATCTTTGGCGGGATTGGCGTGGGGATCACGGCGTATGGCATCTGGGGATTGAACCGCGCCCTCCTGCGTCCGTTCATGCAACCCGGGCGGAACGTGCTGGGACAGGTGGCGGAATTCAACCGCCGCACGCGCGGACCTCGGGTGGTGGCGATCGGCGGCGGGCACGGACTCGCCAGCCTGCTGCGCGGACTCAAGGAACATACCCGCAACCTGACGGCGGTCGTCACCGTGGCGGACGATGGCGGCTCCTCGGGACGTTTGCGCGAGAGCCTCGGCATCCTTCCGCCAGGCGACATCCGTAATTGTCTCGCCGCGCTGTCCAACGACGAGGCCATGCTGACGCAACTCTTCCAATATCGTTTCAGCGGCGAGCCTGGCCTGGATGGTCACTCGTTCGGCAACCTGTTCATCACCGCGCTTTCCGACATCACAGGCAGTTTCGAGGAGGCGGTGGCCGAATCGGGACGTGTGCTCTCGGTAAGTGGACGCGTCCTGCCCTCGACCCTGCACGACGTCAAGTTGGTGGCGGATATCCAATTGCCCGACACGGCCAATGAAGTCCGCGTGACGGGGGAGAGCAATATCCCAGCCGTCGCGGGCCGCGTCCGCCGCGTCTGGCTCGAACCGAACGACGCGCCCGCCTTCCCCCCCGCGCTGAAAGCCATCCTGAATGCCGATCTGATCGTGGTCGGCCCGGGCAGTCTTTACACCAGCCTCCTGCCCAACCTGCTCGTGCGTGACCTGATGGCGGCGGTCCATTCCAGCCGCGCCATCAAGATCTTCGTCTGCAACATCGCCACGCAGACGGGAGAGACCGAACGTTATTCCTGCTACGACCACGTCCGCGCGCTGGAGGAACACATCGGCGAGGACTTGTTCGACGTGGTGCTCTGCAACGAAAACCACTCCGTTTCGCTTCCCGCAGGGATCGAGTGGGTGTGCGCCGACCAACGCACGTTGGCCGACACCCGCGCCTATTGCGCCGACCTGCTGGACGAGGACCATCCCTGGCGGCATGACGCGGGCAAACTTGGCGAAACGATCATGAATCTGTTCTTTGAGCGCACGGGGCCGTTGAGGTAGAGGAAAACAGGCTCCCGCTTGTTAACTCTCTCTTAACAGCATCTGTCCTTCCCTGTGTTATATTCCCCGCCATGCCAGAAAGCATTTTGATCGTCGAAGACGAACCTGCTCTGCAAGATACCCTCGCCTACAACCTGAAAAAGGAGGGCTACACCGTCGAGGCAGTGGGAGATGGCCGCGCCGCGCTTGAGTCCGCGCGCAAACTTAAGCCCGACCTGATCGTGCTCGACATCATGCTCCCCGAGATGGATGGCTTCGAGGTGGCGCGCATTCTCCGCAAGGAGATGACCTCTGCCATCCTCATGCTCACCGCCCGCGACGACGAGATCGACCGCGTCGTCGGCCTCGAGGTCGGCGCGGACGATTACCTGACCAAACCCTTTTCCATGCGCGAACTCGTGGCCCGCGTCAAAGCCCAGTTGCGGCGCACCCGTCAATTGCGGGAAGAACTTGGCAAACCCACAGAAACCCCGCCGCACGAGACCCTTGTCTTTGGCGGCCTTTCCGTCAATCTGACGCGCCGCGAAGTAACGCTCAAAAATGAAGTGCTGGCGATGAAGCCGAAGGAATATGAACTCCTGCTCTTTTTCGCCGAACACAAGGGACAGATGCTCTCGCGCGAATTCATCCTCGAGCGCGTCTGGGGCTGGGATTTCATCGGCGACAGCCGCACGGTGGATGTCCACGTGCGCTGGCTGCGGCAGAAGATCGAATCCGACGCGGCCAACCCGACGCGGATCGTCACGGTGCGGGGTGGGGGATATCGGTTCGAAGGATGAAATATGAAGGATGAAGGATGAATATTTTTGGGTGGACAATCGTTGCTGTGCTACTTGGTGTTGCCGCTTGGTTCGGGTGGCGCTATCTCACGTTGCGTCGCGACATTCGCAGGCTTGCCAACCAGATCAAGCGCGATGATGGACTGTCCGAATCTTCCCGCGAACTCGGCGAACTCGCCAGCGCTGTCAACCTGCAACGTTCAACTTTCAACGCTCAACTGACAACGTCCGAACAAGAACGCTCCCGCCTCTCTGCCATCCTCGACCAGTTGACGGACGGCGTGCTCATCGCGGACGCGGATGGACGCGTGCAGTTTTCGAATCCCGCCGCCGAACGCCTCTTCCGTCAGCATCTCTCTGGACATTCGGTCGTGGAGGCCATCCGACACCACATCCTCGTCGACGCGTGGCGGCGCTGCCACGAGACAGGCAAACCGCAAAGCGAGTCGGTGGAGATTCCCGCCAGCCGACAGTTCCTGCAACTCATCGTCGTTCCCGACCGCGGCACGCGTGGCGGCACGCTCCTGCTCGTGCAGGACCTGACGCGTGTCCGCAGGCTGGAGACCGTCCGCCGCGACTTCATCAGCAACCTTTCGCACGAACTGCGGACTCCGCTCGCCTCGCTCAAAGCGTTGACCGAAACCCTGCAAGACGGCGCGCTCGCGGACGCCGAGGCGGGTCCGCGTTTCCTCGGGCGAATCCACACCGAGGTGGACGCGTTGACCCAGATGGCGCAGGAACTGCTTGACCTGTCGAAGATCGAGTCGGGACAGGTGGAACTCGTCTTGCGGAAAGTGGATCCGCTGTCGGTGTTGAATTCGGCTCGCGACCGCATGCACGTCCAGGCGGAGCGCGCGGGCGTGGAATTGACCGTCGAAACGGGCACCCCGCGCGAGGTCCAGGCGGATGCGGCGCGGCTCGAGCAGGTGCTGGTCAATCTCATCCACAACGCGGTCAAGTTCACGCGGCGCGGCGGGACGGTCACAT
>JBMOMR010000074.1:0-7423 GCA_049324715.1 Chloroflexota bacterium | reverse complement strand
CCTTGTGTTCCAGACTCAGCTCGGCATACATCTGCTTCAGGCGGCGATTTTCTTCTTCCAGTTCCTTGAGCCGTTTCAAAGCGCTCACATCCATGCCGCCATATTGGGCTTTCCACTTGTAATAGGTCGCCTTGCTAAATCCATGCTGACGGCTTAGGTCTTCCAGCGATACTCCGACTTCTGCTTCTTTCAGGATGGTGACGATCTGGCTTTCGGTGAACCTTGTTTTCTTCATGTGGATCTCTCCTGGGTCTATTTTGCCAGAAGTTTTCCACTTCTCACTGGTACTATTTTAGGGGAGGGTTACCCCTCCCCTGTCAAAGTGTGGATCTCCAGCGGAATTGTAATGCTAGTACGCTTGCTTGCACTTGCTGATCCACACCTCATATCCGTGCCTTATCCACAATTCGCCTCAGCCGCCCTAACGGGCACCCTCCCCAAATCCGAAGAATTTGGGGAGGTGGGGAGGGCTCACTTCAATTTCTCCAACATCCTCTCCGCCTCCTCATACGCGACCTTGTAATAATACGGCGGACCATCGCACGTGGCGAGTTTCAGCGCTTCCTCGGCATATTGCTTTGCCTTGGCTTTATCATTTTCCTGCTCCAGCGTGTATTGTGCAAGGAATAAATTCACGTCCGCGCCTTGTAGGATGTAGCCGCAACGCTCGGTGATAATCAATGCTTCTTCGGCAAGGGATTTAGCTTCCTCGTATTTCTTTTGGTCGTAGCGGAGGCGGGCGAGGTCGAGGAGGATGTCGGATTCCATTTCAACCAAATTGATTGTGCGATCACGCGTGAGCGCTTCGTTCAAATGCTCTTCAGCTTTTGCTAAAGCAGAGGTAAAACCTGACCAGACGTAAACGAAACGATATGCAGATCCCAATAACCAGTAAGCACGGATGAAATCGCGTGCAACAGGTACTTGTTCTGCTTGCTCTTTAGAGAATTCGAGGGCGTGATTCGCATTGTCTATAATCAATTGGGGATTCTCAATTGGCCACTGAACTAGATCTCGAATCATGAGTAATCGTCTCAAGGCTCTATAAGCCCATGTAACACTCTGGGCTTGCAAAGCACTTAAATCTTGCTGGAGTTTTATTGCGCTTGATAATTCATCTCTTGCATCCTGCCACCTACCAGAATATATAAGCAACCGGCCATACTCTTGTCGAAAAATAGATTCGTCATACTCATTATGAGATATTGCTACGGCCCTTTGAAAATCGGCATCAGCAGTTTTTAGTGCGCCAACAGCAAGTCGGTCTTGGGCTAAATTTCCTAACCCTATCGAAAGATTCCTTCCATTCCCCGTTTTTTCAAGGAGAATGTTTGCTTGCGTATGCAATAACACGGCGCGACGAGGCTGACCGTTTCTGGCATATGCATTGGCAAGTTCATTTAGCGCAAAGGCCTGGTCATCACTTTCTTTTAATTTTGGTAGTTTATTCCCGTCAACAAAGAACAGCGATTCCAATATTTCGACTTGGGTCTGATAAGCACCTAGTTGATAATACAGGATTTCCCATAAGCGATCACGGAATAATTTCCATGCAGCATCGAATTCTCCAGCTCTTACTGTATGGTGAAAGAGCTCAACCACAGGCATCAGATCGTCCAGTGATTTCACTCTGGTTGGTATCGCCACTGCGGCGAAGTAATCGCGCAGACGGGTATGTGCTGTGGTACGGTCTGAAGTGGTCAAACGCTCATAGGCATAGAGACGCACTATAGGATGAAGGTCATATTTGTTTACTTTGCGATCCCAATGGAGCAATCCCCTTTTTTCGAGAGCATCCAAGACAACATCTATCGTCTCTTTTTCTTTCATTTTGCTAAATATCGATTTCAGGACGTTATAAGTAACAGCAACCCGAAAACAGGCAATTTGACCAAGCAATTGTTTTTGCGTTGCCGATAATGAGTTGTAGGCTATTTCTAATACGTGATGTTTGTTTTGTTTCACATCATGGCTAACATCAAATTTCTTGGCGGCGGCTATATCGTTTGGCGTTTCACGAGAGTTGGTTATCAGCCCAACTAAGAGTCGTAAAGTCAAAGGATGATACCCATATGCTTTACAAATCATTTCTATGTCGGTGCTAATCCCTGTAACACCTTGGGTTCGAAAGAAAACTACTGCATCGTTCTTTTCCAAAGCGCTAAGATCTTCGATACGGCAACCTTGTAGCACCTGACCGTCACGCTCAATCGCGCGAGGAATCAGACGGGATGTTATTAACACTTTACTATGAAGGTAGTTGGTATAGGATCCAAGTGAGCGCAGGAAATAATCCGCGTAGGGATAAATGCAATTTCGTTCGAATTCATTATCCTCACGTGTATATTGATCCCCCTGATAAGCTGCTCCCATATTTCCATAAGCATTCAAGATACGCTCGAAACCATCCAATATTAATAATGTACCAGGATTTTTCAACACACTAATAAGACTAAGAACTTGGTCATGAGGGTGAAGTTCATTCACATTTGCAATACCGAGATACCTGAGGGTTTGTTCTAGAAAATTTTCGAAACTCGAATCACCCTCGTAAAAAGACCACCATACTACTTTGGGCCATTGTATTGGATTCACATCATGGATTAGCCAATGCCATGCCAATGCGGATTTACCAAAACCGCCTAGAGCGCTTAGTATCAGCAACGGATGTTCGTTGTCATCATCAATCCACTGACTAAGTATTTTCCGCTCCTCCACGCGACCGGTGAAATGCGGCGGCATTGCATACGGATGTTTGAGATTCCAAGTTTCAATAGGTTCGGGAGAAAGTCGCTTGACTTCAGCCGGCTTGTCTGTGATGATGTATTGCTCGAACCAGCGGACGAGTAAAGCCACTCTGTCCTCTGTTCGCAAGACCGAGCGGCCAATGACCATCAAGGTCTGTTTTTCGATGGGCAGCAACGCGCTCCGCAGGCAATACAAGAAGGCATTGACGGCATTATCTACCTGCTCAGCAGAAAGGTTTTTCCAATTTAGGCTGACAGATTCTCGCAGTGCTTCTTCAAGTTTCGTTTCATCGGGGGATTTTGGCAATTCTTCGAGCGCTTCCACCACTTTGGGGAGATTACCGAGCGGTAGAGAGACCATCCACTGTTCAAGGTCGGCATCTTTTACTTTGCCACGGAAGCACTGATGAGCATATTGCGCCGCCTTTTCAAGTTGTTCTGGCGTTGCCTGTTCGCTGATCCACGCGTCGAGTCTATCCCCGCTAATACCCGCGAGTTCCTGGCCGATGACTCCCAACGCCTCCTCGCCCACCAGTTTCTTCACCTGGTGTTTGAGAAGCGCCGTTCCAATTTTGACGAATGCGTTCTCTGCCATGATCCATCGCCATCAACTACGCAACTATGAAACTATCGAACTACCCCAACTTTAGCACAAAACTCCGCGCTTTGATTATTTTCCCACCACGATGTCCACCCAAACGTTGTTGCTCGTCCCGATGGGGATTTCCTGTCCGAGTGAATTTCGCAGGCCGAAGATGCCCATGTATTTCCCGTTCTTCGATGGAGCCACGAGTTGCACCGAAACGTCCGCGCTTTCGCCGGGCAGGGTGACGGTCAGCGCGACGGAATCGGGCGTGGACATCCGCTCGCCCGCCAGGAAGACGAGCGAGTAGCGCGCGTCCCACGGACAGGTGCCCACGTTCTTCAACCGCCACGTTTTCGTGAACATTTCGCCGGGCGCAACCACCGTCCCATCGGGGATGGTCACGTCCTCGAGCAGGACGGCCTCGTCCGTGCAGTCTTCGGGACGCGGCAAAATGCCCTCGGGAGTGGGTGTCAGCGTGGGAGTGGCCGCAGGACCGGCAGGCAGGGTCGAGGTCACAAAGAGAGGCGGAGGGGGAGTCTGCGTCTCGATGGTGAGACAGCCGCCCAAAAGTCCAAGGAGGAGAAGCGAGGGGAGGAGAGTCCGCATGATATTCAATGGTACACGGATTTCACGGACAAGAAAGATAACGCGGAATTTTTTATAAATTTCCGCGTCAATCCGTGAAATCCATGTACTGATTTTACGGCGCGGCGAAGACGATCGACCAGTAGCCTTGCAGGGAACTGCTGGAGAAGTAGGCGTAGCCCACGCCGATCTCGGTCACTTTGTTGTGCAGGATGGTATTGCGATGGATGAGGTCGCCCATCCACCATTGCACCGCGGATTCGGGTGTGCCACCAAATTGGGGCGGCTGACCAAAGATGTTTTCGAGCGCGACCGAGGCCGAATATCCCGCCGCGGAAACGCGCACCGCCACACTCGAGCCGTCCGAGCCGACGTGGCTGAGGAAACTGTTGCAGGCCATGTCCGCCGCGTGTCCCTGCGCGGCCGCCGTCAGTTGCGCGTTGACGGTGAGCGCGGGAAGTCCGTGCGCGGCGCGCTGGGAGTTGATGAGCGCGATGGTCTGGTTGACGAAATCGGGATTGGGAGTGTACGCGCACGGCCCATCCGTCGCGGGAGGCACGGCGGGTGGATTCCCGCCCGAGGTGCCTCCACCTGTGCCGCCACCGGTCCCCTCGACGATCACCACGTCGCCCACCACGATCGTCACCCAGATGTATTTGCCATAGTCCACGGGGATGGCTTCGCCCTTGTCGTTGCGCAATTCAAAGTTGGTCACGAAGGCCCCGTTTTTCGCCGGGGAGATCAGATCTACCGAAATATCAAGGGTCTCGCCGGGCGGTGTGTAGGCCAGGGGCGTGGATGCCGGCGCGTCCATTTGCTCGCCGTTCGAGAAGACCAGGCTGTAATTCGCGTTCCAGGCGCAGGTGCCGTTGTTGACGATCCGCCAGGTCTTCGTGAAGGGCTCGCTGGCGGCAAAGGGCGTGTTGTCGGGCACGGTCACGTCCGTATCGAACGAGGCGCTGTCGGTGCAACCGGGCGGGTTTGTGGGGATGACCGCCGGCGCCGTGTTGGTGGGCGCGACTTGCGGATTTGTCGCGGGTGCGGTCTCGGTGACAGTGATGGTCGGCGGGGCGGTGACCGGCGTGCCGGTGGCAGGCGCGGGCGTGGAATTTCCCCCGCAGGCCGATAGAATGATGGCAAGGAACAAAATGACGATAAACGATTTTTTCATCCTCGGAGTCCTTTCGTGGCTAAAACAACTTTAACTGTCCGCGTGCCTGTTGGGCGGGGTCACCGGCGATCTGCGCTTCGAATGTTTGCTGGTTTAACACAGCCTGACCCGCCAGGGCGCGGATAGTTCGGAACTTGACCACGCGCATCCCTTCCAGTCGCGCCGCCAGCGCGGGGTCGCGGCTGAGTTTGTACGCCAAAAGCGAGGCGCGTCCGCCGGGCAAAACGGCCAGACTGCGCTCGCGCGGGTACGGACTTTCCGCGGCCACCCGACTGAGAACGGCGGAGGCCTTAAGGTGGAACACATATGCGGACGTCTCTCCCAACTCCCAGACCAGCGTGCGCTCATCGAGTCGGTTGGTGTGGTAATCCAGCCGCTCGCCGATGGACTGGAGCATGTCCGCCATCTGGAGGAGTTCCTCCTTCCGCGCGGACGGCGCGTCCTCGGCTCGCAACTTCCATTGACCTTCGACCGGTTCCGCGTACGACGTCAACACCTCGCCGACGAGTCCCAGCGAGGGCGTCAGCAGGCCGGCGAAACGCGTCGCGAGGTCGCACAGGATCTCCTCCAGTGTGCAGACGGGATGGGCGATGAGAAAATTGACGACGGCCATTTCCACGCGGTCGCTGAGCGGCTCCACCGATTCGACCTCGGGGGAGAGTCCCCACAGGCCGGTGTCCACGCTCTCGCCGCCGCGATAGCGGACGAGAGTCTCGTCGCCGAGCAGGGCCTCCTGCACGATCTTCGCGGCCTCGCGGATAACCTCGTCAGTGGGCTGGCGCGCGCCGATGAGCGCGTGGTCCCCCGTCAGCGCGACGAGGGCCGCGGCGTGGAGAGGCAGGTAGAGGGTCGGTTCGCCGCGAGCGGAGAGGTGTCCGCGAATCGCCGCGCGGACGGAGGTCAGATCCGCTTCGTCGCGTTCGCGGTGGAGTCGTTCGCCGCGCGTCCACACGATCTGGGCCGCGTCGTTCTGCGTCCGCATGGCGAGGCCTTGCAGGTGGAATCCGTTCACGTTCCCTGCCGCCAGCGCGACGGTGAGGAACGAAGGCTCGGGTTCGGGGACGAGCACGAGGCAGGACGCTCCGAGTTTGAGCAGTTCGAAAATATGATGGAATGCGTTTTGCAGGGCTTCGAGATGCCAGCCCCAATCGTAGCGGCGGCGGCGCAAAACGAGATGGAACGGTTCGGCGGCTTCGCTTCCCCACAGCCAGCCTGCCCACAGCGCGCAGAGAGTCCAATAGGCCTGGTTGGGACGCGGCAGGGCCGTAAGGATGGCCGCGACGGGCGATTCTTTCACAGTGGGAGCCAGGTCCGCGATGCGACCCTCGTAGAGGACGATGCCGCCACTTTCTGGAATTTTGCGATCAGACTTCCCGGGAGCGGGCCACTGCACGATGGGCACAGACTCGTCCCGCGCAGCCCATTCCGTAACCGCCGCTTCGAGCGCCATCCAGACGTTGTTCTCGCAGAACTCATTGGAGATGGTCAGTTGCTTTGGGCGCGGACGTTCGTTGTCGGTGCGCCACAGGTTGCTGGCCTTGTCGCACGCGGAGAGGAACAGCGCACTGAGAGCGCGTCTCCGCTCGGACGTGACGCCGGGCGCGTCGAGGCGGTTGATGAGGGTGGCGAGGGCGTAGATGGCGCGCGGCTGGTAGACGGAGAGCGCCTCCTCCACGAATTCGCGGTCGGGGTCATCGGGTGGGGCCACGCGTTCCAGCAGGCGGGCGCGGTGGAGTCCCGCGGTCACGGCGATCTTTTGCGCGAGTTCCACGTCGAATTCGGTGACGGGTTTTTCGCCCGAATCGCCGCAAACGGGACAGTCGTAGCGGCGGGCGAAGGGTGCGAGTTCGCCTTTTTTCCAGAGGAAGGCGCGGGCGGGAGTTTCCTGTCCGCAGTTGGCGCATTTTGTGAGGTAGAGGGATTGCAGGTGTGTTTCGAGTCGTTCGTCCCCTTTTTTGGTGATGGCAAGGTCGGCTAGTGCGGCTTGGAATTCGGATTTGCCCGGTGGGGCGGCGGTCATCTCAAACAGGAAGCGGGCGATGGGGTTGTGCGCGGTGACGAGGACGCGGTATCCCGCACGCGCAGCCTCGACGGCGAGCCGGGGGGCGACTCCGAACGGGTCGAGCAACCACGCTCCTCGGTCCGCGTGAGGCGGAAGCCATTCGGCGGCGATCCCATCCTCGAGCGGGGACAGGAAGCGGGCGAGCGGTCCCTCGTGAATGGGGGAATGTCCAACGATAAAGGGGGTGTCGAGCGTTCCCATATAAGCAGTATAACGCCCCGGAATAAAAAAGCAAGAGGAAAACAAAAAACGGCCTGCGTGGCAGACCGTTC
>JBMOMR010000073.1:0-7740 GCA_049324715.1 Chloroflexota bacterium | reverse complement strand
CACCGACAGCACAAAACTCAAAGGCAACGACATGCTGGCCGTGCTTGGCCGCCCCGAAAAATTGAACGCGCTCGTCCATGCCAACCAGTAAACTGCTTGTCGGCGTTGTCGGTCCGTGCGGCTCGGGAAAATCCACGCTCATCGCCGCGCTCGAAGAAAGGGGTTATCCGTGCCGCCACATCGCGCAGGAGCACTCCTTTGTCAAAGACATGTGGAAGCGCATCAGCAATCCCGACGTGCTGGTCTTCCTGCAAGCCTCCTTCCCCGTTTGCACCGCGCGCCGACAACTCAACTGGAACGAAGCCGATTTCGCCGAACAGCAACGCAGACTCGCCCACGCGCTCGAATATGCCAATCTTGTTGTGGACACCGACTCGCTGACGTCCGACGAAGTGGCGACGCGCGTATTGGATTTTCTGGAGAAACTATGAACCGCCTCCTCGCCTCCCTCCTGACCTTGTGCCTGCTCGCGGCTTGCTCGAGCATTTTCCCCGCCCCCGCCCCCACCGTCGTCGTTGACGTGGACCTCGACCACCTCCAACCCGATCTGCCCATCTTTCGCGAAGCCCTGATCGAATCCCAGCAATCCATCCTCGCCGCGATGAACGACGCGACGATCTACCGCATCGAAATGGTCATTGACGAGGATCTCATCCACGTGGACGGGAAGGAAACCGTCTTCTACACCAACCGCGAGACGGAGACGCTCAATAACATCCAATTCCGACTCTTTCCCAACATCCTCGGCGGAAAAATGGAAGTCCGCGATTTGATGGTGGACGGGAAACCTGTCACGCCGAGTTACGGCCTCGAAAACAGCCTGATGACCGTCCCGTTGGAAAATCCGCTCGCGGTGGGACAAAGCGTCCGACTCGAAATGGATTTCTCGCTCGAAGTGCCGACCGATGTGGAATTGAATTACGGCGTGCTGGCATCCTATGATGGCGTTCTGACGCTCGCGCACGCCTACCCTGTCATCCCCGTCTACAACGAGGAGGGCTGGAATGTGGAACTGCCCCCGCAAGCAGGCGATCTTACTTTCAACGACGCGGCGTTCTACCTTGTCACCGTCACCGCGCCGAAAGACTTGACAGTCGTCGCCTCGGGGTTGGAATCCGCTCCAGTCACGACAGGACGGCAACAGGTCCTGAATGTGGCGATTGGTCCCGCGCGCGATTTCTTTGTGGCGGCGAGCCGCGACTACGAGGTCATCTCCCAACAAGTCGGCGAAGTGACCGTCAACAGTTACGCGCCCAAATCCCTGCAGGAGCAAAGTCAAGCCACATTGACGGCGGCCGTGCGCGCATTAGAGACATTCAGCGAACGGTACGCGCCCTATCCCTACACTGAATTCGACATTGTAGTCACGCCCACACTCGCGCTTGGCATCGAGTACCCTGGTGCCACAGCCATCGCAGAACGGATTCTGCTTGGCGAATATGGCGAACAAACATCAGTCTATCTCGAATCCACGACCGTCCACGAAGTGGCGCATCAATGGTTTTACAACCTGGTCGGCAACGACCAACTTGACGAACCCTGGCTGGACGAATCGCTGGCGCAATATGTGACCTGGCAATATTACGAGATCAATTTCGGCGCGGGCGCGGCGGACGGATTCGAGCAATCCCTGCTTGGACGCTGGGCGCGGGTGGAAAATGCCCCCATCCCCATTGGTCAGCCCGTTGCCGCCTATGCAGGACGTGAGTACAGCGCCATTGTCTACGGGCGCGGGGCGTTCTTCTTTGAAGCGTTGAAGAACAGGATGGGCGCAGAGGCCTTCGATGCGTTCATCAAGGATTACACGGTCACTTTCTCCTGGGAAAATGCCAGTGCCGAGGGATTGAAACTGCTAGCCGAAAAGCATTGCAATTGCGATTTGACCCCGCTATTTGAAGAATGGGTCTATTGAAAGAACGCAATTTTTCCGCCCTGCCTGTCCCCAGTTCATGCCGATCAACGCATTTTGCGCGCCAAATACACATCTTCCATCTTTTACTCTTCGTAGTATAATCCGCCCTCGCCTGCCAAAAGCGGGCATTTTCGTGAGTGGAGTAATAGACACATGAGAAATTTGACTTCTAGATTAATTCTGATCGCGGTCATCGTCGCTTTGGCGGCATGGATTGACTTCAGCACAGAATTGAAGGTCCCAAACCCGATCACCGGCCAGACTTGGTGGCAGCGTGACGTCACTCCCCGCCTCGGCCTCGACCTGCGCGGCGGCCTGCAGGTTGTGCTCGAAGCAGACCTGCCCGAAGGGACAACCATCAGCAAGGAACAGATGGACACCGCCAAACTTATTCTGGAAAACCGCACCAACGCCCTGGGCGTAAATGAAAGCGTGCTCCAGGTGGCGGGCGAGAACCGCATCGTGGGCGAGTTCCCTGGCGTGGCCGATCCCGACGAAGTGAAGGCCACCCTCGGCCAGACTGGCCGCCTCGAATTTGTGGACTTTGGTTACACCCCACTGGACATTGGAATGATCGTTGAAACAGATGTGGATGGCGGCACCGCCACCGACCTGACAACGTATGACCCTGCCACCGCCGATCCTACCGTACCCGTTGTTTATCACACCGTCATGACGGGCGATAAGATCGAAACGGCCCTGGTCTCAACCGATCAACTCGGGCAAAACTATGTTATTTCTTTCACACTGACCAGTGATGGCGGTCAGACCTTCGCGGACCACACCTCCAGCCATTCAGGACAGTATCTTGGCATCGTCCTTGATAAAACGGTGATTTCCACCCCCAGAATCAACGAAGCGATCACCGGCGGTGAGGGATACATCGAAGGCGATTTCACCTACGAAACCGCCAACGCCCTTGCCATCCAACTGCGTTACGGCTCCCTGCCCATTCCGTTCAAGATCGTGGAAAGCCGCGTGGTCGGTCCCACCCTCGGCCAGGACTCGCTTCAGAAATCGCTCATCGCAGGCCTCATTGGCGTGGCAGTCGTCTTCCTCTTCATGGGAATTTTCTATCGCCTGCCCGGGGTTCTTGCGGATTTCTCCATCATCATCTATGCTCTGATCGCCTTCGCGGTCTTCAAATACTTCCACTTCACATTGACGCTCGCGGGCGTGGCTGGCTTCCTGCTCTCCACAGGCGCGGCGCTGGACGCAAACATCCTCATCTTTGAACGCATGAAGGAGGAACTGCGCGCAGGACGCACCCTCCGCAACGCCGTGGACGTGGGTTGGGTGCGCGCCTGGTCCTCCATCCGTGACTCGAACCTGGCTACCATCATCACCTCCATCATCCTGTTCTGGTTCGGCTCCACCTTCGGTGCAACCATCGTCAAGGGCTTTGCGCTCACGCTTGCCCTGGGCGTGGGCATCTCGCTCTTCACCGCCATTGTGGTCACCCGCACCCTGCTCAACCTCGTGTTGAAATATATCAAACCAGGCACGGAAAACCTCAAATGGTTTGGAATTTAGGGAGAACACAATGAACATTCTCGGAAAACGCTACTGGTATTTCTTCCTCTCCCTGGTGGTCATCGTACCAGGAATGATCCTCATAGCAACGAACGGCCTGCCCCTGTCCATCGACTTCACGGGCGGCTCCATCCTTGAGATCCGCTTTGCTGGCGAAACGCCCGCCTCCGCGGACGTGGTGCAAGTGTACGAAAGCCTCGGCGTGAAAGATGTCCAGGTACAGCCCACCAGCACAGGGACGATCCAGATCCGCTCCTCGGCGTTGGATGAAACCGCCAGCGTGGAAGTCCAAAACGCGTTGGAGGAGAAATTCGGCGGGTTGACTGTCGAACGCTTCGACACGGTCGGCCCCTCCATCGGTCAGGAAGTGACGCAACGCGCCACACTCGCCGTGGGGGTTGCCGCGCTGGCTGTCGTCATCTACATCACCTACACCTTCCGCGGCCTCGAGCACGCCTTCCGCTATGGTGTTATCGCCATCATTGCCATGGTACACGATGTAGCCATCGTTATGTCCGTCACCGCCATCGGCGGACGGTTCTGGGGCTGGCAGGTGGACGCGCTCTTCCTCACCGCCCTGCTGACCGTTATCGGCTTCTCGGTGCAGGACAAGATCGTGGTGTTCGACCGCATCCGCGAAAACTCCAACGTGTATCGCCGCCTGCCCTTCGAGACGCTCGCCAACCACTCCATCGTCCAAACCCTGCAACGCTCCATCAACACCCAGTTGATGACCGTGGAGTTCATGCTGCTCGCGCTCGCCCTCTTCGGCGGGATCACCCTGCGCGAATTCGCCGTCATTCTGCTCATCGGTCTGTTCAGCGGAACATACTCATCCATTTTCATCGCCGCGCCGTTGCTTGTGGTGTGGCAAAACCAGGAGTGGAAGACCTGGTTCCGCCGCAAAGAACCGCAAACGCTCTGATATGCTACAATGGCGCATCGCAAGGTGCGCCTTTTTTATTTTGGACATCGAAACATGAAACGCCGCCCGCGCATTTTCCTGACCATCCTGATTCTCGCGTCCACCCTCGCCGCCTGCTCCTCGGGTCTTCCCACGCCTGTGCAGACCATCGTCCCCGTGACAGGGTCCACCCCCGAGCATTGGACTCCTCCCATCCAGGCCTCGTGGCAGATCCAACACACAGGCGCAATCGACACAACCCTCCCCGTTGACATATACAACCTCGACTTGTTCGACACCTCCCCCGAGACCCTCGCGGACCTGCACGCGCGCGGCGTGAAAGTGATGTGCTACTTCAGCGCAGGGACCTACGAAAATTGGCGCCCCGACGCGGCAAATTTCCCCGCTTCCATCCTCGGCAATCCCCTCGCCGATTCGTCCGACGAACAGTGGCTCGACATCCGTGGTCTACAATTGCTTGCGCCCATCATGCTCGAGCGGATCGCCCTCGCCGCGCAAAAAGGCTGTGATGGCATCGATCCCGACCACGTGGACGGCTATGCCAACGAAACAGGCTTCCCCCTCACACCCGACGACCAACTCACCTACAACATCTTCCTTGCCAACGCCGCCCACCAAAACGGTCTCGGCATTGGCCTGAAAAATGACCTGGCTCAAATCCCCATGCTGGTTTCCTATTTTGATTGGGCTCTCAGCGAGGAATGTTTCACCTATAACGAATGTCACTTACTCGAACCGTTTGTGCATGCGGGCAAGTCCGTTTTCGTGATCGAGTATCAACTTCCCGCCGAAAATTTCTGCACACAATCCACTACCCTGAATTTCAACGCCATACAAAAGAACACCGAACTCGACGCGTTCCACATTTCGTGCCAGTAGCAACACAGACAACAGAAATCCAAAAGAAGGAACATCCACCCCCAACATGTCCCTCCTGCTCCAAGGCTTCCTCCTCGGTTTTTCGATCGCCGCACCCGTCGGGCCGATCGGTGTGCTGTGCATCCGCCGCACGCTGGCAGATGGCCGCCTGGCTGGCTTCCTCTCTGGCCTCGGCGCCGCCACTGCGGACATGCTCTACGGCGCCGTCGCCGCGTTCGGCTTGACAGCAGTCATGAACCTGCTGGTCAGCGCGCAACCCTGGCTACGCGCAGTGGGCGGATTATTTCTGCTTTATCTTGGGATTCGAACCTTCTTCGCCAAACCCGCCTCTGAATCTGCATCTGCGCGGTCAACGGGCTTGTTCTCCGCCTACGCGTCCACCTTCCTGCTGACCGTCACCAATCCAATGACGATTCTCGCGTTCCTTGGCATTTTCTCAGCCATCCTCCCCTCCAACGGGACAACTGACGCGGCGTCCTCTGCCAGCCTCGTTCTGGGTGTGTTTCTCGGTTCAGCCTTCTGGTGGTTGGCGCTCAGCGGATTGGTCGGTCTCTTCCGCGAGCGGTTTACCCCCGTCTGGATGCAATGGGTCAATCGGGTCTCAGGCGTGGTGATCACTGTCTTTGCGATCACCATCCTCACCTGAGACCCGTTTCACTCGTCTACTTTCCCAGCCTCGCACGCTCTTCCTCGATCACACTTTCATCCAGCTTCTTGAACAGCGGACCTGGCTGGTTGAGTTTCGTCCCAGGTTTTAACTCGCTGGGTTTCCAGTTGGACGAGTTGGCAGGTTGTCCGCCGCGGTAGCGCAGCACCAAATGCTCGCCGAGGGAGTCTTTAACCGTCTCGGTGTATTGTTCCCCGAAAAGCGGAGTCTCATAGCCGAAGAAGCCGTGCAATCTCTCGCAGGTGAACGGAAGGAACGGGGCGAACATCACCTTGAGCGAGTCGATAGCCTTGAGCGCGGTGTAGATGGTCTTGCCCGCCTCGACCTTGTCCGTCTTGATGGCAGACCACGGCGCGTTGACGTCCAAATACTGGTTGACCAGCGTGGCGAGTTTCATCGTCTCGCCCAGGGCGGAACGCAGGTGCACCGCATCCAGTTCCGCGCCGATCGTGTGGAATCCGTTTTCGATGGCCGCGAGCAGTTCCAGGTCTGCGGGACGAAGCGAATCCACATCGGGCACGCGTCCATCCCAATTCTTGTAACAGAACGCCAGCACGCGGTTCGCCAGATTACCCCACGTCGCCACCAATTCGTTGTTGTTGCGCGCCACGAACTCCGCCCAGTCCCAATCACTGTCCTTGGCTTCGGGCATGTTGACCGTCAGGTAGTAGCGGACGGCATCGGGATCGTAACGCGTGAGAACGTCGCGTCCCCACACCGCCCAGTTACGCGAGCCGCTGATCTTTTTGCCTTCGAGATTCATGAACTGATTGGCGGGCACATCGTGCGGCAGGATGAGCGGGATTTCCTCGCCCGCGAACAACTCCATGAACGCGCTCCCCACACCCATCAACTCAGCAGGCCAGAGGGAAGTGTGGAAGAAGATATTATCTTTGCCGATGAAGTGATACTGCTTCGCCGCAGGATTCGTCCACCATTCACGCCACGCTTCTTTCTGACCCGACACCTGCGCCCACTCGATCGGCGCGGAGAGGTAGCCGATGACTGCCTCGAACCACACGTAGAGTTTTTTCGTCTCCCATCCCGCCTCGCTGACAGGGACAGGGATGCCCCAATCGAGGTCGCGGGTGATGGCACGCGGCTTCAGTCCCTCGGCTTCGATCTTGCGGAGCGATTCACCCAGCACCGTGTCGCGCATGTAGTCGGACCGATCCTTGAGATAGTTGATTACATCGGGCTCCAGTTTGGACAGGTCAATGAAGTAATGCTCGGTGTCGCGCAGTTCAGGCGACGAGGTATCTCCCTCGATTTTGGATTTCGGGTTGACGAGTTTCGCGGGGTCGAGGACATTCCCGCAGGCGTCACACTGGTCCGAGCGGGCGCCGTCCGCACCGCAGATGTAGCAGGTCCCTTCGATGTAGCGATCAGGCAGGAAACGGTTCAGCCCGGGCGAGAACCATTGCGGCTCGGTCTTCTTGAACAGGAAACCGTTTTTCAGCAAAGCCAAAAAGATGGTCTGCGAGACTTTGAAATGGTTTTCGCTGTGCGTGGTGGTGTACAGGTCATACGTGATGCCGATCTTCTGGAACAACTCGATGAAACCCTCGTGATAGAACTTGTACACTTCATCCACGCTTTTGTCTGCCTTATCCGCCGCGAGCGTGACAGGCGTGCCGTGCGAGTCGGTGCCAGTGATCATCAGCACATGGTCACCTTTCAGGCGATGGTAGCGCGCAGCAATGTCACCGGGCAGGTGCGAACCTGTCAGGTTGCCCACGTGGATTTCGGCATTGGCATAAGGCCATGCAACTGCAATAAGGATGTTTTCGGGCATTCGTGCCTCCATAATAATTGGGTAGGGGC
>JBMOMR010000072.1:0-7836 GCA_049324715.1 Chloroflexota bacterium | reverse complement strand
GTGGCGCGCCAGGCCGTGGAGCATGGGACTCAACTGGGCGGACAACTGGTGGAATGCACGGTTCTCTTCTCGGACCTCCGTTCGTTCACCGCGCTTTCCGAATCTCTCCCACCCGAAGACCTGATCTTCCTCCTCAACCGCTACATGGAAGCGATGGTCTCGGTCATCGTTTCGCGCGGAGGCGTGGTCAACAAATTCGGCGGAGACTCGCTCCTGGCCGTCTTCGGGACACCGCTCAACCCCGCGCCTGATCACGCCTCGTCCGCCGTCCGCGCCGCGTTTGGGATGCGCGACGCCCTCGTCGAATTCAACCGCAGGCAGAAGGAAATCGGCGGCCCGCAACTGCAATGCGGCATCGCCGTCGCCACAGGGAAAGTGGTGGCTGGCAACGTGGGCGGACGGGAGCGCATCGAGTACACGGTCATCGGCGATACGGTCAATCTCGCCGCGCGTCTGCAAGCCATGAGCAAGGAACTACGAAGTGATATCATCCTCAACGCCGAAGCCTACGCCCGCGCCAAAACGGAAATGGATCTCGAAGCACAGGAAGTCCCCAACGTCCACGTGCGCGGCAAGGTTGAAGCAGTGACGATTTATGTGTTGTGATTGGTTGACCGAAAGGGAAAAATGAAAAAACGCCTTTCATTTCCTTTGACTGCACTAATTTTTGTTCTTTCAATTATTATTTACTTCGGTATCGCATTCTGGCTTTCCTCGATGTTCAATTGGCCAGAATGGGCTTATGCAATATGGTATTACGTTTTCTTCCTGTTGGTATATGAAATTCCTTCTCGCTTCGGGCCGCAACCTTTCAATACACCCTTATCAACGTACTTTAAATTAAGGCATAAAGACAAACTAATATTGGGAGTATCTTTTTTGGCAATTATCATCTGCACAATAATCATGAACGAAAACAAAGATAAATTATCCATGCCAACAAAAGTTTTATCTGCAATCTTAACATTCGCGATTATTTTCGGGCCGATTTGGTTTTTTGGTTCGCCTGAAGCCAAAGCGGCTATTTTTAGTAAAAATAAACACGCTGAACCCGTCGTAAAAGAAGATCCAGAAACAACAAATCAAGCAACAACGGAACAATCAAACCCATGAACCCAATCATCAAACTCACCTCCCTCGGCCAATCCCTCTGGTACGACAACATCCAGAGAAAACTCCTCGAAAACGGCGAACTCCAAGCCATGATCGAGCGCGGCGATGTCCGCGGCGTTACATCCAACCCGACCATTTTCAACAACGCCATCGCCAAGACGAACGATTACGATTCCGCGCTGATTCCCCTCGCCTGGGCGGGCTGGGACGCGGAAAGAATCTTCTGGCAACTCGCGGTGGAAGACATTCAGGGCGCCTGCAACCTGTTCCTGCCGCTCTACGAAGAAACCAACGGCGGCGACGGATTCGTCAGTCTCGAAGTCAGCCCGTATCTCGCCAATAACACGGAAGGCACCATCGCGCAGGCGAAGCAACTCTGGGAACGCGTCGGCAAGCCGAACCTGATGATCAAGATCCCCGCCACGCCCGAGGGCATCCCCGCCGTGCGCGCGACCATCGCGGCAGGCATCAACGTCAACGTGACGCTCATCTTCTCGCTGGAGCGCTACGCCGAAGTGATGATCGCCTACCTCGACGGCCTCGAAGACCGTCTCAACGCGGGCCAGTCCATCGACCACGTCGCGTCCGTGGCGTCGTTCTTCGTCTCGCGCGTCGACTCCAAAATTGATCCCAAACTCCCCGAGGGTGCGCCCCTGCGCGGCAAGGCCGCCGTCGCCAACGCGAAACTCGCCTACGAGGCGTTCAGCGCGGTCTTCACCACGCATCGCTGGGAAAGTCTCAAGCTCAAAGGCGCGCGCGTCCAACGTCCGCTGTGGGCGTCCACGGGCACGAAAAATCCCGCCTACTCCGACACCCTGTACGTGGACACCCTCATCGGTCCCGAAACCGTCAACACCGTGCCGCCTGCCACGCTCGACGCCTTCCGCGATCACGGCGTGGCCGAGGTCACGCTCACCCGCGACCTCGACGAGGCGCGCAGTATCTTCGCCCAACTCAAAACCCTCGGCATTTCGATGGACGATGTGACCCGCGAACTGGAAGAAGAAGGAGTCAAAGCGTTTGCCGATGCGTTCACGCAACTGCTTGCCGCGGTGGATGCCCGACGGAAGGCCGTCGCGTCGTCTCTTGGACCCATAGCGGACTCTGCCTCCAAACTTTTATCCTCGCCCGAGCTGGATTCCGTCCCCGCGCGCATCTGGAAGCGTGACCCCACCCTCTGGGCTACGGACGAGGCTGGACAGCGCGAAGCCTCCAACCGCCTCGGCTGGCTCGATTCTCCCGAGAAAGCCCGCGCGTTGATTCCCGCCTACCGATCCTTTGCGGACGAAATCCACAAAGAAGGCATCGACCGCGTCCTCGTACTCGGCATGGGCGGTTCCTCGCTGACAGCCGAAGTGCTGAGTTCCCTGCAGGCAGGCGCAAAAGAGAACGCGCCGCTTTCGCTGGCGATCATCGATTCCACCGACCCAATTCAAGTGAAACAAGCCGCCGTCAATTTTCCGCCCGAAAAATCGCTCTACATCGTCGCGAGCAAATCGGGCGGGACGACCGAAGTGATGGCCGCCTTCCATTACTTCTGGGAACTGAGCAAAGGAGACGGCTCGCGCTTTATCGCCATCACCGATCCGACCACCGATCTCGAAACACTCGCGCGCGCGCGCGGCTTCCGAAAGATCTTCTCCAGCGACGAATCCGTTGGCGGACGCTTCTCCGCGCTGACCGATTTCGGCCTCGTCCCCGCCGCGTTGTTCGGCATGGACTTGTCTCGCCTGATCGACCGCGCAGACTGGATGAAACGCGAATGCTCGGATCGCGGACTTCAGTCCGCTGCGCGCAACCCTGGCGTGGCGCTGGGAGCCGTCCTGGCCGCGAGCGCGTCCGAAGGCCGCGACAAGCTGACAGTCCTGGCGGATGCGCCCCTGTCCGCGCTGGCAGGCTGGATCGAGCAGATCGTCGCCGAATCCAGCGGGAAGAACGGGAAAGGCATCCTGCCCGTGTCGCTCGAACCGCTCGACGCACCCGAAGTCTACGGGAATGATCGGCTGTTCGTCTATCTGCGACAAACAGGTGAATTGGACAACGGCATCGCCGCTCTTCAACACGCTGGCTTCCCCGTCATCCAATTACCGATCACCCATTACCTTGATACGGGCGCCGAATTCTTCCGTTGGATGATCGCGACCGCGACCGTCTGCCACCTGCTCGAGGTGAACGCTTTCGACCAGCCCGATGTGCAGGACAGCAAGACGCGCACGAAAAACAAACTTGCCGATTTCCAAAAGACGGGCAAACTCGCCGATGTGGACCTGGTGGACGCGTCCGACGCGAAGTCCGCGCTGGAGAAATTCCTATCGGGGGCGCAGGCGGGCGAGTTTGTGACGATCAACGCCTACCTGCCGCGAAACGCGGAGACGATCGAGTCCCTGCAACGGATGCGCGTGGCGATCCGCGAAAAGACGAAATGCGCCGTCACGGCGGGGTTCGGTCCGCGCTTCCAACACTCGACGGGACAGTTCCACAAAGGCGGGCCGAACAAGGGCTGGTTCATTCAGGTGGTGTACGACGCGAACAATGACATGGACATCCCCACGCAGGGGCTGACCTTCGGCACACTGCTGCGCGCACAGGCGCTGGGAGATTACGAGGCGCTGAAGGCCGCTGGCAGGAAAGTGCTGCGCGTGAAATTGGGCGCGGACTTTCTGCAAGAACTGGACCGATTGGCTTTGTCACTTTCTGAATGAAGCCAAAAGGCCGTCCAATTTCGCGCCGTGATTTTTTGAAACTGGCCGCTTATTTCCTTGGTATTGGCACAGTGGCAACCGTCGGCGGAGCAACGTATGTGACCCAGATCGAACCCGCATGGATCGATGTCAATCATGTGCGGCTGAAACTGCCGCGGCTTCATCCCGCGTTTTCGGGATTTCGTCTCGTCCAGATCAGTGATATTCACATGGGCGGTTGGATGAATCGGGAACGGCTGGAGGAAATCGTTCAACTGATCCTGAACGAAGCGCCTGATTTGGTCGCCATCACGGGAGATTACCTCCTAAGTCACGGCTGGGACGAGGCGCGGGAGAATGCGTTAAAAGACGTAGTTGCGACGCTAAAGTCTCTCGCCAGTTCATTCCCGACCATCACCGTAATGGGCAACCACGATTACTGGACGGACGTACAAAAGATTCGCACCGCACTCGCCGAAACGGGGATTCTGGAATTATCCAATTCCTCATACGCCATCCGCCGCGGGGAGGCCGTCCTGCACATCTGTGGTCTGGATGATGTGTACGAGAAAATGGATCGCCTCGACCTGCTCCTCTCGCGCATCCTTGCCGATGGCGCGGCCATCCTCCTCTGTCACGAACCCGATTTCGCCGACACCAGCGCAGAGACGGGGCGTTTCGATCTTCAGATTTCAGGACACACGCATGGAGGTCAGGTAATCCTTCCCTTTGTGGGTATCGTCCACACTCCAAAGCATGGACACAAATACCCGTTGGGATTGTATCAAGTTGGAAACATGTTCCAATACACCAATCGCGGGGTTGGGATGGCACGCATCCCTGTGCGTTTCAATTGCCGTCCAGAGATCACCGTTTTTTCATTGGAAGCGGAGGTTTGAAATGACCGACTTTGCTACGCAGAAATGCATCCCCTGTCGCGGCGGCGAACCGCCCTTGACCGAAGCGGAGATTCGCGAATTGAATCCCCAGGTCCCCGCGTGGACACTCGAAACACAAAATGGGATTTGGCGCCTGCAACGCGTTTTCAAGTTCAAGAATTTTGTCGAGGCGATGACGTTCACCGACAAGGTGGCCGCCCTCGCCGAGGAGCAGGGACATCATCCGCTCATCGTCACCGAGTGGGGCCGCGTCACCGTCCAGTGGTGGACGCATGTCATCAAGGGCCTGCACCGCAATGATTTCATCATGGCGGCAAAGACCGACGAGTTGTTTGAGTAACAAGAGGCGGCCTAGTGGTCGCCTCTTGTTTTCCTTCCATCCTCCTTGTCCAAGCATCAACCTTCTGTGAAATAGCGTCTCCGCTTGGCTTTGTAACTCTTCTCGTTGAAATATGGCTTGACCCATTCCTCGGCAGTCTCCTTGAGGTAGCCAGCAGAAGGGTCACCCGCTCCCTTTTCCCGTAGTAGTCGCACAATGTAGCGGGCATAATGATGGTCGAAGACGCGCATGAACTCGCCGAAGTAAATATCCGCAACGCGCGTATCGCCGCGGATGACCAGCATATTTTCGTCGTTCGTGCGCTGGGACGGGCGGCTGAAATTCGCAGAGCCAGAGATCACCAGCGGGTCGGTGCTCAATGGGTCCACGAGCAGAATCTTGGTGTGAATGTAGTCATTGCTGTTCAATGGGTTATCCTGTTCACCTAGAAAGTTCTTCAATGCGCCTTCATCAAATCGCCCCCCGGCAGCGAAGAGGACATCCTTGTCGCGCCCGATAAGTTCGCCATCGCCAAGGTCATCATCTTTCACGATGTAACGCAAGACATTGTTCTCCTTCGAGATGACCTGTTGGAACACTTCGTCCAGGTTGAACGCCACGGTGAAACAGACCAGCCGCTTCGCCTCATCCATGCGGTCCGCATACCATTGCAGGGTCTTGATGCTGTCCTTCTCGTCGCGTGCGGAGAATAACGGCACAACGCTGTTTTCTGGTGTCTTGCCAGACGGTGTGGGCGTGGCATGTCGGTTCTTCGGGCGCAGTTTTGTGGGGGTGAGATTGTCAGCCAGGTTCTTCCAGTAACCCAGAAACGCCTCGGCAACATTCCTGTCCCAGACAATATGACCGACATTCGAATGGCCGAAGATGCCGCCATCCGAGATGTTCGTCGACCCGGTCCAGACCGCGATCGGTTGGTCATCCTCGAGCAGCACCATGAATTTATTGTGGCGGATTCCCTCCGACACCGTCCGAGGGATGCGGATGTCCGATTGCAGAAGGTTTGCCCGATGCAGAGTCTCCTCGTTTTCCGTCTTGTAGGAACTTTCGGCATCGTAGACGATCTTGACGTCCGCGCCTTTGTCCACGGCTTCGCGCAAAGCAATAGCCACGGGGAGATAGCGGAACTCGTAGAAGGCGCATCGCAGGGCGTAGTGTTCGTTTTTGGCGCGGCCGATGAAGGCGATCAACGCCTCGAAAAGTCCGCGCGAGAGCCATTTCATCGGAGCGGAACCGGGTTGTTCGGGGTTGGGATCCTGGTCTGGAAATTCGCGGGAATACGCCTGCGACCCGATCACACCTCGATTGAAGTAGATATCGTGCCGCGTTGCTCCGCCCGCATCTGGCCCGATCTCTGGCTCGGTCTGGGCCACCGCCGTTGTTGCGAGATCGTCGCGGGCGATCAGCGCTTTCGGCTTACCATACAAGGGGATGACACGATAAGCATAGGTGCGGTCTGGCTTTGCAGTGTAATCAGCCCAGAGGAACGATTGCACCGGATGCTCATCCAACGGGACCGGGGTGCCCGCCGCAAGCCCCTTGTCCTTATCCCGAAAACGTTTGATACCGCGCAGGATGTATCGTTCGAGCACTGTCCCCTGCTGGTCGCGCTCTTCCCGCTCAATGGCGAAACCCAGAAGGCCCTTCAACCCATCCGGGAGAATGCGATCAGTGACGGTAATGGGTTGTGTGAGATCCCAGGCAAGAACAACAACATGAAGTCCAGCAATCGCATGGACTTTCAGAAATGGCCCGACTACTAGGTGACGCATGGCTCTCTCCTTTCGGCTCGGCTGTGTCTGGTTCTGCCAGCCGCAATCCCATTATTGCACCAAATGCATCAATCTGTGCGGGTCAATTTTCAGTCGGTATTACTCCCTGTCTTCATCCACTTTCACTGGACTTGTCCTCAGAATCCAATCCCATAATTTCAAGACCCACAATTGCTCGCCCAACCACGAAACGACCGCGCGCTCGATGACGGCGAATCCGCTGGGACGGGGAGGCAGATCCATCGCGGGACGAAAGTCCACGCTTCGCCCTTCAACGGTGAAGCGGGTTCGGTCTATTCGGCTGGACTCTCGCTGACGCGTCAACCACTCACGAACCCGCGCACGCTCAGACTCTGTCCACGAGGAGGGCAGGTCGGAGGTGGCCTTGAAGCCGCAGATCTCCGTTAAGTCCTGGAAGAGTTGACGTTTCTCATCGGTGAGTGATTTGCTTTCGTGGAAAAACGCCACGTCCGGGTCAATATGGACGAGCGGTTTCAGCCACAGACGATTGAGCGTGGTACGAATTCCGTTCTTAACCCCGGGCGTTGTCTGGTTGTAAAGCAAATAACTGTACATACGGCTGTCCCACAAATTGGCTACATCGGGACCAACGCGGATGGCATCGCAAAGTCCAAGTGACGGGATGATCGGCGAGCCGCAGACCAGCAGATACGCGTCCCCTGCCGCGCGGCGCATGATCTCGAGGGTGTGACGATAAGCGGCCTCGCGGGGCTTGTCCACGTGACGTTTACCGGGCAATCCGCTCGCGTAAAGAAAATCCAATTTGAGATATTCGTAGCCCCAATCCACCACCGTGCGGATGACATTCTCCAGCCATTTTGCCGCTTCGGGATGGGTCGCGTCGAGCGCGTAGACGTTGCCGCCCCACTCAAACCCCGCGTGGACAGGTTTGCCGTCGAAGCCTTTGATCAGCCAATCTTGATGGTCGCGGTAGATGCTGGACCTTTCACCAACGCACAGAGGCGCCAGCCACAGACCGGCTTTGCGTCCCGTGGCGCGGATGGAGGCGGCGA
>JBMOMR010000071.1:0-7929 GCA_049324715.1 Chloroflexota bacterium | reverse complement strand
TAGCCCGGGTTGGCGATCCGCCCGCGGTCACCCGCGACGGAGGAGATGCCCACGATCATTCCGCTTTTGGCGTCCTTCATCAGGTCACCGACGGGGGCGAGCCAGGCGATCGCGCCCAGCAGGTTGACTTCGATCATCTTGATGTCGTCCGCGGCGTTCATTTTTTCCATGCCGGGCGGCAGGTTGATGCCCGCGTTGAAGAGGAACAGGTCCACGCCGCCGAGGTCCGCGATGACGCGTTTCAGCAGGGACGGGACCTCGTCGTAGTTCGTCACGTCATGCTCGTATGGAATGGCACGCGTGACACCGTCCGTGTTGAGTTCGGCCGCCAGTTCCGCGGGACAGTCCACCCGTCGGGAAAGAAGCGCCAGAGTCCAGCCTTCGCGGGCCAGTTTACGGGAGAGCGCGGTCCCCAGTCCGCCACAGGCGCCGACGATGATGGCGCGTTTGCGCGGCTGGAGTGGGGTGGCGGGTGTCAGGGATGAAGTCATGAAATTTGCCTTCCAAAATTGAGATTAGTTCATTCTAACATAGTATAAAATCGGGCAAAAAGCCTTATAATCACCCCATTGATTGTAATTTATGGCACTTATTGCAGATGTGCCCACTCCAGACGAGTGGAAGTGAAAGCATGGATTCAAGACTCGAGACCCTGAAAGAGGCAAAACGCTCGCTCGAAAAAGGCGGGATCGAACCAAATGACCGCGAAGAGTTAATTGCCCTGCTTGGCATTCTGATTACGGCCATCGACAAGGCCGGCGGAAATGAAAGCGAGGAGGAATTGTCGCTCTCACTGGCCTCGAGCCTCGTCTCAAGCCAGGCGCTTCTTTCCCTGCTCAAACAACAATCTGCTGAACTGGACGCGCTCCGCAAGTTGAGCCTGAACCTGACTTCCAGCCTGGATATGCCCACCGTGCTGGATGCCATTGTGCAGGAGGCCATGCGGCTGGTCAACAACACGCGCGCCGTGCACATTTTCCTGTATCGCAACCAGGTGCTGGAATTTGGAGCGGCTCTCAAATCGGACGGAAGCACCACACTGTTTTCCGTCCCGCGGCAGGATGGGCTGACGTATGCCGTGGCACGCGGCGAAAAGACCATCGTTGTGGAGGACATGAAAAGCCATTCCATCTACCAGAACGCACCTAGTAGCTGGGAGGGCTCGATCATCGGCATCCCGCTCAAGATGAACACACAGGTGGTGGGCGTGATGAACCTCTCACGCTCCATCGTCGGCGGATTCACGTCTTCGGAACTGCGCCTCCTCAATCTACTGGCCGACCAGGCCGCGGTGGCCATCTCGAACGCCAGCCTGCACCAGCAGATCAGCCGCAAAGCCTACAGCGACACGGTGACGGGTCTTCCAAACCGCCGCGCACTGGACGAGAGGCTGGAGAAGGAACTCCAGATGTCGCGCCGTTCGGGACAATCCTTCGCGATCATCATGATGGATCTGGACGGCTTCAAGGCCGTCAATGACACCTATGGACACACGCTCGGCGATCAGGTCCTGCGCGTCTTCTTCAATTACATGGCGCAGGGGATGCGCACCACCGATTTTCTGGCGCGCTACGGCGGCGACGAGTTGACCCTGATCATGAGCCAGACCAACCTGGCATCTGCGGTTCTGGTGGGAGAAAAGATCATCGAGAAGATGAAGAAATTCTTCTTCAAAGCGCCCGACGACAAACGCATCACGCTCGGAATTTCGGGCGGGATCGCCGTTTACCCCAACCACGGACACACCGCCGCCGAATTGCTGCGCGCCGCCGACGAGGCGCTCTATCGCGCCAAACGCCACGAACGCGGCAAGTTCCTCGAGGCAAAAGCGGAGCCGGGCGCCCTCCCCACTCCCTTCCGTTTTCCCTAAAATCCATCTGTCACTTTGCACGCTGACGGGGTTATAACCTGCAAATCATTCGTGGGACAAATTGCCCATTTGTCCGCTGGAGAAACCCATGCCACGCAAAGTAAAACTCATCCTCAATCCCATGGCCGACATGGGACGCGCCTGGAAGGCCGCCAACGACCTGCGCCCGATCGTGCAGGAATTTCAGGGAGACATCTCCTGGAGCGGGACCGTCTATCCCACCCACGCGGTGGAACTGGCGAAGCAGGCCGCATCGGAGGGCTGTGACCTCGTCATCGCGCTCGGCGGCGACGGGACCGCGCACGAAGTGGTCAATGGCCTGATGCAGGTCCCTGCCGAGAAACGCCCCATAATGGGAGTCGTCCCCATCGGCTCAGGCAATGACTTCGCCCACGCGCTCGGCGTCCCGAAGCGGTCGGACCATGCCCTGCTCCACGCGCTCAAAGCGGAAACGATTTCCACCATTGATGTCGGCCTGATGACCGACGAGCACAGCGGCCGCAAGGAATATTTCGACAACACCGTCGGCGCGGGGTTCGACGCGGTGGTCACCATCCGCTCGCACAAACTGCCCATCGTCAAGGGCTTCCTGATGTACCTGACCGCCGTCATCCAGACCATCATCATGAACCACAACCCCGCCAGGATCCAATTCCAAAGCGAAGCCGAATCTTGGGAAGATAGCGTGCTGATGACCACCGTCTGCAACGGCGGGCGCGAGGGCGGCGGCTTCCTCATCTCGCCCGACTCCAAAATTGACGATGGCGAACTGCAATTCCTAAATGTGAAAAAAGTCTCGCGCGCCATGATGTTCCGTCTCGTGCCCGAATTCATGAAAGGCACACACCTGCGCTTCCCCGCCACGCATCTCGGCAGTTTCAAGACCCTGCGCCTCAAATCTGATAAACCGCTCTACATCCATGCCGACGGCGAAATCTTCACATCCTTCGGCTCGGACGTGCGCGACGTATCGTTCGAAGTAATACCGCAGGCATTGAGGGTGGTGAGAGGGTAAACAAGTACACACGAATACAAGTACACAAGTAAACAGGTACACAGGTTCCGAATTCCCTGTGTACCTGTTTACGTTTTTACCTGTATACTTGCCCCATGCCCGACCTGCTCGCTTCCCTTCATCCACACGACCTCGGACATCTCCGCATCGTCGCGGAACTGTGGGGACTCGAACTCGACTCGCGCGAGCACGACGCGGCCGCTGAGGAACTTTCCGCCGCACTCCTGGACCCTGAACTGGTCCGCGAGACCCTGGACGTCCTCCCCGCGAACGCGCGTCCCGCGTTGGACGCGTTACTCGCCGCACGCGGACGCGTCCCCTGGGCCGAGTTCGCCCGTCGCTTCGGCGAGATCCGCGAGATGGGCGCGGGCAAACGCGACCGCGAACATCCGCACCGCAAACCCGTCTCCGCGGCGGAGATGCTGTTCTACCGCGGCATCCTCGACAGGGCATTCTTCGACACGGACAAAGGCACGCAGGAATTTGCCTACATCCCCGACGATCTGTTGGAAATCCTTAAACACGAAGGACACAAAGGCAACGAAGGAAATACGGCGGAAGTTTTTGGCCGTCCTGCAACCCCGGTGGAAAAAGCCTTCGAGATTCCCGCCAACGATCACATCCTCGATGACGCGACCACGTTGCTGGCCGCACTGAGGATTGGTAGAACAAATTGGCAATTTGTTCAACAATTGCCCGCGCTGCTCCACGCCGCGAAGATCCTCAAGAAAAACGTCCCTCAAGCCGAAGCGGTGAAGAGATTCCTCGAAGCGCCGCGCTTTGAAGCCCTGTCCATGCTCGTGGAGGCGTGGAAATCTTCGCCCACCTTCGACGAGTTGCGGCTGATCCCGTCCATCGTCTGCGAAGGGGAGTGGACGAACGATCCGCGCGAAACGCGGCAGACATTGCTGAATTTTCTCAACGCCATCCCACAATACCAGTGGTGGAGTTTCCCCGCCTTCCTCCGTGACCTGAAACTGAAGCACCCCGATTTTCAACGTCCCGCGGGCGATTACGACTCGTGGTTCATCAAGCGCGCTTCCGATGGACAATACCTGCGCGGTTTCGCCTACTGGGATTCGGTGGATGGCGCGCTCGTGCGCTTCCTCATCCAAACCATGCACTGGCTGGGACTGGCCGATCTCGCCGCGCCAGAAGAGGGGAAGGAATTTACGGCATTCCGAATCAAGTCAAAAGTCGAAAGTCAAAAGTCAGGCGACCTTCGACCTTCGACCTTAGATAAAAATGGAAAAGTGGTGATCTCTTCTTCTGGAAAAATTTCCGTTGAACGGTTTGCGTCGCGCGCAATCCGCTACCAGATCGCGCGTTTCTGCGAATGGGACGAGCCCAAAGCAGATGATTACATTTACCACGTCAGCGCGCGTTCGCTCAAGCACGCCACCGAACAGGAACTCAAAGCCGAGCAATTGTTGTCCCTGCTGGTGAAGGTGACGAAGAGCAATGTCCCGCCCGCGTTGGTGAAAGCGCTCAAGCGTTGGGAGGCGAACGGGACCGAGGCCCGGGCGGAGAGTCAAACCATTTTACGGGTCAGCCGGCCCGAGGTCCTCGAAGAGTTGCGAAAGTCGAAGGCGGCGCGTTTCCTCGGCGAGCCGCTCGGCCCGACGACAGTCATCGTCAAAAGCGAGGCAGTCCCCAAGATCGCGGCCGCGCTAGCCGAGTTGGGAGTGTTGCTCGATATTCCAGAATCCCCTGCGTTATAATTCTCTTAAACTACTGGAGGCCCCATGACCGAACCCAAACCCCTGAATTGGACTCCCGCGCCCGGCGTGGGACTGAGCGTTGTTCGCCGCGGCGACGGCGGCATGACGTTGACGTTCACCGACCTTTCCGACGCGACCATCAAAGCGTGGCACGAATTCGCACTGGAGCACCTGCTCGGCTCGGACCGCCGCACACGCAACCTGTATGACCTGCGCGCCGTGAAGGACATTCCCGAGAAGGCGATCCGCGCCGCGGTGGAAGCCAACAGCGACCCCTCGGCTCGCAACATTCGCCTTGCGGTGGTGGTGGCCGACACGAAGGTCGCGGACGCCATCCGCACGGTGGCCGCGCTGGCCCTGCCCGAAGCCGCCGCGGCGATGAAGATATTCACCGACATCAACGAAGCGGAAGCGTGGCTCGGTCGCCCGCTCGATCAGATTCCGTAGGGCCGTATACAGGTAGACACGTACACAAGTAGACAGGTAACTCGTAACGTGTAACTTGTATCTCCTATCCCGCATCATCCATGCGTTCCCTTCAATTACACAACCACACCTTCGATTGGGGTTCCCGCACGTACGTGATGGGCATCCTGAACGTCACGCCTGACTCGTTTTCGGGCGACGGGATCATCGCGCAAGGGGATGCGGTTTCTGTTTCCGTGGAACAGGCCCGCGCCTTTCTCGCGGCCAATTGCGACATTCTCGATGTGGGCGGAGAATCAACGCGGCCTGGTTCACAGCCCGTGGACGCGGCCGCCGAGAAGGAACGCGTCATCCCCGTCATCGAGATGCTTGTCCGCGAGTTTCCCAACGCGTTGATCTCTATTGACACCTACAAAGCGGACGTGGCCGAAGCCGCGCTGGACGCGGGCGCGCACATCGTCAACGACGTGTGGGGCCTGCGCGCCGACCCCGGCCTGGCGCGGGTCGCGGCGAAACGCGGCGTTCCCGTCATCCTGATGCACAACCGCAGTAATCCCGCCAGCGTGGAAGTGAAGGCGCAACTCGGCAACGCCTACATCGGCGCGGAATACGAAAACCTGATCGAAGACGTGAAGCGCGAACTGATGGACTCAGTTGCCATTGCCCGCCGCGCGGGCATCCCCGACGAGCGCATCCTGCTCGACCCGGGGATCGGATTCGGCAAAACCGTGGCGCACAACCTTGAACTGATCCGCCGCTTGGACGAGATCCGCGCGCTCGGTTTCCCCGTCCTGCTCGGCCCGTCGCGTAAATCTTTCATCGGCTACACCCTCGACCTGCCCCCCGATCAGCGCGTCGAAGGGACCGCCGCCGCGGTCGCCGTCGGCATCACGCGCGGTGCGGACATCGTCCGCGTGCATGATGTTTTGCAGATCAGTCGCGTCGTCAAGATGACGGATGCGATTGTCAGGAACCAGGTTTCTTGAAGAAACCTGGTTCCTCCACTCAAAATGAACCGAGATAACGAACTCGTCCACGAAGCCTATATCAATTTGAAAGCGGGGGAACTCTCCTGGGCGCGGCGATATGCAGAACGCGCCCTGCTCCAAGCGGACGACAACGAGACAAAGGTCAAAGCCAATTACATCTTGAGTCAAACCACGGACGATCCCGCGGAGAAGCGAGGCTTCCTCGAAACCGTCCTTGCCTATGACCCGACCCACGCCGAGGCCCGTCGCGCCCTCGCCATCCTGGACGGCAAACTCAAACCCGAAGAGATCGTGGACGCGAATAACCTTCCCGCCTCCTCGGGCGAATCCGCCAGCGCCGACCGTTTCACTTGTCCAAAGTGCGGCGCGCGGCGGATCTACTCGCCCGACGGAAATTCCCTCATCTGCGAGCATTGCGGATACGGCGATTCCCTTTCCGCCGCGGGCGCGGCCAGCGAATCGGATTTCTTCGTAGCCATGGCCACGGCAAAGGGACATCGCAAAGCCACCGCCGAGTTCATCTTCCATTGCAACGGATGCGGCGCGGAATTTGTGCTTGCCCCTGGGGTCATCTCGGCATCCTGTGCCTACTGCGCTTCTCCGCATGTGGTCAAACTCGAAGATTCGCGCGAACTGCTCGAGCCAGACGGCATCATTCCGCACACACTGATAAAAAAACAGGTCATTGAAAAATTGGTCTTTTGGGTGGAGTTGTACGAGATCCAACCCGAACGCAAAGTAGACCTGCCACGTTCTATCTACCTACCCTTGTGGACGTTCGACCTGGGCGGCGGCATCAATTGCAGCGGCGAGAAGTACGAGACGGAAACAGAGGGCTTCCAGAAGGTGACACGCAGGGTACGCGTGAATCAGCAATATCCCCTGATGGTCAACGACATCCCCATCCCCGCCAGCCGCAAGACAGCCGACCTCGTCACCCGCGTCCTGCCGACCTTTGACCTGTCCGCGGTCAAATCGTACGATCCGCGCTACCTGGCGAACTGGCCTGCAGAAATTTACGATATTGCCATGAGCGACGCATCACTGGAGGCACGCGCCCAGGTGGCCCAACACTATCTGCCGCGCCTGCGGGTGGAATATTCCTACTTGAGCAAACTCACCCTGTCCACCGCGGGCATGACCGTTGAATCGTTCAAACTTGTCCTCCTGCCGGTCTGGATCACGGACATTCGATTTCGCGGAAAAACCCACGCCATCCTCATCAACGGCCAGAATGGCAGAGTTGTGGGCGACGCGCCCTCGTAAATCAAAATCCCCTTTTCTGCATTAGAATCAATCCATG
This sequence comes from Chloroflexota bacterium, assembly GCA_049324715.1. GTDB lineage: Bacteria > Chloroflexota > Anaerolineae > Anaerolineales > Villigracilaceae > Denitrolinea. The sequence continues at coordinate 605 of JBMOMR010000071.1, read as the reverse complement.
CCCAACATGGCCGAGATCGTCCACCGACGACGCGAACGACGCGCAGAGGATCGCCGTCGTTCCGAATCGCGATTCCGCGCCGCGCTGTTGGGATTCGGCTACATCTTTTCGATTGCGCTCGCCATCGTCATCTTTGCATCCGTCTTCGCTTACGCGGATCTGACGCGGGACCTGCCTTCGACCGACCAACTCCCCATCCTGCTCAACCAGCAAAACGGACTCCTGCTCCAACCCACGCGCGTCTACGACCGCACGGGAGAGCATGTCATCTTCACCTTCGCGCCAAGCGATGCGGAACGCGTCTACCTTCCGCTGAGCCGCCTCCCCGAGTCCCTCGTGGACGCGACCATCGCCGCGTCGGACCCGCGCTTCGACTCGCATCCAGGCTACCTTCTCAGCGGACTCGACAACCCCGATTCGCATCCCACTCTCGCACAAAAACTCGCCTACGATCTTCTGCTCTTCGACGAGCCGCCCTCCCTGAGACGCGCCATCCGCGAACGCATCCTCGCCGCGCAGATCGTTTCGCGCTTCGGCAAGGATCAGACCATCGAGTGGTTCATCAACTCCGCCAATTACGGACACTACGCCTTCGGGATCGAATC
>JBMOMR010000070.1:0-57349 GCA_049324715.1 Chloroflexota bacterium | reverse complement strand
CGATCGCCTCCTCCAGTTTCTTCTCATCGTTCGCGTGGACGGTGAACAGCGGCTCGCCCTCCTTGATCTTGTCTCCCACTTTGTGATGGATGACAAACCCGACCGCGTAATCGAGCGGATCGCCCTTCTTGGCGCGTCCCGCCCCGAGTGCGACGGACGCCTCCCCCACGATTCGGGCGCGGACCTGTTCCAGGTATCCGCTTCGAGGCGCGTTCACCACCTTGATGAGACTCGCCTTCGCCAGTTTATCGGGATTGTCCACGTACGAGACGTCCCCGCCCTGGGCGATGATGAGTTGACGGAATTTCGCCAGCGCGGACCCGTCCGCGATGGATTTTTCGGCCAAACTGCGCGCTTTTTCGAGCGAATCGGTCACTTCACCCAGCACGAGCATGTGCGCGGCCACGTGCAGGCAATGTTCGCGAAAATCGGCGGGACCGTCGCCGCGCAAGGTGTCAATCGCTTCACGCATTTCAAGCGCGTTGCCCACGGCAAATCCGAGCGGCTGGTTCATGTCCGAGATCAACGCGACCACTTTTCGTCCCGCGAGTTGACCGATCTTCACCATCAGGTCGGCCAGTTCATGGGCGTCCTTGAGATTTTCCATGAACGCGCCGTTGCCCACTTTCACATCCAACACCACGGCGTGTGCGCCGCCCGCGATCTTCTTGCTCATCACCGACGAGGCGATCAACGGGATGGATTGCACCGTCCCCGTCACATCGCGCAGGGCGTAGAGTTTACCGTCGGCGGGGGCGAGGTCTTTCGATTGGCCGCACAGAACGAGGCCGATTTCCTTCAACTGCTTTTCGAACTCCTCGGTGGACAAATCCACGCGGTAGCCAGGGATGGATTCCAACTTATCGAGTGTGCCGCCGCTGAAGCCCAGTCCACGCCCCGACATCTTGCCGACGGGCAGTCCACACGCGGCCACGGCGGGCAGAACGACCAGTGAGGTCTTGTCACCCACGCCGCCCGTGGAGTGTTTGTCCACCGCGATCTTCACCACGTCGGACATGTCCAGCACTTCGCCCGATTGGGCAATCGCCAGCGTCAAGTCAGTCGTCTCTCGCGGCGTCATGCCGTTCAGCAAAACAGCCATGGCCCAGGCCGCGGCCTGGTAATCGGGGATGCGTCCCGTGGCGATTCCGTTCACGAAAAAGCGGATTTCTTCACGCGTCAATTCGCCCTTGTCGCGCTTCTTGATAATGATGTCAACCGCACGCATAATTTGTCCTTTGTGTAAATTGTAACGCAAATTCCCCTCACCCCTAACCCCTCTCCCAAAGAGAGAGGGGAATGTTATTTCTGCATACACGCGATCAGATCGCGGACGATTCCCTCTGGCTCGGAGGGAGTCAACGCAAGCACGGGAACATTGGCTACGAGAAATATCTCGCGCAGGCCATCCGTCAGCCAGCGGCGCGGGAGGATGCCAACCGCGCTGGGATCAGACGTCAACGACTCGACCATGTGCATCGGGCTGACGGCCAGCCGCGCAAACGAGGTGACGCTTCTTCCCTCCATGATGGCGGACTCGAAAACCCTTTGCGCGTCCTCCGCTGACGAGTACGCCCACACCTGCATGGACGGGTTCTGCCCCGCGAAGATCGTCCGCGCCTGCTCGAGCGTCAACGCGGGGAGCGGACTCTGCGCGCTGGCAACGATCAGGATGTCCTCGGCGGCCACTTGAAACAGCGACCCCGCCCACCCGTCGGGTTGACCGAGGCGGAGGGAGAGGTCGGGCGAGTCGGAAGTCAGGTTCAACGTGGCGGAGGAGGAATCCGCACAGGCGTAGAGTTCATCCAAAAAAGGAGTCGCAGACGGAGACGCGAAGACGTCAACGACTTGGGAGGGAGCGGGAGTCGGAGAACAGGAAAAGAGGAACGAGGAAAGAAGAAGGAGGATGAAAATTCTTTTCATCGCAAAACGAGGACGAGCGTGCCGATGATGGCGCAATAGGCGGAAAAGTAGTAGAGCGAGTGCTTGCCGAGGAAGCCCAACAGCCACTTGATCGAGAACCAGCCCACGACCGCCGCGGCCGCGAACCCCGTGAAGAGATAGGGGAGGAAGGCGCGCGTGCCTGACATTTCGATCACCTTGAGCGACTCGTACGCGCCCGCCGCGAGCAGGATCGGCGCGGACATGAGGAAGGCGAAGCGCGCCGCGGAGGAACGGTCGAGTCCGCGCGCCATGCCACCCGCGATGGTGGTGCCACTGCGCGAGGCCCCAGGGAAGAGCGCCAGCACCTGGAAGAAACCGACGGCGAGCGCGTCCCACCAGGTGGCGGATTCTAGTTTGCGCGTGCGGCGGCCGAAGCGCTCCACCAGTCCGAGGAGGGTGGCAGACATCAGGAGGCGGATGCCTGCCTGTGTGAGCGGGTCGGCAAACATGGTTTCGATCACGTCTTTCATCAGGAAGCCCACGATCAGCGCGGGAATGGTGGCGACGATCAACAGCCAGCCGAGAAGGGAGTCGTGAGTCTCGAAGGGCTTTTTGTTCCAGATGCCCAGGAAGAAGGCGCAGACAATATGCCAGTAATCTTTCCAGAAGAAGACCAGCAGGGCAAAGAGCGTGCCAAGTTGGACGATGACGTTGAACGAAAAGATGCGTTCATCAACGACGCCGAGCACGGATTGCCCGATGAGCAGATGCGCGGTGGATGAGACGGGGATGAATTCAGTCAATCCCTGAATGATGCCGAGGAGGAGGGCTTGGAGGAGGGTCATGGAGTGTCCTGGAGGATGGTTAATGGAGGATGGTTAATTGACAGTATCGTCAGCAAAACTGTCAACGAAATAAGGTGTGGGTTCTTCGCGAACCGAATAACCTGTCAGCATTTCTTTATCGCCCTGTTTAGATCGTTTGAGATAGGCGATGTAGTTGTTGAGTTGCTTTCCCAATGATTCTGCATGCACGGTCATGCGTTGGTAAATATTATCGGGCAGAAAATTTAATTCTTTTGCCATAGAAAGGTGACTTTGAACTTCAGTCAACGACCCACGGGCAATGTAACAAAAACGAACATTGTCAAGAAAATGAAACCGTCCGTGACCTTCGGCAATATTCGCAGGAATACTAGTTGCCGCACGTTTTAATTGGTCGGCGAGATTGTATTTTTCATCGGAAGGCATGTGCGGTACAACATCCGTGTAAATGGCAAGCGCAAAATCCCTTGCCCTTACCCACACTTCCAATTTATCAAGATTCATTACCGTCATTTCGATTTTCCATTAACCATGATCCATTACCACCATTTTCAAATTAGCCTCATACGGCGGGCGGACAATTCCATTTTCGGTAATGATAGCAGAAATCAAGCGGTTCGGCGTGACGTCGAAAGCGGGGTTGCGCGCTTTGGCGTTCGCAGGTGCGACGCGTTCCCCGTGGAATTCCAGGCCAAGCACTTCGTCGGGAGTCCGCTCTTCGATGGGAATCAAATCGCCCGTGGCGAGGGACAGGTCAATCGTCGAGGTGGGGACGACCGCGTAGGCAGGGACATCGTTATCGTGCGCGGCCAGCGCGAGCATGTACGTGCCGATCTTGTTCGCTACGTCACCGTTGGCGGCCACGCGGTCCGCACCGAAGAAGACCTTTTGCGCCTGCCGCGTTTTCAAGAAATGCCCCGCCGCGTTGTCGCTGATGATCTCGTAGGGGATGCCGTACTGTTCCAACTCCCAGGCGGTGAGACGCGCCCCCTGCAAGCGCGGACGAGTCTCGTCCACCAGCACGTGGACGCGTTTGCCCTGTTCATGCGCCATGCGGATCACGCCGAGGGCGGTGCCCCAATCCACAGCAGCGAGCGCGCCCGTGTTGCAGTGATGGATAACCGTGTCGCCGTCCGCGATGAGGGTGGAGCCATGTTCCGCCATGCGCTTATTGATCTCCACGTCTTCGTCGGCGAGGCGCTGGGCTTCGGTCAGAACATACTTCCGCAGTTGGTCGGTGATCAGCCGTCCCTTTTGGGATTGGATCCTGCGAAACATCCGATCCAAAGCCCAGGCGAGATTGACCGCTGTGGGCCGGGACGAACGCAAGAGAGCGGACGCGGCACGCAGGTCGGCAAGCAGTTCGTCGGGAGTCCGTGCAGATGAATTTTTTGCTGCGAGAGCGAGGCCGAACGCGGCGGCAACTCCGATGGCGGGCGCGCCGCGGATGGCCATGTCCGTGATGGCATGGGCTACCTCGATGTGCGTGCGACAGGTCAATATCTCCAACGCGTTCGGCAGTCGGCACTGGTCGATCATTTTGACGGAGTTGTCTTCCCAGAAGATGGTGCGCATTAAACCCGCATCCCTTGTTAGTTATGGAACAAACTTCGAACGTCAGCCCGCATCAACACATAAATCAGCCAAGCGGAAACTACCAAATCCAATAACAAAATGGTCAACCCCCAATTTGCAGAAATAGGAACAAATTGGGTTGTGGAATAGCCCAGACCCAATAAAGGCCCAATGATGGATGCGGCTATTCCCAAAATCGTTATCGCCGCAATAAACAAAATATACCTTCGCACCCATCCACTATATTTGAATAATCCCCACAAGATTGGAATCAAGAGTATAGCAAGCAAAACATTTATTGTTCTTTCTTGAAAAAACGTAAACCATAGACTAATCAGAGTCAATGAGAGGTAAAGTCCACTTACTGTTAATACCAAGCGCCTGGCTTTCGAGTCGGTCTGGATGGTAGTTTTCGAATCAATGTTCATCAGAACTCCTCTTGGCATTATTTGCCCATTGTTTCAACAATTCAGGGACATGGGCTTCAAAACTTCCTTCCGCAATGTAGACTCGCATTTGCTCCATCAGTCGAATCAACGCGCGCAGGTTGTGGATGGAGATCAGCGTCCCCGCGAGGAATTCGCCAGCAACGATCAGGTGACGGATGTAGGCGCGCGAGAAGGTTTTGCAGGTGTAGCAGTCGCAGGTCTCGTCAATGGGATTCGGGTCGCGGGCGAAGTCTGCGTTCATCAGGTTGAGGCGGCCTTCGGGCGCGAATGCGGAGTGGTGACGCGCGAGGCGAGTCGGCAGGACGCAGTCAAAGATGTCCACGCCGCGGGCGACGCCGTTGATCAAGTCTTCGGGGGTGCCAACGCCCATCAGGTAGCGCGGCTTGTCTTCGGGCAGGAGGGGCGTCACCACGTCGAGCATGTCGTGCATCTCCTGCTTGGTCTCGCCGACGGAGAGTCCGCCGATGGCAATGCCAGGCGTCCCGAGGGAAGCGATGAATTGCGCTGACTCCGCCCGCAGGTCCGCGCTGACGCCGCCTTGCACGATGGCGAACAAGGCCTGGTCGGCGCGGCGCTTGGCGTGGAGGGATCGTTCCGCCCAGCGGTGAGTCCGCTCCATGGCAACGCGGCTGTAGGCGTGATCGTTCGGGTCGGAACATTCGTCGAAGGCCATGATGATGTCCGCGCCGAGATTCTCCTGAATGCGGATCGAACGCTCGGGCGTGAAGTAGTGCGTCGAGCCGTCAATGTGACTTTTGAAGGTCACGCCCTCGTCGTCAATTTGGCGGGTCTGCGCGAGCGAGAAGACCTGGAATCCGCCCGAGTCGGTCAGCATGGGACGCGGCCACTTCATGAAGCGATGCAGTCCGCCGAACTCGGCGATCAGGTCGTCGCCAGGGCGGAGGTAGAGGTGATAGGTGTTGCTCAATACCAGCGAGGCATTGATGCCTTTGAGGTGCTCGGGTGTGAGCGTCTTGACGGTGGCCTGCGTGCCAACGGGCGCGAAGACAGGGGTGAGCAGGTCGCCATGCGGCGTGGTGAACGTCCCCGTGCGGGCGCGTCCGTTGCGGGCGGTGAGGGTGAAAGAGAACATGGAGGGATTATAACCTTACCCCTTCTTCTCCCCCTCCTCCAACTCCCCCAACAGCAACTCCAGCGCGCCGACAGAGACCTGCACCTCGCGCAGTGACAGCAACATCGAGACAATCATCAGGATCAACGCGATGGCGAAGCACCATTGTCCAACGATGAGCCAGCCTTCGAGCAGGGCAAACATGCTCACAACACACAGCAACAAACTCGCCACGCCAAGAATCTGCATGTTGCGGATCAGATAGACGCGGTAGCGCAGGTTCGAGATTTGCGCCAGCAGGTTTGCGTTGCGTTCGGTTTGATATTTGCCGTGCAAATTGCGGATGATCATTGCCAGTGTATTGAAGCGGTTGGTGTAGGCCAGCATCAACAACGTCACGGCGGGGAAAAGAAGTGCAGGGGTGGTAATGTCCATGAGAGGGATTATACTGGTATGTTGAAATGCCAGAAAGACAGACCATGCAAGAATGGATATAAACATGCGCCCCATTTACATTTCCATCATCGTCCTTTTCATTCTCTCCGCCTGCACCCCGCAAGTGCCCAACACCTCCACGCCCGCGCCCATCGTCCCGCCGCTGGATGAACCACCGCCCACGCCCAACGCTTCCATCCCAAATTTCGACCACATTGTCATCATCCCCTTCGAGAATAAGGAATTCGATTCCGTCATCGGGAGCATGGACGCGCCCTATATGAACCAATTGGCCGAGGAATACACCCTGTTGACGCAATACTACGCCATCACGCATCCCAGTCTGCCGAACTACGTCGCGCTCATCGGCGGCGACACCTACGGCTACACCGAAACCTGCAAGAACTGTCCCGTGGACGCGGTCAACCTCGCCGACCTGATCGAACAAAGTGGGCGCACGTGGAAATCCTATCAGGAGAGCATGCTCCTTCACTGCTGGGTCTCCGACCCCACCGACCAATATGTCTCGAAGCACAACCCGTTCATGTATTACGCCTCCATCCTGAACGACAAGGAGCGCTGCCGCGAACACGTGGTGGACCTCGACGATCTGTACGAAGACGACACCCTGCCGAACTTCATCTTCATCACGCCCAACATGTGCAACATCGGCCACGACTGCACCCTCGCCGAAGCGGACGCGTGGCTGAAAGATTTCCTGCCGCCGCTGGAAAGAAAACTGCAAGCCGAGAGCGACAATTACCTGATCGTCATCACCTGGGACGAAGGCGAGACGGACGCCTCCTGCTGCGGTCTTCCCGAACCCGCGGGTGGGCGCGTCGCCACCATCCTGATCTCCCCCCGCGTCAAACGCGGCTTCGAGGACGCGACGCCCTACACCGCCTACTCCCTCCTGCGGACGATCTCCGAGGCCTGGGGACTGCCCCTCCTCGGTCACGCCGCGGACGCGACCAACGTCCCCATCCTCGCGCCGTGGGAGTAGAAAACCCTTCCGTCTCCCTCCCTCTCCGCTTATACTCGCCCCGTCTCAAACACACCTGACACCTGAAACCTGACACCAAAAACCTTATGACCCACAAAAACCGCTGGCTCCTGCAAACCCGCATCACCCCCGAAGCGGACGCGGCACTCGCATCTTATCCCCCCATCCTTCGACAGATCCTTTTCAACCGCGGCATCGCCAACAGCGGCGAGGCCGAGACATTCCTCAGCGCCCAGCCCAATTACGATACAGACCCTTTCCAGATGAAAGGCATGCACACCGCGGTGGACCGCATCCAGGCCGCGCTCGCCAACCGTGAGCCGATTGCCGTCTACGGCGATTACGATGTGGACGGCGTCACCGCCACCGCGCTCCTCGTCCAGTTTTTGCGTGCCCTCGGCGGGGACGTGCGCGAGTACATCCCCAACCGCTTCGACGAAGGTTACGGACTCAACAACGACGCGCTGACCGCCCTCGCGAACGACGGTGTGCGACTCGTCATCAGCGTGGACTGCGGAGTCCGCTCGCCCGACGAAGCCCGCCACGCGCGGGACCTCGGTCTGGACCTCATCATCTCGGACCACCACGAACCCTCAGGCGACACTCGTGCTGAGCAAAGTCGAAGCATCCCCGACGCGCTGGCCGTGCTGAATCCCAAACAGGAAGGGGACGCGTATCCCGAAAAATATCTCGCAGGGGTGGGGATCGCGTACAAGATCGCAGAGGCGTTATTGCTGGACAATGGACCGTTGACCGTAGACCGTCCACCGTCCACTGTCCACCGTCCGAGATTGAATGATTACCTTGACCTCGTCGCCCTCGGCACCGTGGCTGACCTCGCCCCGCTCACGGGCGAGAACCGCGCCCTCGTCCGCAAGGGACTGGAGCAGATGCGTCAGACCTCGCGGCAGGGATTATTTTCTCTTGCCAACGTGGCAGGCACCGATATCCGCAAGGCCAACGCGACAACCATTGGCTTCACGCTCGGCCCGCGTCTGAACGCATCAGGGCGGTTGGATTCGGCGCTTGCATCCTACCATCTGCTGACGACAACCGACGTGAAGGAAGCAGGCGACCTGTCCATCAAATTGAATCAGCAAAACGTCGAACGCCAGAAACTGACGAAAGAAATCCAAACGCAGGCCGAAGCGCTCGCGATGGAAGGGCAAGCGGACGCGTTCCTGCTCTTTGCCGTCTCACCCGAATTCAACCACGGTGTGGTCGGGCTGGCCGCCTCGCGTCTCACCGAGACATATTACCGTCCCGCCATCGTCGGTCACTTCGGCGAGGAGACCACGCGTTGCTCGTGCCGCTCGATCCCCGAATTCCACATCACGCGCGCACTCGACGAATGCGCCGACCTGCTCGTCCGCCACGGAGGGCACGCGGCCGCGGCGGGATTCACCGTCCGCAACGAAAACCTGTCAGCACTGGTAGACCGCCTCAGGTCCATTGCGAAGCGGGAATTGGACGGACACGACCTGCGGGCCAGCATGTCCGCCGACGTGGAAGTCCCGCTCTCGCAGTTGACGTTCGGCTTGATCGAGCAACTGGAGCGACTCCAGCCGACGGGCTATGGAAATCCCGAACCCGTGTTCATCTCGCGTAAGGTCAAAGTGCAGGGAGCACGCACCGTCGGTGCGGACGGCAAACATCTGAAGTTATCGCTCACCGACGGACGCTTCACGTTCGACGCGATCGGGTTCCGTCTCGGCGACCTGCTCCCCAACCTGCCGCCAATGGTGGACGTGTTGTATACTTTTGAGGTGAACGAATATAACGGACGCAAAAGCCTGCAATTGAATCTGAAGGACATCAAGGCCGCGGGCGTGCCTGATTAACGCGAGTGCGTCGCACCCCTCACTGAGGTAAATCCCAACTCGTAAAATGCGACGCACCCTCAGAGGAAGTTCCCATGAAAATCCGACCCACTAAAGGTTTAACCTTCGATGACGTTTTGCTCATCCCGCGTCGCTCGGCAATTTCTTCGCGCCAGGACGTGGACACGTCCACGCGGCTGACCGCGAATATCAACATCAAAATTCCGATCATGTCCGCCAACATGGACACGGTCACCGAAGCGCGCATGGCCATCGCCATGGCACGCGCGGGCGGGATCGGCATTCTCCATCGTTTCATGTCCATCGAGGCGCAGGTGCGCGAAGTAAAGACCGTCAAACGCGCGCAGGGATTCATCATCGAGCATCCGTACAACATCGGCCCCGATGCGACCATCGAACAGGCGCGTGGACTGATGGACCGTCACAAGGTCGGCGCGTTGATCGTGATGGACGCGGGCAAACTCATCGGGCTCGTCTCCCAGCGGGACCTGATGCTGGCTCCCGCTTCGATGACCTCCATCCACGCCGCGATGACTCCCCGCGAGCGGCTCGTCACCGCCAAACCCGACGTGACGGTGGAACAGGCGCGCGAAGCGCTCTACAAACACCGCATCGAAAAACTACCCGTGCTGGACGATGACGACAATCTCGTCGGCCTGATCACCTCGCGAGACCTGATCAAACTGGATCAAATGCCCGACGTGACCACCGACGAAAAGGGACGCCTGCGCGTCGGCGCGGCCATCGGCGTGACCGCGCGCGAACGCGAGCGCGCCGCCGCCCTCCTCGACGCGGGCGCGGATCTGCTCGTCCTCGACATCGCCCACGGACACGCCGATCACTGCATCAGGATGGTCAAATCCTTGCGCGACGAATTTCCGAAGGTCCAGATCGTGGCTGGGAATGTGGCCTCGCGCGAAGGCGCGCGCGAACTGGCCGAAGCGGGCGCGAACGCGATCAAGGTCGGCATTGGGCCTGGCTCCATCTGCACCACGCGCATCGTGACGGGCTTTGGCGTCCCGCAGTTGACCGCCATCATGGACAGCCTCGCGGGCGTAAAAGACTCTGGCCGCGACATTCCCCTCATCGCGGACGGCGGCATCCGCACCCCGGGCGATCTCGTCAAGGCGTTGGCCGCGGGCGCAGAGACGGCCATGATTGGCGGCCTGTTCGCGGGTTGTGACGAAGCGCCTGGCTCGCCCGTCCTGCGCGACGGCAAGAAAGTGAAAGTTGTCCGCGGCATGGCCTCGCTCGGCGCGACGATGGACCGCCGAATGTCCGAACGCGGCGAGGACGAATCCGCCGAGGATCAGGAAGACTGGTCGAAGGTCGTCCCCGAAGGCGTGGAGGCCGTCGTCCCGTATCGCGGCAACGTCAGCGAGATCCTGCATCAACTCGTGGGCGGACTCCGCTCGGGTCTCAGTTACGGCGGCGCGCACAACATCCGCGAGTTGCAGGAAAAAGCCGAATTTATCGAGATCACCCCCGCGGGCATCCGCGAGTCCAACTCACATGATGTAGATCGGGATTAATTCTTATGGGACGCGGACGAGCACAGAGAACGCGGAAAATTAAAACCTCTCTGTGTTCATCCGCGTAAATCCGCGTTCCACTTGCACCTGACGCAAGTGCAGGTGTCCGCGTCCTATTTCACCATAATTTTCATGTCTCCCATCTTCTCCTGCGCAACACTCACCCTCTCCAAACCGTCCCTGCGCGGGATTCTGTATTTCCTCCTCACCGTTCCCCTCGTCCTGCTCGCGGCGGAGATCGTGGCGCGCTCGCCGATTGGAAGTCTCCTCCCCGCGCCGTCCGTGGAAGCCGACAGTTTCCTCTTCGATGCGAAAATTTACGCGCTGGAAAATCAGGTGCGCCGCGACGGCAGACTCGATTGCTTGTTTGTCGGTAGTTCCGTTGCCAACGTGAGTATCGACCCGACAACCGTCGAACAGATGTACTTCCAGCAGACCGGCGAGACCATCCATTGCTACAACCTCGGCTACCCCGCCATGACCGTGGAAAATGCCGCCGCGTTCGTCAATGCCGCCATTGCCAATTATTCGCCGCGCGTCGTTTTTTACGCCTTCATCCCGCGCGATCTGACGGACGCGACCTACACCGTGGACTTTCTCGAAAAGTCGCCGTGGTTTCAAGCAGGCCAGACCCAACCTTCCACCACCACCTGGCTGGTGGATCATTCCTACGCCTATCGCTACTATCAAACCTGGCGCTATCTTTTGGTGAACAAGAATCGCGTCAAGCGCTTGGAGGAAATAAAAAACCTGACGGGCAAAGGTTTCCAGCCTACGGAAGACATCCGCGAACCCTATCCCGAACGGATCACCATGATGCCAGAATATGTCTCGCAGGTGTGGGCCACGCCGCGTCCGCAGCAGATGCTTGCAAACCTGATCGCCCTCCAGTCGCAGGATGTCCGCATCGTGCTGGTCGAAGCGCCGATTTACAGAGACCCGCAATACCCCAGCGTGTGGGACGCGTACGAACGAGATTACATTCCGCCCTTGGAACAATTTGCCCGCGAGAAAAACGTCACCTTCTGGCGCACGGATGAAATCTCCATGCAGACCCCGAAGCCGCATTGGTACGATTGGGTGCATGTCAATCATGCGGGTGCGGCCACATTCAGTCAGTGGCTCGGCGAAATGATGGCTGAGAACAAATCGCTGTTTGAATAACATGCAACTCCTCTCCCTCCCCTTCCTCCTCTTTGCCGCGGTGACGCTGGTCGTCTACTATCTCCTCGCGCGCAAAGCCCAAAACGTGTGGCTGTTGGCGGCCTCCTACTTTTTCTATGTCACCATCAGCTGGCAATATGCGCTCGTTCTCCTCGCGGTCACAATCTTAAATTTTTACATCGGCAAAAAAGCCGCGTCACGCGCATGGCTCACACTTGGGGTCGGCCTCAACCTCGTCAGTTTCGCGGCGCTCAAGCTGGTATCAGGCCCCTATGGGCCGCGCCTGCTCCCCGTCCCGCCTGAGGCGTTGAGTCTGCTCCTACCCATCGGCTTTTCGTTTTACATCCTGCAGGCCATTTCCTATCTCGTGGACATCCACAATCGTCAGGAGGACTCGGCGGACGATCTCGTGGATTTTGCCCTCTACCTGAGCTACTTCCCGAAGATGCTCGCGGGCCCCATCGAACGTCCCGCCCGCTTCCTCGCGGACATTCGAGCGCCCCGCCGCGTGGATGCGTCCGCGCTGGCCCGCGGCGTTGGCCTCGTCCTCGTCGGCCTGCTCCGCAAGATCGTCATCGCCGACCGATTGACCTCCTTCCTGCCGCCGACGATTTTCTCCGACCCTGCCGCGTTCTCCTCGCTCGAAAAAATCATCTGGCTGTTGGTCTTCACCTTCGGACTCTACAACGACTTCGCAGGCTACACCTCCATCGTGCGCGGACTCAGCGCGTTGATGGGCATCGAACTCAGCCCCAACTTCCGCCAGCCGTTCTTCGCCACCTCACTCAGCGACTTCTGGACGCGCTGGCACATCAGCCTTTCGTTCTGGCTGCGCGACTACATCTTTTTCCCCGCGCGCCGCTGGCTGATGCAAAGACATTGGCCGCAACTCGCGGCGATCATCCTTCCGCCGCTCGTTACCATGCTCGCCAGCGGATTCTGGCACGGCGCGTATGTTTCCGTGATGGTGTGGGGCGCGCTGCATGGACTGTATCTGGTGGCAGAACAACTCTTCAAGTCATCGCGTTCCCCCAGCCGAATCCGCACCGCGCTCTCGGTGCTGACGGTTTTCTCCATCACCACCCTGACGTTGATCCCCTTCGCGGCCTCCAGCCTGCGGACGGCGTTTGTCTATTTTTCGGGTCTCTTCCAATTCACCGCGCAGATCACATCCACAGTTCCCTTCCTTGACCTGTTCGCGGCCGCGGCACTCACCCTCTGGCTCGACTGGCAGGAATCCCGTCACGCCACCGACGCGTTCTTCACGAAGTGGACTCCCCGCGCCCGCGCCTGGGGATTCGTCGCCGCGATGTGGCTGTTGATCCTCTTCCTCGGTCCACAAGCAAATGTTGTGACGTTCGTCTATCAAGGGTTCTAATGCAGAAACCTGGTTTCTCTGAGAGACCAGGTTTCTCGTTTATTTCACGGCCCCCATCTCGGTTGATAATCACAATAGGCATTGTCGGTCAATCGCCGCAGGTCGGTGCCATCCGTGCGGATGATGTAGATCTCACAGCCCAGGTCTTCGCCATAATGATCGAAGTAGGACGTGAACGTTACCCACTTTCCATCGGGGGAAAAACTCGGTCCCTGGCTGTTGCCACCCTCGGGAGATAATTGTCGCAGGTCGCTGAAATCGGGGCGGAAGATGAAGACTTCGCGCTTCCACGGCTGGCCGTTGTACGTGACCACCCAGCCTCCATCGGGAGACCAGTCCGAGCGTCCGCGCAGGGAATCGAAATTGGTGACGCGGCGCACATTCGAGCCATCGGCATTCATGACGAACAATTGATTTGCACCTTCGATATTCGATGCGAACAGGATCTGCGTCCCATCGGGCGACCAGGTCGGATCCCAGCCCTGCGGATGGATCTTGTGCGGATTCGCTCCGCTTCTTTCCATGACCCAGATCTGGGAGGCCCCTTTGGCGTTCCCCCACGTGAAGACGATACTCCTGCCATCGGGCGAAATTTCGGGCGCGATGCAGACGCCGAGTTTGTCGGTCAGTTGCGTCGTGAATCCGCTCGCCAGATTCAATTCGTAGATTTCGTAGACGTTGTCTTCCGCGAACGCACTGTAGATGACGCTGGCCCCATCAGGCGAAACGGACGCATACCAATGCTTGGCAGGGTTGCTCGTCAGTTGCTGGAAACCCGTCCCATCCGCGTTGATGAGACAGAGTTGATCCCCCGCGAGTTGGCAGGTGTAGACGATCTTGCCCGTTGGCCCGTCAGCGGGGAGGAGGCTGGGTGCCGCCGCGACCGCCGAAGGTCCAGAGGGAGGCGTGACGATGGGCGACGCGGTGGTCTGTGCGCGCAGAGTCTCGATGGTCAACGCGGGAGGCGGTGCCGTCACCAGGTTGCAGGCAAGAATCAAAACGATAAAGGGGAGGAGAATGAGTCGTCGCATAAAAAGTTGTAACGCAAATTGGCAATTTGCGTTACATTCACTAAGGTTGCCTCGGCTGGTCTGTAAGCCGCATTCTGTCCGGCGAGGGGATTTCACCCTGCCTGTGCGATCATCTCTCTAGGCGGCGCGTCGCCGCGCCGCTCAAGCGACCTACCCGGGACTGGCTCACTCCCTCTAGGAGGAGCATATAAGGAGACGAGCCGCCTCCTTTCGTCCGCAGACGATATCGTCCCTGCTTGGCCTTGCTCCCGGCGGGGGTTACCTGGCCGCCCGCATTACGGCGGGCGCCGGTGGTCTCTTACACCACCTTTTCACCTTCACGTCCCTGCCCCGAAGGGTGGGTGCGCAGTTTGTTTCTGTGGCCCTTATCCGGCAGGTCGACTCCAAACGAAGTCTCCCCGCCCCGGGTGCTATCCGACGCCGTGCTCTGTGGAGTGCGGACTTTCCTCGATCCCGTAAACACAGGACCGCGATCGCCCGACCAGCCTGAGGCACAGTCATCATACCGCTTTGATGGATGTGCGTCAATTGAAAAACACATCGTCCGATACGGCGATTGTGGGGATTTTTTCAAGTAAAATAGAGACACAGTATCCATTGAGGAGTTCTCGTGAGCAAATGGCCCGGGAAGTACATCATCGGCTTGACCGGTAATATTGCCACCGGCAAAAGTGTGGTCCGACGCATGTTGGAGCATCTTGGCGCGTACACCATCGACGCAGACTCGCTTGCGCATCGTGCCATTGCCAAAGGCGCGCCCGGCTACCAGCCCACGGTGGACCTGTTCGGCAAATGGATCCTGGGCAGTGACGGAGAGATCGATCGCGCGAAGCTCGCGGGACTGGTCTTTCGTGACGCAAAAGCGATGGAACAGCTGGAGGATATCGTCCACCCGCTGGTCGGGCAGGCCGCGGATATTTTCATCCGCCGCGCCACCCAAAAGGTGATCGTGATCGAGGCGATCAAACTGCTCGAAAGCGAGATCAAGACCTTCTGCAACTCGATCTGGGTCACCTATGCGCCCGAGCAGGTGCAGGTGGAGCGACTGGTCCGCAAGCGCGGCATGACCAAAGACCAGGCGCTGGAACGCGTCCACGCGCAATCACCGCAGAGTGAGAAGGTGGCGGCGGCGGGCGTCGTCATCCGCAACACCGGCTCCTACGATGACCTGTGGAAGCAGGTGACCGAGGCCTGGAAGCAGGTCTCCCCGGTGACCGACACCCTGCCCATCATCCGCAAGGAACCGAGCGGTGAATTGATGGTACAGCGTGGCCGTCCGCGCGATTCACAGGCCATCGCGGAATTGATCAGCCGCCTGAGCAGGGGACAGCGCAAAATGGCCTCCAGCGACGTCATGGAAGCCTTCGGCGACAAGGCCTACCTCCTGCTCCACGCCAGCGGAAAATTGGTGGGGCTGGCCGGCTGGCAGGTGGAAAACCTGGTGGCGCGCACCACCGACCTGTTCCTCGATTCGAGCGTCGATTCCGCCACGGCCCTCGAAGCGCTCGTCAACGAGGTGGAACGCGCTTCGCACGAACTGCAATCGGAGGTCTCGCTCATCTTCCCACCCTCCGACCTGGCCGCGGACGAGACTATCTGGAAGAAACTAGGCTACGAGAAACGCACGCCGCAGACCCTGGGCATTCAAGCCTGGCAGGATGCAGCGGCAGAGACCATCGGCGAGGGTGCGGCGCTGTATTTCAAGCAACTTCGGCAGGACCGTGTCCTGCGACCAATCTAAACTGGAATTACAAATTAGGAATTAGGAAAGGATCGATTCCCCGGGGGTTCCTTATTTGTAATTCCCAATTCCTAACCTCCAATCGTGGCAGACTTTATCAGCAACCTCCTCTTCGTATTTGAGCGCCTGAACTGGCTGAGTGTCCTCGACATTTTGCTGGTGGCGGGCATCTTCTTTGGCCTGCTCTACAGCCTGCGCGACACCCAGGCCATGTCGCTGCTGCGCGGCATGATCTTCCTGTTCGTCCTGCTGGCGCTCCTCACCAGCCTGGTGGCACTGCCAGCGTTCTCGTGGCTCATCAGCAGTGCCCTGCCCGCCCTGCTCCTTTCCATCCCCGTCATCTTCGCGCCCGAGATCCGCCGCGCGCTGGAACGCATCGGACGCGCGGGCACGTTCATGGCGCCTACCGCCAAAACCGCCAGCGCGGAAACGGAACAGGCCATCCAGGCCGTCGTCAGTGCGGCCGCGAGACTTTCCGCCCGACAGCATGGCGCGCTCATCATCCTCCAGCGGCTCGAAAGCCTCGAAAGTTACGTGGAGGCGGGCGTGCGGATGAACGCCACCGTGACGCCCGAACTGCTCCTGCAGATCTTCTACCCGAACACGCCTCTGCACGACGGGGCGGCGGTCATCGCGGACGGGAGGCTGGTCGCGGCCGCCTGCGTGATGCCCCTCTCCTCGAGCGGAATCCTGAACCGCTCCCCCGAGCGCCAGATGGGACTGCGTCACCGCGCCGCGCTGGGGATCTCCGAAGCCACCGATGCAGTGGCAGTCGTCGTCTCCGAGGAGACGGGCTCCATCTCCATCGCCCACAGCGGACGGATGATCCGCCGCATCGACCCTGAACGATTGGAAAATATTCTGATGGCGTTTTATCGTCCACTCAATGCGCCGCAACGCGGCTGGTTCGAACGCATATTTCCCGGCTTATTCCACCGCAAGGATGAAGAACGATGATCGGCTGGTTCCGCAAAAACTGGAGGTCGTTGCTATGGGCCCTGCTCCTTTCTGTGGCGGTCTGGATCGCGGCGGTCACCGCGGCCGACCCCGATGACCAGCGCATCTACGGCAAGCCGGTCAGCATCGAGATCGTCGGCCAGGATTCGGGACTGGTCATTGTCGGCGAGATCCCCTCGCAGGTGGAAGTGACACTGCGCGCGCCGCGCTCCGTCTGGGACCGAATTGACGGGCAGGAAAAACCCATCCGCGCGGTGGTGGACCTTTCGGGATTGAGTGCGGGGGACCATTCCGTGCGCGTGCAGGTGCAGGTGAGCGAAAACCCGGCGCGCGTCGTGTCGGTTTCGCCGGCCAGTTTCACGGTCACGCTGGAACCGCTTGCCAGCCGCGTCTTCACCGTCGGGTTGACGTTGAACGGTCAGCCCGCGACAGGCTATCAGGCAGGCAATCCCTCGCTGGACCCTCTGGAAGTGCTGGTCTCGGGCGCCGAGTCGCTGGTGGGACAAGTGGATCGGGCGCGCATTGCCGTCAACCTGACGGGCACGCGCGAAAGCGTGAACCAGACCGTGGACGTGCAACTTCTGGACAAGAACAACCGCGTGCTTCGAGGCTTGAGCGTCAACCCCGCTTCGGTGCTGGTGAACATTCCCGTGGCACAGCAGGGCGGTTACCGCGACGTGGCGGTCAAGGTTATCGTGCAGGGACAGGTGGCGAACGGCTATCTGCTGACCAACCTTTCGGTCTTTCCGCCCATCGTCACCGTCTTTTCCACCGACCCGACGCTGGTGAACGAACTGCCTGGCATCGTGCAGACCCAGCCGCTCGAACTGCGCGGCGCGAGCGAGGACATTTCCACCCGCCTCGCGTTGGAATTGCCCGAAGGCATTTCGGTGGTGGGCGAGCAAAGCGTGCAGGTGCAGGTCGGCATTGAACCGATCATCAGCAACCTGACGCTTTCGAATGTCAAGATCGAAGTGGTGGGATTGGGAGATGGACTGGCCGCGCAGGTCTCCCCCATCGAAGTGGACGTGATCCTCTCTGGCCCCGCGCCCCTGCTGGATTCGCTCCTCGTGCAGGATATCCGCGTGACCGTGGATGTGACCAACTTCGGCGCGGGTGTATATCAACTGACCCCGCAAGTCGAGATCCTGATCTCGAACATCGACGTTGAGTCCGTCCTGCCCAACACAGTGGAAGTGGTGATCGCCCCAGCGCCCACGCCGACGCCATAATCAATGCGCTGGAATCCGAAAGTTCTACTTTCGGAGATACCCGCTCCCTTCCTGAAGTAGAACTTCAGGATTCCTGAACAACCTGAAAATTTGGAATTTTATATGAAGCCTGTTGTAGCACTCGTCGGCCGACCGAATGTCGGAAAAAGCACATTGTTCAATCGTCTCATCGGCGAGCGTCTTGCCATTGTGGACGATACGCCTGGCACCACGCGGGACCGTCTTGTATCCGAAGCCGAATGGAACGGACGCGCCTTCCACGTGGTGGACACGGGCGGCATCGACCCTGCGCACGGCGGCAGGACCCCACTCTCCATCGGCTCGGCGGACTTCATCAAGGAGATCCGCGAGCAGGCGCTGATGGCTGTCCGTGACGCGGACGCGATCCTCTTCATCGTGGACGGCGAGACGGGCGTCACCGAACCCGACCGCGAAGTGGCGGAGATTTTGCGTCGGATGCAGAAGAAGGTCGGCGAGACGTTCCAGCCGCCGATCTTTGTGGTAGCCAACAAATGCGAGAGCGAGAAGCGGCGCGACGAAGCGAGTCAATTCTATGAACTGGGGCTGGGTGACCCGTATCCGATCTCCGCCGTCCACGGGACAGACACGGGCGACCTGCTCGACGCGCTGGTGATGTCCTTCCCCGAACAGCCCGTGGACGAGGAGGACGACTCGGTCAAGATCGCCATCGTCGGGAAGCCGAACGCGGGGAAGTCGTCATTGTTGAATAAACTGGCGGGAGAGGAGCGTGCCATCGTCAGTCCCATCGCGGGGACGACGCGTGACTCCATCGACACGCATCTGGATTTCAACGGGGTGGCTGTCACGCTGATCGACACCGCGGGCATCCGACGTCGAGGAAAGATCGAGCAGGGCGTGGAGCAATATTCCGTGTTACGCGCCTTCAAATCCATCGAGCGGGCGGACGTCGTGTTGCTGGTCATCGATGCGGTCGAAGGCATCACCACACAGGACGCGCACATTGCGGGCTTCGTGCTGGAGGCGTCGAAGAGCGTGGTGGTGCTGGTGAATAAATGGGACGCGGTGGAGAAGGACACGTACACCATGAACACCTTCACCGATAAGATTCGGGAAGAGTTGAATTTCATGAGTTACGTCCCGCTGTTGTTCATCTCCGCCAAGAACGGCCAGCGCGTGGACCAGGTGATGCCGATGGCCTTGCGCGTGCAGGAGGAACGGCTGGCGCGCCTGACCACTTCGCAGATGAACCAGATCCTAATGAAAGCACAGGACGAACACCCCGCCCCCTCGCACGCGGGACGCTCGTTGAAGATGTATTACGGCACGCAGGTGCGCTCGGACCCGCCGACGTTCCTGATCTACGTCAATGAACCGAAACTGGCGCATTTTTCGTATCGCCGTTTCCTGGAGAATCGGATTCGGGATCAGTATGGCTTTTTGGGGACGCCGATTCGGTTGGTGTTGAAGGGTCGCAAGGAGAAGTGATCAGTAATCAGTGAGCAGTAAGCGGAAGGTAGAAGGTAAAAGGCAGAACGCCCGTCTCGGTGAGAGGCGGGCGGTTTTGTTTTGGCGACTCAAAGTGTTGGGTGGACGCGTTTCTGGCTTCCGATGGTGTCAGCGTCTGGTCAGCGCCCAGGGGGTTCCTTTGATCAAGATCAACATGCTGGTTTGATACCATCGCACCAGCAGACACCAATTGGGATTGGCGTCCACATGTACCGATTGTATGTAATATGGGGCGGACATGATCGGGCGGAATTTGCCAGTTGCATCAAGCCCATCCGCCTTGACCGTGAGTTGGCCATCCGAATTCAAACTGATCCCCTCCTGACTGGTGATTTTCCGAATGATATCGTCATACCCCACGTAGAATAGATCCGTGAAGCCAACTTCCTGATAATGGGTCCTGCCACCGCTCTGATTTAGCACATACGCGGTAAATTCGACCACGAAATTAGGATAAGCAACTACGAATGGTTCATCCGTTGCATCGGGAATGGCAAGGTCGAATAGTTCCGTGTTTGCCTTCGAGCCTGTATCGTTAATGAATGGTAGGTCATTCTTCGCCAGCCCTGTCAGCGTCATGGATGCAATGGAGCCCAACGGATACCGCTGGTCGCCATCGATCAGGTCGAATACCAGTTGCCCTTTCAAGTCCTGTCCGTTTGCCAAAGTGACAACGTACCCCTCATCGGTCAGGTACGCCCGTCGAAAATCCTGCCAGGGGATGAGAAGGTAGACGCCCTCTCCGATCTGTAACGGCAAATAGTCTGGAATGGTCTCGAGCAGGTTGAACCTTTTATCCAATAGCAGTTCCCCGCTTTCCACGCGATCCACATGGACCGTTTTTTTGTTACCTGCCAGGTCTGTGATTTCCACCACGGGATTTTCATACTCGTCCAGCACCTGAAAGGTCGGCATGGGCGGGATCGGCACAGGCGTTGATGTGGGTGTGGATGTGGCCGTCGGGGTCAGGGTCGGCGTGGATGTGGACGTGGGCAAGGGCGTGGTGGTTGGCGGGATGGGAGTTGGCGTTGCAAGGCCAGCGCTATTACACCCCAATATCAACAAGAGAAGTAACCCAGAAGAAATCACACGAGAGAACAATGAGTTTGATTTCATGAGCATCTCCTTGCCGCAAATTCTGTTGTGTCTCTATTGTAATGCTAGTGTCTTAAATACAGGCGGGAATTACATGTAATACTAAAGAAGCGGACGAACCGCCAATAGCCCATTGATACTAAAAAGCCAGGAGACAGTCACTTTGCAAGCGGCTGTCTCTTTTACCACCTCTTGTCCCTCCTACGCATTTGTAGTACCCTCATTTCCATCTGCTGGTCGCAGTGGCAACAATCCCGGTTATATCCAGCACTTCCAATCGGAGGAGATGCCCAAATGAACACCAGAACCAGCGCCCTTTGCCTGCTGGTGATTGCCTCTACGCTATGGAGCGCATGCAGTCCAAAGGCCACCCCAGTCCCGACCCCCACCGTACCGCCGCCACCAACATCATCGCCCACCGCTGTCCCGCCCACGGCCACGTCTGCCCCGCTGATGGGCAAGATCACCGGCCGAGTCTACATCTTCCACTCAGACAAATCGCTCGCGGGGGCCGTTGTCACCCTGTCTGACCCCGCCATCAAAGAACCAGTCCTTCAGGCCATCGCCGATGAGGCGGGTCAATACGTGCTGGAGGGGATCGAACCTGGCACCTATTCGCTCAGCATCATGTGGGAATTCAAGGACAGGGCCGATTGTCCCAGCAGTAACATGTTTGCCCCGATCACTTTGTTCCAAAAGGAAGATGGGACTTTCATATTGATCATGACGGCTCTCACACAGTTCGAGGTAATGGCTGGGGATGCCAAGGAATACAATATTCGGGTACTGTGCCAATGAGCTGACTTACCGCAGACTTCCGAAGTCTTTGCGACTTCGGAAGTCTGTCCGAGGCGGAAAGCAAGACTGTTCCACAGGTATAATGGACTTCGCTGGTATGCGAAGCCCAAATCTCTTTTCCCGCTTCTGGCACTATCCCGCCTCATTCGCCTTGATCGCGTTGATCACGGCTGTTTTTTTCCTCCTGCGGGATGTGCTGGATACCACGCTCATCGCGCTTCTCTACCTGCTTCCGCTGGGAATCATCACCGCCTTCTGGGGGCTGGGACCAGGCATCACCAGCGCGGCGGTCACCTTTCTCACGTTCAACTACTTCTTCCTCAAGCCCTATTACACGTTTGCCGTCCACCGTCCGATCGACGTTGTCATTTTGATGGTGTTCCTGATCGTGTCGGTGGTCATCAGTCAATTGGTGGGGCGGATGCAGGCGGGGCTGGCGGCAGCAACGGCGCGTGAACGTGAAGCCACGCGTCTCTATGAACTCAGCACCGCGCTCGCGGGACTTCATAACGAACATACCATTGCCGAGATCCTTGCCAGACAGGTCCATGACGTGGCGCAGGGCGAGTCGGTCGAATTGCAGATCGCGGGCGCACAATCCTTTCATCTTCGCCTGCCCGAAGCGGACGCGCCAAACCGTTCGCCCGAGTTGACCGTCCCGATCCAGGCGGCGCTCGGGCTTCTCGGTGAGATACGTCTGTGGAGGGCCGCGCCCGCCATCACGTCGGGAGAGAAGCGTCTGTTGCAGACGTTCGCCAGTCAGGGCGCGCTGGCGCTCGAACGGGCGCGTCTCGCGGAGGCCGAGTCCCGCGCCAAGGTCCTCGAAGAGAGCGACCGCTTGAAGTCCGCCATCCTGTCCTCCGTCTCGCACGAATTGCGGACGCCGCTCTCGACCATCAAGGCGGCCTCGTCGAGCCTGCGAAGCAGTGATGTGAACTGGGATTCGCCCGCCCGCCCCGAGTTGATCGCCCAGATCGATGACGAAGCGGATTACCTGAACCTGCTGGTGGGCAACCTGCTCGACATGTCCCGCATCGAATCGGGTGCGCTCAAACCGAAGCGCGAGTGGAACATCCTGCTCGAGATCGTGGAGAGCGTGCTGGCGCGCATGAAAAATCTGGCGGCCGAACATCGTCTCGCGGTGGATGTGCCCGAAGACCTGCCGCTCGTGCCCGTGGACTTTTTGGAGATGGAGCAGGTCTTTACCAACCTGTTGAGCAACAGCGTGAAATATGCGCCCGAAAAAACCGTCATTCGCCTGCGCTCCTTCGTGGAAGGTGAATCGATCCACGTGTCGGTGAGCAACCAGGGGCCGCAGATCCCGCAGGAGCACCTGGAACGCATCTTCGACAAATTCTTCCGCATCACCGCCGCCGAGCGCGTGACGGGTACGGGGCTGGGGCTTTCGATCTGCAAGGGCATCATCGAGGCGCACGGCGGAAAAATCTGGGCCGAGAATTTACCCGATGGACTGGCCTTCCATTTCACCGTCCCGCTCCTGTGGGACGGCGCCCCGCCTCCGCAATTGCCGATGGAAACGGAGGACGAATGACCAACGCACCGCACATCCTCGTCATTGACGACGAACCGCAGATCCAACGCGCCATCCGCACCATCCTGACCGAGAAGGGGTTTCGCGTTTCGACGGCCAGCCGCGGCGAAGAGGGACTGACGCTCGCCGCCTCCACCGAACCCGACATCGTGATCCTCGACCTCGGCCTGCCCGACATGGACGGCGTGGAGGTCTGCACGCGCCTGCGCGAGTGGACGCAGATCCCCATCATCATCCTCTCCGTGCGCGACAGCGAACGCGATAAGGTAGCCGCCCTCGACAAGGGCGCCGACGATTACCTGACCAAGCCGTTCGGCATCGAAGAACTGCTGGCACGTGTGCGCGTGGCGCTCCGTCACTCAGCGAGCAGAAAGTCTGAACCGAGCAAGGTGGTGCAGGCAGGCGCACTGACCATTGACCTGGCCTGGCACATCGTCAAACGCGGCGAGGAAGAGATCAAACTGACGGGCACCGAATATAAACTGCTGGCGTATCTCGCATCCAATCACGGGCGCGTGCTCACCCACCAGAGCATCCTCACCCACGTTTGGGGTCCCGCGGACGCCGACCACACCGAATACCTGCGCGTCTATATGCGTCAACTCCGCAAGAAGTTGGAGACCGACCCCGAACGTCCGCAGGTCATTCTCACCGAACCTGGGATCGGGTATCGCTTTATCGCGGAGGAGTGAACTTGCCCTCACCCCCGTCCCCTCTCCCAAAATTGGGAGAGGGGACGGGGGTGAGGGCATCACCTTACAGCGCCCTTGCAAAAGGGCGTTTTTATTTGTCCTTTATGCGATTGCTCGAATTCTTTGTCACCGTTTTATGGGGGATTGATAGGATAAACATCAAAGAGGCAACCATGAGCAAACTCGATAGTATCGCTCCTCCTGTGACCGTCTCGCCCTTCCGAGAGATGGATACAGGCCGTCGTCTGATCGTCCTCGTCTCGGACGCGGAATCGGACTACACACCCGCCGTCCACCGCATCTGCGAGCTGGCGAACGCCATCGGAAGCCGCGTGC
Organism: Chloroflexota bacterium; assembly: GCA_049324715.1. Classification (GTDB taxonomy): domain Bacteria; phylum Chloroflexota; class Anaerolineae; order Anaerolineales; family Villigracilaceae; genus Denitrolinea. Next base: position 33,270 of record JBMOMR010000070.1, on the reverse strand, counting down.
AGTTCCTCGGTCTATGCAGGGACGCGGCGGAGGAGCCCCGTCTGCGGCGTCAACTGGTGACCCTGTCCGCGCTCGCGCAGAGCGGGAACGTCCCTGCCGAGGTCCGCATCGAATTCAGGACCGATTGGGTCGCCGCCATCAAGTCCGATCTGAAGGACAGCGACACGGTCGTCTGTTTTTCGGAGCAGTACGCGGGGTCCTCGCACAAACCACTCGGCCAGATCCTGCAATCGAACCTGGACGTGCCCGTCACCATCCTTTCGGGCCTCGCGCCGCAGGAACGATCGGGGCCGCATTGGTTCAAGCAAACTCTGGCATGGACAGGCTCGCTGGCGATCGTCCTCGGATTCTTCCTGTTACAGATCCACATCCAACCTGATGCAAATGACTGGGCTCAGAAGTCCCTGCTGTTCATCTCCATTCTTTTCGAAGGCTCCCTGCTCCTTGCTTGGAACAGTCTGCTTGGATAATTCACGAAATCAAGTGTCAAGAAAATGATCACTCCCGAATCACACACACAGAACTCCATCATCGAACGGACCACCAACCACGAGCCACCGCGGACGTTAAGTTCGTGGCTGATTGGTCGTCCGCTATCCACGGCTGACGCGCCGCACCAGACCATTGGAAAATTTATCGGCCTTGCGGTGTTTGCGTCCGATGCGCTCTCATCCACCGCCTATGCGTCCCAGGAAATTCTAGCCATCTTGATTGCCGCGGGAGCAAGCGTTGCACTCCAGAACGTTTTCCCAATTTCGATTGCCATTGTTTTTCTGCTCGCAATCGTAGCCATATCGTATGAACAAACAATTCACGCCTATCCAGGAGGTGGTGGTGCTTATATTGTGGCCCGTGACAATTTAGGAGAACTGCCTGCACAAACCGCAGGTGCGGCTTTACTGACAGATTACATCCTGACAGTGGCAGTATCGGTTTCATCCGGTGTGGCACAGCTTGTTTCTGCGTATCCATCCCTATTCCCATACCGCGTCTGGATTAGTGTCATTGCAGTGTTATTCATCATGCTAATAAATCTACGCGGCGTAAAAGAATCTGGTGCAGCCTTTGCCATCCCTACGTACTTTTTTGTCCTCATGATGTTACTGGTGGTTGGCATCGGATTGGTGCGGCAGTTATCTGGAGGGCTGGGAGTAGTAGTGAATCCTCCTCACATTGAACTCGTTGAGCCTCTGGCTATAGTCACACCATTTTTACTCCTGCATGCTTTTTCGAGTGGTACAGCAGCGTTAACAGGAATTGAAGCGATTTCAAACGGTATCACTGCATTTAAAGAACCGCGTAGTCGAAATGCAGGCATCACGCTAATATGGATGGCCGTTATTCTCAGTTCCTTCTTTCTTGGTATATCCTATTTGGCCGGTCATATTGGTGCCATCCCATCTGAAGAAGAAACTGTTATTTCTCAACTGGCGCGCACGGTTTTTGAAGGCCGAGGGGTCCTTTACTTGATGGCAATTGGTGCAACCACGGTAATCCTCATCATGGCCGCGAATACAGCCTTTGCAGATTTTCCCCGCCTAGGCGCACTTCATGCGGGTGATGGATTTCTCCCCCGTCAACTAACCTATCGTGGAAGCCGTCTGGTCTACTCGCGTGGTATTATCGCTCTAGCGGTAATCTCCTCCCTCCTAATCATCCTATTCCAGGCAAGTGTCACGCGCTTGATTCCTCTATATGCAATTGGTGTATTTCTTTCCTTCTCACTTTCGCAGGCTGGCATGGCGAGACGTTGGTGGAAGGGCGGTCATTTGAGGTCTGGAGAGGAAGTCATCGAAGCCGGTTCCACTTTGCGACATGAGCAGGGCTGGCAATTTAAAATGATTGTCAACGGCTTTGGAGCAATATGCACAGCAACAGTGATGGTAGTTTTTGCCATAACAAAGTTTCGGGATGGTGCATGGGTCATTTTGATCCTAATCCCGATTCTAGTTGCGATATTTTTTGCAATTCATCGCCATTACAAAAACCTCGCCAAAAGACTCTCGCTCGACAATTTCGGCACCGTCCCGCCGCACACGAGCCGACACCGCGTCATCATGCCTGTCAGTGGTGTGCACCAGGGCACGCTGGCGGCGCTCCGCTATGCGCGCAGGCTGTCCGATGACATCACCGCCGTCCACGTGGTCATCGAGCCAGCCGAAGCCGAAAAGGTCCGCCAGAAATGGATGTCGTGGGGCGAGGGCGTGCGGATGGTGATGCTGAATTCCCCGTATCGTCTCTTCCTCGAACCCCTGCTGGAATACATCGCCGAGATCATGCGCGAGCGCCAGCCCGGTGAGATCGTCACCATCGTCGTACCCGAGTTCGTCTCGAACAGCCGCATCACCGGGGCGTTGCACATGAATACCGCCGACCTTCTCCGCAACCAACTGAAACGGCAATATGACATTGTCATCATCAACGTGCCGTATCACGTGCAGAGAGAGGACGAGGAGCGATGAAAAAAGAGCGGACTGTTCTTCACGACAGTCCGCTCTTTTTATTACTTCGTCCACGTCGGCCACATCCACGACTCATCGAGCGGAATGTCTGGCACTTGCACCAGGTTCGGCTTGAACGTATCGAGATGGATGGCGTACAGATGCTCACCCGTCCCGTCAATGGTTTGGATGAGCAGGTATTTCCCATCGGGCGAAAAGATGAAGTGCGTATCCGTTGCGTTCATGTAAACCTGACGCAGGTTCCGCCCGTCACTATCGATCACGTAAACGGTCGAAGCGCTTTCGGTGACATGAGTGAAACCAAGCTGTGCGCCATCGGGTGACCATTTCAACTCCAGCACGGAGCCGCTGGCAAAAGTCGCCAGATCCCTCAGGGTCTTTCCATCGGGGGTGATGATCTTCACCGTTTGCTTGCGATTGTTCGAATCGTAATCCACATTTGCCAGCAACGTGCCATCAGGCGATTCCACGAACGACGCCTTGGTCAAAGAGGTATCGAACAGCGGTTCCACCAAACCGTCGCCCACGCGCAACAGGTAGATCGTGCCTGTCCCGCCGGGCTTACCCGAACGCAACACCACACTCTCGCCCAACCAGGCATCCATCACGTATGGCCTGCCTTCAGCGGGCAGGTCTTTGTTGTCGGTCAGTTTCTTCAAATCGCTTCCGTCGCGGCGGATGGCGTACACGGCCTCGTCGCCCTGTCCATTCTGCGTGCGGAACGCGATCCAGTCCCCGCTGTGCGACCACATCGGCGGATCCATGTACCGATCCATCTGCACCAGTTCCCTCCACGATGCGTTCGCCGCGTCGAACAGGTACAGCGTCCAGATGCGCTGGTCCGCGTTGACGGGATACGTCCACGCGGCCTCGCTCCGTGCAGGCGACCACTCCAACGGCTGAAGCGAGGAAGTCAACTCGACGGGCATCTGGATGACGTCCGCTTCGGGACACTCCGACTCGCCGACCGCGCACGAGCCAGGGACGCGTACCAACCGCATCACGCGGACGGGATAACTGTTATCTGCCACGAAGGAATACACCCACCCGAACGGGTCCGACTCCACGGGCGCGGCGGGCGTGACAGCCACGGTCACGGTCTCGAGTGGATCGCCCACAAAATTCGGCATCGCGCTCACAACGGGGCTAAACAAACTGGACGGGAACTGCAGGTCATAGTCCACGCGTGCGGCGATGATCTCGCTCAAAATTTCGGTCCCGCCCGACTTCTCGAACTGTTGATAACGCAAAATGACGCCTGTCGAAACATCCACCCAGGCGCGATAGGACGGCAACTCGTTCTGGATGTACGTCCACTCGACGATCAGCGAGAGACGATAGGCGATGACCTCCATGCCGACGGGCTTGAACGTCCCCTCGTTTTGGGCAATGTCAGACGGGAAGAGCAATGTGCCCAAACGCGAATCGGCCGCGCTGGATAACGGATGTGATTCAATGACGTTGTCTCCTAGCACAGGCGGCTGGGGCGTGTAGGGAGTGTTTCCACCAGAGAAGGGAGCGATGGACGATTCCCCTGTGGCGATGTTCAAGTCGAGTTGGCTCATCCCGTCCAACAAACGCAGGGATTCGGCAGAGCCGTCCGCGGGGCCGCTGAGGACGCGGGCGGACAGCGCGGGCTGGTCCACCCAGATTTGCACACGGCGCGGGATGTCATACGCGTCGGTCACTTGCGCGTCCATGAAGAGGGTCGTCCACTTGTAGGGGCTGTCGAGGAGCAGTTGGCGGATCTCGTCGGAGGTGGCGTCCAGACCCAACGGGACAGGACCCGCCGCGGGGGAGTCCGATGCGGGAGTCTGGGCGAGTTCGTCGCTGTTGGTGAGAGTCACTTCCAGCGTCCCGCAGGAGGTCAGGAGGAGAGTCAAAATGAAAAATAAAATGATGATTCGGCGCATGGATTTCCTCAGTCATTATCGTCATTGCTTCGCTCACCTGCACTTGCGCTGCAAGTGCAGGTGAGCGAAGCAATCCACGGTTGGAGGAGATTGCTTCGTCGGGAAGTTCACCCTCCTCGCAATGACGGAATTAAACCGTGAGGGGTTGCAGAGTTTGATACGCGGACGGCAGAAGGTGAGCAAAGTGCTGCATGGAAATGCGCATGGCGGCGCGGGCACGGGCAAGGCGGCTCTTCACGGTGCCGACGGGAATGCGCAGGGCGGCCGCGGCCTCCTCGTAAGAGAGACCGTCCACGTCCACGAGCGCGAGGACGGCGCGGGCCGCGAACGGCAGGGACTTCATGCAATGCTGGAGGGCCTCGTCGAGTTCGGCGTTGTCAAAGCAGTCTTCGAGCGAGGGACCGGGGTCGCGCAGCCAAAGCCCCTCCTCCACTTCCTCGCCGTCCACGATGGGCGTGAGCGGGATGAAGGGATGGCGGGACGTGCGGCGGTAGTCATCATAACACTTGTTAACGACCGTGCGGGCCAGCCAGGCACGGAACGATCCGCCGTGAAAGGTTTGCAGACCGCGAAAGGCGGAGATGAGCGCGTCCTGAACGGCGTCGGCGGCGCGGTCTTCGTCACCGAGGGTGCGCAGGGCGATGTTGAAGAGCGCGTCCTGGTGAAGCAGGATGAGGTCGTTGAACGCATCCAGGTCGCCGCGCTGGGCGCGGGAGATGAGGTCGGATTCGGTTGGCTGGGAGGTGTTGAATCTTTCCATATCATAGTTATATCCCCCGCCTGTTACAGGCTTGTAGCAGGCATGTCACAGTTTTGTAACAGGGAACCATAGATGAAAAGGATGAAAGGGATGGATGAAAATCCCTTTTATCGCTTTTATCCGTGGTTATTTTCTTGCGACTGGCAAGCGGACGGTAAACACCGTCCCGCGCGGATCGTCCTGACGCGAGCGGACTTCGAGCGCGCCATCATGCAGGACGACGATGCGCCGCGTCAACGCGAGACCGAGGCCCGATCCCTCCGTCCCGCGCGCGTTGACTCCCCGATAGAGTTCCTCGAAGATCTTCGGCAACTCGGCAGGCGGGATGCCCGCGCCGCTATCCGCCACTTCCACCACGATGGCACGTCCATCTTCGAGGGCGCGCACCTCCACCGAGTCGTTGAGGGTGGTGAACTTGAGCGCGTTCTCGAGCAGGTTGTAGAAGACAAGGCTGAGCAGGTCGCGGTCGCCCGTGACAGGCGGGAACGGCCAGGGGACGCGCGAGATGAGCACGCTGATCTTCCGTTCCTGCGCGGCGGGCAGGGACTGGACGGCTTCGGTCACTTCCTCGAGCAGGGCGGGGATGTCCACGGGCAGGCGCTCCAGCGGACGCTCCTCCAACTCAGCCAGTTTCCGCAGATCGGTCAGCAACCGTTTGAGACGGTCCAACGCGTGACGCGCGTTCTCGCCCGCGCGATGACGGTCGTCATCGGCGGACGTCTCCGACATGTTGACTAGCGCGGCTTGCAGACCCGTGAGCGGATTCTTGATCTCGTGGTCGAGTCTGCGGATGAACTGACGGCGGCTCTCCTCCATCTCGCGGCGGACTTCGTCCATGTCACTGCGTGCGAACCAGCCGCGCGATTCGTCCCCGAAGAAGTACGCGCCGAGGAGCATCGTGAGGAAGATTCCAAAAAGCAGGGCGGCGATCCCAATGTCCATGCGAAAGGCGAGGATGGGGACGGGGTCGAGAAAATTCTGCACGTACACGGTCACTAAAAAGCCGAGGAAGAGGGGCAGAATGGTGACGATGACCCGCGTGAGACGGGCGTTGAACAATTTGATCAGGGCATCGCGGAGGGAGGAGAGGAAACTCATAATCGCATGTGGTGGCGCAAAATAAATCTGCGCTACTCCCCTTTCACAGGTGCGACGAAGCGATAGCCCTCCGCTGGGACGGTTTCGATGTAGCGGGGATTCTCGGGGTTGTCATCGAGAGCGCGGCGGAGTTCGGCCATGCGCGTGTCCACGGTGCGCGTCCCTGCGGGATATTCCCAGCCCCAGACGGCCTCCAGCAAACGTTCACGCGAGACGCATTCGTCGGGGTGGGTCATCAGGTATTCGAGCACGGCGAGGGCTTTGGGAGTCAGGTCGAGGGATTCGCCCTTGAGCGAGGCGCGGCGGGCGCGACGGTCGAGGGTCAGGTCGAGGGCGGAGAGACTCCACGAGGTGGAGAGGGAGCGTTCGCCCGGGCGGGCGCGGCGCAACACGGCGCGGATGCGCGCCAGCAGTTCGTGCGGGTCGAACGGTTTGTTCAGGTAGTCGTCCGCGCCTTCCTCCAATGCCAGCGCGCGTTCGGACGATTCGCCCACCTGCGTCAACAGGATGGCGGGGAGCCAGATATTCTCGCGTCGGATGCGACGCAGGACCTCGCGCCCGTCCATGCGCGGCATGAGCACGTCCAGGATGACCAGCGCGGGACGATGCGAATGGACTTTATCCAGCGCGGCCGCGCCGTCGGAAACGGTCAGGACGTGGAACCCCGCGCGTTCGAGGAAAGGAGCGAGCGTGTCCGCGATGGACGGGTCATCGTCGGCGAGTAGAATGAGGGGGCGTTCGTCTTTCATGGTCGGTAGAAAGCGACCTCCCGTTTGGGAGGTCGCTTCGATGGGGCAGGAATACAGCCCCTATGGTATCCACGCGACGGTGGATAGGATGGTCTGGAATATCGCCGATTCAGCCGCCTTGTCGAACGGCGGAGGCGGAGTGGAGAAGTTGCCCGGGTTGCTCGAGCGCAGTACGAACCCGATGCTCACGCAGGCATTCGTATTGGGGCGGACGACAGAGTAGGCTTCCCATTCAAAGAGGTTGCCCGCCGCAGGTTCGGAGCCCGTCTCCTTGAGGAAGACGATGCCATTGATGGTCACATTCTCGGAGGAGGTGGGCGGAGCGCCGCTTGCCACCGTGTTCTTGCACGGACTGACTCCCTCCACAACGGTGAGGTTGATGTACTTGGAAGTCAGGAGAGTCCCCTGCGTGAACGGCAGGTCGATGCGGGCTTCCATGTCGGACTGGCTCGTGACGGTGGAGGCAGGCGGGACCATGAACTGGAATTTGTATTTGGTATTCTGAAACAGCGTCCAGTTGGAAATGTCGGGGGCCGCGGAACTGGTGGTGGCCGTCGCGGTCGCGGTGGCGGTGGCAGACGGGCTGACGCCGCTTCCGCTGGTGGATGTGACCGTCACAGTGGGCGTAGCCGACGGCAAGGGCGCACTGCCGCTTCCGCCAGCGCGATAAATCCTCGGTCCCACCCAAACGGCGCGGTCGCCGGTGGCGTAGGTCCCTGCCATCACCGTCAGGATGAATTTCACGTCCTGCCCGGCCAACGAACTCAGGTCAAGGTTGACCTGGTAATACTGTCCTTCGTATCGTTCGCCAAAGGTCCAGAATGTTTTGGGCGTGCCTTCGCCGATCTGATAATCGAGACGGAAGATCACGTAGCAGGAAGTGGCATTGTACTGGCAGTTGACGATGCTTTGGAAGCGGTCACCTGTCTGGACGCGGAACGCGGGGTAAATGCCCTGAATGTAACCGTTGGTGGTGTTCTGCGGATTGGTGAGCAGTCCGGGGCGAGGATCGACCGCGCCCGTTTCCAACTGCGGGCTGGTGAGTTTCAAGACAAAGCCCTTGGCGTCGTTGTCCGTGCCCGGGCAGGGAAGTGTTCCTGCGCCGCTGACCCATTTGGCATCGCACATTTTGGCGACAAAGTCATAGGCGGTATCGGCTGGTTGGGTGGGTGTTGGGCCGGTCGGTGTGGGGCTGGGAGTGCCCGGCGTGACAGTCGGTCCGCCGGTCACTTTGATCTCCACCCAGAAGGGTTTGTTGGCGCCTGTCCCGATGCCGAAGACCTGGCTGGTGGCATTCGTCAGCATCCAGTTGCCGCGGAACGTGCCGCTGGCCGTGGGAGCAGTCAGGTTGACGGTCAGGTCCACGGTCTGGCCGGGGGCGACAGCGGTCGGGAACGGAGCGGAGGTCGGGCCACCCATCTTCTCGCCATTGGAGAAGACGAGGGAGTAGCCCGTTGTCCACGTGCAGGTGCCGATGTTCTTCAGACGCCAGGTCTTCTTGAACGTTGCGCCGGGCGCGAAGACCGTGCCATCGGGGACGGTTACATCGGCGACGAATTGCGCCTTGTCACAACCGGTACCGGGAACGGGCGTGGTCGGGACAGGCGTCACGCCGCCTGAACCCTGGCGGTAAATGACCGGGTTGGCCCACAAAGCACGGTCGCCGGTGGGATCTCCGTACGCGCTCAGGTGCAGGATGAACTTCACATCCTGGCCGGCCAGCCGGCTCAGGTCCAGGTTGGCGCGGTAGTACTGTCCCTCGAATTTTTCGCGGAAGGTCCAGAAGGTCTGGACGGCTCCGCTTCCGATCTGATAATCGAGACGGTACGCCACGTAGCAGGAGGTCGCTCCGCCTTCACAGGAGACGGTGACCTGGAATCGGTCGCCGCTCTGGACCTTGAAGGCGGGGTACACAGCCTGAACGTATCCATTGTAGACGGCCTGCGGCGCAACGAGCAGACCGGGACTGGCATCGGCCACGCCGTTTTCCAATTTTGGATTGGCTTGTTTCAGCACAAAGCCTTTGGCATCACCGTCCGTGCCGGGGCAGGGAAGTGCCCCAGCCGCGCTCGACCAGGCGGCGTCACAGGCTTTGTCCGCAAAATTGTAGACAACGCCCGCGGCAGTTCCGCCACCGCTGGAGACCACGATCTCCACCCAGAAGACACCCTGTGCCGTGGAACCGATCCCAAATTTGACGCCCGAGGCATTTGCCAACTGCCAGTTGCCGCGATATTTTCCCGCGCTGGCCGGTGCAGTCAGGTCCACGGAAACATCCACGGTCTGACCCGGGGCGACATTGGATGGAAGCGCCACCGCAGTGACGGTTCCCATCTTCTCACCGCTGGCATAGACGAGGCTATAGCCGGTGGTCCATGTGCATGTGCCAATATTCTTCAAGCGCCAGGTCTTCTTAAAAGTTGCACCAGGCGCATAGACCGCCCCATCTGGAACAGTGACATCTGCCACGAACTGCGCGGCGTCGCAGTAAGTAGCCGCGGCCACAGACTGGACAGTTGTCCCTGCCATGGGCAAAAACGAAAACAGCAGGGCCACCAGTACAGCCGCAGATACAAAGCTAAGACGGTATTTCATCGCATCCTCCTTGCAATAAGTCGAATTTAAGACGAAAACATCTGAAAATCGTTCCAGTGAAGAGCGTTGTTAACAAGTATATCCCCAGTCAGGGGATAGTTCAATATCTGGACAAGGTTGTACCTGTCCATGCAAAAAGCGGCCACCCTCATCGGATGACCGCTTTTTCAAGATTTTCGGAAGAGAGACTAGGGAATGTAGTATCGGATGATCAGGATGGGCCTATTAGCGAGGATGGAATTTCCGCTATGGAAGCGAACATAGTCCGCCACCAGGTCGTTATCGTCATCCTTGAAGAACCGTAATCGGAATTGAGTGAAGCCTCTCAGGTTGATATACTGGAAGGATGTGACGCCCAATCTGGCGTTGTACCATCCAGAAACCGGGACCGATGCGAAACGGCCGACCAGTGGCTGGGATGCCGCGGCCTGAAAATCGGTTGACTCCAGCACCAGGCCTGCCCCAAAGAAGGGCTGACGAATATCCGCTCGCAACCCGCCAAACGCTGTAAAAATGTTCGGTTGGCCCACGATCCTGTCCAGTTTCAACTTGAGCATCACAAGACGCACTACGGCCGTGTCTGGCAGTAACGACGTGTCAAAGGACAGAATGCTGATATTCTGGCGTTTCTTCTCGTCATCTCCAACTTTGAGATAAGCAACGGTCGGGCTTTTCAGCAAGCCAATATTGCTCGCTTCACTGGATTCCACCACAAACCCATCGTGCGCCGCATTCGATTTGTAGGTGCGGGTATAGAGTTGCACCAATCGGAAGACGTGGGTCGCTGTGGTAGCCGCCACTTCATCGATATGCTTGGACGTGACAACCTTTGAGTCAGAAATCGTGCCGTTGAATTGTGCGACTTCAATGTAATAGGTGGTTCCCGCAACCAGGGTAATGTCGATCGCGGAGGCAAAGTCCGAGGGACTGGCATCGTCATTGCACGCCACTTCCGTCAGACTGCCTCGCGACCCTGTCCACAGTGCCATGTAGGTATCGTAGTTACTTCCAATGGTGTCCATGTGGATCAGGACGTTTGCGGTGGGCGTATAGGTGTACCAGACGGTCGCCAGGCCAGGATTCAGGTTGCATTTGCTGGACGTAGGATCGTCCAACGCCTCGGTCGCCTCGAACGAGTCCAATGTAACACTATAAGGGTAAGCCGCAATACTCGTTGCGAGATCAAAGTCATCATTCAAAGCAACGGCCAACCGTTCCGAAGCATCCACAGAGGGGCTCCGAAGCGCCTGCGCGGGACTGGCAAGGGAGGCTCCAATAACAATCAGCGAAAGCACAAAAACTGCTTTCATGAACGGTGAAACGGGGGTTCTTTTCATCTAATAATCCTTTCTTTGTCGCGCCACACCTGAAATGTGTGCGTGGCTGTGTCAACATACCACAAGTGAAAGAGATTGTTAACCCTAACCTAAGAACTATGAATTTCAATTTTGTAAGACAAAATCGGTATCCAAAGTGAAAAATGAGCGTCGAAATTAACCGTCCGCCGCGGAACGGGGACTATAATCGTATCATGCCCCGCACCATTCTGCATCTTGACCTGGATGCCTTCTTCTGCGCGGTCGAAGAGACGCGCGATCCGTCCCTGCGCGGCAAACCCTTCGCCGTGGGCGGCAGGCCCGAGGAACGCGGCGTCGTCTCCTCGTGCTCGTACGCGGCACGGGCGCGCGGGGTTCGGAGCGCCATGCCCATGTCACGCGCGATGCGGATCTGTCCGAGCCTCCTCCTCGTTTCTCCTCATTACCGTCTATACAGCGACTACTCGCGACGGGTGATGGAACGTCTCGGACAATTGACTCCTCTCATGGAACAAATTTCCATTGACGAGGCCTTCCTCGACCTCTCTGACCTGCGTGACCCTCCCGAGCGCCTCGCGCGGGACCTTCGGGCGCGCATCCGTGACGAACTGGGTTTACCCAGCTCGATCGGCATCGCGTCGAACAAGCTCGTGGCGAAGATCGCGACCGAAGTAGGGAAGAAAGCCGCGAAAGGAGACGCGCCCCCCTTCGCTTTGACCATTGTCCCCGAAGGAGAAGAGGCCGCCTTCCTCGCGCCCCTGCCTGCGGACATGCTCTGGGGCGTTGGGCCAAAGACCGCCGCGCGGCTGGCAGAGTTGGGAATCCACACCATCGGCGACATTGCGCGCTGGCCAGAATCCGAACTGGCGCAACATTTCGGTGAGCACGGACGCGACCTCTCCCGTCACGCGCGAGGCGTGGACGAGCGTCCCATCGTCACCGAGTACGAGACGAAATCCATCAGCCAGGAGACGACATTCGCCCGCGATGTCCGCGATGACAAGGTGCTGGAACGGACCCTGCGCGAACAGTCGGCAAGTGTAGCGCGGCAATTGCGAAAGGAAGGACTGGCGGGAAAGACAGTCAAGTTGAAATTGCGCTGGCCTGATTTCACCACGTTGACGCGGCAAACGACCTTAAATAGTCCAACAGATATGGAAGAGGAGATCGCCAAAACAGCATTGACGTTACTGCGGAATATCCGCAAGTCGGACCAGGCGGTGAGGCTGATCGGTGTCGGCGTCACGGGGCTGGGACAACCTGTCCGCCAACTGGGGTTGTGGGATTTGGATACGCAGAAATCCCGCAAATTGCAGGAGGCCGTGGACGCGTTGCAGGAAAAATACGGGAGGGGAATGATCCGCAAAGGAACACGATAGGGCGAGATAAATCTCGTCCTGCAAGGAGAAAGAATGACTGTACATACCCAATCCATTTCAATAAACACCCGCGGCAACGCGGATATCCAGGACATCACAGAACAGGTCAGTCTATCCGTCGCGAAAAGCGGATTGAAAAATGGCATCGTGACGATCTTCTGCCCCTCGTCCACCACCGCGTTGACGACGGTCGAATTCGAGAGCGGATGTGTCAGCGACCTGCGCCGCCTCTTCGACGAGATCCTGCCCGCAGACCGCGAATACGCCCACAACGCGCGTTGGGGCGACGGGAACGGTCACAGCCACGCGCGGGCCGCGTTGCTCGGCGCCTCATTGACGGTCCCATTCGCGAGCGGCAACCTGACGCTCGGCTCGTGGCAACAGATCATCCACGTGGACTTTGACACCCGTCCGCGAAGCAGGGAGTTGGTCGTGCAGATCATTGGAGAGTGAGAGGTGACATGAACGCTCAAACCATCGAATGGCTTTTGCAGGGCGAACCGTGGGTGGAATATCGGACGCGCGTGGACCTGCTTGGGCAATCGGAAACCGATCCACAAGTCTGCGCAGCGCGCAAGAAAATGCTGACCGACTCGAAGATCCAATCCCTGATGAAAGAGTTGCAGGATTGGCCAGGGGAAGTATTGAGCAGTCATCGCTCGGCGAGCCAGCCCTTCCACAAATTGGAATTCATCGCAGATTTGGGATTCAACATCAACGACGCACCCATTAAAAAGATTGTGAAGAAGGTGATGGCGCATCAATCCAGGCAGGGACCGTTCCAACTACCGACAAATGTCCCCGTGCATTTTGGCGGAAGCGGAAAGGATGAATGGGCGTGGGCCTTGTGTGACGCGCCCGTGATCGTTTCATCCCTGGTCCAAATGGGAATGGGTGATGACCCGCGCGTGCAAACCGCCGTCGAATATTTGAATGGACTCCTCCGTGACAACGGCTGGCCGTGCGCCGTCTCACCCGAATTGGGAAAATTTCGCGGGCCTGGGCGAAAGGATGATCCCTGTCCATACGCGACGCTGGTCATGTTGCAGGCGCTGGCGCGCGTGCCAGAGTTACGGGACGGAAAGTCCGCGAGAATCGGCGTGGAAACACTTCTTTCTCTTTGGGAGAAAAGCAGAGAACAACATCCCTATATGTTTTACATGGGAACGGATTTTCGCAAATTGAAAGCCCCGTTGTTCTGGTACGATATTTTGCACGTCCTGGATATTTTGAGCCTTTTCGATTTCGCGAGAAAAGATAAACGCTTCAAGGAAATGTTGAATGTCATGAAGTCCAAAGCCGATGCCGATGGACGCTTCACGCCCGAATCGATTTGGACGGTCTGGAAGGAGTGGGATTTCGGCCAGAAGAATATCCCATCGAGGGGATTAACCTTCTACGCACAAAGGATTTTGAGCAGGGTCAACTGACAAAGGAGACGAAATGAAGACTCTCGACTTGAAAAAAGATTTGAAGGCGTTCTACCAACCGTCTGCGAAGAAACCAGAGATTATCACCGTACCGCGCTTCCAATTCGCGATGATCGATGGCAGGATCGAAAAAGGGAGCGAGCCTGGGAAATCACCCGCCTTCGCAGAGGCCACGCAAGCGCTCTACGGCATTTCGTACACGCTCAAGTTCATGCTGAAGAAGCGCAAGACCAATGCAATTGATTACCCCGTCATGGCGCTGGAGGGATTGTGGGGAGTGACCGACGGCAAGTTCGACATCACCGTGAAAGACAATTGGGATTACACGTTGATGATCCTGCAACCCGATGTTATCACGCCCGAAATCTTCGCCGAAGGACTCGAACAAGTCCGCAAGAAAAAAGGCGACTCCCCTGCGTTATCCAAATTGCGGCTCGATCACTTTACCGAAGGCCTGTGCGTGCAGATGATGCACATCGGTCCGTACGCCACTGAACCCGCCACGTTGAAAACCATGCTCGATTTCGCGGCCGAACAGGGTTACCGCGACAACGTTGGCCCAAATGGGAAACACCACGAAATCTATCTCGGCGATCCGCGCAAAGCAGAGCCGTCCAAGTTGAAGACGGTGTTGCGGCATCCCGTAGCGCAAATTGCCAATTTGCGCAACTAGCCATGAACTGTTACTACCATCCCTCCCGACCCGCCGTTGGAATCTGTAAACACTGCCAGCGCGGACTCTGCGCTGATTGCGCCGCTCTCGTGGATGATTTGCTGGCCTGCAAGAACCGTCACGAAAAGGAAGCCCACGCGCTGAACCAAATGGCCGAGCGAAATCTGCTGGCTTCCGCGCGCACAGGTGCGAATTATCGGCGCAACGCGTGGTTTTACCTATTGACAGGATTACTCTTCGCGGGCTTCGGCCTCTATCAAATCCGCTGGCTGGGATTGCAGGGAATTTTCCTCCTGCTCATCGGAGTCTTCCTGCTCTATGCAGGATTGGCGAATTTTGTGGAGAGCAGGAAGTTCAAATCTTGAAGCGTTGCTCCCCCGCAACTTTCTCATCTCCTCCCTCGTATGTCTCCACAGAACAACAAAGGAGATTCGAATGAACAACAAACTACTCACCCGCAGTACCAAAGACCGCATGGTCGCAGGCGTGTGCGCGGGGCTGGCCGAATACATGGGCATGGACCCCACCGTCATCCGCCTCATCTTCGTCCTGCTTTTCTTCGTCACTGGCCCGGGCGTTTTGCTGGCCTACCTCATCATGGCGTTGATCGTGCCGAACGAATCCACCGCTCAGGTATAACAAAAGACGGCCGCAAGGCCGTCTTCGTTTACAGGTGCAGGGTGTAGATGACAAGGTCATCGCCGACTTTGTAAAAGTCGCGGATGACCGCCTCTTTTTCGTATCCGACTCCTATGTAGAACGCGCGCGTGGACTCGTACTTGTCCATGCCCGAGGTCTCGACGACGATCAGACGTCCGCCTCGTTTCTGGATTTCGGCCTCGGTCGCTCGCATCAGGGTTTTCCCTGCCCCCAACCTCCGCGCGGACGGGTCCACCGCAATCCAGTACAGGTCGTACGTCCCCCTCGTCAGCCCGCGTTCGCCGAAGCAGGTGTACCCGATCACCCGTCCCTCGTGATGCGCAACGAGGAAGTTGTACCCGCCGTCATCCCACAACTCGCGGACGGTGTCCTTCTCCTCATCCGTGAAAATATCGATGTTCGCAGTGACCGCCAGGATGCCCTGGCGGTCTTCTGGTTTTGCTGGTGCAATGATCATTTCCAACCTTCTCGGTGCAACGCCAGACTGAGGATGCGGTCCACCATTTTGTCGTAGGGATAGCCCGCTTTTTGTGCGCTGTTGGCAAACCCCGCGTCGGGAGCGAGATCGGGCAATTCGTTGATGTCGATCACATACGGGATGCCGTCGCGGTAGCGCATGTCCACGCGGCCGAAGTCGCGCAGTCCGATGGCGCGGAAGGCGTTAACAGCCGTCGTCTTGATCGTCTCTTCCTCAGTCTTGGTGAGCTCGGCGGGACAGATCACGCTGAACGAATTGTAGGTGAACGAGTCTTCGAGCCACTTTGACTCATAGGTGAGCAGAGATTTGAGCGGGTCGTCAATGGCGGAGAAATCGTGCTCCGAGATGGGCATCACTTCCATCGTGCCGTTGCCCCACATCGAGACGGAAAACTCGCGTCCCGTGATGTATTCCTCCACCAGGGCGGGCTGGCGATATTCGCTCACCACGTAATCCACGCGCTCGAACATGTCGCTGGCGTTGGTCACCACTGAATTTTCGTTGATGCCCATGCTGGCGTCCTCGTGGACAGGTTTGACGATGGCGGGGAACTGCAACGAGACGCCGCCTTTGGGTTTGGAAAACAACTGATAAGCGGGAGTCGGCACTCCCTGTTTTAGAAGGCGGCGCTTGGCGCGCGCTTTATCGGTGCAGAGACGCACAGCTTCGGCTTTCGAACCAGTATATTTGAATCCCAATTCCTTGAGCACCTGCGGGATAAGCGAAGCGCTAAAGTTATCGCCTGCGAATCCATCACAGACGTTAAAAACAAAAGTGTTCCGCGGTGAAAATTGACTCAGATCCCGCGCGAACGCTTCAAGGTCATTCTTTGCAGGCACCATCACCGTCGGGTAACCCAGACGACAAAGCGCATCATAAATTGATGTGGCAGTTTTGATCGTGCCTTGAAGGGCAACAAGGTCTTGCGAGTCGCCTTTTAGAACTTCATCTTCCTCGTTGAAGATCAAAGCGATTAATGAATCATCGGTGTCCATTTTTTTTATTTAAGATTCTCCTTTCATCGAAACAACTTACGATTCGATTTATACTACATTCCCAACAAGAATCAAGGTTATAGACCTTAATATTAAGCAAGAAAAAATAATTTAAGGTTGGAAATTTAAATCATCCACGCGCTCATTGGGTCGGGCGCGTGGATGATTTTCGATTTTAGTAAGGGGTTTTGATGCGAATCTTAAAATTTAAGGTTGGCTCACGGACTTTTTCAGCACCTGCCCCTGGGCACTGTCCGTCACCGACCAGCCGCGGGATGCGATCTCATCGCGCAGGCGGTCGGAGGCGGCCCAATCTTTTAACGCGCGCGCTTTCTGCCGCGCATCCAGCAGGGACAGCGTTTCTGCGTCGGGAGTTTCTTCTTCGACGCGCACTGCTTTTTGCATCAAGTCCAATGCCGTCGAAGAGATTCCATCTTCAAGCACGGGAATTTTGAAATTCCCCAATTCGGTTAGTGGGAAAGTTTTTCCCGCGGCGTAGATCTCGGGATCACATTCGCGCACGAGGGAAACCGAGCTCACCCCGCTAATGGTACATTCGTTCTTCTCAAAATCCAGAATCAAGCCTGTATGTTCGTCCAGGCCGACAATCGCGTGATCGGACGGGAGCAGGTCGCACCACTGGGCGAACCTGTCCATGCCAATGAAACAACGGCTGGTATCCAGATCGGCGCCGCCCTCGGCATTGTTCCAATGCGGGATGAAGGAGAGCGGAACGCCGAAATCGGCGAAAAAATTCAAGCCAGGCAGGGTGTGGACGTCCTGTCCCACTTTGTAGATCTCGTAGACAGGCAACACCCACGCGCCGACGGAGATCGTCGCGGCGGAGGCGAAGACCAGCGTGGCGCCCATGCGATGGCGGGCACGGATAATGTCCCATGCGAGCGTATCCTTCAACTGGCGGACGACATATGTCGGACTGCCAGGTCCCATGAAGATGAGATTGGCGTCGAGGAGCGGTTTTAAGATTTCAGGGTCGTCGGGGCTGAAGGGAGAGTTGCGTTTGCGCGCGGGAACCACGTCCACGCGAGGGGAGTAGTTTTGGAGACGCGTCCGAAGAAAGTCGGCGACGCGTCCCGCGACGGAGGCGGAGTTTAACTCGAAGCCAGCGGGCGTTTCCAGAACGGCGACCCGCGGCGGGTCGGGGTGGAGGCGGGCGAGAGTCTCAAAGATGCGGCCGCCCGCGAGGGAGGTCTCGCCTGATCCGAGAAAGGCAATGCGTCCGAGAGTCATGTTTGTCACCAGTAATCAGTGTTCAGTTGGACGGGTTGGTAAGTTGGTCTATTACGTTGAGGAGGGTCGCGGTTTCGGGGATGTCGGTCATGGATGCGCCATAGTGAGCATAACGGATGCGGCCATTTTTGTCCACGATGCACATCAACGGCATGCGACCTAATTTAAAGATGTTGACCTGCTGACGATAGAGGACCGCAACGCGATGCTCGGGATCGGGAATGCCGATGAAGGGCAGGTTTTCGTTGTGCCAATATTGCTGGAACGCGGCTTCGGTGTTCGGGCCAACGGCAAGGACAACCGCGCCGCGCTGGGCAAATTGTTCGTAATCGTCACGGAGGCGCGCCAACGACGCGCGGCAATACGGTCACATGAAGCCGCGCAGGAAGTAGAGCAGGACAGGCTGGCCGCGAAAATCTGTGAGGTGGATTAAGTTGCCGTGCGGGTCGTTGACCTCAAATTCAGGGGCCTGTTCACCGGGGGAAATCAGGGCAGGTTTCATGAGATTTGCTACTCTTGAGCGGTTGGTCATTCACCGATCGAGGTGAGAAACTGGACGGTGGCCGAGATGATCTGTGTCTGCTGGTCGGCGCGAGAGACGGTGGCTACGTTATCGCCAGGTTGGGGGCCGTAGTCGCCGAATTGGGCATGGTTGCCGCCTTCGATGACAACATATTCGATGTTCGCTGGCATCAGTGCATCTTTTTCGCTGAAGGTTTCCATGCCAGCCATATCGTTCGTGCCATAAATGGACAGGACATGAATATCCGAGTTAGTAAGAGAATCGTCCGCGGGATACGATGCCCAAAAGACAAGGCCGCTGATCTGAGGCTCATCCTTTGCGAACAACGCGGCCGCCACGCCACCGAGGGAGTGTCCGCCCACCACCCAACGCTCAATTTCAGGGTGATCGGCGATGACAGGCGCGGCGGCATTAATATCGAAGAAGGCCAGATTCAAACGGACAGGCACGAGGGCCACAAAATAGCCTTGTGCGGCGATCTCGCGCAGTGGAGCCGCGTAGGAACGCGCGTCCACGCGGCCGCCTGGATAAAAAATAAAGCCCACCGAGGCGGGTTCCTGACCAGCAGGCGTGAACGTGATGTATTCACCAATATTGACAGTGACTTGTGAATCGGATTCGAGGGCGGAGAGCGCCTCAGGCGCGGGACCGAGGGGCGTTTCTGCCCAAACGACAAATCCAAGCCCTGCGAGGGCCGCGACCGCCAAAAGTCCAAGCAGGATGCGTTTGAGAAATTTCATTTCAAGAGAGTCTTCGCTTTCTTCCAGATTTCATCGAACATTTTCACGGTGAGTTTTCCCGTGGACGTGTTTTGCTGGCTGGGGTGGTAGGAGCAAATCAAGGATGAAGGATGAATGGTGAAGGATGAAGGCGGAAGTTCGTAAACTGCGCCGTGGGCGAACTTCCAGCCGTTCGAGCGGCGGACGACGCGCAGGACTCTCTCAAAAGCTATCCGACCCAGAACGACGATCACTTTCGGTTGGATGAGTTGGATCTCGCGCTCAAGGAAGGGCTGACAATTGTCCAATTCTTCGCGGGACGGTTTGTTATCGGGCGGAGCGCAACGCCCCGAGGCGGTAATGTACATATCGTGGAGAGTCAACTCGTCGCCTCGCGCGGACGAGTGGGGCTGGTTCGCAAACCCCGCGCGATGGAGGGCGGGATAGAGAAAATCGCCCGACGCGTCGCCCGTGAACTGGCGTCCCGTGCGGTTCGAGCCGTGCGCGCCTGGGGCGAGTCCCACCACCAGGACGCGGGCGTTCGGGTCGCCAAATCCAGGGACGGGTTTGCCCCAATACTCCTGGTCGCGATAGGCTTTGCGTTTGACTCGGGCCACTTCCTCACGCCATTCCACGAGGCGGGGGCATTTTTGACAGGAAATAATTTCTTGATTGAGCAAATCTAAAACATCCATTAGTTGTTTATTCACTTTCAAAATCCGAACGGATTATAATCTTTGGTAAATGCGGAGGCTAAAATGAAAAAACTGACTTTTGTGTTACTTATTTTGGCGTTAACGTCTTGCATGGGTGGAAAAAGCAAAACACAGCTTCCAACGGAAATTCCAACCGTTACGATTGTCTCGCCCACAATTCCAGGCATCACACCGGTGTTAACTGCCACTGCCCTAAATTCTGAGATTCTGGAACCGTCTCCAAGTTCATACGACCTGCCATTATGGATGAAAACAGCCGATACGACTATCGCGGCAGCGGTCATAACCAATGACCGTGAACGCACTCGCAAGATGGCTTTTTTTAACGCCGCCACTGGCGAAAGCTATGAAATTTTGATAAATCAAAGCACAAGCGGCTTTTTTTGGTACGATAATCAAAATTTTGGATTTCTTGTAAACGACCTGAAAACAGTATATCGTTTAAACTTATCAAGCGGAAACATGTTTTTGGAAGAAATGCCATCCCTGGCTACTCGTCTTCTTGAACCTGATTCGCTCACTGGTCTTTTTAATGGCTTGAAAGTTTTAGGTGATTCCACGTCGAATCAAGAAATCACCTTAATATCATCTTGGGAATTCAGCGTCTCTAAAAACGGCACGTATACAATAGAAGAAAAAAGTGAGCATGGCGGTTTTACTGTTACCAACAGTATCACAAATGAAGTGCTCGTGGATTTTACAACGCCAGCGGAGATGTATATCACAGTTTACAAATGGTCACCTGTGAACGACAATTTATTGGCTTTTGTTCAAGGAAAATATGATGACTATTTCACTTTCATCACAGAAGACATGACACTTAATATTATGGATGTTCAAACCGGGAAATTGTTGAAGGAATATTCGGGCGATTTTGGATGGTTGAGTTGGTCGCCTGATGGGAACAAAATACTCTTTAAAAATGCAGAATCTAGGTATAGTACTTACGGGGTAGGCTTTACTGATGCCCCTTGCATCATGTTTCTAGAACTTGATAAACAAAAATGTCTAAATAGTATCCCGAGAAGTGTTCCGTCAGGATATAAACTGGCTACAACCACCCAATACGAATGGAGTTCAGATGGCGAAAGGATTTTTTATAGGGCCTTATTTCAAAAAGACCAAGAGATATATTCGATACGAGGGGATGTCTGTATTTACGATTTGATCAACGGACACATTGTTTGCCCAACAGAAAAATTAGAAGACTTGAATGAGCGGGATGCCAGCTACAGTTTTTCTCCAAACGAGGAATACATGTATATTTGCATATCTAAACAAACTTCTTTATCTGATTATGTGGATGAGAGCCATGATGGGATTCTGAAGGTGGACGGATCAGGCTTGTTTACTTGGAAGGGTACTGTTCAGGACGATAATTTTAAACTCTGTTCTTACGATGTCTTATGGCGACCCTTGCCATAGAAATTACAGGATCAACATCGCGTCACCAAATGAGTAGAAGCGATAGCCTTCTTTGATGGCGGTTTCGTAGGTTTCCAAAATCTTCTCACGGCCCGCGAAGGCGCTGACGAGCATGATGAGCGTGGACTTGGGCAGGTGGAAGTTGGTGATCATCGCGTCTACGACTTTGAATTGGTAACCTGGCAAAATATAAATTGAAGTTGATCCAGAGAATGGCGGGATGCCATCCCGCCCCACGATGTTCGCGGCGGTTTCGAGCGTGCGGACGGAGGTGGTGCCGACGGCGATGACACGTCCGCCAGATGCTTTGGTTTGGTTGATGGCGTCGGCGGTTTCCTGGGGGAGTTCGCACCACTCGGTGTGGATCTTGTGTTGTTTCGGATTGTCTTCGGTGACGGGAGCAAATGTATCGAGGCCAACGTGTAACGTGACGTAGGCGGTCTTCACGCCCATCCCCTGCAACTCGTCCAGCAAACGCGGGGTGAAGTGCAGACCCGCGGTCGGCGCGGCGGCGGAGCCTGGTTCGCGCGCGTAGACGGTTTGGTAGCGCTCGGGGTCGGTCAATTTTTCGTGGATGTACGGCGGCAGGGGGACGTTGCCCACCTTGGGCAGGTACGGCTCGATCGGTTCGGTGAAAAGCAGGAGACGTTCGGCGCCTTCGAGAAATTCGAGGATCATCGCTTCGGGTCCGCCCTCGACCCTGACCTTGCTCCCGACGCGCAGGCCTTTTCCGCCCACGAGCGCTTCCCAGCGCAACAGGTCGCGGCGACGGAGGAGGAGCAGTTCGATCTTTCCGCCCGTGGGTTTGCGGGCAAAGACGCGCGCGGGGATGACGCGCGTCTGGTTGAGGATGAGGAGATCGTTCGGGCGGAGGAGCCCGCTCAGGTCACGAAAGATGCGATGTTCCAGTTGGCCAGAGTCCCGATGCAGGACGAGGAGTCGGGAGGAGTCGCGCGGCTCGAGCGGAGTCTGCGCGATGGACGATTCGGGGAGGTGATAGTTGAAGTCGGAAGTGTTCATGCGAGGTCTTGAGTTTTCGGGGCGACGGCGAAAGCGATGTAGAGCATCCAAATAATGAGGAAGATGTGCAGGACGTCGTTCTCGGTGAACCAGATGCCTTGCGCCCAGAGCGCGGCTGTGTTGCCAGAGACGTAATAGGCGAAGTAGGCGATGATGGTGAGGCCGAGCCAGATCCACGTGATGAGCAGGGACTTGTCGAGCGCCCCTTTGGTTTGGCGATAGCGGCGGCCGTTGATGAGGAAGAAGGCGAAGATGCCAGGAAAGCCGACGACGAGCAGAAACTCAAACGAGATAAGGAATTTGACGGGGATGGCTACGCCGATGAGCAGAAGGATGGAATAGATCGCGGCGTTTGCGAATGCGTAGATGGACAGCCCGCGGCGGAGTTTACCCGTTGTACTGGAATACGCGACGGCGAGTAGCATCGCGTCCACACTCCAGACGGTGACGAGCAGATAGGCGATCTCCCACCAACTCGTCCAGAGGCAGAACTCGCGGCCTGCGCATTTGATGTCGTAACTGAAGGCTTCGTAACTCGTGCCCGCTAGCAACGCGCCGAGTCCCCAGAGCAGAAGGGCGATGCCCCACCACTGGCGCGAGCGCTGTCCGTTTTGGATGCGGAGGAAGTAGACGCCGACGCCGATGGTCAGCAAGCCGAGGAAGTAGACGATGATGGACGTGCTCGGCTGGATGAAGAGGATGGTTTGCCCGCCGAAATGAAGTTCGGCATAGGGCTGGATCTGGAGCCAGGTTTCGGGCGTTTGCGGAGGGGTGTAGGGGATGGTGTCGAGGCGTCCGCAGGAGGTGAGGAGGAGGAGGAGAGGGATGAGGCGTTTCATCAGAGGTTTAGGCATAGTATGCTTAAGTTTATATATACAAATGGAGCGCTCATTTGATACAAGATTTGGTTGCTAGAGTTCCGTCTGTGGTAACAAAGATATCAATATCGTTTGCCGTATAAATATACAGTCGGGTGTTTGGCGCTCCAGGTATTAATTTCGTTTCGAATGAGACTGGCAACAGTGCAAGGGATTTTTGATATGTTGCCAATTCATCGTCGGTAGAATCATAAGGCGGTGTGATGCGTAATTGGCGTTTATCTGCTGAGTAATCAATTTGTAGAAATCTGCGCTCGCCCAAGACATTTAACTGACTTGGAAGAAGAAGTTGCCAAGCTACATTCAGTTCATTTCTCTCAGATTCACCCCACCAACTTAATTCAATCTTATCAACGATGGTTTCATTATCGGTAAGTAAAAATGATACGTTGTCATTTACAAAACCGCGCCAAGGATACCAGAGATCGTCAGAATTAAATGTAAACCTACGAAACGGTTTATTTTTCGAAGGATATACTTGTGCAAAAGAATCGCCGCAAACACCAACCCGAATATTCATATTGTTTGTAGCGCCAGAACCTACCCATAACTCTGGCATCTCAGGCTCTTTTACTTTGTCAAAAGATGCAAACCATAAATTTAGTGTAGCCTTTGGATAATAAATGAGATATCGTCTGGTAATTGGAGATTTCATAGCATCAGAAAGAAAACGTTTCAACTCTTGTTCTGTCAATCCAAATCGAACAAACTGATTGTTCTCGACAATAAAGGGAGTGAAGATAGAGTAATTTATTTCTACACCGTCAATTATTGCCGTCCCTATCAAAACAATTTGACCCGACAGCGTGGGGTATGTATCCTTGCCTAACAGCATCTTGCCTACATATTGAGAGACGTAGAAATCGGTGTTTTTGAGTAATTCTTGTGCGTTGGGATTCTTTTCAATGGCCGACTGAATTTCTTCGGGTGGTGGAAGAAGCCAAAATGAACTTAAGTTTCCCCATTGACCAAATAATGTTCCCTCGGTAATAAAGTCCCGACCTTCATCGGTACCGAAGATAATTTCGATTGGAAAACGATATCGTTGACCTGTCTCTCCCCTTAAAACAGGGCAGGAGAAATTCCATGCTTCCGCGTAGGGATCGTCGCTTTCAAGGGCCTCTATCGCGCAATTCTGTTTTTGCCCATCTTTGGTTAATCTTACATATTTTAATGTGTCAATTCTTCCTACGATCATATTACCAAAACCGCCAATCGAATAACGTCCTCTCACAAAACCTCGGATTTCGTTGGTTTCAGGGTTAACGAAGTAGTGAAAACTTTCTGAGATGGGTAACAATCCATTAAACCCATACCACAATTGATTTGGCCAGCCAGTTGTGGCGAATCCTACAAAATCGTTGGTGTGATATTCAGGAAGAAAAGAATCCCAGACAAATTCATCGCCGCGTTCAAACAAACGACCAATTGCGAGGCCTATTGTTCCATCGTACTGTGCATAAATGCGCCCGTTATAGACGACATGCCACGGTCCATATCCAGGGTTTTCATTACTCTCCGAGTATATGAGAATGCGATTCCCATCCTTGCCAGTTAATTCAATTTGCCATGTAGGATAGTCGTCAGTGTGAAAGATGCCCACAAGCAGCGATTGAGATGGATGAAGATTTGTGATTGTTGCAAGGAAATCATCAATGCGTTCTGCGGGAATTAATTTGTCGTTCCAATGATATCCAGACTCGCTATTGCTTATAACTTCGTATCCTAGTTGAGGTTCAGATAATCCCCACCAGTCGTAGACATATTCAATCTTGTCAATCTGCCACTGGGAATCCAACCTATATCCATTTTGTCCTTGAAGAATTAAATCAGGTAAAGTCGGATCTTTTGGATCATAAACATTTTTGGGTTTTGACAGGATTACATTATGGCCAACAGGAGTTGGAGTTGGGCTTGGAATGGCGGTTGCTGTTGGTGGATGGGAAGTTTTTGTAGGGGTAATTACTGGCGTTGGTGTGTATGGAGTGACTGGTCCGCAAGACTGAATAAGTAACACGCATAGTATTAGGATTGCTAATAATTTTGTGTTGTTTTTCATTTCATCCTCCACCAATTGGGATTTATTTCTTGAGAATCTTGATGACTACATTCAACACAATCGTCAGCGCCACCGACACCAAAATCGAACTCGAGATCGGGAAATAGAACACGCCATTCTCGCCCTCAATGCGGATATCGCCTGGCAACCGTCCCAGCGGTAGGCCGAATTTGGCGGAGAGATAAATTCCACTGCCCACGAGGAAGAGGATGATTCCACCAAGCATGAGATAGCGGCCGATGGTTTCCATGCTTACAACCACTTGTCCATTGTCAGGCAGGCTTCCTGAATCGGCAGAATGGCGATATCGTCCACGTACATTTTTCGTTCCCCTCCATACAGAAGGGTGCATTTTGCTGCGGGATAATCGGCGCGGAATTTTTTCAAGCCATCCAGCATATTATCTTGAAAACGTTCCGTCGCTTTGACCTCGATGGCTTTGATCCCGTTTTTGCCATACAAGATGAAGTCCACTTCCACGCCAGTAGAAGTGCGGAAATAATACATCTTGTAACCTAATTGCAACAGGTCGTTGACCGCGTTGATCTGCTGATGTACCAACGTCTCCAGGCTGATCCCGCCCAGTTCCCCAGGCATGTCATAAGGCCCCATCGGGCGGATGGCGCGATATACACCAGGATCGAAAAAATAGAATTTAGGGTGGGTGATTAACCTGCGCTTCGCTTTTTTCGTAAACGGCGGGAGAAAATATCCGATCAGCAAGTCTCTTAAAATCTCAAAATAACCAGCGACAACCGACCTTTCGATTGACGCTTCACGGGCAACGTTCGAGATGTTCAAAACCTGTCCCTGTGAAAGGCTGGCCACTTCCATGAACCTGCTGAACGCGGCAAGGTTTCGGGTCAGGCCTTCCTGCAATATTTCCTGTTCGAGATAGCTCTGAACGTAGGTTTGAAGATATTTTTCGTAGCCATCCTGTTGCGCCAGCGGTAACATTCCCCTGCTCAAAGCCCGTTGTGTTGAAAAATCATCTTTCATTTCAAGCGCGGTCAACGGGTACATGTGGTAACTGAGAGCCCGTCCCGCCAGCAGGTTATGTCCCTTGCGCCTGAGTTTGCGGGCACTACTGCCTGTTAATATGAAAACGAGTTTGCGCGACTCAATCAAGCGATGGACTTCATTGAGCAAGTCGGGGATTCTTTGGATCTCGTCAATCAGCACCTGTCCTTGAAAATCAGGCGGAATGTAGTCGGCAAGGCGATTCGGTCTCGCTAAAAATTCTTTGTATGTTTCAGAATCAAGCAGATCGAATTTCAGCGCGTCGGGATAGTAGTGCAACGCCCAAGTAGTCTTTCCTGTGGCGCGCGGGCCAAATAACAGCACACTATTCTTTTTATTGGGAGCGAGCAAGCGTGGATACATATCGCGATTCTACCATGCAAAATGAGATTTCCGACCCCAATTTACAATGCAAAATGAGATTTTCGATCTCATTTTGCAAACCCTACAACAACCTCGGCTGTCCCTCTTCCCGCCATTCAAATCCCAAATGCTCATACGCGGACTTGGTGGCGACGCGTCCCTGCGGGGTGCGGTCGAGGAAGCCCAGTTGCAGGAGGTACGGTTCCACCACGTCCATGATGGTGTCTTGTTCTTCGCTGATGGAGGCGGCGATGGTGTTCAGCCCCACGGGGCCGCCGTTGTATTTTTCGATGATGGTCTTCAGCACGCGGCGATCCACGTCATCGAGACCGAGCGGATCCACGGCGAGCAGGTCGAGCGCGTCTTTGGCGATCTTGCGTGTGACGGCCCCATCCGCGCGGACTTGGGCGAAGTCGCGGACGCGTCGCAAGAGACGGAGCGCGACGCGCGGCGTCCCTCGGGCGCGGCGCGCGATCTCCTCGATGCCATCTGCTTCGACGGGGACTTTCAGCATCCCTGCCGCGCGTTTGACGATGGCCTGCATCGCGGACGGGTCGTAGTAGTCCAGCCGATAGACCGCGCCGAATCTGGCGCGCAACGGAGCCGTCACCAGCGCCAGCCGCGTCGTCGCGCCGACCACGGTGAAGCGCGGCAGTTTCAGGCGGATGGAGCGCGCCGACGGTCCCTTGCCGATCACGATGTCCAGCGCGAAATCTTCCATGGCGGGGTAGAGGACCTCCTCGACCGCGCGGCCGAGGCGGTGGACTTCGTCGATGAATAATACGTCCCCCGCTCGAAGGTTGGTGAGGATCGCCGCCAGGTCGCCCGCACGCTCGATCACAGGTCCCGCGGTGATCTTGATGTTGACTCCCATCTCGTTCGCGACCACATGCGCGAGGGTCGTCTTGCCCAGACCAGGAGGTCCATAAAAGAGGACGTGGTCGAGGGCTTCGCCGCGTTTCTTGGCCGCCTGGATCAGGATGTGGAGATTTTCCTTCACTTGATCCTGCCCGATCAGGTCGGTCAGCATCTGCGGACGGAGGGCGTTGTCTACGCGGTCGTCGGGTTTGGCTTCGGGGTCGAGGGGGCGGGGTTTTGGCATGGGGCGATTATAACCTGACAGAAAGACCTCCCAGACAAAGTCCAGGAGGTCAAATTACTAGAACGGGACGCGGACCCTTGCACCGCCCGCAAGGGCAGGTGAAACACGGATGAACGCGGATTGACACGGAGTTCCTTTTTCTTTTTCCCCGTTCTCCGTGCTCGTCCGCGTCCTATTGAATTGGTTCGAACGTGATTTCCACCGTCATACCCCACAACACGCGGGGATCGATCTCGTCCACTTTGATCTTCACTTTGTAGAGGATATCGCCGCCTTGCGCGGTGAACGCCTGACTGACGGACTCGACCACACCCGTCAACTCCACATCCGAGAGCGCGTCGGGCAGGATGGTCACTTTCTGTCCCACCGCGATCTTGATGACTTCGAGTTCGGTCAGGTCGCTGGTCTCCACGTACCACGCGCTCGTGTCCGCGATCTTCACCGCCCACAGTTCAGGCCCTGCCTGCTCGCCCGCCATCACGTTGACGTCCATCACGATACCATCGAAGGGCGCGGTGACCGCGAACGCGGCAACACCCGCCATCGCCGCGTCGAGACGCGCTTCCACCAATGCCAGTTGATCCGCATCGGGGCCGTCCTTCAGGCGATCGTAGGCGCGCTGGGCTTCCTCATAAAGCGCCTTCTTAAGTTCCATGTCAGACTTGGCGTCTTCAAGCGTGTCTTCGTCCACGTCATCCACGGTCACCGTCTCTATGGTCGGGACGCGTTGGCCGCGAATGACCGTGTACGAGATCCTCTGGTACTCGTAATCGCCATCGGTCATATCATCGTACAGGTCCTGGGCATCCTGGTAGAACGTCTCCGCATCCCGCAGGGCAATCCACGCTTTGGCGCGCGCGATGTCGGCGGACTCGCGCAGACTCTTCAACGACTGCTGCGCGCTGACCAGTTCCGCCTGCGCCGCCGCGTACGCCGCGTCATTCGGACCTCCGAGGCGGGCGAGCACATCCCCAGCCTTCACCTTGTCCCCGATCTTCACGTTGACCTCGGTCACCGTGCCGCGCGCCTGGAACGCCAGCGTCGCATCCTGCGCAGGGATGATGTGCCCCTCCGCGATGACCGCGTTGGCAGACGCGGGCGTGGACTGAACCACGGGCGTCTCGGTCGGCGTCCCGCCGCAGGCCGCGAGGACAAAAGCCAAAACGAAAAACAAAATAGTTAGTTTCTTCATAACAAACCTCACTGTAGGTATCATCCTTCGATAATGGGTCTCGATACGGCCTCGACTTGCACTCGGCCTACTCGACCCTCTGCCTGGAACGGCGAATTACCATTTGCCAATTACTACTCTCTATTCTCTACTCTCTTACTCATACGCCAACACTTCGCGAATTGTCATCGTCGCCGCGTTGCGCGCAGGGATGATGGACGCGACCGCCGAAAGCACCAGCACCAGTCCCAGCCAGATGGTGTAGCCCATCCATGTAAAATGGACCGCGATCGGCGTCTCGAAGACCGCCATACTGACGATCGTCGAAAGCATGTACGTGAACGGGATGGACAGAATGATCGCCAGCCCGAACGAGATCATCCCGATCACCACGCCCTCGGCGATCACCGTCCGCATCACGGCGCGGTCGTCTGCGCCAATGGCGCGCGTGATTCCGATCTCGCGCGTCCGCTCGAGCACGTTCATGCCCATCGTGCCCGTCAGGCCCATCGAGCCGACGATGGCCGTCAACACCGCCATGATGAGCAGGAAGACCACCAGCGTATCGAGGCTCTCCACCGCGATGTCGAGCGAGGCGCTCCCCGCCTCTGCGGAAAGCACCTTATAGCCCTTGCCGCGCAGAAAGGCGTCCAACTCCTCAGCCTTCGCATCCTGATAGGAACGCGCGTGGCGGTCGGTGACGATGCGGAACATGTAGGCTCGATTGGCAAGGTTCGTCGTCTGTGAAATATATTCGTACGGTGCGTAGGCCAGCATGCCCTCACGGTCCACGAACTTGAAAATACCGACAACCTCCCAGGTCTCTTCCTTACCTAACACGGTCACTTTCACAAGATCGCCGGGCTCCAGCCCGGGATAATACTTGTACGCGGCCTCGCTCACCGCGAACTTGCGTACGTCACCGGGTTCGATCCAGCGTCCCTTCACCAGGATCGGCTGGATCAACTCGCTGTGCGCGGGCGGGGCAAAGATGTTCAGGTTTTCCAGCACCTGCCCGTCGGGGTCCAGCAACTCGCCGCTCACGAATTGCCAGCCCTCCACGCGCACCACGCCAGGCACCTGCATCACGACCTGCTCCATCTCGTGCAGGCGATACGGAGCCTCGAAATCCACCGACACATCCGCCACGAAATATTTGCTGATCGCGCCGATGTAATCGTGCAGGGTCACGCGCACGTTGAAGACCGCGATGAAGATCGCGCCGCCCATCGTCAGCGTGAAGAGAGTCAGCAGGAGACGGCCGCGCCGCCTGAACGTGTTCCGCAGCGAGATGACGAACGGGCGCGGGATGTGGATGCCGCGCTTCGCCAGCAGGATGGTGAAACGGGTCTGGATCCACTCCCAGCGCGAGACGCCCCGCTTCGCACTCCCTTTCGAGCGGCTCATATCGTCCCGGGCCGCCTCCCCGCTGATGGCCTCCACCACCGTCACGCGCGCGCCGCCGATGACGGGGGCGAGTCCAGCGATCAGGGGGACGAGCAGCCCGACCAACGTCTGGATGAGAAGCGCAAGCGGGACGATTCGATAGCCCAGCAGGGTGAAGTTCAACTCGTCCGCGATGAAGGCGGCCAGTCCGTACGCGCCCTGTCCGCCGAGCGGAATTGAAATCGCCAGCGCCAGCGCGCCGAAGGACATGATCAGCGCGAGGTACATCGCCAGCACCTGGCGGCTCCGCCCGCCAATGAGTTTGATCACGCCGATGTGACGCGTGTGCTGTTGGAGCAATGCCGCCAGCGTATTGGCGATGAGCGAACTGGAGAGGAAAACGATCAGCACGCCAAGTGCGAGCAGGATGCCGAGGATGGCATTGACCGTGGTCGCGAGCGGATGCAGGTGCGTCTCGGCGAAGCGCGAACGGATAACGTACGCGCCGCCCTTTTCGAGGTCGGTCTTGAGTTCGGCGCCGAGCGCGCGGATGTACTCGATGTCGTCGCCGTTTTCAGAGACGGTCGCGTAGACGCGGTTGTAGGTCGGCGGCTCCTGCAAAAATTGGAGCGTGTTCTGGTCAATGTACGCGTAGGGCGAGGCGAGGAAGTCTCCCGCGCCCATGGCCGTATCCTGCACCACGCCGACCACTGGCATGGTCTTGGTCGAGCCGTCGGGCAATTGGAATTCGAGCACGTCGCCGATGTTGGCGTGCGCGCGGCTGACCGCGTCGCGCTCGAGCACCACCTCGCGCTTGCCCGGGACGGCTTTCCCTTCGACGGGCATCAGCAGGTTGACCTGGTTGCCTTCGAAATCGTCGAAAGCCACCAACTCCAATACCGTCCATTTGGTTGTGCCTTGCACCCGCGCACGGATGCTGAACACGCGGCGCCCCTCCGCTTCTTCGATGCCGTGATAGTTCCGCACGGACTCGAGCGTGGTGTCGTCAAAGTCCACCATGCGCAATTCGATGTTGGCGGGGATATTGGCCGCGTAACTTTCGCTCATATCGTTGGCGATGATGACGAACGCGCCCGCGATCACGCCAATGGAAAACACACCCACCGCAATGGAAAACACCACCAGCAGTGTGCGGGCTTTGTTATCGAATAAATCGTGGATGACTTTACGCCATCGTGGTCGGATCGTCATTTCTTATCCTGCCGCGTTCTCTCTCAGCCTTGCTTCGACGATCTTGCCGAGGGCTTCAGCCGTAATGGGCGATTCTTTGACGATGCGCAAAAAGTCCTCGCCGTTCACCACGAGCGTCTCCACCGGGGACTCGTCCCCCGCGCGGACACAGGCGATGGACTCGCCGCCGCGCAGGAGTTCGATCTCGCCGAAGAATTCGTTCTCGTTCAGACGCGCCAACACTTTGCCGCCGTCCCCGTTTTTCTTCATCACATCCACCGAGCCGCGGACAATGAGATGAAGGTCCTTCACGCCCTGCCCACATTCCAGGATCTTCACGCCCGGCTGAAAGGTTTTTCGCGTCGCCTTCTTCGTGATCTCCAGCATGTGGCGGTGACGTAACAAAGGCAGGGAGCGCGAGACCGTCTCGTCGATCAACTCGCCGTCCGAGATGATGATGTTGCGATGTGTGCGCGAAGTCAGGGACGGGTCATGCGTGACCATCACAATGGTCTTGCCCTGCTCCACGAGATGTTGGAACACTTCGATGATCTTGTCCGCGGATTTGGAGTCGAGGTTGCCCGTCGGCTCATCCGCGACGAGGAGCGGCGGGTCACAGGCCAGGGCACGCGCAATCGCCGCGGCCTGTTGCTGTCCCGTGGAAACGGCCGCGGGGAGTTTACTGGCCTCCTTTTCCAACCCGACCAGTTTCAGCAACTCCTTTGCTTTCTGCGGACGCTCGTCGAAATCGTACATGTCGGCGTAGTCCATCGGGAGCATAACGTTTTCGAGCAGGGTGAGCATGGGGAGCAATTGGAAGAACTGGAAGACGATACCGAGGTTTTTCCCGCGCCAGCGCGAACGCTGACTTTCGCCCATGTTGTGATAAATGTCCACGCCGCCGACGATCATCTGTCCCGCGGTCGGATGGTCGATGCCCGTGATCATGTTCAGCAGGGTGGATTTTCCGCTCCCCGATTTGCCGACGATGGAGACGAATTGTCCGCGTTCGATGGTCAGGTCAATGCCTTTGAGCACCACGAACTCCCCCGCAGCATTTTTATAGGTCTTGACGATCTTGTGCGTCTCGATCATGTGAGACGTGCTGTCGGTCATCGACGAATTCACTTCGCCCAAAGATTCGGAACACGAATTTCGCGATTGGGCAAATTCTTCTTTTTGGTCCATTCGCAAATTCGCGTCATCCGCGTTGAGGATCACTTCATCAATCATTTTTTCCTCCCCGCTCCACATCTGAAACGATCTCGCCATCGGCCAGCGTCAGGTGACGGGAGAAACGCGGCGCCAGCGAGTTATCGTGCGTGACCATGACGATGGTCTTGCCCTGATCGGTGACGAGGTGTTCGAACACTTCGAAGATATGGTCGGCAGTCAGCGAATCGAGACTGCCCGTCGGTTCGTCCGCGACCAGGACGGGAGGGTCGTTGATCAGCGCTCGGGCAATGGCGACGCGTTGCTGTTGTCCACCCGAGATTTGGGTGGGATACTTGTCCGCGTGCTCTTCGATCTCCACGAGGCGGAGCAACTCCATGGCGCGTTCGCGGCTTTCGCGCGGCTTGTAGAGTCCGCACAGGTCCATGGGTAAGATGATGTTTTCGACCAGCGTCAACATCGGCAGGAGTTGGAAAGACTGGTAGATGACGCCCATCGTCCGTCCGCGCCAAAGGGCCAGGTCCGATTCAGATAAACGGTGGACCGCCACCCCGTCAGAGCCGATGCGGACGGTCACGTCGCCCGAAGTCAGGTGGTCCACGCCGTTGACCATGTTCAGAAGAGTGGATTTTCCCGCCCCCGATTTGCCCACGATCCCCAGGAATTCTCCCGCGTCCACCGAAATGGAAACACCCCGAAGGGCAGGGAATTCCCCCGCCTCGGTGGAGTAGATTTTGACAACATCGCGAAGTTCGATAATGGGTT
>JBMOMR010000069.1:0-7986 GCA_049324715.1 Chloroflexota bacterium | reverse complement strand
GGTTTGCCGTCGAAGCCTTTGATCAGCCAATCTTGATGGTCGCGGTAGATGCTGGACCTTTCACCAACGCACAGAGGCGCCAGCCACAGACCGGCTTTGCGTCCCGTGGCGCGGATGGAGGCGGCGATGTCCTCCATGCCGCCGGGGAATTTCGCGTTGGGAACCCAGTCGCCGGGCGAGACCTGCCAGCCATCGTCAATTTGCACCACGTCGAAGGGCAGGTCGCCAAGGCTTTGGAGCACATCCTGAATTTTCTTTTCGTTGATCTCTTTGTAAAAACTGTACCACGAGCACCAGACGCGCGGCGCGGGTTTGCCCATCCCTTTGCCGAACCTTTCCCCGAGCAGACTGGCGTATTGTTCGAAGATTTCCAGCTCGTTTCCGCGGGCGATGAACCATTCGCCGCTCCCCGATTCGTACCACCCTTGCAGTTGATTCTCCCGAAGCGACACATGCGCCTCCAGTCCCAGCGCGCCGAGGAAGACGACCTGCCCATCCTCCATTTCGACCGCGCCGAGCCACGATCCGTTCGGATGCGGATGCCTGGCGTAGACCGGGTCCGTTTGGCGGGAGTGGAAGAGTTCAGGCTTCATGACCGGCAACTCGCGGACCGGGTCCGTCCACGCGGCGAGGGACCAGGATTGCCATCCGTGGCGGTAAAAAGCCTTGGGAGGCCGCGGCAGGTTCAAGGTCAGGGAAGAAGCGGTGACAATTTGTGAGGTGGGAGTCGAGTCGGTGATGAGGATGTCCATGCGGCGGATTATCCCGCGAGTCGATTTTGTCTGCAAGTTGACGATGGTCACTTCTTGTGGCATAATCCCGCCATCAAACGCGTGGATGGGAACGAGTACATCAGCAGAACTGTCAGAGAGCCTGCGGTCGGTGCGAAGCAGGTCAGCGAAGCAGATGGAAAATCATCCCGGAGCGGTGAACTGAACTGTAGCGCAATTTGCGCCACAAACTAGGTGAGACGGAGTCGCCCTTCGTTAACAAGGCGCGAGGTTGATGGACCTCGATGAGCGCCCAGCAATGGGAAGCAGAGTGGTACCGCGTGAGCCATGGCTCTCGTCTCTGTATGAGGCGAGAGTTTTTTGTTAATTCCGACGCTCGAAATTCGATACTCGGCCATCATTTCCGAATGTCCAATTTCGAATATCGAAATTCTAGGAGACCGAATGAGTTTCAAACCAGTTTCATCCAAACTCGACGTGACGGCGATGGAAGAAGCCGTTCTCAAGATGTGGAAACGCGAGAACATCTTCAAGAAGACCATCGAACAACGCGAGGGCGCGCCCGAGTACGTGTTCTATGAAGGCCCGCCGACCGCCAATGGACGCCCGGGCGTGCATCATGTGTTGGCGCGCGCCTTCAAGGATATGTTCCCGCGCTACAAGATCATGCGCGGGTTCCACGTCTCGCGCCGCGGCGGCTGGGACACGCACGGCCTGCCCGTGGAGATCGAGGTCGAGAAGCGGCATGGCTTCAAGAACAAGCAGGACATCGAAGCCTACGGCGTCGCCAAGTTCAACGAGGAATGCCGCAAGTCCGCGTTCGATTACATCCAGGATTGGGAGCGTCTCACCGACCGCATCGCCTTCTGGGTGGATCTGGAAACGGCCTACGTGACCTTTACCAACGACTATATCGAGTCGGTCTGGCACATCTTGAAAAATTTCTGGGACCGCGACCTGCTCTACAAGGGCTACAAGGTCGTGCCGTATTGCCCGCGCTGTGGGACGACTCTTTCCGACCATGAAGTGGCTCTCGGCTACGAAGAAGTTTCCGACCCTTCGGTCTTTGTCCGCATGCCCCTGGTGGACAAGCCCGGCACGTCATTGCTGGTCTGGACGACCACCCCGTGGACACTGCCCGGCAACGTGGCTGTGGCCGCGCATCCCGATGTGGACTATGTGACGGTGGAGCGCGTGGTAGGGCAGGTTGGCAACCCGCCCCACGACCAGAAAGAGAGACTGATCCTCGCCAAACCGCTGCTCGAAAAAGTATTCCGCGACGAGGAAGTGAAAGTCGTGGATACGTTCAAGGGCAAGAAGTTGAAGGGACAGAAATATCATCCGCTCTTCACCTTCCTGCCTCCCGACAAGCCCGCGCATTATGTGGTCCTTGGCGAGTTCGTGACGACCGAAGACGGTTCGGGCCTCGTCCACATGGCGCCCGCGTTCGGTGCGGAGGACATGCAGGCCGCGCAGGAGTTCAACCTGCCCGTGCTGATGACCGTCCTGCCCGACGGCACGTTCATCCCCGAAGTCACGCCGTGGCGCGGGGTCTTCGTCAAAGAGGCCGACCCGATGATCATCCGCGATCTCGACGACCGCGGCCTCCTGTTCCGTGCCGAAGCGCACATGCACACTTATCCGTTCTGCTGGCGATGTCACACACCGCTCCTGTATTACGCGCGCGAAGCGTGGTACATCCGCACGAGCCAGTTCAAGGACAAATTGGTCGAACTGAATCGCACCATCCACTGGACGCCCGATCACATCAAGGAGGGCCGCTTCGGCAACTGGCTCGAGAACAATATCGACTGGGCGCTCTCGCGTGAACGTTACTGGGGCACGCCGCTCCCGGTCTGGGAATGCGCGGACTGCAAAGAACGCGAATGCGTCGGCTCGGTGGAGGAACTATCCACGTTCGCGGGCCGCGACCTGAGCGAGCTCGACCTGCACCGCCCGCACGTGGACGACGTCAACTGGGCCTGCAAGAAATGCGGCGGCAAAATGCAGCGCGTCCCCGACCTGATCGACGTCTGGTTCGACTCTGGCTCCATGCCCTACGCCCAGTGGCACTATCCGTTCGAGAACCAGAAAAAATTCGAGGAGCAATTCCCCGCCGATTACATCTGCGAGGCCGTGGACCAGACGCGCGGCTGGTTCTATTCACTGCACGCCATCAGCACGCTGTTGATGAACAGCGTCTCGTACAAAAATGTGCTCTGCCTCGGCCTGATCCTCGACGGCAATGGCGAGAAAATGTCCAAATCGAAAGGCAACATCGTCGATCCGTGGGACGTGCTCAAAGTCCACGGCGCGGACGCCTTCCGCTGGTATCTCTACACCGCCACGCCGCCCGGACAGGAGCGCCGATTCTCCTCCGAATTGGTTGGCGCCGTCACGCGGGACTTCACGCTGACACTGTGGAACGTCTATTCGTTCTTTGTGACGTATGCCAACCTCGACAATTGGACTCCCTCGCCCGGTCTCGCCGAGGGACATGGACACGCCTCGCTCTCGCGACTGGACGCCTGGTTGCTGTCCGAGTTGAATGTCCTCGTCCGCGAAGTGACCGCGGGCTACGAGGAATACGAAGTGCAGCGCGCCACGCGTCCGATCCAGGATTTCGTGGAGAAACTCTCCACCTGGTACCTGCGCCGTTCGCGCCGCCGCTTCTGGAAATCCGAATCGGATTCGGACAAGCAGGCCGCGTATTCCACACTCTACACCGCCCTCGTCACCGTGGCGAAACTGCTGGCGCCCGCCATGCCCTTCCTCGCGGACGAACTCTACCAGAACCTCGTCCGCGGCGTGGACGGAGCCGCGTCCGAGTCGGTGCATCTCTCGAAATGGCCTGAAGTCAATGCCGCTCGGATCGATGAAACATTGAACCGCGACATGGCCGTGGTGATGAAACTCGTCTCGCTGGGTCACTCTGCACGGCAGAAGGCCAATCGCAAGGTGCGCCAGCCGCTGGCGGAGGTCGCGTTCTCCGTGGGCAACGCGGCGGATCGCTCCGCTGTCGACTCGTTCGCGGACCTGATCTCGGACGAGTTGAACGTGAAGAAAGTCCGCTTGCTCGACGCGGCGACGGAGGCCGTCTCGCACACGGTCAAGCCTCTGCCCAAGCAACTCGGACAGAAATACGGCAACAAGTTCCCCGCCATCCAAAAGGCGATTCTGGCGATGAACGCCGAGGAGGTCGCGTCCACCCTGATGGACGGCGGCCCGCTCAAAGTCAACGCGGGAGACGAGACGTTCGATATCGTCGGCGAGGAGGTGGAGGTCAAAGCGCAGGCGAAGGCGGGATTCGCCGTCGCGGAGGAGGGCGCGTACGTGGCGGCCCTCGTCACCGAGTTGACGCCCGAACTGGTCCGCGAGGGACTCGCCCGCGAGTTCGTCCGCCGCGTGCAGGACCTGCGCAAGTCCGCCGAGTTGGACGTGGCCGACCGCATCAAATTATTCGTCACCGCAAGTGACGGGTTGAAGTCCGCGCTCGAGGCGCACCGTGACTACGTCACCGCCGAAACGCTGACGGTTGACCTGCAATTCGCATCTCCCCCACCCGAAGCGCAAACCGTCGATGATGACTTCGACGGCGAGACGCTGAAGGTCGGTTTGATGAAAGCCTGAAAAAAAAACTTCCGAAGTCTTTGCGACTTCGGAAGTTTTTTCATTCGCCGTACAGTTCCAGCAGGCGCTGGTAGATCTCGTAATCGTGCGGCTCGATGTGCGCCAATTCGAAACCGACGCGATACAGGTTGGGCATGATCTCGTCGGGTTTGACCCATTTGACACGCGCCGTGAGGAACATGAACAACTTGTCGGAGACATCAGCCGTGAGTTCCATGTGCATGTTGTATTGCTGTCCGATGGGAAGCGGCACGGAGGTCTCCAACTGCAGTCCCTTCAAGCCAATATCCACAAGATGGCCGATGGTCTTATCGGTTTCATCGTCCAGCACGCGCATGTAGGCGGTGAACTTTTTTCGCGGGACTGTTCGTTTTTCTGGCATGGCGCGTTTCCTTTGTCAGCACATGAAACGTTAGGCGGTCTCTTGTCGAAGGCGCTTCCTACTTTTCGAACACCCAGCGGTCCACTTCCCGCTTCCAGTCCACCAGTTCACTTTTCTTGAACCAGAGTTCCACTTCCTTCGCGCCGTTTTCGGCAGAGTCGGAGGCGTGCGTGAGGTTGCGTCCCACTTCGAGCGCGAAATCGTGACGGAGAGTCCCCGGCGCGGCTTCGACGGGTTTGGTGGAGCCCATCGTCTGGCGGACGGCGGCCACGGCCTGCGGCCCTTCCCAGACCATCGCCATCACCGGCGCAGACGTGATGTACGAGATCAATCCATCGTAAAAGGGTTTGCCTTTGTGAATGGCGTAATGTGTCTCGGCCAGTTCGGTGCTGACGGCCATGAATTTCGCCGCCACCAAGCGCAGTCCGCGCCGCTCGAGACGGGAGATGACTTCCCCGATCAATCCACGTTGCACGCCATCGGGTTTCACAAGTACCAACGTTCGTTCCACAGAAAATCCTCCAAAAAAGATTTCGTCAGAAACCCGTTTTCTTCGAGAAAACGGGTTTCTGAGTTCAGCGTAGTAATTCTTCTGCCTTGGTGTACGCGTCGA
The DNA here is from genome assembly GCA_049324715.1 of Chloroflexota bacterium. Lineage (GTDB taxonomy): Bacteria > Chloroflexota > Anaerolineae > Anaerolineales > Villigracilaceae > Denitrolinea. The sequence goes on along the minus strand of JBMOMR010000069.1, from coordinate 2,630 downwards.
GCGCGTCTTGCAGGCGGTTGGCGCGCATGTACGCGTCGCCGAGGGTCTGCCAGATGGAAACCTCCACCGGGAAGCGGTAGAGCGCCTCCTTCAGATCGAAGGTGACATCTTCGAGCAATTTGCCCTTGCGGATCAGATTAGTGTAAGCCTGCAGGGCATCGGGAATCTTCCCGTGCGACATGGCGTCGCGGGCAGAGGCGAGATTGGGATCGACCAACGGGGGCAACATTCCAGTCCGCCTCAATTTGGACCGATCGACTTGCGGAGCCGCTTCGGATTTCGGCTTGGGTTCGGGTTTGCGGGCCGCGGGCTTGCGCACTTCGGGCTTGGGGGCCTCGACTTTGGGCGCTTCGGGCTTTGGCGCCTCGGCCTTGGGCGCGGGCGCGGCAGGACGCGGGGTCACCTTGGGGGCCTCGGGCGTCCAATCGGCGGCGCGGGTCGGCTCGGGCACCAAAGGAATTTCGGGCTCATCTCCCTTCAACCAGTCGGGCATTTCGTCCAGCGGACTGGAGACGGGAGTGGCCTCGGACTTTTCGAGATCGCGAAGCCAGGAGGGCAGGTCCGATTCGGTGGCGGATTCGGCCAACGGTCCGGTGGGAGGCGGGACCACCTCGATCTCTCCGGACCATGTAGCGGGTTCTGCTTTGACGGGTTCCTGCGGCGGAGGCGTTTTCTCATCCAGATCGCGCAGCCAGACGCCGGTCTGATCCAGCGGCATCTCAGGCGGGACGGATTCCATCGGCTCGGCAGGGACCGGTTCAAGCAACGGCTCGAAGGCGGCCAGCTCAGGCGACAGTTCGACCGCCTTGGGCGCAGGCTCGGCAGGCTGTGACGCGCCAACGGCCTTGGCCTGTTCCACCCATTCGGGCGGGGTTTCGAGACGCGCGTTCGGGTCGGTGATGAGTTCCTCAGATTTCGCACCCTGTTTGGCGGCGAGGCTCTCGAGCCAGAGCATGGCCGCGTCCTGTTCAGCGGCGGAGGTGCCAAGATCGCCGATGCCCGCCTCCGCACTGAAGGCCGCGGGGGCCGCCTCTTGCGCGGGCGGCGTGGACGGGGTCTCCTCGTCGAGTTTGGACAGCCAATCGGCGGTGGAGGCCGCGGCGGCAGAAGCCGTCACAGCGGCGGCGCCGCCCAGTTCCGACTGCCATTCGGAGGGTTCGGCAGGAGCCGCGGGCGCGGCGGATTCCTGTTCCTGGTTATCGAATTTGGAGAACCAATCGGGGGTCTCGGCCGCGGGCTCAGTGGACTCTTGCACGGTTTTATCAAAATTGGACAGCCAGTCGGAAGTCTCTGCCGCGGACGCGGCGGACTCTTGCGCGGGTTTGTCGAAATTGGAAAGCCAGTCGGGAACCCCGGCGGGTTGCGCGGCTTTCGGTTCTTCGGAGAAAATATCTTCTTTGGAAGTAAAAGCGGAATCGCCGCTCAGTTTGTTGAGCCAGTCGAGCGTGTCTTCATCGGTCTCCGCGACCGCGGGGGCGGGAGCGGGCGTGACGGGTTTCTCGCTCTCCTTCGGGGCCATGGATCTGATCCAGTCGGGCAGGTCGGCTTTTTCCAACTCGCCCCCGGCGGATTCCTCTTCCACGGGAGACGCGGCGGCTTCGTCGAACGCGCCCGTGGACGTGCCCCAGCCTGCCTGTCGCATCCATTCGGGGATGTCGTCCTTCTCGGCGGACGCGGGGGATTCGTCGAAGGGTTCGCGTTCGCTCGGGGTGGACGCGGCCGTCTCAACTGTGTCCTGAGCGAAGTCGAAAGAGGCCGCGGGAGGCGTCTCAAAGTGCGGGGTGGATTCCGCCTGGTAATTGCTCTTCATCCAATCGGGTTGTTCGCTCGAGGCGGCCGCGGCGACCGTTCCGATTCCGAGCGATTTTCCCCACTCAGCACCCGTCTCCACGGGTTGGCCCTGGTAATCGAGCCGTTCCACGGTGACGGCCAGGTCGGGCGCGTCGCTCGTCTGGAAGATGGATGCGCGCGCGTGCGCCGCGTAGGGATCGAGTTCGATCACGCGCTGGCGATAGGCATTGGCGCTTTCGGCCATGCCCGTGCCAGGCAGGATCTCAATGAGGACGCGATTCGCTTCGAGGCAATACGGGAACTCGCTGATCAGTTGCGTGCAGATCTCGGACGCTTCCACCTTTTGCCCCGCGCGGAAATAGGCCAGCGCGAGCAGAGGCTTCAAGTCGATTCGGCTGGGGTCCTCGCTCAACACCGAGCGAGCCTCGCTGATCGCCTGCACGTACAGGTCGCCCTGGTAATACATTTGCGCCAGCGCGCCGCGCGTCAAGCGGATCTTGGGCGGCTCGCGGCCGTCGCGGCGGCCATATAATCTTTGCAATTCGGCATGGATGGCGGCGTTGGAGGGTTGCCGTTCAAAGGCGCGTTCCATGTGCCAGATGGCATCTTCCAGCCGTTTCTGGTCGTCGGCAATGATGCTCAGGCCGACGTGCGAGACAAAGTCATCGGGCACGGCCATCAAGACGCGGTTGAAAATGTCAGTGGCATCGGGATAGCGTTTTGATTCCAGGTAAGCCTTGCCCAACAAGCGATACGTATCAAGATGCTTGGGAAAGGTTTGCAGAATATGACGGCAATGCGCGATTGCCTCATCTACCTGGCCGCGCTCAATGATCGAT
>JBMOMR010000068.1:0-8006 GCA_049324715.1 Chloroflexota bacterium | reverse complement strand
TAGGCATGGACGCGGTGGTCAATTCCAATTGGAGTCAACTGGGTGTGGAAACCACCACCTCACCGTTTGGCGTGGAAGAGGCCGAACGACACGTGCGCGCCCTGCGCCTGCCCGATAACCGTCCGCCGAAATTCCACCTGCGACTCAAGACCGCCGCGCGTTCGGGCGAGTTGGTTCTGCGGACGAAGGATTTGCAGGTCGGCTATCCGCCCGATAAACAGCGCGGCGACGCGGGAAAATTCCTGTTCGCCGCCGAAGACATCACCCTGCGCCGACAAGATTGCGCGGCCTTGATCGGTCCCAACGGCGCGGGCAAAACCACTTTCCTGAAAACGATTCTCGGCACAGAGAAGCACGGAGCGAGCAGTAACTCCGCCACGTACGTCACTGATTACATGGATCAGATCAAGCGAGAGCCTGCTTCCTCCGAGATTGAAAAATCTGCCTTTGAAAAACTTCCCCCGCTCGGCGGCGAGGTGCTCATGGGCGCGTCGCTGCATATCGGCTACTTCGCCCAAGCCCACGAGGGACTCGACCCGCGCAAGACGCTCCTACAGGAGATCCAGTCGGTGCGGCCTGAGTTCCTGTTCCATGAGGTGCGCGACCTGTTGGGTAAGTTCCTGTTCTCGGGTGATGACGCCTACAAACTGGTGGACATGCTCAGCGGCGGCGAGCGTGGACGTCTTGCGTTGGCCAAGCTCGCGCTCCAGCAGACCAACTTCCTCCTGCTCGACGAACCGACCAACCACCTCGACATCCCTGCGCAGGAAGTGTTGCAGTCCGTGCTGGATAACTACGACGGGACGATCCTGCTCGTCAGCCACGACCGCTACCTGATCGACGCGCTCGCGACCCAAATCTGGGAGATCAACCCCGACGAGTCCGCGTTGACGGTGTTCAATGGCACGTATTCGCAGATGAAAGAGGAACGCGAGAAGCAGGCGGCGAGACTTGCGGAACAAGAAACTACTTCTGCGAAACCGTTAAACGTTAAACGTTCAACGTCAAACGCTGACGCGAAAGCCGAACGACGTAGAGTCGCGAAATTGCAGGAACTCGAAAACACCATCGCCGCCCTCGAAGCGGATTTGGCGAATCTCGGCGCGCAGTTGGAGAGTCCGTTCGTGAACCCAAAGGAAGTGGCGGTGTTGGGGAAGGAGTATGAGCGCGTCCAGAAGGAGATGGATGAGAAGTTGAAGGAGTGGGAGGAGTTGCAGGGATGAACGAAGAAGGCTGGAGCATGATGTCCAGCCTTCTTTTTGTTATCGTTCATTGACCATCGTCCGTGCTATACTATTTCCATACGGGCGGACATTCCTCTTCCTCGAAAGGAGTGACACATGGCGCAGGAAAATGGAGCCAAACCCATCACGCCGAATCAGGCCGCGTGGAGGATGTTATTCAGTTTTCTCGTCACTCTCCTACTGAGCGGGATTTTGATCTTCGGCGGCGCGGGGCGGTTTGACTGGCCTTTGGGGTGGGTCTTCGTCATCGCGTGGATCGTGCCGAAACTGATGTTCCTTGTCCTGCTCCGCCTGCGCGACCCCGACCTGCTGGTCGAGCGCGCCACCCGTCATAAAAACACACAACGGTACGACAAATTCTTGTTGCCGATCTATTTTGTATTTGCGTTTGGCACATTCATCGTTGCCAGTCTGGATGGCGGTCGTTTCCGATGGTCGGGTGACGTGCCAGTTGTCTTCATCGTTGCGGCATACATCGTTTATTTATTTGGAAACAGCCTGGCAGGCTGGGCGATCAATTCCAATCCGTTTTTCTCGGCGGAGTCCCGCCTTCAGACCGATCGATCCCAAAAAGTGACCAGCGCGGGACCATATCGCTTCGTTCGTCATCCTGCCTATTCCGCCGCTTTCCTGCTCTGGATCGCGACGGGCCTCATGCTCGAATCGTGGTGGGCGCTCATCCCTGGCCTTCTGGCGGGGGTGACCATGATCATTCGAACCATCTACGAAGACCGCATGTTGACCGCTGAGCTCGCTGGCTATTCAGAATATGCCCAACGGGTGCGTTACCGATTGATCCCTGGCATTTGGTGATTACGGAGGCACACATGTCCTGGAAGAATCAACTGCGAAGCGACTCCCTGCCGTGGCTGTTGGAGTCTGAAAATCCTGCCATCCGCTATTTGGCGATGCGCGACCTTCTGGACCTTCCAGCGGGTGACAAAAAACTGACGGCGGCGCGGAGACTGGCGCACAAGGAGGGGCCGATTGCGCACGTGCTTTCGAAGATGAACGAAGAGGGCTGGTGGGGGAGACCCGGGACGGGCTACGGCCCGAAGTACAAGTCTACGGTGTGGGCGTTGATTCTGCTGGCGCAACTCGGCGCTGCAGTGAAGGAAGATAAGCGCATCAAATTGGCGTGCAAGTATTATCTTGACGAGGCGTTGAATCCTGGCGGGCAAATTTCGGCGATGACCAATAAAGCGCCATCTGGGACAATTGACTGTCTGCAAGGCAACATCCTCTGGTCACTGATGGATTTGGGCTACGAGGACAAACGCATGGACGCGGCCTACGAATGGATGGCGCGCACGGTCACAGGGGAAGGTATCGCGCCGATGAAGGACAAGAAAGCCGAGGTGCGTTATTTCGCGGGGAAGTATGGTCCGAACTTCGCCTGCGGGGCGAACAACAAACTTCCGTGCGCGTGGGGAGGAGTCAAAGTTATGTTGGCGCTGTCCCGCCTCCCCGTCGAAAAAAGAAGCGAACTCGTCCAGCGGGCGGTCAGCGCGGGCGTGGAATTTTTCTTCGCGGTGGATCCATCCGCGGCGGATTATCCAAATGGGTATGCCGAGAAACCGAGCGGCAATTGGTGGAAGTTCGGCTTCCCCGTTTTCTACATCAGCGATATTTTGCAAATTGCAGAAGCGTTGGTCGCATTGGGATTCGGTAAAGACCCGCGCCTTGCGAATACGCTGGAACTCATCCGCTCGAAGCAGGATGCCGAGGGACGCTGGCCGCTCGAATACAATTACGATGGCAAAACGTGGATGCGGTTCGGCAGGATGAAAGAGCCGAACCCGTGGGTCACACTGCGGGCGCTGCGGGTGTTGAAGGCTGCGGGGTGAAGCAGTCAATCTTACGAAATCGTAAGGGGTTGATAAAACAGCGTTAACAGGTTTTTCAAAGGCGATTAACCTGGCAAATCTACAATAGGGTGATTTGCCATGCCGCCATCCTCGAACTATCGTTCCCCTCTAGAATTGCCGAATGGAACCATGCAGACGCCCGTCTCTGTCGGCGACCTGCCATCCTTCGATTATCAGACCTCTGTGGAGACTGTCACCGAGAACGTCACATCGCATCTGGAGACGCATCCAGAAATCCCCGGCGTGATCCTGCTCCAGAACGAAAAACTTCATAGTGCGCTTCCCCGCGCATTGATGTTCGAGCGCCTCGGCCATCGTTACGGCGTGGAACTGTTTCTGCGCAAGCCGATCCTGGAATTGCAACAAAACCTCGGCATCCAAACCTTCACCCTCTCCAGCAATATGGGCGTGAAGGAGGCCGTGCGGTTCGCGCTTCAGCGGGAACCTGAGTATATTTATGCGCCGCTTGTCATCCACTATGACGATGGGCTATTGCGCCTGCTCGACATGCACGTTCTACTGTACGCGCAATCCCACATTCTCGACAATGCCAACAATGTGCTTGGCAGCATGAAGCAAATCGAGGATGCCATTCAACGTAACATGGCGTTTGAGCAACTGATGGACCTGATCGTGAGTGCGATCTCACGGGTCATTCCCAACCACCGCACTGGCATTTTCGTAAAACCGTCCCGCTGGATGGAATTACCGGGCCGTCACAACCTGGTCTATCCTTACAACGATGACCTCACAAAGGCGCCAGCCTTCAGGTCGGTGATGGAGGCTTGCCAGCCTCTCCATATCCTGGATACGGGTGTGTCATCCCAATGGCAGGGGATGAAATCATTGGGAAGATTTCGCACCTGGATGGGCGTTCCCATTAAGAGCGTTTTGGGATGTGAGGGAGTGTTGTCCCTTGGACGGTTTTCGCTGTCCCCATTCAGTGAAGAGGAAACTCAACTGGCCAAGTCCTTTTCTGAATTCATTGGGGTCGCCTTGCATACTTCTTCAAACTCGAACGCCATGCCTTTTCATTTGGAAAGGGCACGGCGCATGACCAATCTCTGGGTTGGAACCCAACTTTCATCCAACAAGGGCGAATAAACGATCTGCTATTCTCCCTGTGGCGACTCGGACTCGTAGGTCTGGGTCTCTTTTTTGTCTTCCACTTCGATCACGCGGCGCACCTGCGACATGCCGTCGGGCGGGGCGACGATGCCCTTCTCTTCGAGCGTGTCCATCAGGCGCGAGGCGCGGGTGTAGCCGATGCGCAGTTTGCGTTGCAGCATCGAGACCGAGGCCTTGCCCTCTTTTCGGATGATGTTGATGGAATCTTTCAGCAGGGGATCCTCGTCCGAGGCGGGCGCCATTTCCTCGAACATCGGCACCTGTTTAAGCGGGACGCCGCTGATGGAGGGCGCGTCGACCGCGCCGCCGGGCATGGTGTACGGACTCGCTCCCACCTGTGCGCGCCAGAACTCGACCAGGTCCTGGATCTCGTGATCCGAGACGAATACGCCCTGCAAGCGCGCGGGCGAAGGCGCGTCGGGAGCCTGATAGAGCATGTCGCCGCGGCCGAGCAAACGCTCCGCGCCGGGCTGGTCGAGGATGACGCGGCTGTCGGTGTTGGATGCCACGGCGAAGGCGATGCGCGCCGGGAAGTTGGCCTTGATGAGACCCGTCACCACGTCCACCGAGGGACGCTGGGTGGCGAGGATGAGATGAATACCCGTGGCACGCGCCAGTTGTGCGAGACGCGTGATCGTGCGCTCGGTCTCGTCGGGGGCGATCATCATCAGGTCAGCCAACTCGTCAATGACCACCACGAGGAACGGCAGTTTCTTCTGTCCCTGCGAGACGGCACGCGCGTTGTAATCGGCGATGTTGCGCGCGCCGATGCGGGCGAACTCGTGATAGCGCTTGTCCATTTCGCGCGTCATCCATTGCAACGCGCCGATGACGCGCTCCATTTCCACGACCACGGGCGCGAGCAGATGCGGCACACCGTTGTAGCCCGTCAGTTCCACGCGTTTCGGGTCCACGAGGATCAGGCGCAGGTCATCGGGGGTGTTGTGGAGCAGAAAACTCGTCAGGATGGAGTTCACGCAGACCGATTTACCAGAACCCGTCGTGCCCGCGATCAGCAAGTGCGGCATGGAGTTCAAGTCTGCGGTGATGGGATGCCCTGCCACGTCGCGGCCGAGGGCAAAACGCAAAGAGGTGCGGTTGCGCTGGAAGACTTCGCTTTCGATGATGTCGCGCAGGGCCACCATCGCCATCTCTTCGTTGGGCACTTCGATGCCGACATAACTGTGACCGGGCACCGGGGCCTGGATGCGGATGCGCGGCGCGGCCAGTGCGAGCGCGAGATCGTCGGCGAGGGACGCGATCTTGCTGACGCGGACGCGCGTCCTGCCGCTTCTTGTCTCGACGAAGAGCGGCTCCACGCCGAACTGCGTGATCGTCGGCCCGCGGCTGATCTGCACCACCTGTGCGGGCGCACCGAAGGAGGCCAGCGTCTCTTCGATGAGGCGGGCGCGCTTCTGGACAAAGTCATCGTTGATGGCGGGCGCGGCGCCCTCGTCGAGGATATCCTTCACGGCGGGTAGTTGCCAGTGGATGACCGTCTCGCCGGGACGCGTGGTGGTGGGCGTGCCCACCGGTGGGACAGGTTTGGCGGGAGTGGGTTTATCGCTGGGGGAGGATTTCTCCTGCGGCGGGACGAACGGGGTGAAGCCGTTCGCGGCGGGTCCCGCGGCCGCTCCCGGGTCCGCGCGACGCGTGATCAACGTCCGCAGGCGCGAGAAGAGCGGGGAGAAGAATCTGCTCAGGTCGCGCACGGAAATGTCGAAGGTCATTGTCACGGAGATGATGAGCCAGGCCAGCAAAGCGACGATGGCGCCGCCCGTGCCGAGCATGTTCCACAACAGGCGATGGAAGAGACTGCCGATGTGGCCGCCGCCGTACCCGTCGTTTGCCGCGCGGAGGGAGAATTCGAGCGGGACGGTGAAGGCGTGGAAGGCGGTCAGGATCCACAGAAAGAGGAGTAGACTGCCGATGCTCCGTTCGAGGGTGAGCAGCGGCAGTTTATCGATGCGGCGTAAAACGAGCCAAAGGCCAAAGAGAAGCAGTGCGATTGGAAGGACGTAAAGCCCCCAGCCGAAGATTTGCCCAAGGACGCGAATGATCTCGCCGATGACCTTGCTTCGGTTGGCGGTGAACAGGCTGAGGAGGATCAGCGCGCCAATGACGGCGAGGAAAATGCCCAGCACGTCGAGTTTGCGCTCGGCGGGCATGCGCTCCCACCACGATGGTTCAGCGTAGCGCGTCGGCTCGGGCTTGTGGGCAGGCGGTTTGCGCGGACCCGACTTGCCTTTCGCTTTAGAGGGCAGGATGGTCTTGGGGCGTGATTTGGAGGGCTGGCCTTTGATGAGAGGCATGTTTTAGTCAGATAGTCGAATGGTCGGATAGTATATGAGTCGAGTGGGGAATGCAAGATAAGAGTTGGGATTTATGTACGTGTCTACTTTTGTACCTGTCTACCTGTGTACGCTTTACTCTGGGTGCGGAAAAATTATAGCACAAATGGTCTGTTTTTCTTAAGGTACAATTGACTATCACAAAAATTCAGCCACAGATTACACAGATTCTTCCGATCTGTGTAATCTGTGAAGAACTGTGGCTAACATTAATCCAAGGAATTATCTTGTTCGAAATTCTCTTTCTCGGCACATCTGCTTCCGCTCCCTCTGCCAAGCGCGGGCTTTCGGCGCAGATTGTCAGTCACAACGAATATCGTTTTCTCGTGGACTGCGGCGAGGGGACACAACGTCAGATTCTGCAATCAGGCGTCGGCTTCAAACGCCTGACGCGCGTCCTGCTCACGCACGGTCACCTCGACCACATCCTCGGCCTCGGCGGGTTGATGAGCACCTTCCTGCGCTGGGAAGCGATCGAAGAACTCGAAATCTACGGCGGACGTCAGACGCTCGACCGCGTCCACGACCTGCTCTACGGGGTTGTCCTGCGCGGCAACCAGCCTCCCATGCCCCTGCGTTTGCTGGAGATCAAACCCGGCGTGATCTTTGAAACCGACGATTTCAGCGTCACGGCGTTTCCTGTCACGCATCGCGGACCAGACTGTTTCGGTTACGCGTTCGAGGCCAAGGCGCGCCGTCCCTTCCTTTCAGCCAAAGCAGATGAACTGGGCGTCCCGTTCGGACCTGAACGAAGCCGACTGGTGGCGGGCGAGACGATCACCCTCGCCGACGGGAAACGCGTCACGCCCGACGATGTGCTGGGTCCGCTCGAACGCGGGTCGAAACTCGTCGTGGTGGGCGATACCGGTCGGACGGATAACCTCGTCGAGGTCGCGCGTGACGCGGACGCGCTGGTCATCGAGTCCACCTATCTGGATGACGAAGCGGACATGGCGACGGAGTTCTCCCATCTGACGGCGCGCATGGCCGCGGACCTCGCCACGAAAGCGGGAGTCAAAAAATTGATCCTAACGCATCTCTCACGGCGTTACCGTGAAAAGGACGTGCTGGCCGAGGCACAGGCGCTTTTCCCCGCCGTTTCGGTGGCACGGGATTTCGATGTATTTCAGGTGAAGAGGTAACAAAAAACTTCCGAAGTCTGCAAGACTTCGGAAGTCTTTTCTAAATATTCTCGCTCGTCATGATGAACAGCGGGGTCATCTCGAAGGATTCAAAGTTGGGGCGCAGGCGTTCGGTGTTGTAGAAGCGCTCCACGTTGACGGTCTTTTTGGTGCTGGTGACAATGTCGATCGGAATGTTGTCGTAGCGGCCGTTCTTGAGGACGACCATCCGCCCGTGGACGCGCTTGAGGATGAGGTCGAGCGCCAGGTTGCCGTAGGCCATCGGGACGATGG
>JBMOMR010000067.1:0-8034 GCA_049324715.1 Chloroflexota bacterium | reverse complement strand
GATGTGGTGGCGCTTGGAAAATTCAAATTTCAGATCCTGCTGCGCTAACCAATCCTGAAAGGGAACCCATGTCTCACATTATTTTGCTCCATATTTCCGGTGAAGAGCCGATCGCGGGCGAAGTGGACGAATTGCCGAAGTCCAGCGACACGAACATCACGGTCATCAACCCGCGCCGCCGCGACGGAAAGGATATCCATTACATCGACTCGCGCGCCGTCAAGGTGATCTGGCCGCTGGAGAGAATCAGTTTCCTGGAAATTCTGAGCGGCGAGGAAGCCGAACAGATCGTCAGTTTCGTGAGGGAATAACCCCATGCCCGAAGATTTTGACCGCAGAAAAATCCTCGTTGTGGATGATGAAGAGCGCATGGTGCGCTTCATCCGCATGAACCTGGAACACGATGGTTTCATCGTCTCGGAGGCGAACAACGGCAAACAGGCCATCAGCAAACTCCGCGACGTGAATCCCGACATCATCCTGCTCGATGTGATGATGCCCGACGTGGACGGTTTCGACGTGCTGGAGACCCTGCGCGAGTTCACGAATGTCCCGGTCATCATGCTCACCGCCAAGGGTGAGGAGGATGACCGCGTGCGCGGCCTCGAACTCGGCGCGGACGACTACGTCACCAAGCCGTTCAGCCCGCGTGAACTGGTCAGCCGTATCAGGGCTGTCCTCCGCCGCACGGAAGGCGCGACCGGCTCGATGCACGGACTGATCGAGGTGGATGACCGCCTCAAGATCGACTTCGACCGCCGCGAGATCTGGCTGGAGGGGAAACTCGTCAAGTTGCGCCCTACTGAATATCGCCTGCTCTATCACCTCGTCCAGAATACGGGCTGGGTCGTCTCGCATGACCAGTTATTACAGAAAGTCTGGGGCTACGAGTATCGCGACGAGCCGCATTACGTCCGCCTTTACATCAATTATCTGCGCCAGAAACTGGAGAAGGACCCCGCCAACCCCAAGTACATTTTGACCGAGCGCGGCGTCGGCTATCGGTTTGTGGATTTTCGGAGGAAGTAAGTTCGAGGAAAGAAGGAAGATGAAAGAAATCTCCCCAAGCGTCGATTCTCTGACGAAAATTTTACGAACGGCTTGCGTTTTTTTAACGCAGGCCGTTTAAATTAAGGGGCGTAAAACCAAATTACCAATAGCACAAGAAAGGAGTCTGCTATGTCCAATCTTATCCGTTTTGAACCGATGCGCGAGATGATCACCTTGCGCGAAGCGATGGACCGTCTCTTCAATGACGCGTTCACCCCGTCCGTTGGCGCGACAGGTGGCTGGCAGGTTCCCGCTGTGGACCTGTACCAGACCGACGACGAGGTGGTCGTCAAGGCCTCCCTGCCCGGCATGAAGTCCGACGATGTACAAATTTCCATCACCGGCGACATGCTGTCGCTCAAAGGCGAGTTCAGGCAGGAGGAAGAGAAGAAGGAGCGCGCCTACCACCTGCGCGAACAGCGCTACGGAGCCTTCGAACGCACCTTCGCCCTCCCGACCGCGGTCGTCTCGGACAAGGCCAAGGCCGAGTTCGAGAACGGCATCCTGACCATCACCCTGCCGAAAGCGGAAGAGGTCAAGCCGAAGATGATCACGGTGAAGGCGAAGTAGGGGATGTAGACAGGGAAACAAGTACACACGTAAACACGGCCTCCGAGGAATTCTGAGGCTGTGTTTTATTTATTGGGGTTTTCATCATCCGTTGCCCACATGGCGGGATTGGATTCGATGTAATTCCAAATGTTTTCCATTTCGTGCTCATTGCGAACGATGTGTTCGTAATAATTTCGTTGCCATAATTTCGCGATCCGCCCGCCGTCCATCACATTGATTTCCTTGGTGGATTTATATTTAAAATACGCCACAATTTGTCCCAATGTCGGTTTCCGTAGGGGCGGGGTTTCCCCGCCCTGATTGGTTTCATCCAAATCATCGTTTTGTGGAGGCGCGGCCATCTCACCCTGATGTTGGGAAATGGTTGTGTCACAGGGCACGGGAACCGTGCCCCTACCGTCGGTATTGGTACCGTGTAGGGGTGGGGTTTCCCCGCCCTGACTGGTTTCATCCAAATCATCATTTTGTGGAGGTGCGGCCATATCGCCCCGATGTTGGGTGATGGTTGTGTCATGGGGCACGGGGACCGTGCCCCTACCATCCTCGGTAATGATGATTACCCCGTGGACATGATTGGGCATGATGACAAACGCGCCCGTTTCCACGTTTGGGAAATGGTTTGGAATATCGTTCCACCATTTCTGGACGATCTCGCCATATCGATTCAATTTCATCTCCCCGTTTTCGATCTTTCCAAACAACATCAACCGTCCCCATGTCACGATGGTGACGAAATACACGCCTGCTTGAGAATAATCATATCCCTTCAGGCGAATGGAGCGGCGATGGTGTTGTGTCTCAAATCTTCTCATATTCTTTCATGACAAGAAATTCGGTTTTACCTATTACCTGCTCCAAGTACCCTAATTATTACCCAATCGCCGCGAGGTAATTCACGACGCAATATTCCACTCTCTCCAACAGCCACAATAAGATAATCCTTACCATCCCCTGAACTTATCAACATGTCATATGCCTTGACAACAAGGTCAGCCGAATCGAAGACAGAAAACCAGTCGTCTTTTTTATCGGGTATTTGATAATTCACCTGCAATTTTCCATTACTTGTAACGCGATAACATGTTATTCCTCTAATCGGCTCAAAGTATGTGTAGCATTCAGAGATCGGATATTGTTTTGATTCAGTGAAATTATCAGTTTCATCAAAGAAATACTCCCAAGTCAAACCGCCATCATCACTCACTGCAACCTGATACGAACCAGGACCGTATGATTTCTTATCTATGGCATAAATTGTTCCATCCTTAGAAGCCTCTAGGTCAGTAACTTTATAAACGGTTATTTCCTTGGGGGATGAAGCTGTTGAAGCAAAAATACCAATAATCAAGACTGTAAAAGCCAACCTCTGCCGTAACACTTGCTTTGAATGTATCCAGACATTCCATGCAGGCCACAAAACCACCAACGCCATCAAATCGGTTGGATCAAGTGCCAGTTTCGCAGGCGCGCCGATAAACAGGGAAGCCAACTGCGCGGTCAACGAATTCACGAACGGAATCGTCTTGAGCAAAGTAAACCAGGTCGCCACAATCCCAAAAGCAATCTGACCAATACGCTCACGTGACAGGTTGAATTTGGAAAGCAGCAAACTCAATCCCGCCGCGATAATGAACGGAAAGAAGAACAGACCCGCGAAGTCGCTGAGTTTCCCCGTCCACCACGAAGGGCTGACAACCTTCAGTACATGGTCGTTGAGCAGGAGGATGGCAATGCTCAACAACGTCACTGGATGTTGCAGGCAAGCCAGGCTGTTTTCAAAGGCGGGATTTTTTGATTTCATTCTGTCCTCCATTTTCTCGGGCGGCGTCCCTCCCTCCGCCGCCCGTTTTTTTTTCCGTACGGGCGGGGTCTCCCCGCCCCATTGTTGGATATTTTCATCAAACCAGGGCACGGAGACCGTGCCCCTACAGAACCCATACCTCTACGAAATCACGCCCAACTTCCTCCCCACCTTTCCAAACGCTTCCAATCCTTTGTTCAAATCATCCTGCGAATGCGCGGCGGAGATCATGACGCGGATGCGCGCCTTGCCCTGCGGCACGGTGGGATAACCGAGCGCCATCGCGAACACGCCTTCGTCAAACAACTCGCGGCTGAACTGTTGTGCCAGCGGAGCCTCACCGAGCATGATCGGGGTGATGGGCGTCTCGCTCGCGCCGGTGTTGAAACCGAGATTCTTCATTTCGGCCTTGAAGTATTTGGCGTTGCTCCAAAGTTTGTCTACGAGTTGTGTCGAATCTTCGAGCAGGTCAATCGCCGCGAGGCAGGCCGCCGCATCAGGGACGGTGACCGCGGAGGAGAACAGGAACGGTCGTCCACGCTGACGCAGCCACTCGATGATGACCTTGTTCCCCGCCACCACGCCGCCGACCACGCCGAAGGCCTTTGACATCGTCCCGACTTCCACGTCCACTTTGCCGTGCAGGCCGAAGTGGTCCACGATGCCGCGCCCGCCCTTGCCGAGCACGCCCTCGCCGTGTGCGTCGTCCACCATCAGCAGGATGTCGTACTTCTTCGCCACCTCGTAGATGGCGGGCAGGGGCGCGATATCGCCGTCCATGCTGAAGACGCCGTCCGTGACGATGAGCGCGCGGCGATACTGACTCAGGTTGGCTTTGATCTGTTCCTCAAGCGAGGCGGGATCGTTGTGCTCATAGGCGATAATCTTCGCGCCAGAAAGACGGCAACCGTCAATGATCGAGGCGTGATTCAATCTATCGGAGAAGATGCAATCCTCCTTGCCGACCAACACGGGGATGGTCGCCAGGTTGGCGGTGAATCCGCTTTGGAAGGTGATGGCCGCTTCCACGCCTTTGAACGCCGCGAGGCGCTTCTCCAACTCCACATGCAGGGACATCGTCCCCGCGATGGAGCGGACAGCCGCGGGGCCGATGCCCATCGAGTCGGTGGCCTTTTTCGC
This sequence comes from Chloroflexota bacterium, assembly GCA_049324715.1. Classification (GTDB taxonomy): domain Bacteria; phylum Chloroflexota; class Anaerolineae; order Anaerolineales; family Villigracilaceae; genus Denitrolinea. The sequence goes on along the minus strand of JBMOMR010000067.1, from coordinate 3,470 downwards.
GGCCGCGACGATGTCGGGATGGTTGGCAAGGCCGAGATAGTTGTTCGAGCAGAAGTTGAGCACGCGCTTGCCGTCCACTACCAGCCACGCGCCCTGCGGCGACTCGATGGTGCGGATGCGGTTGTACAGTCCCTGCGATTGCAGGTTGTCGATCTCTTGCTGGATCCAATCGGTTTTGGACATGGGGACTCCGTGAGAAGAGAATAGAGAGTAGTGAGAAGAGAGTAGTGCGGTTAAATTATAGGACGGAAAATAAGAACGACTGTCACGATTTGGGCGTGACAGTCGTTTCGATTTGTGCGGTAAACGGCACAATGTCAGCGGCGTCGATCTCGGCCAGCAGTTGACGGATGGTCTTGCCGAGCACGGGATGCACCAGGTCGGGGGCGATATCTATCAGCGGGACGAGCACGAAGCCGCGTTCGTGCAGGCGCGGGTGCGGGATGACGAGCGGAGGTGTGTCGAGCACGAGGTCATCGTAGAACAGGATGTCGAGGTCAATGAGACGCGGTCCCCAGCGGAAGGTCTGCTCGCGTCCCAACTCGACTTCGAGCGTCTTCAGTTTTCGGAGGAGGGCTTCTGGCTCGAGCCTCGTCCGCGCGTGGATGGCCATGTTGAGGAACGCGGGCTGGTCGGTGAATCCCCAAGGGGGAGTCTCAAAGATTCTCGAAACAGAGACCGGCTGAATGTCGGGAGGAAGCGAGCGGAGGGCAGCGCGCAGGTTGGCGAGTCGGTCACCGAGATTGGTCCCGAGGGCGAGATAAACGTCATAGGTCATATTTCTGCGAATATACCAGAAACCAGGTTTCTCGGAGAAACCTAGTTTCTGGAATTTATGATTTATACTTTATACATCCATTCGCCAATGGAGGACACATGAAAACCGAAAACTTTAAAACGTTTACCGCTTCGATGATCGCCATCGTAACCGTGGTCAGTGCGCTGGTCGCCTGGCGCGCTTCGGTGGCAGCCTCCGACGCCGGCAGCGCGGATTTCCGCGGGCTGGTAGCCACCGTCAACGCGGAGGAGGCCTGGGTGCTGAGCACAATCAAAGTGACAGAACACTACCAGGCATTTCTCAGTTACACGCGCTACAACGAACTGGGCTATAAGATCTACGACGCTCTGCAGACCAATCCCGCGGACGCCGATGCGCTGACACAGCAAAAGTCGGATTCGTGGGGCATTGCCTACGGACTGCAATCCATCTTCTTCCCCTCGCGATACCTGCGACCCGATGGGACGTATGACAGCCAGCGCGAGATGGATGAGTTGCTGGCCGATGAACAGCGCGCCCGCGATACCCGTTCTGAAACGCATTACACCGAAGCGGACGGCCTGCGCGCCAAGGCGAACCTGCTGGTGCAGATGCTGATCCTGCTCGGCATTTCCTTCTGGTTCTTCACGCTGGCCCAGATCGTGGACCACAAGATCAAATATCTGTTCGCAGCGTTCGGCGGGTTTTTACTGTTGGCCAGTTCGTTCGCCGCGTTGACGATCGAACTGGTGATGTGAGGAGGCCGAGATGAGCGAATCCACCTCTCCCCAAACGCGCGCCGAAAAACTGATCTCCTTCCTGATCGCGAGCGTGGCCATCCTGGCGGCCGTCATCACCACCATGCAGACCTACTCGTCGGGCAAGGGCGACGAGGCCAAGCGCGCTTCCACGCAATTTGCCATCCAGGCCATGCAATCCAAGACCAGCGGCCAGACGCGCATCAGCCGTGAACGTCAGGGCGCGTACCAGACGTGGTACGAATTGGATTTGCAAGCGCTGGGTGCCGAACTCGCTGGGGATACGGCCGCCGCGGCCCGCTATCGCGCGGTGCGCGACCACATCGCCACGCTGGTGCCAATCTTCGCCGATCCCTACTTTGACCCAGCCGCTGGCTTCGGTCCTGACGTCGCGAAATACGAAGCGGATACCTACGTGGTGGACAGCACGCGCTTCACCGAAAAATTCACCGCCTACAACCGATTGAGCAATGCCTGGGACGACCGCGCCAACACCTTCATCGTCCATCTCACCCTGCTGGCGGTCACGCTTTCGCTCTACGGTCTGTCCACCACCCTGCGCGGGACGATGCGAGGCGTATTCATCGGGCTGGGGACGGTAATCGCCGCGATCGTCGCGTTGTGGGCGTTGATCGTCATGATCCTGCCCGTCCCGACCATTTCGGAGGACGCCATCAACGCCTATGCGGACGGGGTCGGCAAGGCATGGTATGGCGACACCACCGGCGCCATCGCGGACTTCGACCGGGCGCTGTCCATCGAGCCAGAGTACGCCAACGCGCTGTACGAACGCGGCAACGCCCACTACTTCGACGGAAACTATCAGGCCTCTCTCGCGGACTACGAAGCCGCCTGGGACGCCGGCCGCGAAGACACCAACGTGGGCTGGAACATGGGCTGGAATTATTACCTGCTCGGCCGATACGAAGAAGCCATCAACATGAACCGCCGCGTCCTCCGCGAGGACCCGAGCCTGCTCGGTGTTCAATTCAACCTGGCGCTGGCCCTGATGGTCCGCGGCGACTTTGCCGAGGCCGAAAAGGAATACTACAAGGGCGTCAACGAAGCCGTGTTCGAGGTGACCAAAGCCCACGAGCAGGGAGTCCAGCCGCCCTCCTCCTTCTGGTATTACATGGACGCCTCCGCCCAGGATGTCGAAAACCTCCTGCTCGAACTGGACGGGAACGCGAAATACTGGTCGCAGGTTCCCAGCCAGAACCTGATCGCGGTCGATCACGAGCAACTGCGGGCGCAGGCACGCAACATGTTCCAACTGCTCAAAGACACCACCACCGCCCTCGAATTCAGCGGCACGGCGCCCCATCCGAATGTGACCTTCACCGCCACGCCGTTCCAATTCGCACAGCAGGAATTGGATGAAAACGGCAAATTCGTGCGCTACAATACCGCCACCACCTTCCCCTCGGGAATCAACGAGATGTTCGTCCTGTTCGATTACAGCGGCGCGGTCGCGGGTCAATCCGAGATATGGAAGGTGTATCGCAACGGGTACGAAGATCCCACCCTGCGCGTCATCGGCACCTGGAAATTGCAGGAATCGGGCGGCGCGGCCAAACCCATCAGTTACGCCTACAGCAATCTGTTCGTCTTTGCCTCGGGCGAGTACACCGTCGAGTTGTACATCGACAACCATCTCGTCCAGCGCGGAACGTTCATCGTGGAATAACTAAACTTTATTGGTAATAACAAATTTATCCGCAGATGGCGCAGATTTTCGCCGATTTTTCTTTTCGGAATTTTATATCTGCGTAATCGGTGAAATCTGCGGATTATTTCCGATAATGTCTACTTTCTCAACAGGAGTCTTTATGTCCGAAGAAACCAGCGAGCAAATCAAGGTCAAGCAACCCCCCGTCCTGTTCGACAAGACGCAGGCCATCATCGGGAGGATCGCCGCGCAGTTGGGCGGTCCGCTCATCACCTATTGGAACAAT
>JBMOMR010000066.1:0-57755 GCA_049324715.1 Chloroflexota bacterium | reverse complement strand
TCTCGGCGGTGGCGGCGATGTGCTCATCCTTCGTCACGTCACATTCCTCGACCCACGTACAGCCGATCTGCTCGGCCAGCGGCACGACGCGGCGTTTCAGCGTCTCGCCCGCGTAACTGATCCCGATGTTCGCGCCCTCGCGATGGAGAGCCTGCGTAATGCCCCAGGCAATCGAGCGGTCGTTCGCCAAACCAAACACTAATGCGTTCTTGCCATCCAGTAAACCCATGTTACCTCCGAAATTGTGTCCCGTCATTGCGAGTGGTGGTCGAGTAGGCTGAGTGCAAGTTGAGGCCGTATCGAGACCACCCGAAGCAATCTCATCATTTGCCAGGAGATTGCTTCGCTCGCTGACGCTCGCTCGCAATGACGGATGGATTTTTCACTAAAAACCGCCAGGGCTTCGACTTCCACGGCTCTGGCACACTATATAAACCCACACGGGGACTAATCGTCACGGCGGAATCGGGGACGTTCACCCCCGCCTCGATCCATAGACCGGAGGCGGGCGCGGCCAAATCGACGTTATTCTCGCCTTTACCGATCCCCAGCGCCTGACAGAGTTTTCCAGGCCCAAACGTATCGCGTCCCTGACGGCGCGCGGACATGACTTCCGCGCCCTCGATGGGCCAGATGGCGCGGATGAGAACCGCCGCGGGGAATCCGTCCTGCTCGGTGACCGCGTTCAACATCCAATGATGGCCATAGGTGAAATACACGTACGCGTGCCCAGGCGGACCGTACATTGGCAGCGTGCGCGGCGTCCGTCCCGCCTTGGCGTGACAGGCCAGATCCTCCTCGCCGATATATCCCTCCGTCTCGATGATGATGCCGACGAGTTTGACGCCATCCAAAATCCGCACCAGCCGCGCGCCGATCAGTTCGCGGGCGACGGTCAGGGTGGGGCGGTTGTAGAATTTATGGGGGAGGGGAAATGACATGCTAATTGTGTTTTTCGATTTGGTTGATCACTTCCACGGAACGAGAGATACCATCTTCTGCTCGAATGCTTTTGCCGAGTTGCGCAGCGCGTTCGCACATATTCTTATCGGTGACGGTTTGTTGAATGGCTTCAGCCAGTCGCTCGGAGGTCAGTTTGGCGCGTGGAATCGGAGCAGGTCCAACCCCAAGTTCGGCGATGCGCCGTCCCCAGAAAGGTTGATCGCCGAAGAAAGGAATCACAAGAGATGGCACGCCAGCGCGAAGTCCCGCCGCGGTGGTGCTCGCCCCGCCATGATGCACAACCGCCGCAACACGCGGAAAGAGCCATGAGTGGGGGACCGAGTCGATCATGAAAATGGAATCGGGCAGATCTTCTGTATGTAAGCCGCCCCAGCCCGATAGCAGGATGGCGCGTTGATTGATCCTTGTCAATGCTTGGATGACCAATTCGGCAGTTCCCTTGGGATTTCGATTGCTCATGCTTCCGAATCCGATATAAATGGGCGGAGGGCCTGACTCTAGAAAATGGAGCAGGGCAGGAGGCGGTGTCCAGTGATCGTCTTCATCCACAAACCAATATCCTGTAACGTGGATATTTTCACCCCAATCCGAAGGGACGGGAATCACGGATGGACTGAAACCGTACAGGGTTGGCATGTTGCGCATGGCGTTTGAGTTGTATGGACCCAGGAACGGCGCGGCGGGTGTATCAAGGATTTTTCGCGCCACAGCATCGGCCGAACGGAATCCCTGCCACATCATTTGTCGGGTAAGGCTGTGAGAGAAGCGATTGAAAGGGCGGGGCAGTTTTGGCGTCAGAACACTTGAAAATTCCTGTGTTGGCGTGAACGGTACAACATAGGCTTGCAGAAGCGGCAATCCCAATTTCTCCGCGACGGCGATACCGATGTAGAGTCCGCCCATGCCTGCAAGGATCAAATCCATCTCTTTGCCAGCCGAAAATCCACCCTCCGCGAAGACGCGCGCCTCGCGCTGGGCCTCCTTTGCCATTTGTGCCATCAAAGTGACAAAATTGCCATTTTCCATCCGTTCACGCATTGGATCAGTTTCCACGATGCCGCGCACATCGCTATCCACCGACCAAAATTCCAGCCCGTATGAGGTAACAAGCTTCTCGAAATTCTGATGCGAAACAAAGCGGATATGATGCCCCGCGTCTTGTAAACCTTTTCCGAGGGCAATGTACGGCTGTACATCCCCACGACTGCCAGGGGCGATGACCAGGATTCGCATTGAATATTCTCCAAGAATTACTTAAATCTTAAATCTCTTTGCAATGTCAACCGTAGCCCATCTTCTAATTTGATCGAAGGCTGGAAGCGGAGTTTCTCCTGGGCGAGTTTCAAATCTGCCCTCATGCGCGAGACGCCGCCCGAGGTTTGGGCGTTGTAGACTACGTTGGCTTTACTCCCCGTCACGTCCAGCACGGATTTGATGAGGTCGCGGATGCTGGATTCATGTCCCGAACCGATATTGATGACCAGCCCGTTGATGTTCGGCGCGGTCGCGGCGGCCACCATGGCGCTGACCACATCGTCCACGTAGACGTAATCGCGGGTCTGGCTACCGTCTCCGTGCGCGACCAGCGTCCCGCCGCGCAGGGCCTGGCGGAGGTAGTGGGGGACAACGGGAGGATGCGATGGTGGCAGGTGCTGGCCTGGTCCATAGGCGTTGAAAATCCGCAGGCTGACGGTTTCGATACCCCACAAATTTCCAATCGTGCGGACGTAGAACTCCGCCGCGAGTTTCGACACCGCGTACGGCGAACGCGGGTTGGGCGTGACGGACTCCGTCAGTGGCTGATCGCCCTGGTCGCCGTAGACCGCCCCTGAGGACGCGAGAACGACGCGTTTCACTCCCACGTCACGGATGGCCTCCATCAGCGCCACCGTCCCGCCGACGTTGACCGCGTTGTAGTCGCGCGGATACAGGACGGATTCCTGCACCGAGACGCGGGCCGCGAGATGGTAGACCACGTCCACATCCTGGAGCAAGGTCCACAACTTGGGGCGGTCGTTCACGTCCCCGCGCGTGAAGTGGACGTCGGGCGCGAGAGCCTGCGGGTCGCCTGTGGATAGATCGTCGAGCCCGCGGACTTGATGTCCCTCGCGGGCGAGTTGGTTGGCAAGCGTCGAGCCGAGGAATCCCGCGGCTCCAGTAATGAGAAAATTCATGATGGAAAGATTATAGCATTAAGGGTTTATCGCTCATAGCGAGGGGGTTGCTTCGTCGCTTCGCTCCTAGCAATTGCGTGATATTGCTCCTAAAATTTGATTGACTCGCTCCGATTAGTGTGTTATTCTAACGAGCGTAGGATAACAGTAAGTTCACGTTGGTTAAAGAACACAGCGGCTCACAGTTATTTTGTGGGCCGTTTCGTTTTTCCTCCGATGGAACAAACAGAACACCTAACATCATCTGCCATAGGAGGCAAACAATGTCTGACAAAATTCAAGGTACTGTGAAGTGGTTCAACGGCGACAAGGGCTTCGGCTTCATCGCCCGCGAAGGCGGCCCCGACGTGTTCGTCCATTTCTCCGCCATCCAGGGTGACGGTTTCCGTAATCTGATGGAAGGCCAGAAGGTCGAGTTCATGGTCGAGAAGGGTCCGAAAGGCCCGCAAGCCAGCAACGTCACTATCCTGATGTAGTCAAAGAGAGAGCCTGATGCGAAAGCGTCAGGCTCTTTTGATTTGCCACGTTACACCTCAGGCACAGGCGGTATCTGATTCATTTCATTCCTCGTCAACACAACCACCGCGACCAGAATCAGCGCGCCGCCGATGATGGCAAGCGCCTCCAGCCGTTCGCCGAACAGCCACGCCGCCAGCAGGACGGTGACGACGGGCTCCAGCGTGGACAGGAGGGACGCGTTCGTCGGTCCGATCCGTTCCAACCCCGCGAGGAAGGTGGCCACGGGGATGACGGTTGCGACGATGACGATTCCCGCCAGCGACCACCAGCCTGAACTGCTTTGGGGGAAATGTGCGCCGTTGACGAGAGTCAGTGTCCCGTAGACGGCGGCGGCGGAAGTGAAGATAACCAGCGAAGATTGGATAGCCGAGACCTGTTTCATCACGCCCGCGCCGACGATGATGTAAACCGAATAAATGACGGCGGCGAGAATTGCGTAGAAAATGCCCAGCATCTGCCCGCCTTGCGGATTGGCGGTGAGCGCCGCGCCTATCAGGGCGAGGGTCAAGGCGAGGGCTTTGGGCCAGGTCACTTTTTCGCGGAGGAAAATGACCGAGAGGATGAAAACGAACATCGGGTAGAGATAGAGCAGGAGCGCGACCAGTCCAGCCGAGGCATATTTGATGGCGGAAAGGTACGAGAACGACTGTCCCGCGTAGCCGAGCGCGCCCATGCCGATCAGTTGGGCGAGGACGCGTCCGCGCGGGAGCGGCTCTCTGCGCAGGACCAGAATCAAGGTCATGACCGAGGCGGCGAAGAGGAAGCGCAGGAAGAGAAGGGTGAACGTGTCCAGCCCGTCGGCGTAGAGGAATTTGCCAAAGATGGCGAGCGTCCCGAAAGAAGCGGCGGAGATGGCGATGAGGAGGATGCCAGTGAGTCGTTTCATTTTGTTCCGATGCAGAAACCAGGTTTCTTACAGAAACCTGGTTTTTTTTGCGTTACCTTTTCCCGCGCGGCGCCAGCCGATTCTTGCCAAAACTCTTTGGCGTGGGTGCGGGACGTTCGCGGCGCCCTTCGACGCGCGAGATACCGCGTCCGCGGATCGCGCCAGCGGGTCGCGGCGGCGCGGGGACGGTGTAGTCGAAGCCGTCGATGGTCTCGCGCTTGAGCGGCGCGCCCATGATGCGTTCCAACTTCTTGATCAGGTCTTCGTCTTCGCTGGTGACGAGCGTGAAGGCGTCGCCCGTTTTCTGCGCGCGTCCCGTGCGGCCGATACGGTGGATGTAGGCATCGGCGGTGTCGGGCATGTCATAGTTGATGACGTGCGAGATGCTCTCCACGTCCAGTCCGCGGGCGGCGATGTCGGTGGCGACCATGATGTCGTGGCGGCCTTCCTTGAAACCTTTCAGCGCGGACTGGCGCTGACCCTGTGTGCGGTCGCTGTGCAGGCTGGTGACGTTGAAGCCTGCCGCGCTGATCTGCCGTTGCACTTTTTCGGCGCGGCGGCGCGTGCGGGTGAAGACCAGCACCGAGTTGGTATCGGTTTTTTTGAGTATTTCGATCAACAGCGCGGACTTGAGATGTTGTGGCACGGGATACAGCGCGTGCGACACCGTGTAGGCGGGACGGCTGATGCCCATGGCGATCTTCTGGGGGTGCATGAGCGTGGACGACGCGAGTTGCTCCACTTCCATCGGGAAGGTGGCCGAGAAGAGCATGGTCTGGCGTTGCTTCGGCACGGCGGCGATGATGCGGCGCACGTCGGGCAGGAAGCCCATATCGAACATGCGGTCGCCCTCGTCGAGGACGAGGACTTCGATTTGATTCATTTTTGCGTGACCCTGTGCGATTAGGTCCAGCAGGCGGCCCGGGCAGGCGACGAGGATTTCCGCTCCGCTTCGCAGTGCCTGGATCTGGGGAGCGGCTCCAACTCCGCCGTAGATGGTTGCGCTCTTCAACTTGGTCCCCGCGGAAAGGACGCGGATCACATCGTGGATCTGGTCGGCCAGTTCGCGGGTTGGAGTCACGATGAGGGCACGCGCCGCGCCTCGAGGTCCAGAGAGAAGGCGGTTAAGGATCGGCAGAACGAAGGCGGCAGTCTTGCCCGTCCCCGTCTGCGCGGTGCCGATGATGTCACGTCCGCGCAGGGCGGCGGGGATGGCCGCTTCCTGGATGGGCGTGGCGGATTCGTAACCAGCCTTTTTGATTCCAACCATTAAGCGGGAATCGAGATTGAATTGTTCGAATTTCAAGGTGTTCCTGTTCTTCAGAAGTCGGGCATTGCTTGCACTTGAGATTTCCCTCAAACGAAAACAGCGGTAGACTGCTGATGTGATAATTGACGATTAGTGAGCGGAATTATACCCTGTGTTACACGAAAAAACCCGTCTCGCTTGGAAACGGGTTTTACTGAAACCTGCTCACTGAAAACCGATCACTGATTACTGCTTACTGGCTCTCCTGCCATCCGATGGATGCATCCGCTCCAAATCTCTTGCGGATAGACAATGAGGTTCGTGCCTGGCAGGCCTTCCATGGCGAGGCCCGTATTCAGGTCGATGCCGCAGCGCAGGTAGGCGCGGTAGATGAGTTGACTGCAATAGAAGGCATCGTCGGTGTTGGCGTTGAGGAAGTTCAGGTTGTAGGGTTTGCCGATGTGTGCCAGGGCGAATGCGGCCACGTCTTCGCGGATCTGCTCTTCCAGTTCGGACGAAAGTCCGCGCCCCGCGAGGGGATAGGCAACGCCGTAGAACGTGTCCACGAGATGGCCGCGCTTGCGCATCATTTTTTCAGCGACCCAGTTGCCGCCTTTCACCTCGAACGTGACCACGCCCTTCGCGCCCGATTCGACGCAGCGTCCCTCGGGACCGAGATACATCGCCACGTGGTCCACGTCACCAGGGACGAGACGTCCCACCAGACGCCAGAACTCGCCAGGCAGGATATCGGGTTTACCGTTCATTGTGCAGATCGCGTCGCCTGTCTGCACCGTCAGGCCGTTGATTTGGTAGGTGTGAATCATAAGCGCTCCGTTTTGATTATACGTATTTTTCCCCGTTTCGTTTCACCAAAAAATCCATTTGGTGCGCAATATACACCAACTCGCCGCGCTCGATCTGTTCCCGCCGCGCGGCCAGCCAATTCGCAAACGCGGCCGCGTCCAATTCGGCGTGTCCTGTCAGCGACTCTTCGAAGAAGTGCAAAATGAATTGCAGGAAATATTTCTCATCCGCGGGGTACGCGCCGTCCGCACCGTGGACCACCCAGTCGGACGCGCCCGCGGCGAGGATGTCCGCGCCCACCTGCCGCAGATGCCCGAACAGGTGACGTCCCGCGCGGCTGTCTCCGCCCGTCGAACGAGAATCCATCGTCTTGTGATAGAGCCGCTCGATCTGCGCGTCGAGCGACGCGTCCAACGTCGGTTCAAGCGTGGTCACGCCGTCGAAGTTGATCGTCAGCCACGCCAGCGACTTCGTCAACGTCAGCAATTTCGGCAGGCTTTCGGGCATCGGGAGCAGATCCAGAAACGCGTGCGCGATCAACAAATCGGTGGGCTGTTTATTTTTTTGGATGAACTGGAAGACGTCTGCTCGCTCCAGGAGGATGCGGACCTGCCGCGCGTTATCAAACACCCGCAGGGAATTCTCCCCGCTTCTTTCCACGCTCAAGCCTGCCTCTTCCGCCCATTGCGGGATCCACGCCCGCGCGTAGTTGATATTCTCGTCCATCTCGTCCACCAGGACGTACTCCGCCCCGTGGAGTATGTCCCAGCGCAACAACCGCGTCAGCATCGTCCCGATCCCCGCGCCGACTTCGATGATGCGGATCGGTTGGGCGGGCAGGTGCGTTTTCAGTGCGCGCAAAACATCCTTGTTGAGGGCGCGGTCATCTACGGTTTGTTTGGAAAGGAGGTAGCGAGGAAAGGAGTGTTCCATGGTTTTAATTCGGACGCGGAAAACGCTGATTTACGCGGATGAACGCGGGGAAAACTTTCTGTGTTTTCCGCGTTCATCCGCGCTCGTCCGCGTCCCATGAATTTGATTTTGTAAAAACTCGCGAATCTTCCCCGCTGTCTCGTCCCATTTGGGTTGGACGCGGTAACGCTCCAGCGCGTTGACCGACATCCGCGCCAGCAGGTCCCGATCTGAGGCGAGATGCAGGAGACAGAGTGCCAGCGGACCTGGCTCCTCGGGTTCCACCAGATATCCCGTCTTGCCGTCTTCAATGATCTCGCCTGCCGCGCCTGCCGTCGTCCCAATGGCGGGCAGGCCGAATCCCATCCCTTCGAGATAGACGATCCCAAAACCTTCGTATGAAGACGGGACGATCAGCACATGCGCCTGACGGAGTTTTTCTGCGAGCGGTTTATTATCTAAAAGGCCGTGAAAGTGAACGAGTTCGGAAATTTCATTAATGGCCGCCCGTTTCTGCATGGCATGGACATAGCCTGGGTCAGTTTCGGTGGAACCGACCACGTCCAACCGGTAACGGGTTGACTTATCCTGTTGTGCGGCCAGCGTCACTGCATCGAGCAGTGTGTGCAGTCCCTTGCGTTCGATGACATTCCCCAAAAACAGAATCCGGAGTCCGTCGTTTTTAGCGCGTTCAGCAATTTCAATTTCGCTGACGCCCTCGCCGAACCGATCTGTAGGCGGATATGCCACTATGGACGGTTTTCCATGATCCATGATTCCATTAACCACCCTCTGGGTCGTTTGCGAATTGAAAATAAAGCCATCCACACTTTGCAAATATTTCTTTTCCACCCAGCGATAAAAATCATTCTGCCACCTTGGTCGGCGTTCGGAACAACGCAAGTGATGGACAAGGGACACGATCGGGTAGGGGTGTTTGCCTGCGTTTGCACCGATCAGAGACGGGTGATTGAGTTCATCCTGGATGAGGATGTCGAGTTCCTTTGGAAGGCGAACCCGAAAATTATCCGTCAGATGCGCGGCGTAATTTCGCCAGGGCAGGCTGATGATTTCCACCGTGTCGCCTTGGGCGCGTAGATGTTCCGCCAACTTGCTGTCGTAGAGATAGCCGCCGCTGAGGGTGTCGAGGGAGCCGTAGATGAGAAGACCGATTTTCATACGTTTAACGTTCAACGTTGTAAGATGCCCACGCATTTTCGTGTTCCCACAAAACGACTTTTATCGAAGTGATATTCTTTGCTTGAATACGAATATTCAATTCGGCCGCCAGAATCCGAGAGAAATGCTCGATGGATGGATTAAGCCCCGCGAACTCAGGCTTTTCGTTCAGCATCTGTTCCTTGTAATACCCGACAATTTCATCGAGATGTTTTTCCACATCCACAATGTCCACGAGGTAGCCATGCTGGTCAAGTTCATTCCCTGCGAGTTGCAATTCGAGAACGAAATGATGCGAGTTGGGGAAATTTTCCGCGCCCCAATCCCCTCCGATCAAAAAGTGACGGGCAATGAAGTCGCGGCGGACGGCGAGAGTGTACATGATGTGCTCCAGTTTCAGGTGCCAGGTATCAGGTTAGGGCGGACGGCGCGCATGATGAAGCGTCCATTTTCGCATGCCACGGGCATGGCGAAGTTGAATTTGTCCACGCTGAGGCAGTGGTCGAGGTCGGTGATGGGGGCGTGGGGATGGCTGCCGTTCAGGAATTGCTGTCCATCGTGCGAGTCGCGGACGCGCTGTAGAAAGTGGCGGACATCGGTTGATGAATCGCATAGAAGAGATTCGAGATATTCCGCGCAGGCCAAATCTTCCGCGCCACCGTCATAGGTCGCGCCTGTGACCACGAACGAAACTTCATCAGGCTGGATGCTTTGGATGTATTTCACAGTCGCGCTCGCGACCACGAAACTAGCCGCGACCATCTTACTGGCATTCACGCTACGCACGACTCCCTGCGTCCCCGCGCCCGTGCGTTGGACGACGACGCGTCCCGTCAGGGCGAGGGCGTCCGTCTGGGTGGGGGAGTTGCCGAAATCAAATCCCTCGGGCGGGATGCCTCCTACTTCGCCGCAGGCCAGCGCGTTGGGGAGTTGCCTCTTCAACGCCAGCGCCTCGTCCACGCCGCTGACAGGATAGATTATCTCCGCGCCGCGCGAAAAGGCAAAGGCCGCGTTGGTGAAGGCGCGGATGACGTCAATGACCGCGACCAGTCCAGTCGCGGTGTGGCAGGTTTCGAGATTGGTGTAATGAAATTTCATGGGTAAGTAATTATCACCTGAATGGTCTCCTGCGGACGTTCCTCCAGCAGACGATACGCGTCCGCGGCCTGACTGAGCGGGAAGCGGTGCGTGATCCACTTCTCGGGCTGGATGCGTTTCAACGCGTCCCACGCGACCTCGAAGCGGCGTGACTTGTCCCAGCGCGCCGACAACTCTGGCGCGATGGTGCTGACTTGCGAAGAGATGAGTTTGATGCGCGAGCGGTGGAACGCGCCGCCCAGGTCAATGGGGGCGCGCTTTTCGCCATACCACGAGCCGATGACCACGCGTCCCGAAAAGCGCGCCGCGGTAATGGCGTCGTTGAGTGTTTCGGGGCGACCCGTCAGTTCGTAGACCAGGTCGAATCCGTCTTGCGCGTAGCCAGATAAGCGAGAACGAAAATCTGCGGCGTCGGGATTTAGCGAGAGGAAGCGCTCAGTGCTAAACGTTAAACGTTCAACGTTCAACGAGCAACGCCGAAGTTCATAACAATCCGCTGTCACCAAACGCTCGAGCGGGAACTCAGATAATAACGACGCGGTCAGCAGTCCCACCACGCCCTGGCCGAAGACCATCACGCGTTCGCCGAGGAGCGGTGCACCGTCCTGCACCAAATTCACGGCTGTTTCCATGTTGGGGAGGAAGCAGGCCGATTTGGGTGAGAGTAATTGGGGAATGGGAATTAAGGATGAAGGATGAATGATGAAGGATGAAGTGTGAGGTTGAAAGGCGAAGACGAGTCTATCGCGCCACGACTTGTCTACGTGTGTACCTGTTTCCCTGACTACGCCGACCGCCGCGTACCCGAACGCAAGCGGGTACTCAAAGCGGCCGCGCAGGCTCGGGATGGCCGCGTCCGCCTCAACGTCACGCGGGAAGCGACCGTGGTAGACGAGCATCTCCGTCCCCGCGCTGATCGCCGAGCAGAGCGTCTCCACTAAAACCTCATCCGCGCCGAGGGCAGGCAGAGTCTCCTCGCGGAGTTCCACCTGTCGCGGCGCGGTGAAGAAAAGTGTCTGTCGTTTCATGTCCCCATTGTAATGGGTTTATTGTCTATCGGCGCGCAGGAGTAGGATCAGAATCACTTCGGCGATCTTGGCGGGTACGCCGTAAAGCGAGTCATGACTGAAGAAGGGTGTACCGTTGATGATGACGTATTGGATGACCCAGATGAAGACCCACGCCGCGATGGTGATGCCTGAAAAAATGATCAGTGCGTTACGGACGAGGTTGTGTCGTTGTTGAAAAAATGGGATGGGGAGAAAGTACGCTCCCAGCAGGCCGAGGTAACCGAGACCATTCAACAGGAAGAGCGGGTCAATGTGATCGGGGAAGAGGATCTTGTCGAACGCGGCGAGCAGGTGGGCGACGGCGGTGACGAGCGTAGCGATGATGATTCCGTAACGAACGTTATTCAATTTCATGACACATCTCCTTTGCCAATAAAGTTTTCTGTTAGACGACGCAGGCGCGCCGTCTGTTACTTCGTCACGCCGCGCCCCGCGAGCAGCAATCCAATGCCGCCCACCAAAATATCGCGGGCGCGGATGATGAGAGTCAGCCCAATGGCGGTGGATGCGTCCACGCCGAACGCGCCAAGTGCGAACACCTGGCTGGCTTCGAGCGCGCCCAGTCCGCCTGGCAGGGGCATGAGGAACGCCAGTTGCATGGCCGTGAGCGCTGCAAAGATTTGAACGCCGCTCAACTGCATCCCCAAAAACTGGATCATCAAAACATATTCCAGCACGATGCCTGCCAATGCCAGCGCCGAGGCAAGGATCGCCAGCGACATGGCACTCAGGTGACGACGACAGAATGTGGCGGCCATCCGCTCTGAGACGATGATGAGGCGCAGTCCGCGATTGGTTTGCGGGACGAACGGCTGGCGGCGCAGGATCGCGGCAATCGGATATTTTCCGCGCACCAAAAGGAGGATGTGGATGACGGGCCACGTCAACACCCCCGCCAGCCCGATCAGACTCAGGGTGAGGCTGGTTCCGCTTTCGGACAGCAATCCCACCCGAACGACCGCCCACACTCCGACGCCCAGCAATAAAAAATTGACGAGGAACTCCAGCAGTTTGTCCATGATCACCGCCGACGTGGCGCGCGCCAGTGTCAGCCCGTGATTGCGTTGCAGGTACAACACCTGCAAGGGCTCACCTCCCACCTGTGGACCTGGCGTGAAGTAACTCAGCCCGAACACCGACAGACGATAACCGACTAGCGGCAGGAACGGCACAGATGGATTCTCTGCCCGCACGATGATCCACCAACGCGCCGCCATGAAGACGATGACGAACGCATTGATGACCAGCAATAACCCGATCTGCCATGCCCGCAGTTGTCGCAGAGCCGACCATATCTCTGTCAGCGGAGCGTTGCGCAGGGCAAAGTAGAGCAGCGCGGCGAGGAGGAGAATCCAGAGCAAGCGGGGGAGGAGTTTGCGCATGGAGGTTGGTAACTGGCAATTAGTAATTGGAGATTGGATACGAGATAGGCTTACTGCTAACTCCTATCACGCGTTCCCCCTCTCCCTCGGGCGGATTTTGAATTAGACGCCGCATTTCCGCCAGCACGGCTTGATGGATGACTTGCGTTTCTTTTGAACCGAGTTTCTCCACTGTGATGGGTTGTCCGATCTGCACAGTGACGGTGACGGGTCTCTGCTTGAATTGCACGTGCGCCAAAAGTTGAAAGGCGGCGGCCAGTTTCTCGCGTCCCATGCGGTCACGCTTCAAGCGGACGATGGGATGACGCGCCATCTTCTCCCAGATGACGCCGCGCACGAGGGTCGGCAGGATGACCGTCTCGGGCGCCATGCGCAGGAAGACGCCCGCGCTGTCGGTCCACTTGGTCAGTGCCTCGAGCGCGCCAGGGTAGACATTCGGATCGGGTTCGATCTCGCCCGCGGGGAAGGTTAACGCGGAGCCGCCAGATTTCAGGTGCGCGCTGACCTGTCGGACGAGGGTCATGCGCGCGGCGGGGTCATCTTTCAGGTAGAAGAGTTGCTTCGATGTGTGGGGAAGTGCCTTGAGGAAGGGACGGTCGAGGGCGATGATCTTCAAGTCCGTGCGGTTGAGCGCGGCAAAGAGCGCGACCGTGTCCGCCATGCCTGGGTGATTGGAGAGCGCCAGGAATGAGGTGGACGGAATGTTCTCGCGGCCGTAGACGCGTACTTCGCGAACGTAGCGGCCAAGGAGCAGTCGCGATGCGTCGGGCAGGCTGGAGGCGCCGACGGCGTCATCGAATTCCACCATCGCTTCGGCGAACGTCTGCGCAGGCGAGTGAAAAATTCGGCGCAGGAGGTGGGCGAGCAGGGGAGAGTCCTGCCAGCCGAAGGAGGAGACGAGATCGTCGAGGTTGATTCTGGTGAGGAGGTCGAGTTGTTGGGTCATGAGGATATGATCCGCAGATTTCACAGATTTGGCAGATTATTTTTTAAAATCTGCGTAATCTGCGCCATCTGTGGATGAATTACTCTGGTTCCATCGAAAAGTGGAGTGGATAGCCTTCCAATCCCGCCGCGAAGTGGGCCTTGTTGATGCGCTTCTCGGCTTCGGCCTTGGGCAATATCTGCACAACGGACATGCCCGTGCGATGCGCGTCGAGCATGATTTCCACCGCTTCGGGATAGCCGAGGAAGAAAATGCTGACGAGGATGTGCGTCACGAAATCCATCGGCGTCACATCATCGTTGTGGATAAGGACGCGGTAGAGCGGTTCGAGTTCGGTTGTCTGGTCGGGGGTGATTTCGGGGATAACGTGAGTTTGGAGTTTCATTTTCTACCACGAAGAACACAAAGGAACACGAAGGAAGATTGAAGGCTTCTTTATTCTATTTTTTCCAAGCCACATCCAACCGCGCCATTTCATCTTTCGTCAACACGATCTCCGCCGCGTCAAAATTCTCCTGGATGTGCTGTGGATCGAACGACATGGGAATGGTGATGACGCGTGGCTGCATCACCAGCCACGCCAGTGCGATCTGGAACGGCGTGGCGGAGTGGGCCTCGGCCACGGCGCGCAACGTCTTGTTGACGCGGATACTGCGAAACTTGACGGGGGAGTAGGCGGTGACCAGAATATCGTTCTTCTGGCAATACTCGATGACGCCGTTCTCCACGTATTTGTCATCGGGCAGGCGGTAGGGGACCTGGTTGGTGAGAATCGGGGCCTCGGAATATTTCTGCGCTTCCTGGAGTTGCTTCAAGTTGAAATTACTCACGCCGAGATGCTTGACTTTGCCGTCGCGGACAAGTTTGTTCAAGGCGCGAAACGTTTCTTCCAGTTTCATTTTGGCGGTCGGCCAGTGGATCAGATACAGGTCAAGATAATCCATTTTCAAGCGGCGCAAACTATTTTCGCACGCTTCGAGTACGGCATCGTATTTCAGGTGAAACGGCGTCACTTTGGAAGTGATGAAAACCGTCTCGCGTTTCACCCGCAGTTTGCGCAGAACCTGTCCGATCAGTTCTTCAGAGTGACCCGCGGCATACGACTCCGCGGTGTCGAAGTGGGTGTAGCCAACCTCGAGTGCAACGCGCAGGGCTTTTATGGAATCGCTGTCCCGCGCGGGATCGGGAGTGGATTCGCCGCCGATGCTCCACGTCCCGAAGCCGATCTTGGGCAGGGTCACATTGTGGACAGTCTCGTACTTCATGGGCAGGATTATAGCAAGAAAAAACCCGCCTCTCGCGAGACGGGCTCTCAATTACCAATTGCTATTTACCAACTTACGCTGCCACTTTTTCCAGTTGTGCTTTCGCGTGCGCGTACCCCTTGTCCATCGCGGCGTAGTTGTTGGGGATCAACTTCTGATGTTTGGCGGGCAGGTGTGCCTTGAGCGCGGCCTTGGCTTCATCCAACGTCAGGATGGGATACACGGCCAGCAACGCGCCGACCATCACCATGTTGAGCAGGCGGCGGTCGCCTGTCTCTTCGGCGATCTCGTTCCCAGGGACAAAAATGGTCACGATATCCGTCCGCTTGGCGGTGCGGTCCACCATGCTTTGATTGACGATCAAAACGCCGCCAGGCTGGACAAGGTCTTCATACTTGTCAAACGACGGCAAGTTCAGCGCGATGACCGCAGGCGGATTCTTGACCAGCGGGGAGCCGATCTCCTCGTCCGCAACGACGACGGTGCAGTTGGCCGTGCCGCCGCGCATTTCGGGACCGTAGGACGGGATCCACGTCACGATTTTGCCGCTGTCCATGGCCGCGTAGGCGAGGACTTGTCCCGCGAACAAGACACCCTGTCCGCCAAACCCTGCGATGAGAATTTCTTTTTGCATGATTTCTCCGTAGTGACCGTCATTGCGAGCGCAGTTGGTCGAGTAGCGAACGTTCTTTGTGAGCGTACCGAGACCAACGGAGCGAAGCAATCTCCTCTTTCGCGGGGATTGCTTTGGGCTTGGTCTCGATATGGCGGAAAAGCACCGCCTACTCGACCAGCCCTCGCAATGACGAATTAGATTTTTATCTGTTTGATCGCTTCGCCGATCTTGTAATCGCCCAGCGGATAGGCGGGTACCATGTGCTCTTCCACGAACTTGAGCGCTTCCACGGGTTTCATGCCCCAGTTGGTGGGACAGGTGGAGAGCAGTTCGACCATCGAGAAACCCAATCCACGCACCTGTGTCTCGAAGGCGGTGCGGATCGCCTTCTTGGCGAGGCGGATGTTCTTCGGGTCGTGGAGAGCGCGACGCACGCAGTAGCCGACTCCCTCGAGCGTGGAAAGCATCTCAGCCACCTTGATGGGATAGCCCTGCGTCTCTACGTCGCGGCCGTTGGGGGAGGAGGTCGTCTTCATGCCAGGCAGCGTGGTCGGCGCCATCTGTCCGCCCGTCATGCCGTAGTTGGCGTTGTTGATGAAGATGACGGTGATATTCTCGCCACGCGCCGCCGCGTGGACGATCTCTCCCATGCCGATGGAGGCCAGGTCGCCGTCGCCCTGATAGGTGAAAACGATTCGGTCAGGCAGGACGCGTTTGATGCCCGTCGCCATGGCGGGCGCGCGCCCGTGCGGGGCTTCCACGAAATCGGTGTCGAAATAGTTGTACGCGAACACCGAGCATCCCACAGGCGCGACGCCGATGGTCTTGGGAATCAAATTCATTTCTTCCAGCACTTCGGCGATCAGACGATGCGCCACGCCATGCGTACAGCCTGGGCAATAATGCGTCGGCGTGTCGGTAAAACCCTCGGGTCGGTCGTAGACTAAATTATTCGGTGCAACCATGTTTACCTCTCAATGACTTTCGCCATGCGCGTCTGCCAGGAATCGCGCGGGTCGCGGTCAACCGACCATCGTCCCGCGGCGATGCGGCGGATCTCAGCCAGAACCTCATCGGGGAAGGGGACCACGCCGCCCGTCCGTCCGTAGAATTCGACGGGGACGCGTCCGCGCACTGCGAGGCGGACGTCATCGAACATCTGCCCCATGTTCATCTCGGTGACGAGGAAGGCGCTCACGCGACCCGCCAGTTCGTCAATGACCTGATACGGATACGGGCTGACGGTGATCGGGCGCAACAGCCCCACCTTGATGCCTTCGGCGCGCGCCGAGCGGACAGCGGACAAAGCCACACGTCCCGCCGTCCCAAACCCGACGACCACGAACTCAGCATCGTCGAGGAAGTATTCCTTGTAACGGACTTCGTTGGCTTGCACCTCCTGCCAGCGTTTGCCGAGGCGGAAGTTGGCGACTTCTTCGGCGGGCGGGTCAATGTAAATCGAGGAGAGGATGCGCCGCTCGCGGTCGATCGCGCCGTCCGTGTTCCAATCGAATTTTCTTTCCGTGATGGGTTTCATCTCGGGCATCTCGGCGGGTTCCATCATTTGGCCCACGGAACCGTCGAGGATCATCAAGGTGATCATGCGATATTTTTCGGCGAGGTCGAACGAAAGCCCCATCAGGTCGATGGCTTCCTGCACGGACGAGGGCGCCAGCACGATGCGCGGGTAATCGCCGTGTCCGCCGCCGTGGACGGCCTGGTTGTAGTCCGATTGTGCGGGTGCGATATTGCCGAGGCCTGGGCCACCGCGCATCACGTTGACCAGCACCGCGGGGATTTCCGTCCCTGCGATGTACGAGAGACCTTCCATCATCAGGCTCACACCTGGGCTGGAAGACGACGACATGACACGCGCGCCTGTGCAGGCTGCGCCATACACCATGTTGATCGCGCCGAGTTCCGATTCGGCTTGGACGAAGGCGCGTCCCAGTTCGGGCATGCGCCGCGAGAGGTATTCGAGGATCTCCGTCTGTGGGGTGATGGGATAGCCGAAGTACGCCTGCAGTCCCGCGCGCACCGCCGCCTCGGCGATGGCTTCATTGCCTTTCCATAATTCTTTGGGCATTTATTTTCTCCGTTGGGGGTAGGGGCGAGGTTCTCTCGCCCAAGGCGGGGTGACCCCGCCCCTACAGTTTATGCCGGCACCGCGGCCTTTATCACTTCACGATACACCGTGATCGCCGCGTCGGGGCAAACCAGCGCGCAGATGGCACACCCCGTGCAACCGTCCTTGAACGTGTGCGCGGGGTGGTATCCCTTGGGGGTAAGACGAGACATGTCCAGTTCCATTACCCCTTGCGGACAGGCGTTGATGCAAAGTTCACAGCCTTTGCAATACGTATCGCTGACTTCGATCCAGCCTTTTACAGCCATTGGTTCTCCTTGTCAGGTGAGTTATTCGAGAAGTCGGACATGATTAGTGAAGAATCAGTCCAGCCTGATTATGTCCGTTTCGGCAAATGGCGAGTAGTGCCATGCGTCATAAAGGGGCATGTCAAATATCATCCGTTTCAAGGCCATTTTAAATCCAAAAAGCGTCCATTTTCAGACCCGATTCTGACATTTGGGTTATATACTTTAATCGAAGATGATTTCCTCGCCAAAGGAGTCGTTGCCATGAACGAGAATCTCTATCGGTTGGTCGTTTGGGGATTTCAGGAACTCGTTTGGGGTGGTGACCTGTTGGGTGCGGACGAACTGCCCAACCGCGGCCCCGCCGTCTTCGTCTCCAACCACCTCGGCGCGCTCGGACCGATCGCGGTGGGCGCGTCCGTCCCGCTCCGACTCCACGCCTGGACTCACGCCGACATGCTCGACCCGCTTCTCGCGGCCGATTACCTGCGCCGCGACTTTGTGGAAGGTCAACTCCACCTGATGCACCCGTTCAGCGACTGGCTGGCGCGCGGCATCTCCAAACTCCACGTACCGCTTTTGCGCGCCGTCGGATGCATCCCCGTCCACAACACGCCCGAAGGTTTGGCCGAAACCTTCCGCCTCAGCGTGGATCTGCTCGCGCAGGGCGAATGTCTCCTCATCTTCCCCGAAAATCCCAACCTGCCCATTGATCCTCGTTATCAAATGACTCCCTTTAAAAAAGGTTTCGCCCGCCTCGGCGAATTACTGTACGAGCGCACGAAGCAAATCCTTTCATTCCATCCTTTAGCCGTCCACGCGCAAACATTCACGGTGCGCGTGGGCAAGCCTATCCGTTATAATCCGCTTGGTAATTCTGCCAACGAGCGCGTCCGCATCAAAAACCTATTGGAATGCTCCATTCACGAAATGTACTTGCAGGCTTCGGAAGCCGAGATCGTTCAATTGCCTTTACCAAACTAAAATGAAACCTTCCTCTCATTTCTGGGCGGGAGTTCGCGCTGAACTCCCGCTTCTTGTTGGTGTGTTTCCCTTTGGCATGATCTACGGAACGCTGGCTATCAACGCGGGCATTCCACTAGCCGCGGCGCAGGCCATGTCTTCCATTTTGTTCGCGGGGTCATCGCAATTTGCTTTCGCACAACTTGTCCACGAATCCACGCCCGCGCTCATCATCGTCCTCACCATCGCGGTCATCAACCTGCGTCACATGCTCTACTCCGCTTCCCTCGCGCCGTTCATGCACGATTTGTCCATGCGCTGGAAGATTCTCCTCTCCTACCTGATGACCGACGAGGCCTACGCGGTCGCCGTCCTGAATTATGAACGCGTCGGCGGGACGGCTGGCGCGCACTACTACTTCCTCGGCGCGGGACTCGCACTCTGGTCCACCTGGCAAGTCTCGTCCGCGCTCGGACTTTGGGTGGGCGCGGCCCTCCCCGCGTCCCTGCCCCTCGACTTTGCCCTGCCACTCACCTTCATCGCGATGGTGGTCCCTGCTTTGAAAAATCGTCCTGCCGTGGCGGCCGCCCTCTCCGCGGGACTGGTGGCCCTATTGGCGTATTCCCTGCCGTATAAACTTGGCCTCATCCTCGCCGCGTTGACGGGGATCGTGGTGGGGACAATTTTGGAATCTCGCGTGGGGCGGAATGGTATTCCGCCAGAACGATTTGAGCGGAATGCCATTCCGCTCCACAACAAAGAGGAACCAAAATGACCATCTGGCTCATCATGCTCCTAGGCGGACTCATCACCTTCGGGATGCGGTTCTCCTTTGTCTGGCTGCTGGGCCGCTTCGAGGTCCCTGTGACGATGCGCCGCGCCCTGCACTACGTCCCGCCCGCGGTGTTGTCCGCCATTGTCTTCCCCGAGTTGTTTCTCCCAGGCGGAGAATTCGATCTCAGCCTCGGCAACGCGCGCCTGCTGGCTGGTCTGGTCGCCATCGCCGTCGCCGCGTGGACGAAAAATAGCCTGCTCACCATTCTGGCGGGGTTCGTGGCCCTGCTGGTTTTCGAAACACTGTCCTTCGCTCGTTGACAAATCCATTTTCACGTAGTAATATTCTGCCCGCTCAACCCACAACGCCGAGGTAGCTCAGTGGTAGAGCAGGGGACTCATAAGCCCTTGGTCGGGAGTCCAAATCTCCCCCTCGGCACTAAAAACCGCCGCAAGGCGGTTTTTCATTTGCGCGGTTATGCAAAAGTACTCCACGAATTGACCACGAACACCTGCACTTGCGTCAGGTGCAAGTGTACCTGAATCGCCACGCCTTCATTCGATTATTCGTGAATCATTCGTGGACGGTTCCCCTCCGTGGACACCTCCCCGCAAGGGACAATCCCGCCAGCCCTCCTCCGTCTCTCCGCCCCGCGCGTTTCCCTCCCTCGGACAGTTCGCGGTTTTCATCCAAACTACTGTTTCCCCCTCTCCCGTCGGTGGTCGAGTAGACGGTGTTCGTCCGTCGTATCGAGACCAGGGAGAGGGGACAGGGGTGAGGGTGCATCCCCTCCACCATCCCCGCACCTCCCCACGGAAAACGCACGCCATGAATAAGTTTGTGCTAGAATCACCTCAGGAAATTCATAGCATGGCAAAGCGTAGCCCAAAACCAACACCAAAGTCAAAACCAAAACCGCGATCTATACGACGCTCGAAAAAACGATCGGATCATTTTGTTTGGTTTGAGCGCGCACGGGCTATACATGAATATAACGCCTCTCTCAAACAGGCTGATGCGAAATCTCTGAAACTCTTTGATCTTGTTGCTGAGCAGATGCAGCGTCAATACAGATTCAATAGTGTTTTATATTCAATCATTCTTGGCATGGCCATTGTTGTTTTGTTGGCAAGTTTTGGAATTCTATTATTTCCATCGCGATTTAGTGCGATACTTCAATCGTTCAGCATGATTGGTATACCTATTGGGCTCTTAACGTTAATTTTATTACTGTATCGCAATCCTGTTGTTCAATCACGTCATTTGCTTGAAAGTGTTCTCAAACTAAATATCATCTTTATTAGTTTTATTCGCCGTGTACAGCAATCTGACTTAATGATGCAATCCATGTACTACGAGAACGGGTCAATTGAACTAGATAAGATATACCTATTGATGCAGGAGTTTCAAGGAATAACAGACCAGACACAACAGGAAATTAACCAAGCAAATCAACCCTAAATACTCAAAATAAGGTTTTTCCTTCTTGGCTTGTAGCCTAAAGTGCTGTACAATAATCAAGATAAACACCAACGGAAAGGACGGGAAAGCATGAGTCCATTGTCTATTCCAGGTACTAATATCCAAATCCCCTATCCGCCAGGCAAAGCTAGATGTAATTGTTGTGGCCGAGACTACAATCAGCCCAAAATAAAGCGAGATGGCAATTTTGTAACATTGCATTGCCCTTCTTGTAAGTCTGTTGTTAAGACAATGTCGTATAGGACATTGGTTGCTAGATCAAAGTTGGGGCAAATAAAATTAGGCTGATCGAATAAGAATATGCACACCATTCAGGCTTATTTTGAGAGATTTGGCGGAAATTTTCTGGTGGCGGCATTTGTTCCATCACTGGCATTTGTCACCGCCAGTATTTTGTTGTTTGGTCCTGTTATTCCCCCAGATGTTCTGGAGCAAATCGAATATCTACTAGGACCGCTTGGTGAAAACAATATTGGTTGGGCCATATTCCTTGTTGCGGTAATTATTGGATTTACGCTTTCCAGCTTAAATACATATATCTACAAACTGTATGAGGGTTATGTCCTTTATAAGTATTTACCATTGTTACGGTCGCGTGAGATCAATCGTGCTCGTGATTTTCGCTCTAAACGGGATTCCATCAATAAGAAAATCCACCAGTTGGAACGGAGGATTGATCTGTGGAATGAGACGCAAATGCCTCCCCGCTCTGAAAAAGAAATGAGGCGTCTCAAGAATCAAATTCAAGTATTAAAAGCCGAACGGAATACTATTTCTGTCAACTATGATCAGCAATATCCCCCAAATGAAAATTTAGTATTACCTTCTCGCTTTGGGAATATTTTACGCGCGTCTGAAACTTATCCGCGAATTCGCTGGGGTATCGATGCGGTAACAATGTGGCCGAGACTAATTTATGCAGTGTCTATCGCTCCAAAGGGTGAAGAATACTTAGCCAAGGTGGATATCTCTAATGATCAGTGTAGTTTCTTGTTGAATAGTTCCCTTCTCTCGGGTTTGTTTTCAGGGCTTGCTTTACTTGTGTCAGTCTATCAGGCAGTGATGCTGCACTTAAGAAATCAGGGAATTGGGGAATTACTGTACTTTATTCCTGTGTCTAATACTACATTAATTTATCAGCAGCGCATTTTTATTTATTTGGCGATAAGCATAATGGCACTTGTAGTGTTTTGGTTCTTTTATACTGCATCTCTCTATAATGTCACTCAATATGGAGATTTAATACGAAGCACGTATGACTTGTTTCACTTGAATCTTTTAAAAGCCTTGCATTTAGATGAACTTCATCCTGATGAATTGCCAAAAGATACAGTGGAAGAAAAAGAAATTTGGCAAAGAGTTTGTGAGTTCATTGAAATTGGGGAAGTAAATGGCCCCTTTAAATTTGATTATGTAAAATCAGAGCATCCGAAGACTGTCTAGCAGAATCGGTAGGTATATCAAAAAGGGCAACAAAAGCAAACGCATCCTCTGTAAGCGGAGCAATTCTTTCAAAGCGATAATTGTAAACAGGGATTGAATCTCGAATCCCGATGGCAATCCAAAACATCTTATCAGGAAGAAGACCATTTGACTCATTAAGTTCTACCAATAATGTTCCGTCTACATCTTCTTGTATGGTTATGAGTGCGGGGTTGTTGAAGATCGGTGCAAATTGGTGGGCATCGCCTGTCGCTAGTAACTTATAAATAGCCTGAATGGGTTTTTGACGATAATCAACAATTATGATTTTTGGTTCATCGAATCCAATTACTTCGTAAACCGCACGTTCTTGGGTACAGTTAACGAAAGAAAGCACCTGATCGCCTTGAATAGCGATTTCGGCAATATATTCTGGGGTTTTCATGGCTTTACTCCATTCAGTTTTTCTCAATATAGCACACTTGTTCTATTTTTGCAACTTAAAATTTCCCATCTTTCTCTCTTGAGATCTCACCCATCTTCCACGGAGAGATGGGTAGGGGAAGGTTTGCCCAAAAACATCCCCGCACCTCCCCACTGAAAACGAGCGAAGCAAGTGTTTGTGCTAGAATTTAGTGGAATATGACAAATTATTCAGTTAACGAGGTAGTTGTTTATCACGATGAAACCAAGAATGTTCCTGGAACGAATTTGAAGGGACATGTTCTATACTTTGTTCCTCGCGAATTGACGATAATTTCCGAAACCCCACTTTTTGGCGTTGAATCAAGCAAAATTTATCCAGCGCAAAGTATTTATCAGAAATTAATAGAGATTCGAAACAATCATTCATTTCATAGCAAATTTCACTTCTCGGAAATTCGCGGTAAAAAATGGACAAAATACGATACGGCACAAAGGCTGGGAATGGAATTAGCGGTTGATAGCCTAAAGCATAAACATGCTGAATTGTTTTCATTGCCTTTGAACTGCAAATTTGCTGTCATGTTCTATCCTAATCTTTCAAGAGACAATCTCTATGGCGGATCTAGTGATGAGAAACGTCTTAGACACGAGGAGACTGTCTTGAGAATTTTATTGAAAGGTGCTTGTCATTACTTATACGATGACCAAAACAGAGTCTCAATTCATTCTTTGGTATCTGATGGCAATCCCGATTTTCGGGAATTTGATGATGAAAGAATTCTAAAACGACTTACCTATCAAGACGATAGCGGAAAACATCCTCTCAGAGATTACGTAAGCATTCAATCAGGTGCAAAAATAATTCATTTACCATCAGACCATACGATACACGCTGAATCTAGCGACAACCTTATGCACGCAAACTTGCTCCAAATGGCTGATTTTCTTCTAGGTGGGACAATGCGTTCATGCTACAACGATATGACACGCACAACAACTATTCCGAGAATTGGTCAAGAGTGCATAAAAAAAGATGTAATAGCGACTCCAATGAGAGATGTGCTTGAAAAAACAAGCAGGGGGGCTGGTTTCATAAACAGTGGACATTACAAATCTTTTTCGATTTCACATGTGGATTTCTTGGATGATGAAATAAGATTCAGAACGATGAAGCCAAAAGATTTAATTGATACATCTGAAATTCTACAAACCAAATTTGAAGATATCCTACCAAGGAATTAGTGTTACCCTGATGAAAAGCATTCATTCTGTATTGCCTTTTCCGTTATAATCCCCCTCAACCTATCCAATTCAGGAGCTCGCCTCATGCCCAAGAAAAAGGGCTCTGTACTACTTCCCCTCGAAAAAGAAGAAATCCTCAAAGACTACCGCCTCGCCTACCAATCGCGCCAAGCCTCCCTCATCGGACGCCGCGAAGTGCTCAGCGGCAAGGCCAAGTTCGGCATCTTTGGCGACGGCAAGGAACTCGCCAATCTCGCCATTGCGCGCGCCTTCCGCAAAGGCGACTGGCGCTCGGGCTACTACCGCGACCAGACCTGGATGTTCATGCTTGGCGTGATCAACATCCAGCAATGGTTCGCACAACTCTACGCCCACGCCGACCTGAACGCCGAGCCCATCACGGGCGGACGCTCGATGAACGGTCACTACGGCTCGCGCTACATCAATCCCGATGGCACGTGGCGCGCCCAAACCGAAATGTACAACGTCGCCGCGGACGTCTCGCCGACGGGCACACAAATGCCGCGCACGGTCGGGCTCGCGTACGCGTCGGTCGTCTATCGCAAAATGGGGGAGGCCAATCCATTCTCGCACAACGGCGACGAGATCGCATGGGCAAGCATCGGCAACGCCTCCACCGCCGAGGGCATGTTCTGGGAAAGCATCAACGCCATCGGCGTTCTGCAAGCGCCCGCGGTCATCACCGTCTACGACGACGGCTACGGCATCTCCGTCCCCAACCAATTTCAGATGGTCAAGGAAAACATCTTCGCCATCCTGCAAGGCTTCCAACGCGACGCCGAAGCGCAACGCGGCTACGAACTCTATCAAGTCCGCGGCTGGGACTATCCCGCCCTCGTCGAAACCTACGCCTCCGCCGCCGAGATCGCCCGCGAGTATCACATCCCCGTCATTGTCCACGTCACCGAATTGACTCAGCCGCAGGGACACAGCACCAGCGGTTCGCACGAACGTTACAAGACTCCCGAACGACTCGCCTGGGAACAGGAATTTGACTGCATCCGCAAAATGCGCGCGTGGATGATAGAGAACCGCGTCGCCACCGACCCCGAGCTGGGTGAGGCCGAAACGAGCGAACGCGACGCCGTGGAGGGAATCCGCAAAGCCGCGTGGGACGCGTTCCTCTCCCCGATCCTCGAGGAGCGCGGTCACGTCATGGACATGCTGGACGAGATCGCGTCGTCGTCGAGTCACGCGTCGGAGTTGGCGGATGTTCGGGAACGGCTGTCCGCTCTCCCGTCGGTGTCGAGGCGAGATATCCATGCCGCGGCGCACGAAGCGTTGCGAATCCTCCGCGACGAGAATCATCCGTCCAAAGAAGTCCTCATCCAATGGAAGCACGAGCAAGACACGGTCAATCTTGAGCGCTACGGCTCCCACGTCATGTCGGGAAGCGCGGCGCGAGTGGAGGAAGTCAAACCAGTTTATTCAGACTCATCACCGACCCTGATGGGTTTTGAAGTCATCAACGCCGCCTTCGACTCCATTTTGGGACGCGACCCGCGCGTCATCGGCTTCGGCGAAGACGTGGGAAAACTCGGTGACGTGAACCAGGGTTTTAAGGGCATGCAGGAAAAATACGGCGCCATGCGCGTCACCGACACGGGCATCCGTGAAGCGACGATTCTCGGGCAGGCCATCGGCATGGCCATGCGCGGACTGAGGCCGATCGCCGAAATTCAATATCTCGATTATTTGCTGTACGCCTTGCAGATCATGTCCGACGATTTGGCGACCCTGCACTGGCGCACCGTGGGCGGACAGTCCGCGCCCGTGATCGTGCGCACGCGTGGACACAGACTCGAAGGCATCTGGCATTCGGGTTCGCTGATGTCTGGCATCATCAACTTGGTGCGCGGCATGAACGTGCTCGTCCCGCGCGACATGACGCGAGCCGCTGGCTTCTACAACACCCTGCTGAAATCCGACGAACCCGCCATCATCGTCGAAGTGCTGAACGGCTACCGCGTCAAAGAGCGCCTGCCAGATAACCTGAGCGAAATGACCGTGCCGCTCGGCGTCCCCGAAACTATCCGCGAGGGACGCGACGTGACACTCGTCACCTACGGCGCCCTCTGTCGCATCGCCCTCGACGCCGCGGAGAAGTTGAGCAAGGTCGGCATCGAGATCGAAGTGATCGACGTGCAGTCGCTCCTGCCGTTCGACATTCATGGCAAAATTGTCGAGTCGCTCAAAAAGACCAACCGCATTCTCTTCGTGGACGAGGATGTCCCAGGCGGCACGTCGGCGTACATGCTGCAAGAAGTCATCGAAAAACAAGGCGGCTACTTCCACCTCGACTCCCCCGCGCGGACACTGACAGGCACCGACCACCGTCCCGCGTATGGAAGCGACGGCGACTACTGGTCAAAGCCCAGCGCGGAGACGATTTTTGATACCGTGTATGAAATGATGAATGAAGTTGATCCCTCAGCGTTCCCGAAAATTCTTTAACTGTGGTGCGGAATGGCATTCCGCACAGCAACAACTCAGCGGGATACCATCCCGCTCCACGAAACACACACTTACATTCCTCGCGATGGCTGTAGAACAAGTCTATAGACTTGTTCTACGCACTGGCAACAAGGAGAACTCATGGCAACAAAGGTATTAGTTCCAAGATTAGGCGAAGGCGTTGACGAAGTAACAATTACAAAATGGCTCAAGAAAGAAGGCGACTCCGTCAAAGAGTTGGAGCCTTTGCTCGAAGTCAACACCGACAAGGTGGACACCGAGATTCCCGCGCCTGCCTCGGGTGTGATTCTCAAGATCGAAATGCAGGAAGGTCAGCCCGCGAAGGTCGGTCAACTCCTCGCGCTCATCGGGGCGGCGGGGGAGAGCGCTGTTTCAACTGGCGCGCCCGCGAAGACTGAGTCAAAAGTCGAAAGCGGTGCCCTGAGCGAGTCGAAGGGTCAAAAGTCGGAAGCATCCGCGACCTTAGACCTTAGACCTTCGACGCCTGCTCCCGCCCGTTCTTCTGCCGACCTTGGATTCATATCTCCTGTTGTTGCAAAAATTGCAGCCGAGCGCGGCATTGACCTGTCGCAAGTCACGGGCACGGGACTCAACGGTCGAATCACCAAAAATGACGTGCTGAATTTCGTTCAAACGCCTCCCGCCAAGGAAGCCTATCACGTAACACGCACCACGCAACACGCCACGCCCGTCGTCACCCCCGCGCAGGGCGACACCCTCATCAAACACACCCTCATCCGCAAACAGATCGCGGATCACATGGTCATGTCCAAGTCTGTTTCGCCGCACGTGCTGACCGTCATGGAAGCGGACATGTCGCGCGTGTCCAAGCACCGCGCCGCTAACAAGGCCGCTTTCGAAAGCGACGGCGCCAACCTGACCTTCACGGCCTACTTCATGATGGCGATCGTCGCGGGACTGAAAGCCTTCCCCACCGTCAACGCCTCGTGGACGGATGAAGGTCTGCTCGTTCACAAGAATATCAACATCGGTATGGCAACCTCGCTCGGCGAGGAGGGATTGATCGTTCCTGTCATCAAAGGCGCGGACTCGCTGTCCCTGCTGGGGATGGCGCGCACCGTCAACGATCTTGCCACGCGCGCCCGCGGACGTAAACTCCAACCCGATGAAGTCAAGGGCGGGACGTTCACGCTCACCAACCACGGCATCAGCGGCTCGCTCTTCGCCATGCCGATCATCAACCAACCGCAGACGGGCATCCTCGGCATCGGCGCCATGCAAAAACGCGCGGTTGTCGTTGACGACGCCATTGCCATCCGCCCGATGGTGTACATGTCGTTCGTGTTCGATCATCGTATCCTCGATGGTGCATCCGCGGATTGGTTCCTGGCGAAGGTCAAGGAGACGTTGGAAAACTGGGCATAGGGCACACGGTGGTCGAGTAGCCGCGAGCGGTAGCGAGCGGCGTATCGAGACCACCACCTTGCTAGAAAACAATTATTTGCATGTACCTCGTTGGTCTCGATACGCCCCGTAAAGATCATGCGGGGCTACTCGACCAATGGGTTGCTTTTGAAACAGGAAATTATGACAAACTTCGATGAACGCGCTAAAGACTGGGACTCGGATCCCAAAAAAGTAGAGCGTGCCCGCGCCGTGGCGGAAGCCATCCGCACCGCGCTGCCCATCTCCACCGACATGACCGCCCTCGAATACGGCTGTGGGACGGGGTTGCTCAGCTTCGCCCTGCAAACCGACCTCGGCCAGATCACACTGGCGGACACGTCACAGGGCATGTTGGATGTGCTGGGCGAGAAGATCGCCGCGGCGGGCGTGACCAACATGCACCCCGTCAAACTCGACCTCGCCACGGATACCGTCCCTGCCGCGCGCTTTGACCTGACCTACTCGCTGATGACCCTGCATCACATCGCGGACGTCAACGACATGCTCGGCAAATTCAACGCGATCCTCAAACCGAACGGCTATCTTGTTGCTGCAGACTTAGACAAGGAAGATGGCACCTTCCACACCGACGGGACAACGGATGTGCATCTCGGTTTTGACCGCGATGAGTTGCGCCAAATGGTGGAAGCCGCGGGATTTGGGGATGTCCGCTTTTCGATGGCGTACGTGATCAAGAAAAAAGTTGGCGAGACAGAGAAAGACTTCCCCGTGTTTTTGATGTCAGCGAGGAAAAAGTGAGTTGAAATAGAATACGCCCAAAGTCACGCGTGAGGCGAAGAAAAAAGCGACGGTCAGCCCGTCGCTTTTTTGTCGTCAGAAGTCTGGAAGTATTTGTCCTTCAAATCGAGTATCGGTTTCTCGAAATATTTGTAACTCAGCGAGGCGATGAAGTAAAGCAGGATTGCAGAGATGACCAGCGTGAGCGGCTTGGCGATGGCGATGGGGACGCTCAGGTCACGGATGCGCGCCACAAACCAGACGATGGCAAAGTGATAGACGTAGAGACCGTAGGAAATTTTGCCTAGGTAACCGATGAAGGGTTTGTCGAGAAAACCGACAAGGAATTTTTCCTTCACCACGATGTAAATGAATAGCGCGCAAACGTAATTGAGGTAAACGTAGCCCCAAACCTGTTTCATGTCCTTCGCGAGCGGATAGCGAAAACCGAGCGCAGTGATGTCGCCCAACGAACCCGTTGACCAGTAAGTGGTCGCAAAACCAATGATGGGCAGGAGCAGGAGCAACGCGATGAACTGCCAGCGCGCTTTGGGAATTTCGAATCGGGAAATGAACGCGCCCAGCCCGAACGCGTCGAGATGCGAGAACGGCAGGACGTAGGTCACGACCGAATAGTCGGGGAACATGAACGGCACATCGTAATATTTGTAGAGGAAGGAAATCCCCGCGCGGAAGAGCGGACCCGCAATGATGGCGGCGACGAACAATTTCTTCAAATGTTTTTTCGGCGTGAGAAAGATCAACAGCGGCCAGAAGATATAAAACTGCTCCTCCACCGAAAGCGACCAGAGATGCCCGATC
Source organism: Chloroflexota bacterium (assembly GCA_049324715.1). GTDB lineage: Bacteria > Chloroflexota > Anaerolineae > Anaerolineales > Villigracilaceae > Denitrolinea. The sequence goes on along the minus strand of JBMOMR010000066.1, from coordinate 28,543 downwards.
AGCCACGACTCGCCGTCGTAGGCGGAACTCGCGTTGAAAAAATTGTAGATGTAAGCCAGCGCGTAGGGGAATTGCTCCTGCGTGCGCTGCATGTACGCGACGCGGTATCCATAGTAGATGACGATGATCGTCACAACAAAGATGATGAGCAGGTACAAATAATACAGCGGGAAAATTCTTAAGAAACGGCGGCCGTAAAATTTCTTGAAATAATCGCCCGCGCTGAACTTCTCTTTCATCCGCAGCAAAATGTCGGTGATGAGAAAACCCGAAAGCACAAAAAACAATTGCACGCCCACCCAGCCGAAATACAAATAATCGGTGTGTAAAAAGAATACCAGCAGGAAGGCAATGGCGCGCACGCCGTCGAGGCCAGGGATCATTGGGAAGACTCCATAAGATGATTTCTCTACCGATGTCCGTCATTGCGAGGGCGATGTTCGTCCGCCCGAAGCAATCTCCTCGCGATTGGGAGATTGCTTCGTCGCACACCTGCCCTGGTGGGCGGTGCCAGGGAAGAACACTCCTCGCAATGACGCATTATTGGGTCATTCATTAGAAAGAAGATAATCGAATTGTCCCGTGTTCATTTTCCAGATGGCGATGAGACGCTCGCGGCTCAAGAGCGGTCCGCGCGTGATGAGCGACAACGCGTCGTAGAATTTTTCCAGGTTTGGATCACGGATCTGATTGACTCCCGTCCGCAGGCTTTGGATATACCCCGTAGGGATATCCCTCTCGAAATGGCCGATGCGCCACTTCTCCACGCTGGCAGCGGGCAGCCGCGCCAGGAGCGGATCCGCCAGCGCGTACCGATCCACAATGTGGACGGCGGGTCCTGCGAAATAGCCGATGAACCCGACATTCTTCTCGTCCACCACGGATTTGCCGCTTGTGCGCAGGGCGTATCCATGCTCGACCCAGCCCTCGGATGCGAAGGGAATTTGCTTGCCAGGGCGATAATTCATCAGCCCGCTGATCGGATAGTAGTAGGCGCGCTCATCGTTGATGCCAGTGATCAGGTCGCGCTCGGTAAAGCGCGGCTGGTTCAAGTCGAGGATGAAGTTGATTGGCTTGGCAAATAGGCCGAGAATGATAACCGTTGCAAACGCCGCACATTTCCAGGGCGTCGCAACGTTTTGCATGAGACGCACAAGTAACAACGCGCTGACCAGAAGCGACGCGGTCAGGAAACGCCCGCTCATGAAGTCGCCGCCGATGGAGAGGACGTAGGCGAGGTAGGTGACGCTTCCGAGCGCGAGCAGGCGTTCGCGGATTTGCCCACGCCAGAGGGCGAGGAGGATGCCCGTTGCGATGACGGTCAATGTCAACGGGTCGCGTTGGAGGGAATCGAGCAGGTAGACCCATCCCTGCGCGAAGAGCTCCGCTTGGGGAATCCCCGCGCCAAGTTTGGCGTAGTAGGTATTAGGGAAGGGGAATCCGTAATAGAAGAGGGAGAAAGCTTCCCAGAGGAGGAGGGGGAGGATGCCGAGGAGGAGATCGCGTACCGTCATTGCGAGCGTTCGTTGCGAAGCAATCTCCTCCACGAGGCGGGGATTGCTTCGTCGGGAAGGCCACCCTCCTCGCAATGACGAGGACAGGAGGATGTATATAAATGCTGGGATTACAAACAGAATCGCATCCTGACGATTGAGCGCGAGAAGCGATGCGATGAAGGCAAGAGTCAACGGGGATGATTGTTTCTCGATGAACGCGATGAAAAACAAAACCAACAACAAATGCGTGAGCGGATTTTCCAGCCCCGACGTGGAATAGTCCATGAAGGCTTTGGAGAGCAGGAGAGTCAAAACCCCGAGGGCCGCGAACGCGTCTCGGCGCGCGACCAGCCAGAAGGTCAGGAGGGAGGCGAGGAAGGAAGCGAGTAGGGCGGTCAGGTAGGCGTCACGCGTCGGGAGGTAAAGCGCGGTCAGAAAGAACATCCACAACGGATGCGTGTACGATTGGACGCGTTCGGCCACGTTCCACGTCAGCCCATAGCCGTGGACGAGGTTGTCCACGGTGCGGAGGGTGATGTAGACGTCGTCGCCGACCCACGCGGTGCGGAGGAAGAGAAGCGCGAACGCGGCAAGGGTAAGACCGATGAGGAGGGGGCGTCGGGTCATGGGCGCGCAAAGTTTATCATACAGTTGATTACTTGAATTAGAACACTCGTTCTGGTACAATGGTCAAGTTTCAAGGAGATAACATGTCAAAAATCGAAGTCCTTCCCTTAACCACTGCGCGATGGAAAGACATGGAAAAATTATTCGGCGCGCACGGCGGTTATGCAGGTTGTTGGTGCATGTTCTGGCGTTTGCCGCGCAAAGATTTTAAAGCCTTGCGCGGCGATGGAACGAAAGCCGCTTTAAAGAGTATGACGGATGACAAGCAGGTGGCGGGATTATTGGCGTATGTGGATAATGAGCCTGTTGGCTGGTGTTCCATTGGGCCGCGCGAAAATTATGCGGCGTTGGAAAGTTCCCGCATCTTGAAACGAGTGGATGAAAAACCTGTGTGGTCCATCGTCTGCTTCTTTGTGGACAAGTCCGCGCGCAAGCAGGGTGTTTTGCACGCACTGCTCGCAGGCGCTGTGGAATATGCCAAATCGAAAGGGGCGAAGATCGTGGAGGGGTATCCCATTGACATGCAGACCCCCAAACTCGCGGGGCAAAAACTGAACAGTTACAGCGGCTATATGGGCATTGCATCGGCATTTCGAAAGATCGGTTTTGAGCAGGTTGGTTCCGCGTCAGAAACGCAGTTGATCATGAGATACGTTATCAAATAAGGAGAAACCATGTCCATCACAAAATCCGAATTCAATTTAAAGGTGAACGATCAGATTGCCCGCGTTTATCTCGCCGCGCCCGAAAAAGGCGGGCCGGGCGTGCTGGTGCTCCACGCATGGTGGGGGTTGAAACCGTTCTTCAAACGCGTGTGTGACCGTCTTGCCGAGCAGGGTTTCACTGCGCTCGCGCCTGATTACTATCAAGGCCGAGTTGCGACGACGATCGATGAGGCCAAGGCCTTCATGGAAAAGAACGACGAGAGTTTCATGGGCGATGTGGTCAAGGCCGCACACGATCATCTTGCCGCACTTGGCCAGCCCATCGGCATCATCGGCTTTTCGATGGGCGCATCCTGGGCGCTGTTGGTCGGGGCCAACGAATCCGATGTTGCCGCGGTGGTCCAGTTCTACGGTGCAGGCGAGGCGGACTACGGAAATTTCAAGGCGAAGGTTCTCGGCCACTTCTCGGACGTGGACGAGTGGGAGCCGATCAAGTGGGTGAATAAGATGGAAGCGGACATGAAATCCGCGGGCGTGGACGTGACGCTTCACATCTACCCCGGAGCGGCCCACTGGTTCGTGGAGGAGGATCGCCCCGAATATGACGCCGCCGCGGCGAAGTTGGCCTGGGAGCGGACGTTCGCCTTTTTGAAGGAGAGTCTCTAGGCTCGCCCAGCTTTCGCTTGCATTTCCAAAACGCATCCCTGAAAAATAAAGAGAGTGCCGATTATCTGATCGGCACTCTCTCAATTAGTAGTGAAATTCTGGTGCTGTGTTCGTCAGGGAATCACGTTGGCGTTGGCCACGTCATTGCCCAGAAGGATTTCCACGTCCACCGGTGAGGCGGGGTTGGGGTCAAAGCGGATTTGCGTGGTACCAGAAGAACCGTTCATTCCAAATAAGTAGAGCAGGAAGCGCATGGTGTAGAGTTTGGGGGAGTACAGGACGATGACTGTGCGGTCGACCTGAGTCGTGCTGGACAGTTCCGTCACATTCAGTCCCAGCCCTTGCAGATAGGTCGCCGTGCGCTGACCGAAATCCTGCGCAAAGGCGCCGTTGGTGATGCGGATGCGGGCGTTCTCCTGCTTGGATAACTGCACCGGGTCGCCTGATCCAGCCATCGCGCTGACGGCTCCGCCGCCGAAAATCTCATCGCGCAGAATGCGGATCTGGTCTGGCTTGGGCTTGAAGACGCTGGCATTCTGCCCATCCAGAACGGTGTTGTCGAAAGTGACCATGTCGTAGTCGATCACGCCCGTTTTGATATTCTCGCGCGGGATTCCCTGCAACAAAACAGCCAGCCGCAGGCCGTCGTCGAACGACAGGTTGGTATGGATACCTGCCGCCATTAATTCGTACAGACCCGGCGCCTGCTTTACAAAGGTGGGGAAATAATCGGGGCTGAGCACCTTGTCCATGATGGCAAAGATTACATCCTGCTGGCGTTCGGCACGGTCCACGTCACCGCCTTCGGTCTTGCGGGTGCGGGCGTAGGCCAGAGCCTTCCACCCCACCAAATGACGAAGACCGGGGGTAACGACTACCTTGTCCATGCCAGTGCCCACGGGGTCCAGTTTGAGGCGTTCCTTCACCTGCACGTCGATGCCGCCGATGGTGTCGATCATGGCGATGAACGTGTTGAAGTCCACCTGTCCGTAATAATTGACCGGCACACCCAGGAACTGCTCCACGGTTTTCATGGCCAGGCCGGGGCCGCCGCCGGGCAATTTTGCGCCCGCGCCGAGCGAATAGGCGGTGTTGATACGTCCGTACCCGAAGCCGGGGATATTTACCCACATATCGCGCGGGATCGAGAGCATGCCTGCCGTCTTCGAGATGGGATCGATGGTGAATAGGATCATCGTATCCGAGCGGGGCGCTTCGTTGTTGGCTTCCCAGTCGCGGGCGTCCACGCCGATGAAGAGCACATTCACGCGGCTTCCACCGTCCCAGGTGGGCGGAGGCACATCCACCGGCGCGGAGACCTCGGGCGTGGCCGCCACAGTGGTGGCGATCGGTGTCCCCTCGGGGTTGAAGACGGGGAGTCCGCCTGCCTGGGCGCCGCACGTGGCGGGCGCCATGCCCGGCAGGCTGGTGATCGTCCAACAGGCGAAGAAATTGCGCGCAAAGAGCATTGCGGCCACGCCCAGCCCGATGGTGATCACCCAAAAGATCGCGCCTCCCATGGAGGGGCGTTTCAGTTTAATTTGGGGTAGTTTGAATTTTGGCAGATTGATCTTCTTCATAACCATTCTCAGGGTTTAAAGTAAACCATGTTCACGCCCATTTTCTCCAACCCAGCCTCTGCCCAATATTGGAGCATGGCCGAATTTTCGCCCATCGACTCGATCATCGGGCGGATGGCGCGGGGGTCGGCAATTTCGGATAGGGCGTGCATGGCATGGATTCGGGCAGACTGGGGTGCTTCTTTTAGGACCTCGAGCAGACTCTCCGTCGCAGGCTCCCCGATCGCGATCAACGCCCGAGCGGACAGTTCGCCGACAAGGCTATCAGAGTCAGATAAGGCGCGGATGAGAGCGGGAATGGCCGCCTCGGATGGGTGACTGGTCAGTCCCAGCGCCGCGCATTGACGGACCTCGGGGGCCGCGTCGCTCAACGAAGGCAGGAGCAGGCCCGCGTCCAGAGAGGGAAGCGAGGCGAGGGTGCGCGTGGCCCACCAGCGGATGTCCGCGTCGTCTGAGTCCAGCAGGCCGCGCAGAGACGGGATGACCGTCTCCCCTTCCAGCGCCGCCAGCGCAGGAACAGCCGCTTCGGCGCGCGTTTCGTCGCCGCTGGTCAGGTCGGCCAGCAGATCTTCCAACGAAGGCATTATTTCCCCGCAGGAGGGGGAGGAACGGGCAGGTTCTCGACGGGAGTGCTTACCCACTTGTCGCCCTCGTCAATGAGCATGACGGGGATGTCGTCGAGGATGGGGTATTTGCGTCCGCATTCCTTGCAGACCAGCCACGCATCTTTGTGGAGCGTGAGCAGGCCGTTCTTTTCGCGAACGCAACTGGGGCAACGTAATATTTCGAGTAGTTCGTTACTGAGCATTGGGTACTCCATTGATTTCTTTCATAACAAGCGGCAATTTTACCATGTCAACAGTAGGGGCACAGCGAAGCCCTCTGATGACTCAAAATGAATATTTTACGCTGTGCCCTTACTGTTACGGCGGGGGCAGGCAGACACCTTGTTTCTTTGCCAGTTTTTCCATATCTTCGGTGTCCGGGCCATACTGACAGACGGCCTGCCACGGTTCGTAGTTGGTGGTGAACGTGTCGGTGAAATAGACCGCGCCGTTCTTCCAGACCGTGCGGACGATGGTGGCGTCGGCGCCGTCAGCGGCCCAATCCACCTGTTTGATCTGATTTTTGTTCAACTCGGGGTTGAGTTCGAACAGCGGCGCGGGCGCGGAGACAATGTTGCGCGGCCCGCTGGCATCGAATGTCACCGAGCGGCCATCGGAGGTGGAATAGAATTTCCACGTCAGCGATTGCGACGAGGGGTTAAAGTAGGTTTCCATCAACAGCCAGTAGGGTGTGTCGTTGACGAATTTGAAGTCCACCAGCGGGAAGTAGACGGTGGCGTCCATGCCCGCCAGCATTGGGTCGCGGCCCGTGGCAGTCTGCTCGTAGTACGAGACGCGGTAGGCGTGCGAGTGGCGTTCCACGATGGGGAATCCCGCCATGAACGCGGTGCGGAACAGGGTGGTGCTCACCTGGCAGACACCGCCGCCCACGCCTTTGATCGTCCGCCCGCCGTAGATGATCCACGCTTCGGCGAAACCGTTGTCGAGCGTCACATCGCCGAGAACTTCGCCCATCGAGAAGGTCGCGCCAGGCGGGACGAACACGCCGTGGAAACGTTCTGCCGCGATCTGGATGTTGGTCATGCGTTCGGCGTTCGAGCCGCGGAAATACGATGTCTGCGAACTGACCAGTTCGCGGATGCCCAGCGATTCGGCGGTGGCGCTATCACTGACGGCGGGTTGCTCTTCCTTCACCACCAACTGCACCGAATGTTCGCCGCGCAACAGAGCCTCGTTCACGGCCGTGACGGTCGCGGAGACATCCGTCGTGCGGCCCGAGGCGGAATTTTCGACCAGCACCAACTGTCTGGTGTTATCGTCAAAATAGAATTTTGCATTTTTGGACTTGCGGTCCACCTGACCCGCGACGGGGATCAGCGCCTTGGCGAACGCGCCGCTCTCGAGTCCCACCTGGACCTCGGACTGGCCGCCGTTATCGACGCGTTTAACCGTCAACATGCCCGCCACCACCGACGGCTCGAACGTCCACGGGCCAGGATCGCCCGCCGCGGCATTCGGCAGGGAAAGTTGCAACGGTGCGGAGAGGATCTGGCGCGCGGCGGCCTCCTGCGCGGAGACGTCCGCGATCAGGGGCGGAGTCTCGATTACCACCAGCGGCACTTCCACATCGCGGAAGGTCTGCAACTGTGCGCTAAGGAAGACAAGCGTCGAGTCCACGTCCACGTGGCGGCCCACCTGTCCCGCCTGCGCGACCACGTTCGTCCCCTCGATCTTCAGGCTGGCCTCCACCGCGGGTCGGTTGATGGACGCGGCCAGGTTATTGACGTACGCGTACGCGAGCCGCTGGTCGAAGATGATGACGGGAGCCACGTCCGTGCCCTGTTTGCGGGAGCGCACCTGGTCGGTCAACGCGCGGAATGGGTTGCCGCTTCGCCCGAGACGATAGGCTGTCTGCGCGCTTGCGGAAGCGTCGAAGACCATCCCCAGTTCCACGGGAGAGGTGTACCAAACGTTCGCTCCATCGCGGAAGACGATCCGTCCACTGACGGGGAAGGATAACGTCTGGTTGAGTTTGAGCGCCGCGTCCGAGGGAGAAAGACCCGAAAGGTCCACGCCCGCCACCGTCACACCGGGGAAGATGCGTCCCGCGTAGAGGAGTTGATATCCCAGCGTCAACGTCAGGATCACTAAAAGGAACGCGCCCAATCCAAGAGTCAAAGTGGATAAGAGTTGGACAGCGATCGGATAGGGGCGCGAGTAGGGTTTTGAATAGGCTGTCATAAAGGGAATTATACCTGCCTCGGTGAGAGTCATCTTAATAACGAGGCAGGAGATGCACAGGTTCCATAGAATACACAACCCAGGTTTCTTCGAGAAACCTGGGTTGTGTATTTACTTCATCCTGGGAATCAGCATCGGTGTTTTGGATTTGTATTCGGCATACGCGGCGCCGAACTCGCGCGAGAGTTTCCGCTCTTCGAAATACGCGCCGATGAGAATGTAGATCGTCGCGCCGACATACAATGTGAACGAGTTGACCGTCACCTGCGGGGAGAGCCATAGAAAGAGAAGTCCTGCCGTGTAAAGCGGATGGCGGACGAGGCGATAGAGTCCGTTTGTGACGAATTTGGCGGGCTTCTCCTCCTCGAAGAGTTGACGCAGGCCGACGAAGGCCAACGTGTCCGTTTGCAGAACGCCGACGAGGAGAAGAATCGCGGCGAGTCCCTGCCCGAGAATCATCGCGTACGAAATCGGCGCGGGGACGTAATAGAGCGGCGCGTCAGGAAGGACAGCCACGAGGTAGAGAATGGGGAGAAAACTGATCAGGGAAAACGCATTGTAGGACAAGCGATAAGCGCGCATGAGTCGTTGTCCGACCAGGCGCGTCAGCCATTGCTTGAAGGCGTTGGATGCCAGCAGGGAATGGATCACGCCCCAGAGGAGGAGGGAGAGGATTATACAGAGGATATTCATGGCATTTATCTTGGAGTCTCTTTTAATTTTGCTTTCAACCCTCTGAGCTCCGCTATCAAAACAGGAACAAGTTCATGTGACAATGCAATAAAATCTTGATCCGAGTCTGTTCCGCCTATCAGGGAAATATCATCGCCACCAGTCATAATAAAATTAGAGCCAGCCCTGTGATCTCGACCCTCAATCCATGACTTCCAAGGGCCCTTGGTAGTTAATTTCCAGAGTGATTCAAGCTCAATCAACTCTTTTTCTGAAATCACAGAATCGTCCATAGAAATTTGCCTTTCGATAAAATCCGCCGCCGATGACGGCGGCGGAAGTATTTGGTAGTTATCATTCGCCAAACGCGGGGAGTTCCATCTTCTGCCCGCCGACTTCGACGAGGTAGTACGGCGTCCATGCCACGCCGAAGACGTTGACGTAGATGTCGGTCTTCTTGGGGTTGACATCGATCTCGGTGATCTTGTTGACCACGTCACCCCAGCGCGCGTTGACCTTGTCCGCGATGCGGGTGCGCTCGGCCTCCAACGCGGCCAGTTGCTTCTTGTATTCGGCAATGGCATTCAACGATTCTTCCACGTCTGCCTTGGCATTCGCGGCGAGGCGTTGCTTGGTGAACTGGGTGGAGACGCTTTTCTTGCGGCCAAAACCGACCAGACCCGCGCCCAATTCCAACAGGTTCGCGCCCGCCTCGATCTTTCGATTCTGAAGATCGGCCTGATCCTGATCCAATTCGCGTTCTTCGCGCACCAGTTTGTCCTGCAACGAGGCGATCTGCTTGTCGATCTTTCCCGCCTCCTTTTGGAGTTCCTTGTCACGCGCTTCGCTGGCGGCTTCGGAGCAAGCCTTCATGAAATCGGCCTGCGAGATATCGGGGCCGCCGTACACCTTGAGCAATTCGTTCGCGCGCGCTTTCACCGACGTGGTGCGATAGACCCAGTCAATGAAATCCTTTTGAAGCGCGGAGACGAGTTTCGCGTCGGAAAGGGTCGGCGAGAGAACGTCGAAGCGCGCATCGGGCGCGGGGGTGGAATCCATTTTGTCCGCGGGGACGGCGGCGACGAAATCATCCCAACGCTGGGCACTGCGTCGTTCGGGATTTTCGATGAGCGCCGAGCGCACCACTTCCGCGTCCACGCCGTATTTGCGGTCGAAGAAGCGGACTTGAGCGGAGGCCACCAACGCGGGACGGTAGAACACGCCCACCTGACGCGCGTCGGCGGGCTGGGTCTTGCCTGTGGCGCGGAAAGCCTCGGGCAGGCTGTTCGTCAGCGGCAGGAAATATTCCGCAACGGAGGATGGGACAGGCGGACGCGTGACGCTTCCTCCCAACGTGGAGGCGGGCCGCGCCGCCACAGACGGCCGCGGCGCCGCGGCGGCTGTCGAAACGGAGGCCGTCGCGAGGTCCGCATGAGAGGCGGCAGGTTTTGCGGTCGGCGGACGGCTGTCCGCGGTCTGTTCCGCACCGACGAGTCTGTTCAGTGCGGGGATCTGCGTCCGCGTCAACGGTCCCGCGAGATAGTTCATCGCGAAACGGGTCTGGAACACGACAGGCGCCTTCTCGTGGACGTTGTGCATCACGAAGACGCGCTTGCCGAGTGCGGAGATGAGTTTATCAAGGGTGGCACGGTCGCTTCCGCCCGCGGCACTCTCGAGGCCGTCGAGCAGGCGATTTTTATCCTGCTCCGTCTGGAGTTTGCCGATGATCCATGTGCCCGTGTTGGACATGCCTTTGTAGTCCACGTCCACGGGGTTTTGCGTGGCGAGCAACATGCCCACGCCAAAGGCGCGCGCCTGCTTCAACATGCGGAGCAATGTGAGTTTGGAGGGCGGGTTGGCGGTGGGTGGCATGTAGCCGAAGATCTCGTCCATGTAGACGAGGGCGCGCAGGGTGTTGGAACCAGCCTGTGTACGCATCCACGTTTCGACCGCGGAGAGCAGGAGCGTGACGAAGAACATGCGCTCGGAGTCGCTCAGGTGTGCGATGTAGAAAACGCTGTGACGCGGGCGGCCGTCCTCTGCAAAGAGGAGCGCGGGGATGTCGAGGTTCTGCCCCTCGCGCCAGACTTCGAAGCCAGGCGAGGCGAGGATGTTATTGAGCAACATCGCCAGTTCCATGCGGTCGCGTTCGGGGAAGAAATTCTCAAGCGGGAACGCGCCCAGTTTTTCAAACGGCGGTTTCTGGGTTTGCAGGATCAACTCGGTCATGTCGAGATCGCGGCCCTCGCTCCAGGCGTCCTCGAACAGGTTGGAGAGCAGGATGTGCTCGCGCGAGCGGAGCGGATCCACGTTGTCCATGCCGACGAGTCCGAGCAGAGCGGTGACGGTGGACGAGATGCGTTCGCGCAGGATCTCTCGGTTCTCCTCCCACGGGATGGTGGGCGCGGCCAGCGACGACAACACGCTGACGGGAATCCCCGCGTCCGAGCCTGGGGTGTAGACGGCGAACTCGGCCGCGTTCTTGAGCGCCAGCAGGCGCTCGCGGTCGATGCCCCAATCGGCCAGTCCCTTTTTCCAATTTTCGGCGGTCTCCTTCGCGGCGGATTCGAGCGTTTTGCCATCGCGGCGGACCACGTCTGCATCCAGCCAGGGTTGGAAATCGGCGGGGAGAAGATCGGGGAAGTGAAGCAGTAAATTGGTGAGATCGCCCTTCGGGTCAATGATGATGGCGGGGATGTTCTGGAGAGCGGCCTCTTCGAGGATGCCGACGCACAGACCCGTCTTGCCCGAACCCGTCATGCCTGTGACGAGTCCGTGCGTGGTAAGGTCGGCGGGATCGTAGAGCAGGGCCTTGTCTGCAAGTTTGCCTTTGGCGGCGTCGAAAAGACGGCCGAGGAAGAAGTTACCTTGTGTATCGAGCATGTCAACCTCCGCGAGTAAGTGTCCAAATGAGTGAGTGAATGATAACGGCTTTTGAAGCGAGGCACAAGACCAAAACAAAGAACTTGCTCTCATGCGTTATTAAAGTATCCCGCCTTCACTTGAAAATGCGAGAGCGGGTACAATTGGGCACGCACGACTACCATCTAATCTCTATTCTCTACTCTCTGGAGTGAAACATGCCTGAAAATTTTGATGTTGTTGTGATCGGCGCGGGGCCTGCGGGCTACGTGGCCGCCATCCGTGCCGCGCAGTTGAAGCAGAAAGTCGCCATCGTGGACAAGCAGTGGCTGGGCGGCGTTTGTCTTAATGTCGGTTGTATCCCGTCCAAGTCGTTGTTGAAAAATGCCGAAGTGGCGCACACCCTGCGCGAGCGCGGCAAGGAATTTGGTTTCTCGTTCGAGAATCTAAAATTGGATTACGGCGTGGCCCTCAAACGCTCACGCTCGAACTCCGACCGTCTGACGAAAGGCGTCGGCTTCCTGATGAAGAAGAACGGCATCACCGTCTTCATGGGCGAAGCGAAGTTCAAATCCAAAGACGCGCTGACCGTCACTGACAAGGACGGCAAGGTCACGGAACTCGCCGCGAAGAACATCATCGTTGCCACGGGCGCGAGCGCGGCTGTCCCTGGCGCGTGGAAAGTGGACGGACAGAAGGTCGTCACGTATCTCGAAGCGATCCTGCAAGACAAACTTCCCAAGTCTGTGGTCGTCATCGGCTCGGGCGCCATCGGCGTCGAATTTTCCACGGTGTGGAATTCCTATGGCGTGGACGTGACCGTCGTTGAGATGCTGCCGCGTCTAGTCCCGCTGGAAGATGAAGAAATTTCGAAGGAACTCGAAAAGGAATTCAAGAAGCGCGGCATTAAAGCCATGACGGGACACAAGGTCGAATCCGTCGAAGCGACCGCGACGGGCGTGAAGGTGGTCGTCTCTGCCGAAGGGAAGCAGACGATCCTCGAAGCGGATCAAGCCTTGGTCGCGATTGGGTTCCGTCCCAACTCGAAGGGGCTCGGCCTCGAAGAGGTCGGCGTCAAGATCAGCGAGCGCGGCTTCGTGGAAGTCAATGAGAAGATGCAGACCAACGTCCCTGGGATTTACGCCATCGGCGATGTGACAGGCAAGTTGATGCTGGCGCACGTCGGCTCGGCGATGGGAATCGTCGCGGCGGAAGTCATCGCGGGCGCCGAGACCGTCACGCTCGATTACGAGATGATGCCGCGCGCCACGTACTGTCAGCCGCAGATCGCGTCGTTTGGAATCACCGAAGCGCAGGCCAAGGAACGCGGCTTGACGGTGAAGGTTGGCAGGTTCCCCTTCCAGGCCAATGGCAAGGCGCTGGGACTCGGCGACTATGCGGGCTTCGTCAAAATTGTGATGGACGAGAAATATGGCGAAATTTTGGGCGCGCACATGATCGGTCCCGAAGTGACCGAGTTACTGCCCGAACTGACCCTCGCGCACATGATGGAACTCACCCCGCACGAGATCGCCCGCAACGTCCACGCGCATCCGACGATCTCCGAAGCGATCATGGAAGCCGCGCACGGTGCGAGCGGACAGGCGATACACATTTAGCGGTGAGCAATTGGCAATTAGCAATCAGCCCTGCGATTTTGGTCGCAGGGCTGATTTTTTGTCGCTGTTATTATTTCCCTTTATCTGTTGCTGGATCTTTGTCCAGCTTGATGGCGGAACGCGCATAATCGAACCAATAGGCAAAGGTCAAAACCGAGACAATGATATCCACTGCCGTTATTGTTATTGGAGCCAAGCCAATGTCGCTGGCCAACTTGAAATACATAAAGGGAATCAACAATACAAACAAGACCACGACGTAGGACCATTTCGACATGGTCTGCATAAAAACGCGATTGTCCCAATAGAACTTACTTTCGCGCGTGAATGAGCCGCTTTTTCCTGGCAATCCGAGATAGGGTTGGATTTCATTTTCAAGAATGGCAAGATATTTATACGTCCGCATCACGGTCAGATTGGTAGCGTGCAAACGCTGCATGAAATAGAACATCGCCACCAGGATTCCACTCTGCACTAAACTGAATGGGACGGATTTGCTTATCGCTCTTATAAGAATTTCGTCGTCAGGGAATTTCAGTTCAAAATATTTCTGAACATACTTTACAAATAACTCATTCACCATATCCCCTCTCTGCAGAATGAGTAAACCAACAATTGCTGTCAATACCAGAAATGTAAATAGTTTGTTGCGCTCTTTCCAGTTTTCGTAGGCAACCTCATAGGTCTTCTGGTAATGATCCGCAAGAACCTCCACATTGACTTTGGTTGGCTCTGGCATGGGTGTGGTCGATTTTGGAGTGGGCATCTTCTTCCTCCTTAGCAACAACATTGTATCACTCCTCCACACTACTCGCGCAACGGAAGCCGCGGTTGATGCCTGGCGAGAGCGGCTCGTGGTCGAAGCGGTTGAAGACGCGGATCTCCGTCGCGCCGTCGAGATACGATCCGCCGCGCAGGGACTTGTGCGCGCCGCTCGGCGGTCCCAGCGGGTTATCGAGTGGCGACGCCATGTAGTAGAACTCGTGGAACCAATCCGCCACCCACTCGCGAACGTTGCCCGCCATGTTCAAAGCGCCATACGGACTGGCCCCCAGCGGATAGCGATCCACGGGAAGCGGCTCGCCGATGGCGTTGTCGAAGTTCGCGAGTCTCATCGTCGGCGCGTCGTCGCCCCAGGGGTAGCCGCGCCCGTCGGTCCCGCGCGCGGCCTTCTCCCACTCGGCCTCGGTCGGCAGGCGACGTCCAGCCCAACGGCAATACGAGTCGGCGTTGTCCCAACTCACGTATACGACGGGGTGGTCTTCGTATTTTGATTTTCCAAAAAACGGGTTGATGTTGCCGAACGGACGCGGACACGCTTTCGCCTCCACGCATTTCGCGTACATCGCGTTCGAGACCTCGGTCTGGTCTATCCAAAACGCATCGAGCGTGACGCGGTGTGGCGGACGGTTCTTCAGCGCGGTCTTTTCATTGGTCCCCATTCGGAATTCTCCCGCAGGGACGAAGACTTGCACCATCCCGTCTGCGGACGAAACGCGACTTGCCTCAAGCTGGACGGGGAGATCGGCTCCGCCATCGAAGGACGCGATCTCCGCCCGAACGCGGCTCGTCCGTTGGTGGAGCACATCTGAAACGGGGGAGGGGACCTTGTAAAGCGCGAACGCTCCGAGCAGGAGCACGTCAAAGACGATGAAGGCGGTCACGATTCGGCGGTTGCGGTTGGATGTCATGGATGGGTGTGGGGAAAAGAGATGACGCGAATATACAGCAAATTGCGCGTTCGGGCAAGTTTAAAAAAAAATAGAGCGAGAAAACTCTCGCTCTATTTTGACCTACGCACGGATCATCGTCAACAGCATCTTGAATTTCTTCACCGCGTGGAGCGCGTGCGGTTCATTGGCAGGCATGATGATGGCTTCGCCCGCCGTCAGGGTGTGGGGAACGCCCGAGATGCGTACCTCCGCTTCCCCGTCCAGGATGTGAACGAGGGCGTCGTAGGGAGCGGTGTGCTCGCTCAGTTCCTGTCCCGCGTCGAAGGCGAAAAGCGTCACGTTGCCCGCGTCCGCTTTGGTGATCTGGCGGCTGACGACCGAACCTCCCTGGTACGCGGCCAGTTCGGATATGTTCAGGACTTGTGATTTTGGTGCTGTGGACATGGTTTCCTCCAAAAAATGTAGGGGCGGGGTAACCCCGCCCCTACCAATCAACGGATCTCTACCGAATAAGTGGCGGTGGTGCGGGTGAAACGCGTGGTGCCTGTGACGACCAGCGTGACGGTGTCGCCGCTTTCCAGCGAGAGCGGGATGTCTGCGGTCTGGTCTGCGTTGACATCGATGTACTGGACGGTTGTCTCGCCGCCGCGCTTGATGATGAGCGCCAGGCGGAAGGTCTGCGGCAGGACGTTGTTCACGCGGACGAATCCACGCGCTTCCCAGCCGCCATCGTCCGATTCGAAGTCTGTCGTGTAGTTGATGGCGTCAATTTTGATGTCGTCCACGAGGAGGCCTTCCCCGTTGACGGCCGCGTCGGTGACGTAATCGAAGCGGACCTGCACCTTCTTGCCCGCGTACGCGGAAAGGTCCACCGTCTCCTCGATCCAGCCGCTGGTCTTGCCTGTGTAGCCCCAGCCGTAGGAGTTGCCCGTGGGATCGGTGTCGGTGCCAGAGGGCGTTTTGAGGATGGTCCAGTTCTGGCCGTCCTCGGAGACTTCCACGTAGAGATAGTCCCAATCCTCCTCGATATCGTACCAGGTGGAGTAGGAGAGTTCGATCGGGCCGCTGGCGTTCGTGAAGTCGAACTCACGCGTCAGGGTCATGTTGGATTCGTCGCCGCGGTTCGACCAGAAGGCGTACTGACCCGAATTCGCCTCCACGGGGAGCAGACCTGTGACCGTGGAGCCTTCGAAGTGCAGGGTCATTTCACCCGCGCAGTCAATGCTGATGTAGTCAATGCCATATTGATGGACACTGCGGGCCAATGGCGCGGAAGGACAGGTGGAGACGGTCTCCGTGGCGCGCGTCTGCGGCACATCGGGATAGTTGTGGAAGGTGTAACGTCCGTCGCCCACGGATTTATCGTTGATGAACATGGCCAGCGCCCAGTCCATGAACACATCGTCCGCGGTGACAACCTTGCCTGTGGCGGTATCGGTGATGTTCAGGTCGGCGAGTGTGCTATCCACGCTGGTCAAGTCATTTTCGGGATTGTCCGTCAGCGCCTTGGAAGCGTCCTCGCCGAAGCGGTCGAGATAGTAGAGCAGGTAGAGGAAGCTCGCGCCATAGTGTGGGGCAAAGTCGGGCGAGTTGGAATCCGCCCAGTCGTTCAGTTGCAGATCGGGGTCCTGGGCGTAGAGCCAGTCCGCTCCGCCCACGTCATATCCGTTGAGGAACGCGCCGAGTTCGGCAAATCCTTCGTTGATCCACGACACGTCGTTTCGGTCGGACGCGAACTGGATCATGTGGACGAACTCGTGCGCCAGGGTCGAGTACGTGTAATCGTCGCCGAGGTCCTGTGAGGTGCCGAGCACGTACATCTCATGGCCGTTGGAATATTCGCTCACCTTCGGGTTGTAGGAATCGGACGGCGAGAAGTAACCTGCCACGGTGTAGCCGATGTTGCTGGCATACACGACGTAAATGTGTTCATCGCCATCCACGCCGGGCGTCCACTCACTGCCGAAGAATTCGCGGTCGGTAGGGTAGATTTTTTCCTCGAACGTGTCCATCAGGCGCTTGAGATCGTTCATGTCCACGTCGGTGCCGTTTTCCGCCCAGAAATACGTGTGAGGCGTGATGTAAAGCAAGGTGGCTTCGATCTGGAAATGCTCATTCGTGTTGGAATTGGCGATCCAGAATTTTTGCGTGGCGCCCACTTCCAATGGCGCGGCGGGCGGATCGAGAGTCTCGGGCACGTTGCAGGTTCCCTGCAGGCGGCATGCCAGGTCGTAGGGATCGTTTTCAGGGACAACCGCATTGCCGAGCGTCAGCAGAGTCTCGTTCGTGCTCTCCTCCACAGGCGGACGCGTCACTTCGGGTTCGGCGGTCGGGGTGCCAAAATCGGACGGCACGATCGTTGGGAAATTGGGGATGCTGGTCGAGATGTACTGCGTGCCTCGTTCATACACGATCACGCCCAGCGCGGCCGCGATCACCACGCACGCGCAACACACCGCGATGATGATACCGATGGCGATCAGGACGGTCTTATTCCCATTCTGGTTATTGGCAGGTGCTTCCATGGTTTCTCCGTTAATTTAAGTTTCCCCATCTTACCGTATTTGCCTGAAAGATGGATTAGGAATTTGGTGGGATGGGCGGAAAATGGATTCCGATCGGATGCAAAAAACCGACGACGATTGCCACAGGGATCGCGAACACGAACGGCAGGATGACCGCCAATGGGAACGTCCACCACTTCGGCCTCCTCGCCTCATTCCTTGACGGGAGGCTGTGCGCGGGCAACCAGACCATCAGCCCGTAGACGAAGATCCAGAACGGAGCCTGCGCGAGATTGAATGTCCCCGCGAATTGGGCTTCGGCGAGGAAACCCGTCAGCCCGAAGATCAGGAAGACCTCCGCGGGACGGAAGTCCCAGCGCGAGAGCATCCATGCCCAGGCGATGAACATGGGCACGAAGACGACAACGCTGTGCAGCGCGACCACATCGAGGTAATTCGCAGAGGCGGTGATGTACGCCGCGCCGAGCGGGACTCCAAACAGCGGCGCGAGATTCGTCATCGAAACGGTGACCGCCTCCTCGGTCAACGCGAGAAGCGTGCAGAAGAGGGCGAAGGTCAGCGGCCACGGAAGGCGAATCCGCAAAACGAGATTGCGGACGCGGTCGCGCGTCGTCCACATCAACGTCCCGCCGAGCACGATCCAGAGGAGCACGAGTCCCGCGCCCATCATGGCGACCGCGCGGCCGTTCGGTCCCATGCCGACGACGGCGATGAGGACGACGAGGATGGTCGAGAGGATCGTCCACGCGGCGAGAAAGCGGATGAGGGTGCGGATGGTGAGAAAACGTTTCATTCGTAACGAAATAGAAACCAGGTTTCTTGGAGAAACCTGGTTTCTGGATTTCATGCGGAAACCGCTTCTTTCTTTTTTCGCTTCGGCATTACGGCTTCGCCCGCGGTGAAGGTGAGCACGTTCTTCTTCTCGTCCACGTCCACCAGCACGGTGGCGCCGTTGGGGAACTCGCCGCCGAGCAGTTTCATCGAAAGCGGACTCTCGACGTGCTTCTGCAACGCACGTCGCAGCGGGCGGGCGCCAAAGGCGGGATCGTATCCTTCCTTGGCCAGCCAGGCACGTGCGGCCTCGGAGAGTTTCACGGTGATGTTGTGCTCGATCAGTCGTTCCTGAATTTCTTTCAGTTGCAGGTCAACGATCTGTTCCATCTCCGTCAGCGAGAGCGGTGAGAACATGATGATCTCGTCGATGCGGTTCAGGAACTCGGGACGGAAGTTGGCCTTGAGCGCCTTCTCGATCTTGTCCTTGGCCTCGCGGTCCTCGTCCGTTTCGGTCTTCTGTGCAAAACCGAGCGTCCCGCCTCTGCGGACGTATTCCGTGCCGAGGTTCGATGTCATGATGATGACCGAGTTGCGGAAGTCCACCACGTTGCCCTGACCGTCGGTCATGCGGCCATCGTCGAGGATCTGCAACAGCGCGTTCCAGACTTCGGGATGCGCCTTCTCGATCTCGTCGAAGAGCAGCACGCGGTACGGGCGGCGGCGGACGGCCTCGGTGAGTTGTCCGCCCTCCTCGTAGCCGATGTAGCCAGGAGGCGCCCCGAACAGACGCGAGACGGTGTGCTGTTCGCGGTACTCGGACATATCAATGCGGACCAGCGCGTCCTCGTCATCGAACATGAACCAGGCGAGGGCCTTCGCCAGTTCGGTCTTTCCGACGCCTGACGGGCCGATGAAAATGAACGAGCCGATCGGTCGGGATGGGTCTTTCAGCCCCGAGCGGGCGCGGCGGATGGCATCCGAAATGGCGTGGATGGCTTCGCTCTGGCCGATGATTCGCTCGTGCAGACGTTCCTCCATTTGCAGAAGTTTCTGCGACTCGGTCTCCATCATCTGCGAGACGGGGATACCCGTCCACTGGTGGACGACGGAGGCGATGTCGTCCACATCCACCACCTCGTCCAGTTTGTGCTCCGATTCCCATTGGTCGCGCTGTCGGTTGAACTCTTCCTCGATGCGCAGCCGCTCGGATTTCTTCTGGGCGGCCTGTTCGTAATCGCGTGCCAGGCCTGCCTGTTCCTCTTCGGCGCGCAGGCGGTCGATGTCGTTCTTCATCGCCTTGAGGTCGGGCGGAAGCGAATACAGCGCCACGCGCAACTTGGCGGCGGCCTCGTCCATCAGGTCAATGGCCTTATCGGGCAGGTGGCGGTCGGTGACGTAGCGGTCCGCCAGGTGGGCGGCGGCTTCGAGGGCGTCATCCGCAAAGTGGACTTTGTGATGCGCTTCGTAGCGGTCGCGCAGTCCCATCAGCATTTTGATGGTGTCGTCCACGCTCGGCTCCTCCACGTAAATGGGAGCGAAGCGGCGTTCGAGCGCGGCGTCCTTTTCGATGTGTTTGTGATACTCGTCCAGCGTGGTCGCACCGATGCATTGCAGTTCGCCGCGTGCGAGAGCGGGTTTCAGCATGTTGGACGCGTCCATCGCGCCCTGCGCCGCGCCTGCGCCGACGACGGTGTGCAACTCGTCGATCATCATGATGATCTCGCCGCGCGCCCGCTGGACTTCCTCCATCACGGCCTTGAGACGTTCCTCGAACTCGCCGCGGAAGCGCGACCCCGCGATCATCGAGCCGAGGTCGAGGGCCACGACTTTCTTACCGCTCAAAATTTCAGGAACGTCGTTGGTGGCGATCTTCTGGGCGAGTCCTTCCACGATGGCGGTCTTGCCCACGCCCGCCTCACCGATGAGAACGGGATTGTTCTTGGTGCGGCGGGACAAAATCTGGATGAGGCGCAGGATCTCGGTGTCGCGGCCAATGACGGGGTCCAGCTTGCCCTCGCGGGCCAGTTGGGTCAGGTCGCGGGAGTATTTCTCGAGGGCGCGGTAACGCGTCTCGGCCTGCGGATCGGTCACCCGTTGTCCACCGCGCAGTCCCTGAATCGCATCGTAGACGCGGTCGCGGGTCAGACCGGCCGATTCGAGGATGCGTGCCGCGGGGGTGTTGCGTTCCGTCAAAATGGCGAGGAAGATGTGTTCGGTGGAGATGTACTCGTCCTTGAGACGGTTGGCCTCCTCGTTGGCGAGGTCGATGATCCGCTTGACGCGCGGGGTGATGAAGATCTGTCCCGCGCCGCCGCCGAAGATGTTGGCCTTGGGGCTGGCGCGCAGGGTGGCATCCAGCCGCTCGACCAGCGCCTCGGGGTTGACACTCAGTTTTTCGAGAATTTGGGGAATTACACCGCCGGGTTGTTCGATGAGAGCCAGCAGGATGTGTTCGGTATCAATCTGGTTGTGACCGTAGCGCTGGATGATCTCGGCCGCACGCTGGGCGGCTTCCTGCGCTCGTTCGGTAAATCGGTCAAATCGCATCATAGGGGAAAACCTCCGTAAGGACACAACGAATTGGTTGAAAAGTGAGACGGGAGCCCGTCCCGCTGTGTCCATACAATCATATGGAGGCATTATAACAAAACGCCCGTTGGCGCTTTGTCCAACGGGCGTAAGAGGATTATTAGAGAATGGAGAGGAACCTTCGCATTTCTTCGTACACGATCTCCTCCTGCTTTACGAAGCAATAGTGATGCCCATTTGGAATTACTACGACCCGGGCATGTGGCACTTTACGCTGAAACTGTTCAAAATAGCGCCGGCGGTCTGGTTGAAGTACATTTTTGAAAAAATCCAGCACT
Source organism: Chloroflexota bacterium (assembly GCA_049324715.1). GTDB lineage: Bacteria > Chloroflexota > Anaerolineae > Anaerolineales > Villigracilaceae > Denitrolinea. Next base: position 7,710 of record JBMOMR010000066.1, on the reverse strand, counting down.
TGTGCCCGCTGTTCCTCTGTCATGTAATCCCATGAGAGGTAATCCGTGCCATCGCGGTCGGCGAAGAAACTCAGTACCGGTACCTCGAGGTTTGAATATTCGGGTGCATAGCTTTCGAACGTGTCGTTGATGGCCTTGGATATGGCATCCGACATTTTGTCTACTACTCTGCCGTTGGGAGTCTCCCTGAACACATGCCTGGATTGCTCTTCCATCACATCGTTCCATATCACAGCGAAAGCAGGGAAACGCCTTTTGGTCTCGGCATTGAACTCTTCGATTGTGCCGTGAAAGTCATCCGGCCAGCCCGGCATGATTTTGGGGAGTGGATTCTTTTCCCAGACCGCCTTATTTCCCGGCAGGAAGTCCTCGTAGGCCGCGTCCAGAAAGACGAGTTTGAGGACCCGCTTCGGATACAAGGCCGTGAAATGGCATAATTCGACGTAAGCCATTGAGTGCCCGACAAGAATTACCTTCTCAACACCGAGTGCGTCCAAAAACTGACGGAGGTCTTCCGTCAATGTGTCTGGATCGTAGCCCGTTTCGGGGTAGTCTGAATCGCCATGTCCGCGCCGGTCGAGCGCGAGGACGCGGAAATTATCCACGAAACGCGGGGCAAATTGTCCAAAGATGTACACGGAACAGCCCATGCCGGTTAGAAATACGAGCGCAGGCCCGTTTCCACCCCAATCCAGGTAGTGGAGGCGGATACCATTCGCGTGCACAAAATCGCTTTTTGGGACGGCAGCGTTCATTTTGTGCGACCGAAAATCTCGTCAATTTTCTTCATTTGCTCATCGGTCAACAGGCCAAACTCCATCGCCTCAATGTTCTCTTTGACCTGTGCGACGGTCTTGAAGCCCGGGATGGGGATCGTTCGAGGATTGCGCGTCCAAATCCACGCCAGGGAGATTTGGGGCATGGTTCGCGGGTCGCTGGTCTCGGCCAAGTATGTCCGCACTGCCTGGATGCGTTCCAGGTTTTTTGCCGCCCTCTCAGCGCGAAAGTCCCAGCGATGACGCACATCATCCTCGGGGAATTTCGTATCCTGGTTGAACTTGCCTGAGAGGTTGCCCATGGCGAGCGGAGTACGATTGACGCTGGCAAGGTCAAATTCTTCGCAGACATCAAACACCCGTGGCAAAGTTTCCATTTCCCACATCATGTTCAGGAAATGCTGGACCGCCGTGCAATGCTCGCCTTGCGCGAATACGCGTGCGCTCTCGGGTTGATCGGTGCTCCAGCCGTACCAGCGGATCTTGCCCTCCGCAACCAGCGATTCCAACACGTCGCGTACTTCTCCCGCCTTGTCCGCCGGGTAATCATCCACGTGGAATTGGTAGAGATCGATATAATCCGTGTTCAAGCGGCGCAGGCTGTCCTCGCATTCCTGGCGGACGCGGTTGACCACGTCTTCGGTCTCGGTGACGGTTTTGTTCTTCTCATCCACAATGTAGCCGAACTTCGTCGCTACGATGACCTGGTCCCGACGTTTGGTTAGCGCTTTGGCAAGCACCCTCTCACTGTGACCGCATCCGTAGTTGGCGGCCGTGTCGAAGAAGTTGATTCCTGCATCGAGTGCGTAATGGATGGCGCGGATGGATTCCGCATCGTCCACCCCACTCCAGCCGCTGGGGCTCTTGCTGCCGTCTTTTTCCAGCCAGTCCCATGGCCCGCCGATTGCCCAACATCCAATTCCCATCGCGCTGACTTCCAGGTCGCTTCGTCCCAATCGCCGTTTGAACATGATGCCTCCTGAGATGGAATGAAAATCTCCTGGCACTCAAAGCCAGGGAAAAAACGTGCGCCTACAGTCTAGCAAAAAAGAGGGTGGAATAAATCATCCTTGCGGATGGTTTATTTTTGACGAAGTTGTGATACTATATCATTAGAAAGAACACTGGCGGCCATTTGGCCGCCAGTTTCGTTTTACAGCAAGGGGAGGAGCGTGACCATCCGCCTCAACTGACTGCCCAACTCCGCGCTATAATTCCACCCATGTCTTCCATCCCCATCCCCGCGCGGGCCGAGGCGCACCCACACCTGCGGCCCCTCAATCCCTTGCGCGACCTGCCCCAGGTGGCTGACCTCATCGAACTGTGCTTTCACCAGACCATGGATCGCGATGGCGAGAATTACCTGCGCGAGATGCGCCGCGCGGGGCGTGAACAATCGTGGGTGCGTTCACTGGAAAACACCTCGTCCATGCCGCTCACGGGTTTCGTCTGGGAGCAGGATGGACGAATTATTGGCAACGCCAGCCTGATCCTCTTTCGCCAGGACCGAAAAAAGATCTACATGATCGCCAACGTGGCGGTGCATCCGAATCATCGTCATCTGGGAATCGGCCGCGCGGTGACCGAAAAGGCCATAGCGCGTGCCCGCGAGCACGGTGCGGGTGAACTTTGGCTCAACGTCCGTGACGATAATCCCGACGCGATCGACCTCTATACCGATCTCGGTTTCCACGAACATTCTCGCCGCACACAATGGCAATCGGCGGATCTTCCCACGTCTCCTAACGTGAACGGTTTTCAAATTGTGCCGCGCCATCCCAGGTTTTGGCCGACCCAACAGGCATGGCTCGCGCAAAATCATCCCAACGAACTGACGTGGTACCGCGCCTGGAATTTCAAAGGACTCGCGCCTGGATTTTGGAACTGGCTGTATCTCCTCTTCGTGGATATGAACCTGCGACAGTGGGCCGCGCTCCGCGGCGACTCATTGCAGGCGGTTCTTTCCTGGACCCCGAGCGGGACGCGCCACGAACCGCTCTGGCTGGCCCTCGGGGCAGATTCCGCTCCCGAAGCCGCGACCCAGCTCCTCGTCCACGCGCGACGCGAATTTGATCGGCGACGATTCTTCCTCGAGCATCCAGCTGGTCCCGCGGATGAGGCCATCCGTGCCGCAGGCTTCGTCCCGCAGCGGACGTTGATCTGGATGCGGGCGGACGGCGCGACAAAATGAGGTCCTTTGCGTAGATGATTTTAGAAAAGGAGTAACGATGAACAAATTTCTTTTACGATGGGTTATCAACAGTCTCGCCGTGTGGGCGGCGGTAAGTTTTGTCCCTGGCATTCACTGGGCGAACGATTGGATCGCGGTGATCGGGCTGGGTTTGATTCTGACGCTCGTGAACGCGATCGTCCGCCCTGTGGCGAAGTTCGTGGGATGCCTGCCCATCATCCTTACGCTTGGGTTGTTCACGCTCGTGATCAATGCTGGCCTGTTCTGGCTGACGGGCGTGATCGGCAATGCCTTTGGCGTGGGCTTCACCGTGGACGGGTTCTGGCCCGCCTTCCTCGGCGGACTGGTCGTCAGCGTGGTGAGCATCATCATGGGGATGATCTTGCGCGATGAGTTGAAGGGCGGACGCAAGTAACCGAAGTTGGCGGGGGAGTGGATTTCAAGTGAAACGGAAAGGCCCGCTGGGACAGATGATCCCGTCGGGCCTTTCGCTTTTCGCTATTCCTTCAGTTCGTCTTTTCTGGGTGGCTTGATCAACCCCGAGCGTTCTCCAAGCAAAATAATGAAACCCGAGAGCAGGCCGATCCCCACGAAGATATAGAAGACGGTGAATAGCTTCCCCAGATCGGTCTTGGGATAGAAATCGCCGTAGCCGACGGTGGTCAGTGTGGTGATGGTGAAATAGAACGCGTCGAGGGCGCGCCAGCCTTCCACTTTGGCGTAAAACCACGTGCCGAGCAGGAGGATCCCGAGCACCCAATAAAACAGGGCGCGAAATTCCTTGTCCTTCAATCCGTGCCAAAGACTGCGGAAGAAACGGTAGAGGAGGATGAAGAATGCGGGCATATGAATCTCCACACTGAAAACTGATCACTGAAAACTGATTACAGACCTCTGTCTCATCACTTCAAACATCAGCACGGACCCTGCCACCGCGGCGTTGAGCGATTCCGTTTTTCCTGCCATCGGGATCTTGATTCGCTGACTCGCCAACTTTTGGGCCGCCTCGCTCGCTCCCTCCGCTTCTCCGCCCACGATGAGCGCCAACGGTTGACGCAGATCCACCTCCCAGCAAGACTCTCCCTCCATATCCGCCACCATGACGCGCAGATTCGCTGACTCGTTGACTCGCTGATTCGCTGTCTCGCTGATTCGCCCAATCTCCTCCCACCCCATCGAAACGATTGGCAAGCGGAAATGTGCGCCCATCCCCGCGCGGACGACCTTCGGCGCGAACGGATCGGTCGTTTCGGGTGGAATCAGCACCGCGTCCACGCCTGCCGCGTCCGCCGAGCGGATCAACGTCCCGAGGTTGCCTGGGTCGCGGATGGAATCTGGTATAAGGAAAAAGGCGGGGTGATTGAGTAATTGGTAATTGGTAACTGGTAATTGGGCGAGGTTGAGGACGGCGAGGATGCCTTGCGACGTTTCGGTATCGCTCAAGGATTTCATCAGGCTCGGGGAAACTTCTTCGCACTCCACACCGCGCGACTTTAGGCCTTCGACCTGTGACTTGCCTCTTTCGCTCAACGTCTCATCAACCAATACAAATCGAAACGGCCAGTCCGCATTGACCGCTTCTTCAATGAGCCGCACGCCCTCGGCCACAAACGCGGATTCGGCGCGGCGTTCTTTGGCGCGCCCCATCAAGGCGCGGACGAGTTTGAGTTTGGGGTTTTGGGGAGATGTCAAAGTGGGCATGGGAGTTTCACTTCGCGACCAGCGAATCGACGATGACGATCTGGCTCGGATTTTCCACGTAGATCACGGGGTCGCCCTGATACCATGTCACAATACCCTTGACCTGAATCTTCATCCCGACTTTATAGTACAAATCGGGAGAAATCTCGAAATTGTCCCACGCGTTTTTCGTGATGCGGACTTTGAACGCGCCGTTGTGTGGATTCTTGAATCCCAGATAGACCGCGACGTGATTGTTGAACACCGATTGCAGAACGCCCTCCACTGTCACGGTTTCGCCAGCGTAGTCCGCGGCCTGTTGGAAGCCGATCACCGCGGCAGGTTCGGGGCGAAGCGCATGCTGGATCGAAGCGAAGACGTCATCGAAGAAGACGACGGTCGGGACGGGCGAGTCCGCCAGCGGGTTGCCGCGTTTGAGCGCCACGATCGCTCCATCTGTGCTGACATAGTACACGGTGTCTCCGCTGATCACCCACGAAGCATACTCGCTCCAATACTGATCGTACACGGTTCCTTGCTGCCAATAGTCGTAAAATCCGCCAGGCCACGATCTCGTGTTATACAACCCCGTGACGCAATAATGATTGGCGGTGAATCCACTCCCGCAAACATCCTGATCTTGTGATGTTGCAATGTGGGATAAGTTACTGGTTGTGATCGGGGCTACGCTGGTGGTGCCTTTTGCGCTGGAGCGGTCCAGAATTCTGTGAGCGATGCCCGCCTCCCAATGCGCGGCGAAGAGATGGTCGCCCGCCATGCTCAGGAAGGGTTGCTCGTCGGTGGGGAAGAAGGTGTTACGGATGAAACGCACCTGTCCCGCGCTGTACCCACTGACGGTGGTGTTGTCGAGGACCATCTCGCCGAGGTGGGAATCCCAGCGGGAATCGCACGAAGCGGGATCGACCGATGGGGCGCATCCGCCACGAATGACGACGTACGCCACTTCGGTGTTATCCGCAAAGCGCTTGATGACGGGTAGAGGTCCCATCGGCAGGTAGCCGCCATCGCCGAATCCGCCGTTGCCCACGTTGGGAGTGAAACTCGCAGCGCCATTGTCGAGGTCAAGGGCGTAGAGCGCCTGTTCGCTTGGATTGTTAATCAGGTATTGCCGCATTTCCGCATTGGTGTCCAAATCTGTTGACCAGTTCCAAAGCGTTTGCCAATCAATGCGATAACGGATGAAGACGATCCCGTTTTGTTCTGCGATGACAGGCCAGCCGTTGCGCGGCGAGGCGAAGTTGCTATTGCTTCCAGGCTCTCCTGCGGTTAGGGGAGTGGGTTTCACGCGCCAGGCCCGAGTCCCGTCTGTGGCGTTGATTGCATGGACAAACAGATTTCGAGCGACAACCACAATACGGTTTCGCGATACGGAGTAGGCTGGCGGCGTTTCCACGGTGGAGCCGGTGTCGTAGCGCCAGAGCAATGCCATTGTGCGCTTGTCCACCGCGTAGACATACCGTCCCATCGAAAAATAAACCCGATTGCCCACCAGCGCGGGGGGCAGGGGAAGTGAACTTCGAGCGCCCGTGGAATATTTGGCGCTGTAAACTCCGCCGTTTGACGCTTTCAGGCGATACAGCACGCCTTCGCGTGAAAGCACGTACAGGGTATCGGTGGCGGCATCATACGCGGGTGTGGACAGGATGGCGTCATTTTGGAAAGCCCGCTTCCAGATTGTGTTTCCCGTTGCGTTATCAATTGCGTAGACGCCATAAGCGCCAGCCGCGATGTACACGCGTCCATTCCCTGTGACAGGCTGGCTGTTGCGCGGCAGGCGTATTTTTCCGCTCGAAACCGCCCCCGAAGCGTTCGCGCCATTCCAGATCCATTTCAGACGCCAGGGCGGGGCTACTGACGATGAATTGAAGTGTGTGCGTTGCGCGTCATGACCGAATTGCGTCCATTCGCTCGCGGCAGTTGCTGCCTGGACGGTTGAAATATTCCTCGGCCCCCCGTGCGAGAGGAGCAGAGCGACGATCAGGATGCTGAAGAATGCCCTGGATTTCATGGATTATGCCCTCCACTGAATGATAAATGCTTTTACTGTATCTTCGTCCCACAAAACCAATTTGACAAGATGAAGCCCCGATTTGTTTTTTGAAAAATACTCTTCGATCGTTCCGAAAATGATTTTCGCCGCGCGCTCTTTTGGAAAGCCGAAGATGCCCGTCGAAATCGCAGGGAACGCGATGGATTGGATCCCCAGCTCGTCCGCGACGCGTAATGAGCCTGTCACCGCGTCCGATAATTTTTTATTCTCGTCACCGTCGCCCCAAACGGGACCGACAGCGTGGATCACGAATCTCGCAGGCAGAGTCCCGCCCGAGGTCCACGCGGGATGCGAGTGGGGGACGGGTCCGTGCTTTTTTATCCACGCGTCGCTCTCGTCCTGAATCACATCCCCGCCGCGTCGGACGATGGCCCACGCCACCCCGCCTCCGTGCTGGAGGTGTTCGTTGGCCGCGTTGACGATGGCATCCACGTCTTCAAGCGTGATGTCGCCCTGCGCAATTTGGAAGGTCTGTCCCGTCTCAAAAACTTTTTCAGCGAGGATGTTGCTCATGTGTCCATTCTACAACAAAAAAAGAAACCCGTTTTCTGTATGAAAACGGGTTTCTGGGTTGCGCTATTTCGCTTGTGCCACAACTGCGGCAAATGCCTGCGGGTCGCGGACTGCGATGTCGGCCAGCATCTTGCGATTGAGGCTGATGTTTGCCTTCTTCAGGGCGGACATCAGGCGGCTGTACGTGGTGCCGTTCAGACGGGCCGCGGCGTTGATGCGGGCGATCCACAACTTGCGCAGGTCGCGCTTGCGGACGCGGCGGTCGCGGAACGCATACCACATGCTCTTCAGCATGGCTTCGTTCGCACGGCGGAACAGCAAATGCTTCGAGCCGCGCTGTCCCTTGGTGTACTTCAAAACTTTCTTGTGTCGGCGATACCCATACGGGCCGCTTTTTACACGTGCCATTTTCTAAACCTCCTGCGAACCCTCGGGCGTCGGCGGGTTGCGCCAGTTGCTTACACCCGAAAGCCGCAAAT
>JBMOMR010000065.1:0-8223 GCA_049324715.1 Chloroflexota bacterium | reverse complement strand
GCCACGCCCGCGTTCGTCCTGCTCTTTGCGCCGTTCCTCCTCGGAGAAAGGACGACGACGCGGCGGCTGATCGCGCTCGTCATCTCGACGCTGGGCGTGGTCGCGGTGATCGACCCGCGCAACGCCGAACTCTCCCCCACCCTCTTCTGGGGAAATCTGTCCCTGCTCGCCGCTGCCCTGACCTGGGCCTTGTACTCCGTCCTCGTGCGCAAAGTTTCCCAGACGGGTGACCTGTTGACGGCGAGCGCCATCATGCTGGCGGGAGGCATCCCCTCCAGCATGATATTCGGTTATTGGGAAATCCAGTCGCAGGGAATCGGCGAGATCACCCTCGGTGTGGTGGGTGGGATACTCTTCCTCGGCATCATTTCCACCGCCATCGCCATGTTCTTGTGGAATTACGCCTTCGCCGAACTGCCCGCCGCGGTCGCCTCGTTGACGTTCTTCGCGCAACCCGTGGTTGGGACGATCCTCGGTGCGCTCTTTCTGGGGGAACAGATCACGCCGCTCTTCATGATTGGCGGCGTGATGATCGGAGTTGGGCTGGTCATTGCCAGCACGGAAAAATGACCCGCTGAAACGGGCAATCACACAGGCTTGCCCCTACTCGCCCACCGTATGCAACAATGTCATGTTCGGCGTGCGCAACGCACCGACGGGGAATCCGCACACCAGCACCACCTGCTGACCGGGTTTGACCATTCCATTATGCACCATGGCCGAGTCCACGTGCTGGAGCATGTCCTCCACCGTGTTCGCGAACGGGACGAGGCGCGGCAGAACTCCCCACATGAATGACAGGCGGCGGCAAGTCTCCGCTTCGGGAGTGAACGCCAAAATGGGGACATGGGGATGCGCCTTGGAGATCAATTGTGCGGTGCGTCCCTGCATGGTGAAGACGGCGATGGCCGCCACGTCACGGTCGAGCGCGACCTCGTAGGCGGCGCGCGCCATCGAGGCGGCATCGCTATCCCCAAGCGATTCGAGCGAGCGCGTCTTGCCCCACTCCACGAAATGGGATTCAGCCTCCGTGACGATACGCGACATCATCGTCACTGCTTCGACGGGATATTTCCCCGAAGCGGATTCCGCCGAGAGCATCACCGCGTCGGTGCCGTCGAAGATGGCGTTGGCAACATCCGAGGCTTCGGCGCGCGTCGGGAGCGGATTCGAGATCATCGACTCGAGCATCTGCGTGGCAGTGATGACGAGTTTCGCACGCGCATTGGCGGCCTGGATGATCTTCTTCTGCAAGACGGGCACTTTTTCGGGCGGCATTTCCACGCCCAGATCGCCGCGGGCCACCATCACACCGTCCACCACTTCGAGGATGCGGTCAAGGTCGTCGAAGACTTCGGGTTTTTCCAGTTTGGCAATCACCAGCGGGGCGCGTCTGCCACTGCCGTTATAGCCCAACTTCTTCATCGCCGTCCGCACTTTCAGCACATCATCCGCCGAACGGACGAATGAGATGGCGACCGCGTCCACGCCATGAGCGAGGCCAAACTCCAGGTCTGCCTCATCCTTATCGGTGAAGCCCGCGATGCGAAGCCGCACGCCAGGCAGGTTGATGCCCTTGTGCGAGGTGAGACGCCCACCCACCACCACGCGCGCCGTCAGTTGACGCGGGTGGGACGCTTCCACCGTCAGCGCGAGACGACCGTCATCGAGCAGAAGCCGATCCCCCATCCGAACGGAAGCGAACAGTTCCTCGAAAGCGACGGGGATCGTTTGTCCGTTGAAATCGGGCGGCGCGTCCTCCTCCGCATAAAAGATGACCTGCTCCGCCACGTTCAGGACGAGAGGCTGGTCCAGGTTTCCGACGCGGACTTTCGGCCCCTGCAGATCCTGCAAGATGGCAACGGTGGTATCGAGTTCCGCGGCCACCTTGCGGATGGCCGCGATGCGCTCGGCATGTTCGGCGTGTGTGCCGTGCGAGAAGTTGAGACGGGCGACATTCAGCCCCGCGGTGATGAGTTGACGCAGAACTTCTTCACTCTGGCTGGCTGGCCCAATGGTGGCGACAATTTTTGCTTTTCGTTTGTTGATCATAGATAAAACATCCTCGTGTGTAATTATCGCACATAACACTGACAGTTGCATAAAAGATACGCGGCGGCGTCCCGACAAAGAGGCGCCGCCGCGATGGAACGCGCTGGCTTACAGGTAGTGCAGTTCTTTCGCCTGTTTGGTGAGTTCGTCTCGAAACTCGGGATGGGCAATGTTGATCAGCGCCTGGGCGCGCTGGCGGATGGTTTTGCCGTACAGTTCCGCCACGCCAAACTCGGTGACGATGAAGCGCACGTGATTACGCGTGGTGACAACGCCCGCGCCGTGTTTGAGCAGCGGCGCGATCTTGCTAAAGCGTTTTCCGTCTCTCGTGCTGACGGTGCTCGGCAGGGCAATGACCGGGACGCCGTTCTTGGCGCGCGAGGCGCCGTAGATAAAGTCCAATTGGCCGCCGACGCCGCTGTAAAGTTTGGGGCCGATGCTGTCGGCGCAGACCTGCCCCGTCAAGTCCACCTCGATGGCCGAGTTGACCGCCACCATGCGCTCGTTCTGTGCGATGACGAAGGGGTCGTTGACGTATTCTGAGCGGTGCAGTTCGATCATGGGGTTGTCATCCACCCAATCGTACAGGCGCTTGCTGCCCATCATGAAACCCGCCACCACCTTGCCTGGGTGCAGGGTCTTGCGGGCATTGGTGATCACACCCGCGTTGACAAGGTCGATCACGCCGTCGGAGAACAATTCGGTGTGGATGCCCAGGTCGCGTTTGTCGTAGAGATATTTCAGCACCGCATCGGGGATGGCGCCAATGCCCAATTGCATGGTGGCGCCGTCGGGGATCAGGTTCGCGATGTGGCCTGCGATCTTCTCCACGATCTCGTCATCACCCTCATCGGACATTGCCAGTTCGGGAATCTCATAATTGACTGGGACGATATGATGCAGGCGGCTGACATGAATGAACGAGTCGCCCAGCGTGCGCGGCATCTGCTCGTTGACTTCCGCAATGACCACCTTGGCAACCTCGGCGGGCGTCTTGGTGGGGCCAACTTCCACGCCGAGACTGCAAAAGCCATGCTCATCGGGCGGCGAGACCTGGATCAGGGCCACATCCAACGGCAGGGTACCGTGCTTGAACAGCAGGGGGAATTCCGAAAGCAAGATGGGCGTGAAATCGGCGCGCCCCTCCTGCACGGCCTTGCGCGTGTTCGCGCTGATGAACATGGTATTGACGCGCACGTGTCCTTCCATAGAAGGATCGACATAATCCGCCGGGCCGATGGTCAGCACCTGCACGATCTCCACGTTGGTCAAATTCGGGGCATAGTCCACCAGCGCCGCCAGCACCTTCTGCGGTACCGAGACGTTCCCCGTCAAAAAGACGCGGTTCCCCGATTGAATGACTTTCACGGCTTCTTCGGGCGTTTTCACGCGCGATTTGTAAAGACTAGTCCAATCCATCGTCGCCATCCTTGCGGGCAGTAAAACGTCCCATATGCGAAAGTTCTCCTCCGCGCGTACCGACAGCGATCTCGATGGCGGGATTTTCATCGATGGCTTTTTCCACTCCCTTTTCCGCCATCTCCATGACAAAAGGCATGACCGCGTTGACAAAGGAATGCACGCAGGTGCGCGCCACCACGCCGGGGATGTTCGGGACGCAGTAATGAATGACGCCCTCCTCGATAAAACTTGGCTGGTCGTGCGTGGTGGGACGCGCCGTCTCCACACTGCCGCCTTCGTCAATGTCAATATCCACGATCACGGAACGCGGCTTCATCGCCTGAACGACCTCGCGTGGCACAAGCAGAGGCGTCCGTTCGCCGGGGATGAGCACCGCACCCACCAACACGTCCACGAACGAGGCGACGCGTTCGATGTTGCGCCGCGTGGAGATCATGGTGGACACGCTCGGGAAGCGGTCAACGATGCGTTGCAAAGCCGAAATATTGCGGTCCAGCACAGTGACGTGGGCGCCGAGGCCGAGAAATGCCTGCGTGGCATACGTCCCCACCACACCGCCGCCCAAAATTGCCACTTCGGCCGGCGGCACGCCGGGCATGCCGCCCAGCAATATCCCTTTGCCGCCCCAATTGTTCTGCAGACAGCGCGCCGCGATCGAAGCGGCCATCGCGCCGCACATCTGGCTGAACGGACGAAGCACAGGCCGAGTCCCATCTGCCAGAGCGATCTGTTCGTAGGAGATGGATGTGATCTGCTTTTCGATCAACACATCCAATTTATCCTGGCGGGCCGAAGCCAGGTGCAGCGCCCCCATCAGCGCCGTTTCGGGCCTGATCCACTCCAATTCGTCTTTGAGCGGACGCGCCACCTTGAGCAACAGGTCGGCTCGGCCATAGACTTCCTCGCCCGAGTAGACGAGACGCGCCCCGGCCTTCTCGTATTCCCGATCGCTGAACCCCGCCCCCACGCCCGCTTCATGCTCGACGTAAACCTGACTGCCCATCTGGGAGAGGATCTCCACCCCCGCAGGCGAAAGTCCCACGCGATACTCGAACGGACGGCGTTCTTTTGGTATGCCAATGTTCATAGGTTCCTCCTATTAGAAACCAGGTTTCTTCGAGAAACCTGGTTTCTTGATTGTTCATTTCATATTCAACACATCGCGGATGGATGGCAATGCCCAGTCGATGGTGGCCTTGTCAATGACCAGCGGCGGGGCAAAGCGGATGACGTTGTCGTGCGTCTCCTTGGCGAGGATGCCCTTCTCCTGTAAAGCCACGCAGAAGCGACGCGCTCCGCCCGCTTCGGGTTTGAGTTCCACGCCGATCAAAAGCCCGCGCCCGCGTACTTCCTTGACGTGCGGGCTGGGGATTTCAGACAACTGCTCAACGAAATATGTCCCCAGTTCGTGAGCGCGTTCGGACAGTTTCTCTTCGCGGATCACACGCAGAGAGGCCCGCGCAATGGCAGCCGCCAGCGGGTTCCCGCCAAAGGTGGAACCGTGCTCGCCGGGCTGGAACAACCCAAGCAGGGACTTGTCCGCAAGCACCGCGCTGACGGGATAGAAACCGCCCGAGAGCGCCTTGCCCACGACCACGACGTCGGGGCGGACGCCCTCATGGTGACTGGCGAACAGCTTCCCCGTCCGACCCAGACCCGTTTGAATTTCGTCCGCAATGAAGAGTACATTGTTCTTCTTGCACAGGTCCGCCACTTCTTTCAGATACCCTGCGGGCGGGATGATGACCCCTCCCTCGCCCTGGATCGGTTCAAGCATGACCGCGGCCGTGTTGGGCGTGATCAACCGTCGGATGGCATCCGCATCGCCGTAGGGAGCGATCAGAAAACCAGGGGTGAACGGTCCGAAGTCATCGCGGTAGAGCGGCTCGGTCGAGAACGAAACGACGGTGGTCGTCCGCCCGTGGAAATTGCCCGCGCAGACGATGATCTCCGCCTGATGTCGCGCCACACCTTTGACGGTGTAAGCCCACTTCCGCGCCAGTTTGATGGCCGTCTCCACCGCCTCGGCCCCCGAGTTCATCGGCAGGGACATATCGTAGCCCGTCATCTCGGAGAATTCCTTGTAGAAGAGCGGCAGTTGATCGTTGCGGAACGCGCGCGAGGTGAGAGTCACCTTCTTCGCCTGTTCGAGCATGGCATTCAAAATTTCAGGATGGACGTGTCCCTGATTGACGGCGGAGTAGGCGCTCAGGCAGTCGAGATACTTCCTGCCATCCACGTCATAGACCCACACCCCTTCGGCCTTTTCGATGACCACGTCGAGGGGATGATAATTGTGCGCGCCGTACTGTTCTTCTAAAGCAATATAGTCTTTGGTGTTCATGGAAATTCCTGTAATCAATGGAGTAGAGAACAGAGAGCAGATGACCAGTTACTAATCATCTGCTCTCGTATGTCCGTTTATGCCACCCCGAACAAGCGGGCAAGGATGGCTTTCTGTGCGTGGAGGCGGTTGTGCGCCTGCGGGAAGATGACCGAGTGCGGTCCGTCCGCCACCTCGTCGGTCAACTCGTGGTTGCGGTGTGCGGGCAGGCAGTGCATCACGATCACATCCTTATCCGCTTCACCCACCAGTTTGGCGTTGACCTGGTAGGGCGGGAAGACCTTTTCACGCTTGACGGTCTCCTCCTCCTGCCCCATCGAGGTCCACGTGTCGGTGTAGATGACGTGTGCGTTTTTGACGGCCTCGTGCGGGTCCCGAAGGAATCGTAACTTGGAACCCGTCTCAGCAGATACCTTCTGGGCGATCTCGACCGCCTTCGGGGTCAGGTCATAGCCTTCGGGACTGGCAAGGGTGAAATTCCAGCCCAGTTTCGCCGAGACGTGCATCAGCGAGACGGCGACGTTGTTCCCATCGCCCACGAACGTGACGTTGAGGCCTTTCTGGTTGCCGAACTTCTCGATGACGGTCAACGCATCGGCCATGCCCTGACAGGGGTGGTTGTAGTCGCTCAAGCCGTTGACAACGGGGATGCTCGACCATTTCGCCAGTTCCAGCACGTGTTCGTGCTCGAAGACGCGTGCCATCAAGGCCTGCACGTATCCCGAAAGGACGCGTGCCACGTCGGCAATGGACTCTCGTTTGCCGAGGCCGATCTCGCTCGGAGAGAGGTAGAGCGCATCCCCGCCGCAGTGACGCATGGCCATATCGAACGAGATGCGCGTTCGCAGGCTGGGTTTCTGGAAGATCATGCCAAGCACTTTGCCCTTGAAGATGGGCTGGTTGCCTTTCTCGAAATATTCCTTCTTGAGTTTGACTGCCAGGTCGAGCAAGTCCCGCACTTCGGCAGAGGAATAGTCAGAGATCGCGAGAAAGTCTTTCATGAAGAGAACTCCTTGGAAATTTTCCGCGCCGTGCGCACGGTGCTCGATATCTGCGACCTTCGCAAGGCTGGCGGCTGTGATTCGATTGCACGGAGAGTATATCATGCAGGCAGAATGCCCCATAGTGCCAAAGTCACGGGAGCAGGCGTGACAATCGTAACGAGCAGGGGAGGCAAAAAGAAAGGCGTCAGCCATCGAAATGACTGACGCCCGTCATACCGCCGCAAGGACGGCTTATTGCACCAGGCTGATCCCATCCAGCCAGATCGTGCCCGTGGATTTGAATCGGAAGCGCACCACGATCTTGTCGAACGCGCTGGGAGCGGAGAACGTCACGCTCATGTTTCGGAACGCGAACGAACCGGTCGGGCACCTCAGCAGCCTTTGAGATACAAGAGCACCGCCATTGTAGAGCAGTACCATCCCGTCGCAGACCGCGCCCGTCTTCGGGATCGACAGTCCCCGCACGCGGAAGGAGTAGGTGAAAGACTCGCCGCCAGCACCAGACGCCAGGACGGTCTGCGTGAGGGTCTTTAGCGTTGTCGAGACGCCAACGATCTTCACCGAGGCCGTTCCCTCGTATTTGACGACCAGGTCCTTGCCGTCTGTAGCGCCGAATTGGGTCGCCCGCCAGCCCGTCGGTATCCTGGATGCGACCGCGTATGTGTTCACGCCGCCGTTGCGGATCCATTCCTGCGAAACAACTTCGCCTGTCGCCCCATTGAAATATTCTTCCAGCCAGGTGTACCCGCTCGGAGCGCTGTAGTTCCCGTCCGCCTTGAAATTCGAATTAAGCCCGTGTGAGACTTCCCACGCGTTTGGAATTCCGTCGCGGTCGGTGTCAGTGCACGGACTGCCAGTCGCAGGCTTCACCCATCCGCCCACCTGTGACGGGTCGTCGATGACCCTGCCCGTGCCTGTTTGCACTTCGTTCACAATGCGCGCGTCAATTGAATCTCTGCGCGCGTACCAGTTCCCGTCACAGCCAATCGCCTGACTGTTGCCCGCGCTGGCAAGCACGTTGTTATAAGCGTCCTGTGCGGTGGTGGTGACCACGCTCGGCGCGGCGGCAGGGGCAGATACCACAATGTCCGTCCGTCCCGAGCAGGAACCGCTAAAACCGTAAGACCACGATCCGTTTGTCCCGCGGTTGCCGCTCATGTAGGCTTTGCCCTGCCCGCACGCGCCTTCATCCGATGGAAGGAATTTCAAATCACTCGAAGACGTGGAAGACGGTCCGCTTTTATGGTAGTTATTGACCCAGTTGATGTAGGAATAGCCGCTCACACAATTCAACTGCTGATGGCTGAACGTGTAGATCGGGTCATACGTGACGTTGTTGATCACCTGCGCGATACCGCACATCTGCATGAGCGGGTTGCGGTCGGCATTGTGCGCCATAAG
>JBMOMR010000064.1:0-60322 GCA_049324715.1 Chloroflexota bacterium | reverse complement strand
ACGAGTTTGAATCAAAAGGCCACGACTATCGTGGCCTTGAACTTGATTCCTGACACCTGGAACCTGAAACTTAACTCTTCACCTTCATATTCGTAATTCCCCCGAACGTCACCGCACACCACTTGTCCTTGCCAATCTGGATCCACGCGCCTTCAGAATACAACCGCGTGGCCGTCACCGATTTGCCTTTCTTCAGCCGATCCACGATCGCAAAGTTGATGCCTGGGCCGCTGCGCACATTCAACTCGGTGACGATGACTTCGAACTTCATATCGGGCAGTTCTACCGCGCCTGGCATGGCCGTCCCTGTGGATGTCTGTCCCGTCAGGTAGGGCATGGGGTCCATGTAGCCCTTATACGCGTCGGTCTGGACGGAACTCCGCAGGCCGAAATGCAGGTGCGGACCCGTGCTCGCGCCCGTGTTGTTGCTGAAACCGATCACCGTGCCCGCGTCCACGCTTTGGCCCGCCGCCACGCTGGCCTGCATCAGGTGCGCGTAATACGTGTAATAGGTGGTCGTGCCGTCCGTGTGTTTCAACTTCACGTAATTCCCGTAGCCCCCGTCCTCGAACGAGACCTTGTCCACTGAGCCTTTGGCCGCGGCCACCACGGGCGTCCCATTCGGGATGCCGAAGTCCACGCCGTTGTGACCGGGGAAGCCCCACTGCGCGTAGAACTGCGGATTCTCGCCAAATTTCTGCGTGACGGGACCGCTTACCGGGTAAATGAGTGTGATCGCCATAACATGCTCCTCTCTTGGGTTGAATTAGGCACTCCGATCCTTTTGGATGCGGCAACTATAGCACATTGTATAATTGCGGACAATGTTTAAGCGAAGAGTGTCTAAAACCAAGCCCAATCAATCCGTCATTGCCAGCCCGATGGGCGAAGCAATCCTCGCGCCAGCAGGGAGATTGCTTCGTCGGGAAAAACACCCTCCTCGCAATGACGAAATCGTTTTGTGCCCGATGCTCGTTACTCGATTAAACCGACTTGCCAGCCTCGTTTTCTTATTGATTTTGGCTGCTTGCAGTCAGATTTCCACAGGGGGCGTTTCTTCTCCTGACCTGACAGCGGCCGCGCCGACCCTGAGTGAATCCACGCGGACGCCAAAACCGCCCGTCTCTCCCTCACCCGTCCCCACCGCCACACAGACATACAAACAGGCGATTTATCCCTACACCATCGAAGGCCTGCGCCAGCACGACTACCAGAGCGGCGAAGTGACCGTCCTCGGCGTGATCGAAGAGACGAAGGATTTCACCAGTTACCTGATCGAATATCCATCCGACGGGCTGAATATCCGCGGCGTGATGCAGATCCCCACACGCGGTGAGCCGCCCTATCCCGTCATCGTGATGAACCACGGCTGGTTCTCGCGCACCACTTACAGGTCTGGGGATGGGACCACCCGCGCCGCGGAATATCTCAACATCCACGGCTATCTCACGCTCTCGTCCGACTACCGCAGTTGGGGCACCTCCGATATGGGTCCGAGCATCTTCTATTCGGGTCTCGCCGTGGACGTGGTCAACCTGCTTTTTGCCATCCCCTCCATCCCGCAGGCGGATGCGAGCCGCGTCGGCTTATGGGGACACAGCATGGGCGGAGCCGTCACGATGAAGGTGCTGACCATCCTCGGAGACAATCCCTCCGTAGGGGCGGGGTCCCCCCGCCCAACGGGGTCTTCCCGTCCCGTAGTCCGTGCCGCCGTGCTCTACTCCACCGTCAGCGCGGACCAGGCCGACGTGCTGGAGCGCTGGGGACTCGGCTGTTATGGCGATGTGCTTGATGGCGAGTTCCGCACCGACTGCAACTCCTCGGACGTCGTTCCGCTCGACCTGCCAGTCGAGTTACTGAACGCCTACTTCCACGTTGCGGATAACGCCGAGATGCTGAAAAGCGTCTCGCCGATCCACCATCTCGATCTTGTGGACGCTCCCGTGCAGATCCACTACGGCGAATGGGACGGCGAGGAACTCTCAGGCACGCCACCCAAATGGTCCATCAAACTCTTCGAGGCGCTTCAGGAGGCGGGCAAACCCGTCAAATTGATCGAATACAAGGAACAGCGTCACTCCTTCATTAATGAAGCCTGGTATCAGTTCATGGAGACAGTCGTCAAGTTCTTCGATGCAAATGTGAAGAATGCGCCTTGAGAAACATCTCAATGGGCATGGCGCAAAAATGCATGGTCCATGTGTGGTACGGTGCGACAAAGAGCCAGTCACTCTCACGGTGACTGGCTCTTTGTTGTGCGAATCACGCAATTTGGCAAATTGCGTTACGAACGAAATTTATCGGATAGGTGCAAGGAAGGTGTCATCGAACCAGGCGATGCCCGTGGTCTTGCGGAAGATGAAGCGGAAGACCATGTGGGTGTAATCGGCCGGGGCGGTGGCTACACTGCTGTATTTTTGGAAGCCGTGAGTGCCGGGCGTAACCTTCAACACCGTGGTACCGAGTGGTTTGTTCCAGGCGTTGTAAAAGGTGACTTCGACCTGAAGGATTCCCGCAGTGGGTACTTTGGTGGTGCGGGTGGAGATGCCGAAGGAGTAGCGATCCCCGGCCAGGCCGGCGCGTTTGACCTTCTGGAAGACTTCATAATGGATGTTGGCCCTGCTGCCGGTCACACGCACCGAACAAGGTTTGCTCGAGGCAACATTGCAATCTAGCGGGCCGGTGAGCGGGGTGGAGTTGCCGTACATGTTCCACGCATAGGGGAAGATGTACGGGCCGTCAAAGCCGGGCTTGCGCAGGAGGTTGACACCGACCGTGGCTGGGGTCACAGTGACGGTGAAGGAACCCTCGGCCATGTTCTGCGCGCTATCCCATGCGGTGCAGTTGACGGTGGTGGTGCCGAGCGGGAAGATGGTGCCAGAGGGTGGGGCGCAGGTGACGACTGGATTGAGCGGCCCGACCAGGTCGGTGGCGGTGGCGGTGAACGTCACGACCGCACCGGCGGAACTGGTCTGCGGGACGGTGATGTTTGCGGGCAGGTGCAGGGTGGGCGGCGTGTCCACCACGGTGACATCGAAGGTGCCTTCCGTGCTGTTCTCGTCTTCGTCCCAGACGTGGCAGAAGACGGTGGTGGTGCCGACAGGGAAGAGGAAGTCAGAAGCGGGTTCACAGCCGCCAAATGTAGTTTCAGAGACCAGATCGGTGGCGCTGTACGAGAAATTGACTACTGTGCCATCCGGGCCATCGGCATCCACGTTTATATCCACGGGAAGTTCCAAGGCAGGCCCGGTGGTATCCACAACGTTGACAAAGAACGAGCCGTTGGCGGTGTTGCCGGCGTCATCGGAAGCCGAGCAAAAGACCTCGGTGAAGCCAAGTGGAAAGAGGGTATTGGAAGCGGGTGTGCAGGCGACGCCGGGGTTGGTGGGGGAAGTCTCGTCGGTGGCTGAGACCAGCGCACTGAAGTCCACGACCGCGCCAGTGGGGCCGGTGGCCTCCGCGATCACATCGGCGGCCGGCAGGGTCAGGATGGGGTCGGTTGTGTCAGGAACCGCCGGTTCATCGGCCACGATCTGCATCATTTGAGGGTCAACTGAGGAGGCAGCGGACCAACTCGCGCCGCTATTCGAGGACCAGGTATATTTGGATGGAAAGCCGGTGCCGCCTTCATCATAAGTGAAATCCCACCCTGCTGTGCTCGCACTTGTTGTTTTGACCACTAGATAATATTCTGTGCTGGGATTCAGCGTGATGCCCGAACTGGGGATAAAATCCAAAATGGGGCAGGCTGTACCGGAAACATGTTGCTGTAAATCGCTGAGCGCTACGCTGTTCGAGACCGTGGCAAGCATGACGCCCGGCAGTCCCGTGGCAGCGTCTGATGAATAGATCTCCACGAGGAGATTGCCTGTGGTTCCCGAATATCTGCACATGGGCAGGCTGACCTGTGTGATGACAACATGGGTTGCTGTCGTGGAGAAGGATTGGGCGATAAAAGTAATTTGGTTGGGCAAGGCGACTTCGCCGCTGGGTGTGCTTGCGAGATTATTGCTCAAATCCACTGGTGCGGCCAGCGCGGGAGTGACCTGCGTCAGCAGGACGATCAAAACGAGCAGGGCAGAAATGCGTTTCATTGTTTTCTCCTGTGTGCTATGAAAAGGTGTCAAAAAGAGGCCTTATTCGTATTTTCTCTTGAGTGGGGCTTGTGTGCGGGGCATCCTCCTAATATGTGACGGATGTAACAATTATGTGATGATTTTACATCCAAGCAAGCCCTTGTCAAGAAGTTTTGATTTTCACTTTTACAATCGGCTTCCAGTTTTTAGAAAACCATGGCGGAATGAAAAAAAACATCTTGACGCATCACGAGGGAGCGGCTAGAATCGGAATATCTCATCCCGAAAGGAGGCACGCTTATGAAAGCCCAGTTCAAAACACAAGCCAACAATTCGTTCCGCGCGCCCCTTGCAGGTGGTCTCTCTACGTAATGACCGTTGAGTCTTTCCGTTGTCTTTCACCGCAGGCGCGTAATGCCCTGCGGTTTTTGTTTCCGCGGGGGAGAAGTCCCTTCTTTATCACCAAAAGGTAGAACATCAAAATGAGTACGAACAAATTGGTCGAGCTCTACGAAGAACTCGATGAAATCGAAACCAGCAAACCAATCCCCTCTGGCGCCCGCACCACGAAGAAGCGCCAGTCGAAAAAGCAGGAGGCAGAGGCGCGCTTATTCGTCCGTGCGCAGGAGATCGCTGGGACATCCTTCCAGTTCAGTTACAAGGCCGCCCGCTTCGAGGAAGCCTGGCTGTTCGATTCGCTGACCGAGCTCGCGGGCCGCGGCTGGATCAAGGACGTGTTACGCAAGGCCAGGGTCGGCAAGGAGGCGTCGGTTTACCTCTGTTCGCCGGGGCCAGCCGCGCCAGCCTCGCAATTCGTGGCCGCCAAGGTTTACCGTCCACGCATGTTGCGCAATCTGAAGAATGACCAGCAGTACCGCGATGGCCGCATCGATCTGGACGCGGAAGGCAAACGCGTCTTCAAGGAGGCCGACCTGCACGCCATCCAGAAGCGAAGCACCCACGGAGAGGAACTGCGCCACCAGTCGTGGATCGCGTACGAGTTCCTCGCCATGGAAACGCTCTTCGCCGCAGGCGCAGACATCCCGCGTCCCTACGAAAGAAGCGGCAACACCATCGCCATGGATTTCGTCGGCGATGAAAGCGGTCCCGCGCCGACCCTGAGCGAGGTCCGCCTTGAGCAGGACGAAGCGCGTCCACTCTTCGACCGCGCCATCCAAAATGTGGAGATCCTGCTTGCGAACGGCTACATTCACGGCGACCTTTCGGCCTACAACATCCTGTATTGGGACGGCGAGATCAAGTTGATTGACTTCCCGCAAGTGGTGACGCCGAGGGACAACCGCAACGCCTTCCGCATTTTCTCGCGGGACGTGACGCGGCTGTGCGAGTACTTCGCCAAACAGGGTGTGGATGCCGACCCTCGCCGCATCGCGCGTGACCTGTGGGCGGCGCGCGGTTTCAAGGTGCGGGAAGACGTCCACCCGCGCGACCTCGATCCCGAAAACCCCAGCGACCGCGCGTTGTGGGAGGGGCAGAAAGTTGGCTGAGGCAGAAACCAGGTTTCTGAGAGAAACCTGGTTTCTGAGAGAAACCTGGTTTCTCTTTCCACTTGCTTTTCTCGCGGTTTTTTCCTACAATGGGATTGGATCGTGTTTAGAGGTGCCGCCCATGTTCAATACCAAACTACTCCCCGAACGACCCGATGTCACCGCGCCTGACGGCTCGGATGTGCGCATTTTGCTCGCGTTGAAAGGGGGAAGCATGGCGCACTTCGAACTGGCCGAGGGAGGCGTTTCCCGCGCTGTGGCGCACAAGACTGTCGAGGAGGTCTGGTACTTTCTCGAAGGCCTCGGCGTGATGTGGCGCAATCAGGACGGCCGCGAAGAAACGGTCCGTGTGGAAGCGGGGGTGTGTCTCACCATTCCCGTCGGCACGCATTTCCAATTCCGTTCCATCGGGCCAGGTCCGCTCAAGGCGGTGGCCGTCACCATGCCCCCGTGGCCCGGTGACGGGGAGGCGTACAACGTGGAGGGCATCTGGAAGCCGACGAAGTAGAGGTTCGATCGCTGGTCGGGTAGGCTGCATGGCCGCACCGAGACCAGCGATTGTGTGTTAGTGCAATAAATCTTACTGGTAAAGGAAAAGAACATGCTTAGCCCTATCTCCCGTTTCTTGACCTATGCTTGTGCTGTTCTGTATCTCGTCCTTGGGGGATTGCTCTTCTTCATCCCCGAAGCGCTTGCGCCCGTCTTTGCATGGAAAGTGACCGCCTTCATGACGATAACCATTGGCGGATGGTGTCTCGGCAACGCCTGGCTGGCCTTCGTCTCTGCGCGTCGTTGGGACTGGAATATTGTCTTCTCGGCTCTGACGTATCTCTGGCTGTTTGGCGTTCTCGAGAGCGTTGTTGTCTTTCTCTTCCGCGACAAACTCAGCCTGTCCCATCCCATCGCGTGGATGTATCTCGCCACCCTGCTCGTCAACGTTCTCACCGCCCTGTTTGGCCTCGTGGATTGGCTCCGCCTGCAACCCTCGTCAACGTCAACCGGTGCCCAACTCAACCGCGGGCAGATCACAGCGACGCTCCTTTTCATCCTGTTTGTCGGCTTCCTCGGCGTGTATGGGATGATCGCCCAGAGCGGCTGGGTCGGCACCAACGGCGGCATTTTTCCCGAAATGATGTCCCTTTTCACCCTGCGGAGTTTCGGCGTGTTCTACTTCTCGCTGGCGTTGGCCGTCGTTCCATACTTGTGGAATAGGAACTTTAACGCCCTCCTGCATCACAGTTACGCATCCTACGGATTGATCTTTTTCATCACCGCCGCGGCGTTCGTGTATCTCGGTCTGTTCGATTTTGCCAAAAACCCTGGCGGGCTGTTGTATTTCGCCGCGTATCTGGGCGTGGGAATCCCCGTGTTGTTTGTGTTGCTGAAGTATCGGAAGAGTTTGTAAAACCAAGAACTCCGAGATTATGGAAATCTCGGAGTTCTCTTTTACTGATCACTGGTCATTGAAAACTGGCACTTACCCCTTCGCCCACGCGGACATGGGGTTGACCCGGCGGGCAAAGCGATAGGCCACCGTTTTGAATCCAAAGCGCGGCCAGGTGCGCGCCGCAAGCAGGTTGGCGGTCTGCCAGTTCGTGAGACAGAACTCGTAGCCGTTTTCCCGGGCGTGTCTTAGCCCATGCCATGTCAATGCGGACATGATTCCGCGTCCACGCATGGATTCTTTGACAGCCGCCACAGTCAGGTCGGTGGTTTTAGGGGGCAGGGTCATATCGTCAACCTCTTCAGGGAGCGAACGGAAGCCAGCACTACCCAGAATTTCGTTGGCCTGCATAGCCATCCAGATGGTCCATTCAGGGTCACCGGCGATCTCGGCCCAGCCCTCCGCCAACTCGGGCAGGTCTTCCGGCGGCAGGGGATGCCAGCGCGGCGCACGCGATTGGTTGCGGGCGATCAGGCTCGATAGTTCGGCCAGATTCGCCTCGTCGCCTTTGGCAGAGCGGCGGATCTCGAAGTCACCTGTCAATTTCAAGTGGGGGATATCGAGCGAACGGAGATCGAGCAAGGCATCTGCACGTTCCCGCCCAAAGCCCAATGAGAAGAACGCGTCGATGACAGTTTCATCCGCAGCGGAGAGGTAGGCATAGTGCTCGAAACATCCGCGGCGGTTCCATTCCTCGCCGACCAGCGCGTACAGGTCCTGCAGGATGGTTGCCTCCCTGCCATCGGTTAATCCGTAACCGGGCAGGTACACAAAACCACAGCGTCCCCACATTTGCGAGGATGTCTCGCCGATCAGGTAGGCAATCAGTTCGCCCTTGTGAAGCGCGGCGAAGCCGAACGAGGTCTTTTTCGTGAAGACCGATTTCACGGCGTTGGTGGCAACCGTCACATCTTCGAAACGCGCGGGCAGGGATAGAAATTTCTGGCGATTGCCCTTGTGTCGCGCGGCAAGAAGACCTCCTGCAGAGGGGAGGTGGTCGCTTGTAAAAGGAATTAACTCGATAGCCATAACATTCTCCAAAATTAACTTTTACCCGCTCTCAGTTCCTTCTCGTAGAGAGCGAATTCGCTGACGGCGCGCATCCCAGCCCGTTCATAGACTCGCGTGGCGCCTGTGAGGTTGGCCGAATCCACGCCGAGGCCGATGGTCATCGTTCCGCGTTTGTAGAATTCAACAAAAGAGTGACGCAGGAGGGCGATACCCAGTCCTTTGTTGCGCCAGGGGCGGCGGACACCGATGGTTCCAACCCAACCGATACCCTGACGGAGGCGGTTCTGGGAAAAACCAGCGATCTCTTCACCATCCCAGGCGATCATCCACAGTGATGGGTCGAAGTTCGGGTTGTCGAATTTTTTCGACCACTCTTCAAAGGCGAATTCGTGACTGCCCCAGTGGTCGCGGAAGACCTCGTTGTCTGCCCGCCAGACGGCGATAGCGTGTTCCTCCTTGATGAATGGACGCAGTTCAATTCCACGCGGGAAAGTCTCGGCAACGGGGGCTTCCTGTAACTTGATCTCCATGCGCCAAAAGTAACGTACAGGGGAATAGCCATTGGCCCGCAAAAGAACGTGACCGGTCTCGTCCCTGTTGTTCGTGAATGTTTCGATGCACACACGCTCAACTGAGTCGATTTGCTCCAACTCAACTCGCGCGCGCTCATCCATTTTTTCCAACATGGACGAACCGATGCCCAAACCCCTGTATCCAGGGTGGACGCATCCATCCGCTTTCAACCGATGAGCCTCGTTGTAGAACTCTTCACTGCCGACGATGCGGCCATCCTGCGTTTCCACGACAAAAACGTCGCGCTCGACGTTGAAACCTTCATTTTTCCACGCGTTTGCCAGCTCTTCGGCAGTCAGCACAAACATCGCGTCGCCTTCCATTTCAGCGACGTTGTGAGTAAGTTCTGCTACAGCGTTAATGTCTGTCCAGCGGGCAGGGCGCAGGGTCAGATTGGGGTCAAGATACGTTCGATCGGCCATGTCATTCTCCAATAAACGCTTAACAATAAATATGGTGTGGGAGTGTTTTGCCCACACCATTGGTTAGTCTGCCGCGACTTCCTCCACTTCCACCACGCCTTCTTCGTCCACGCCATACTGCACTTCCAGTTGATGGCGGAACTGTTGCGTGTACAGGTTGTAGTAGTGTCCGCGCTGGCGCAGGAGTTCGGCATGCGTGCCTTGCTCGGCGATGCGTCCGTTCTCGATGACGAGGATTCGGTCGGCGCGGCGGATGGTGCTCAGGCGGTGCGCGATGACGAAGGAAGTGCGTCCCTGCATGAGGGCCTCCATGCCGCGCTGGATCAGGGCCTCGGTCAGCGTGTCCACGGACGAGGTCGCCTCGTCCATGATGAAGAGTTCGGGCTTGGCCAGCACGGCGCGCGCCAGCGAGATCAACTGCTTCTGTCCAACCGAAAGTTTGTTGCCGCCTTCGCCTACGTTCTGTTCATAACCCTTTTCCAAAGTCACGATGAAATCGTGCGCACCCGCGATTTTGGCGGCCTCGTCCACTTCGGCATCGGTCGCGTCCAGCCGCCCGTAGCGGATGTTCTCGCGCACCGATCCGCTAAAGAGGTGCGGCGTCTGCAACACGATCCCGATTCGCGAGTGGATGGATTGGAGCGTGTACTCGGTGTAGTCACGCCCGCTGATGCGGATCTGTCCGCTCTTCGGCTCGTAGAAGCGGCACAGCAAATTCACGATGGTGGATTTACCTCCACCAGTCGCGCCGACCAGGGCGATGGTCTCGCCGGGTTTTACGGTCAGCGTGAAGTCTGCGAGGACCGGCTTGCGGTCTTCGTAGTAGAAGTCCACGTGGTCGAACTGGATCTCGCCCAGGAGCGTTTTCGCCTCTACGGCCTCGGGTCGGTTGTGGACCTCGGGCTGGGTGTCCAGCAACTTGAAGATTCGCTCGGCTGACGCGATGGAGTGTTGCATCTCCGCGTAGACGCGCGCCAGGTCCTGCACAGGCCACAGCATGAAGGTCAGATACGAGACGAAGGCCTGGATCCCGCCGATGGTGATCAGTCCCAGCGTGGACTGTACGCCTCCGTACCAGACGATGGCGCCCAGCGCCACCGACGAGACGATCTGCACAGCAGGGAGGAAGAGCGCCGAAAGCCACGCCGCACGGTAGGAGGCGCGGTACATCTTCGTTGTCAATTCCTGAAACTCGACCAGGTTTTCGTCCTCGCGCCCGAGGGCTTTCACCACGCGCACGCCCTGAATGTTCTCGTTGTACGCGCCCGTGATCCGCGAGTTGGCGCGGCGGCTGGCGCGGAACTCCACCAGAATCTTCTTGCGAAACTGCACCGCGATGACCATCAGGATGGGGATGATCAAAATGACCATCAATCCCAATTTCCAGTTGATGAACGCCATGAAGATCGCCGAAGTGATGATGTTCACCACAGCCCAGGTCGAGTCGAGCACGCCCCACGTCACGAGGTCGGCCACCCGTCCCGAGTCCGAGGTGACACGCGCCATCAGGCGTCCCACCGCGATCTGCGAGTAGTACGAGAGCGACAGGTCTTGCAGGTGGTTGAACATTTTTTTGCGCAGGTCGTACTGCACGCGTTCGCCCAGCACACCCGCGAGGAAAATGAAGGTGAAGACCAGTCCAGCCTGCAGGAGGATGAACGAGCCGTAGATGGTCGCAAGGTGCATCACCTGTGCGTTGTCGCCCATGTTGATGCCCGTGTCCACGATCTGCTTGTTGATATACGTAAAGTACGCGTCCAGTGCGGAGGTGATCAGGATGGTGACAAAGAATCCGAGCACCCATTTCCAGTAGGGGGCAACCAATCCCATGATGCGCTTGAACACGGGGGAGGTGAGTTGTGATGTAAATTCTTCTTCTTCGAGTTCGGTAATAATGTCTGCCATGTTTTTGCATTCTCCCTTCTCCTCCCCTTGCACTCTCTTTCAAGATGGTCGCAAGGAGAGGGGAGGAAATTCGGTTAGTTGGCGCGCGCGATCTCTATTTCCAGTTCCTCGTCGATGCGAGTCTGGATATCGTAGATGCGGCGATACATGCCTTCCTGCGCGAGCAGTTGCTCGTGCGTGCCCATCTGCACTACCGCGCCCTTGTCCAGCACCAGGATCAGGTCGGCGATCATGACCGATTGGATGCGGTGTGCGATGATGAACGTGGTGCGGTTCTGCATCAGGCTGTTGAGCGCTTCGCGGATCTCTGCCTCTGTTTCTAGGTCCACGGAGGACGTTGAGTCGTCGAGGATCAGGATGCGCGGATTCTTCAGCAGGGTGCGTGCGATGGTCACACGTTGCTTCTGCCCGCCCGAGAGTGTCACGCCTTTTTCGCCGACCAGCGTGTTATACCCATCGGGGAAGGTCAGGATCACATCATGGATGGCGGCGGCTTTCGCGGCGCGCTCGATCTCGTCTTGCGAGACATCACGGCCAACGCCGTAGGTGATGTTCTCGCGGATCGAACGGCTGAACAGGAACGGTTCCTGTTCCACAATGCCGATCTGTTGCCGCAGGTATGCGCGCGAGTAATCGTTCAACTCGGCGCCGTCGAGCAGGATGCTCCCGCCCGTGTATTCGTGGAAGCGCGGCAGTAAGTTCACCAGTGAGGTCTTGCCTGAACCTGTCGAGCCGAGCAAGGCAACGGCTTGCCCAGGTTTGACGTGGAAGGAGATGTCCTTCAACACAACGTTTTTGCCGTCAGAGTACATGAACGAGACGTTCTTGAAGACCAGGTCGCCTCGTGCGGGACCCATCGGCTGGACGCGGCCATCGAAGAGCGGTTCGCGGTCCTGTTTGACAATCTCCATCAGGCGGCTGTACGAGACCAGTCCCGACGACGCCTGTACGATGATTCGTCCCAGGTTGCGGATCGGCCAGATCAATTGGATGACAAGGCCGACGTACGCGAGGTAGGTCCCGACCGTGATGGTTCCTTGAATGGCGAGGTTCGCGGCATAGACGAAGCCAAACAACATCTGGAAGCCGAGCACGACGTCCGAGAGCGGCCAGAACATCGAGTGCATGACGAGCAATCGTCGGCCGCGGCGGAACTTTTCGTTGTTATCCTTCTCGAACTTCTTCATCTCGTAGTCCTGGCGGGCGAAGGCTTTCACCACGCGGACGCCAGTCAGGTTCTCTTGCAGGGTCGTCGAAAGCACGGCTTCCTGTTCCTGATATTGTTCGTAACGCTTGGTCACGAGTTTGAAGAACCAGACCGAAACGGCCAGAACGATGGGGATGGCGATCACGGAGAGCCAGGCTAGTTTGGCGTTCAGGTTGATCAGCGCCACCAGGTTGATGACGAATACCAGCAGGATGCGTCCCACGCCGATGGCTTGCTCGCTGTAGAAGCGGCGCAGGGCGTCCACGTCCGAGGTGACGCGCTCGATCAGGTCACCCGTCGGGGTCTGGCTGTGGTACGAGAAGGTCAGCCGCTGGATGTGGTCGAAGAGATAGTCGCGCAGGCGGCGGGTGATCCCCTCGGCGGTGTAGGCGGCGAGGCGTCCCGAAAGGTAGGCGAACAGCCCTTCGAAACAGGCCAGTCCCACGAACCCGAGCGCGATGATCGCCAGAGTCCGATTGAGGGAGCCAAAGGCCAGGGTCTGCGCGCCCAGCGCGGTGTCGGCAAAGTAGCGGAGCAGGAGGTAGGTCAGCGTGCGCGAGAGGGCCGAGACCGCCAGGGCCGCGGTGGCAGCCAGATAGGCGAGTCGGTAATCCTTCATCATGCGCCACACGCCTGCCAGTCGTTGGCTGGTCAGCGCCTTGCGAAAGTCATACGGTTTGTAGGGTAAGGTTGATATTGTCATTCGGCATTCTCCTCCCTCTCAAAGATGGAGAGGGGCAGGGTTGAGAAACAAAAAGGCCACGGTGCGAGCGCAACCGTGGCCTAAGAACACAAGAGGCGTGACCTAGATTCGGTCAGCTGGCGCGCTACGCGAAGGTACAATGCTACCATCGGCAACAACAGGGCGGAAGAACTTGGTGAAAAACATGTAGCGCGACTCCTTTCTTTGGATTTATGTGCGGGCGGAGTTTATCACGGGTGGGCGAGGGGTGTCAAGGAATTTGGATAACGCAGTCCGAAATTACACTGGCACTTCACCGATGTGATGAGCGAGGTTGTTGATCCATTTTCTCGAACGGTAACGGGTGATGCCGAAGAACCATTTGGTCATCTCTTCCGACATCACGCAGACCGCCACCCAATAGACGGGGAGGTGGAAGATGAACGCGCCCAACGCCGAAAGCGGCACGCCGACGATCCAGATGATGATGCCGTCCACGAACAGGGAGAATTTCGTGTCGCCGCCCGCGCGCAGGATGCCGACCACGGCGGTCATGTTGTTGATGCGCACCCACAGGAAGAGACAGGATACATTCATCACCAGGCTGGCATTTTGAATCACCTCGGGCGAGACCTTGAAGAGCGAAAGGATCGGCCATTTGAGCAGTTGCAGCGCGCCACCCATCAACATCCCGCCGACCGCGCCGAGTCCCAGCGAGCGGCCCGCATAAACGTAGGCTTCCTCTTCGTTCCCCGCGCCGATACGGTTGCCAACCAGCACCGATGTCGCGTTGGAAATCCCGATGAATACCACGAACGCCACCTGCTCGACCGAACTGATGATGTTCACCGCCGCGAGCGATTCGGTACCCATGTGTCCGTAGATGACAGAATAGGCCGTGATACCCAGCGACCAGAACAACTCGTTCAAGATGACGGGGAACATTGGCTTCAGGATTCTGCCCATGAACGCGGCGTTCAGATCGGTCAATTCCCGCACCGAAGCGGCTACGGGCGCTTTGTGCCTGTACACAAAGAACAGCAACACTGCACATTCCAGCGTGCGCGAGATCACCGCCGCCACGGCCGCCCCGTTGATGGAGAGTTCGGGCAGGCCGAGATGACCGAAGATCAGCGCCCACGAGAGGAGCGTGTTCAGTGCCAGCGCGCCCGCGCCCACGAGCGTTGGCGTGACCACGTCACCCGTCGAGCGCATCACCATTGCGTAACACGAAGTGATCGAAGAAAGCAGGAACGACCACGAGAAAATGCGCATGTATTCCACACCCAGCGCGATCACTTCGGGGTCGGTGGAGTACACCCGCAGAAATGCTTCGGGGATGAACTGCGAGATCGAAATGAAGAACAGCGCGGCAACCAGCGCCAGCCCGAGACTCATCCCCAGCACGCGGCGCAGATTGGCCAGGTCGCGCTTTCCCCAGAACTGCGCGGTGAACATCGCCGCGCCGCTCACGATCCCAAAGTTGACCAGGTTTAGCAGGAACGCGGCCTGTCCCGCGAGCCCCACCGCCGCTACCGCCGTCTCGCCTTTTTGTCCGACGAACACCGTGCCGACCATGTTGAGCGCGGCGAACATGAACTGCTGCAGGATGATCGGCAGGGCCAGTTTTGCCATCTCCGAAAAATATTCGGGGCTTCGATAAAAATCCACGATACGCTTGATAAATTGCATGGCGGCATTCTATCAGAAACCAGGTTTCGCAAAGAGGTTGGTTTCTGTGTATACTCATTCCATGCTTGCCTTTCGACTTTCCTCCCAGCGACTCACTCCCATCGAATCCGATTCCGTTTCCCCCGACGAATTGACGCGCCAACTCCCGCGCGGACTATACACCACTTTCTCCACCAACCATGGCGGGACGTGCGTCCTCGGACTCTCCGCGCATCTGGATCGACTCTACCCTTCAGCGGATACTTCTCCCGCGCCATCCGCCTCGCGCGTGGACCTGAGGCGGGCGCTGGCCCAATTGGCCGAATCCAACGCCCCGGGTGAATCCCGCTTCCGCGTCATCCACAGCGACTCAGACGGGACGGTGTACGTCATCGTCCAGCCGTTCGCGCCGCCTGCAAAGGAGATCTACGAGCGCGGCGTCCACGTCGTCACCGCGGACCTCGTCCGCCACGACGCGCGTCGCAAGGACACGGGTTTCATCGCCGCGAGTCAGTCCCAGCGTGCGCAAGTCGGCAGGGATGTATATGAAGTGTTGCTGACGAAGAACGGGAGAATCTACGAGGGGATGACATCGAATTTTTATGCTATTGTCCCGTCCGTCATTGCGAGGCGGCGTTCTCCCGCCGAAGCAATCTCCTCGCCGATGAGGGGATTGCTTCGCTCCGCTCGCAATGACGGAGGGATATTGGTCACCGCGCGGACGGGCATCCTCCTCGGCGTGACGCGGCGCGCGGTACTCCGTCTCGCGAGAGGGGAGGGGATGGATATCATCTACCGCGCGCCCCGCGTGGACGAGAAGTTCGCCGAAGCGTTCATCACATCCAGTTCGCGCGGCATTGTGCCGATCGCAAAAATTGACGGGGGGACGGTGGGGGAGGGGAGTGTCGGGGCGTGGACGAAGCGCCTCTCTTTAGCGTACGCGGCCTACGTCGAGGAGAGAAGCGAGAAATTAGTCGAATAGAGACCAGTCTCATCTTTGGTTAAGTATCCTTTGGCGATGGCGAGCGACATGTGGGTAACACTGTTTGCCAAAGGAGTATTCCATGACCCACGTCATCACAAGTTTATGTTTGCGCGACAATGGATGTATGTCCGTTTGCCCCGTGGATTGTATTCAGCCTGGGGATCCCGCCCAGGGATTTCCCAATTTCTATATCGATCCGAACACATGCATCGATTGCGGCGCGTGCGTGCGTGAGTGCCCGTTCCACGCCATCTTCCCAGAAGAGGAAGTGTCCGCGGCGTTCATAGCTCAGGGCGGGGAATATCTCAATCGGGCAGGATTGACAGGCTATTACGAAGCGGTCAATCATCACGGCGAACAGATCGCACTGAACACGGTGAGGCAACTTCAGCCTGGCGAAACGGTGAACCTGCGCGAGAGCATCCAATTGGCGCAGACGTTTTATCGGTAAAATGACAGGCGGTCGCTTTGAAAGCGACCGCCTGTTTATTTTCTCGCGAAGATAAGGCAAATCCTTACCCGAAAATTTTCTTGTATTCATCATCAAGTCTTTTTCTCGTTAAAAATCTCATCGTACGCCACATCTGTCTCGCCGCCAAAGTGGGCGTAACGGTTGGTGGTGGCGATGCTCTCGTGGCGTGCGAGTTCCTGTGAGAGTTTCAGGTTGCCTTTGGCGAGATAGGTCATGGTCACGAAGTAGTGACGAAAATCATGGATGCGGACAAGATGACGATCCACGCCTGCCTCGTCCATGCGGCTTTTGATGGCTTTCCACATCGCGCCTGCGGTGATTGGCCTGATTTTCTTGCTGGCACGGATGTCGTGACGGGCAAATAGGGGCTGGGAAGCCAGCGGTACACGGGAATTTGGGTCAACCCTGGCTCTTTCGTGTAGATAAGCCTTCAGGGCATCTACGGCTCGGTTCGAGAAGCGAACGATGGCTTGTTTATCTCCTTTACCGATGATGACCGCGCGTTGTTCCAGCCAATCCAGGTCGCCGCGCTTGAGGGCGCAGGCTTCCGAAATTCGCAGACCCGTATCGGCAAGGGTC
Organism: Chloroflexota bacterium; assembly: GCA_049324715.1. GTDB lineage: Bacteria > Chloroflexota > Anaerolineae > Anaerolineales > Villigracilaceae > Denitrolinea. The sequence continues at coordinate 43,787 of JBMOMR010000064.1, read as the reverse complement.
AGGACGAAGGCGCGGTCACGCAGGGCGAGCAGATCCCCAGATAAGCCAGAACAGTATGCAATGACTTGTTCCACGGCCTCGCGGTTGAAATTGACAATACGTTTGCCCTGTTTGCGCGTGTAGTGTTCCGTGGCCTCTTTCAGTTCGGCGAGATTACCAGCCTTGCAGAAGGCAAAGAATTTGAGGACCGCTGTGCGATAAACGCGTTGCGTAGAGGGGGATTTATCGCGCAAAGCGGAGAGGAAGTCCGTGTACGTCTCTGTATTCAGTTCCGCATCTTCGCCGACAATATTCATGAATTGATTGAGCGCGTTGCGATATGTGAAAACAGTGCGCGGCGAGCGTTGGAACGTGCCTAGGAAGTGATCGATCTGTTCTTTAATATCATTCGACATACTGGAAATTATATCGAATGATAGGGTATTTGTCAAGTCTGTCGGGAAAAGAAGTCTGTTTCTACTCCCCCACTTGCCAGTGATCAGTCATCAGTGGCAAGTGGGCAGTCACTGGCGGAGCGAGCGATTGTTTCAAAGACAACGGACTGAAAACTGGCTTCTGAACACTGATAACAGTATCCCCCCTACCCCACCGAGGGTCTCTCTGTTTCTATCCGTGGCGGTGGGAATGGTCTCCAATGGCGGTGACTATATCAAAGGAGCAACGCTCTGGTTTGAACACGGTATGGTGGGATTGTGAAGAAATTAGGCGTAACAAAAAGAGTGACTGTCGCGGATGTGACGTGAGGATGTGGGAAGTAGAGGGATGGGTGATGGAGAATGGAAAGAAAAACTTCCGAGCCTCTCGGAAGTTTTTTGTCGTTACTTTTTTTTCTTTTCTTCGGCGTTGCTTTTGCGCATGGCGGTGGATTTGGCTTTTAGGTCCTTGAAGAAATCGGTCTCCACAATGTCTGAGACCTGTTTTTCTCTCTTGGCCTGGTCGATCTCGATGCGGAGAGCGGCCACCTCTTGTTTCAATTTCTCCTGCCGTTTGTAGACCTTTTCGGCCATTTCATCGAAGACGTGCGCCAGGATGCCGATCTCATCCCTGCCTTTGGCCAGATCGTCCAGCAGTGTCGGGTTATAGGGTTGATCATTTTCAAGATCGCGCGCCGCGTCGGTGATCCGTGTCAACGATTTGGTGATCGCGCCCGAGGTGATCGTCGCGGCGGCAAAAACGCCTGCTAAGGTGATCAGGAAGACAACGATGCTGACCGTCCTGACGCTGCGTTGCATGGCCAGGATGTCGCTCGCGTCCATGTCCACGCCGACGATGGCGACCGTGTTCCCTGCCTCATCCACGATGGGAGCGTAGCCTGAAAGTGTGGTCCCGTATTCATCGGTGCGCAGGGACGCATCCGCAATGGGACCGTCGAATGCCTGGATCATTTCGGGTGAAGTGCTTGTGTAGGGTTCGCCCAAAACATCCTCCTCCGCTTCGACAACAAAGATCAGTTCGTTTGGATCGCCGCTGGAGGATTTCACGGCGGTGTAAGCCGTGATCAAGCGCGGATTGGAATCGCGCACGAGTTCCAGGATTTCCGATATCTCCAGATAGTCCGCATCGTACGATTCCCCGCTCTCAATGAGACGGGTATGCTGGTCTGCGTTGATCATGCTGGCCGCAGTGTCGGCTGATACGATGAGATTCTGCTGTAGTTCGTTCATCATCTGCTGAGTGGAAAATCGCTGGAACCATAAAAATACCCCCAGCAGGAACACCGTGAAAACGGACATGAACACGAGCAGGAGTTTGGTTCGAATATTGATCTTCATTTTTTCTCCAGTCGTAATGGCATCTTGAAAGACATTATAATCCCAGCGTTCCCCATTCCGTCTCAAGGATTCTGCCGTGACTCAAACATTCGACCTCCTCATCATCGGCGGCGGCGCGCACGGAGCCTCGCTGGCATTTCACCTTTCCGCACGCGGCGCCAAAGTGGCTGTGCTCGAACGGAAGTTTCTCGCCGCGGGCGCCACAGGCCGCTCGAGCGGGCTCGTCCGCATGCACTACGATCTCGAACAGGAAGCCGCCCTCGCCTGGGAATCCTTCCAGTGGTTCCGCGATTGGAAGGAACGCGTCGGTGCGGACCCCTGCGGGTTCACGCGCACGGGCTTTCTGCAACTCGTCAAACGCGAGCACGTGGACGCGCTCAAGGCCAACACCCAAATGCTCCAGCGCGTCGGCGTCCCTGCCATGCTGGTCACTGCCGACGATGTGAAACGTCTTGCGCCCGCCCTCGTCACCGATGACTTCGACCTCGCCGCCTACGAACCCGAATCGGGCTACGCGGACCCCGTCTCGACCGCCACGTCCCTGATGAGCGCGGCCAAGTCTCGCGGAGCCGTCCTCGTGCAGGATTGTCAGGTTATGGGTATCCGCGTCAAGTCAGGAAAGATCGAGGGCGTGGACACATCCAAGGGCAGTTACTCCGCCCCCATCGTCGTCAACGCCGCGGGCGCGTGGTCGCGTCAGGTCTGCGAGATGGCTGGCGTCAAAGTCCCGCTTGGCACGTGGTCACACGATGTCATGTTTGTCGTCCGCCCGCCCGAATTGCGTCTCCCCCACCCCACCGTCATTGACTTTCCGAACTCGATGTACTTCCGTCCCGAAGGCGGGTTGACTCTCGTCGGACTCGAGGACGGCAATCCGCTGGACGAAAGCCCCGACGGCGATTCAGACCACGCTCGCGCGGGCTTCGTGGACCGAGCCATTGACCGCATCTGCAAGCGCATCCCCGCCATGGAGAACGGCGCGCTCCACTCCGCGCACGGCGGCTACGACAGCATCACCCCCGACCAGCATCCCGCGCTCGGGCCGATCGGTCCCGAAGGCTTCTGGCTCGATACGGGCTTTAGCGGCACGGGCTTCAAGATCTCGCCTGCCACGGGTCTCTGCATGTCCGAGTGGATTCTCGACGGCGCGCCCAAGACCGTGGACATTTCCATCTTCACGCCATCACGATTCGCGAAAGGAATTCATCTCGTCAGCGAGCATCCCTACGAAAGCATCTGGCGATAACAAAAGTGCGCCGCACCTGACAGCGGAGACATCTTCTCTCGATTCAAGTGCGACGCACTCGCGTATGCCAGGGCGAAAAGTGCTATACTATTTTTGTCCCGCCCATCCAGCCAAAGGAGAAAAATGATCCTGCTCAGACCCGTCCCCTTGCAGTTCCACATCTCCCAACACTTCGGAGAAAACCCCGATGTTTATCCCCTCACCAACGGACACAACGGCGTGGACTTCGGCCTGCCCGAAGGCAATCCCGTCATGGCAGCCGCGGACGGAGTGGTGACCCGCGCCGAACTCGATACCGAGACGGCCACCAACCCGAATCGGGGATATGGTTACCATGTCCGCATCCAGCACGCCGACGGCTCGACCTCCATCTACGGCCACTTCCAAAAGGACAGTTTTCTCGTGGCCACTGGCGATAACGTCACCATGGGGACGATCATCGGCAGAAGCGGAGACACAGGATTCAGCACCGCGCCCCACCTCCATTTTGAAATTCGACGCGGTGTAGCCGCCACCTCCGCCATTGACCCCGAGCCGTTCTTCGTGAACGAGATCCCCTCGAAGGAGACGCTTTTCATCGCCAAGGTCGTCCCCGATGGAGATGGCGTCCGCCTCCGAGTTGGTCCAGGCAAAAACTTCTCGATCATCCGCAACCTCCACACCGACGATATCCTCGAGATCCTTGGTCTGGGTGGCGATAACATCTGGCTTCGGGTGAAGGAGGGCTACATAATGTACGACCCGAAATGGTACAAGATCGAAAAACCTGGCAACGAAGGATAAAAACCAGAACCCCGTTTTCTCGCAATGAAAACGGGGTTCTTCTTCTCTCTGCATTCTGCCTTCTGCTTACTGCTTTCCCCTTCGGCTTTCTACCTACTGCCTACTCCCCAACTCCCCCGCCAATTTATCCACGATCTTCCCCGCCGCTTCCTTCAACGACGGCACATGGTCATAGACGGGAATCCCCAACCGATCCGCTTCCTGCACCTTCAAGTCCGCAGGCAGGAATCCCAGCACGGGCATGCCGGGCGTCTCCGCTTCGAGGAACTTCGATTCGTCCTCGTTCCGCACCTTGTTCCCCACCAGGTAAAGTCGGCTCAACTTGATATCGTTTGCCAGTTTCTTGATCTGCGCCGCGGTACCGAGACTGCGCCGCGTCGGCTCCACGACCACGATCATCGCGTCCACGAAATCCACGGTCGCGCGTCCGAGATGCTCTACGCCCGCGTACATGTCCAGCAAAAGGATGTCGTCGTTGCGGAAGAGCAGGTGTGTGAACAGCGTCTTCAGCATGGCCGATTCGGGGCAGATGCATCCCGAACCGCCCAGATCCACCGAACCCATCTCCAGCAGTTTCACGCCGCGGTGGGTCACACTGAAGCGCTCGGGGATGTCGTCCACGCGCGGGTTGATCGTGAAGAATCCGCCCACCGTCCCAGGTTTGGCGCCCGTCCGCTCCTCGATCAGTGCGTCCATCTCCGCAATGGGACTCAGTTTCTCACGCAACACGTCGGGGAATCCCAGCGCGCCCGCCAAACACGGACTCGGGTCCGCGTCCACAGCCAGCACCTGCCGACCCGCATCCGCGTACGCCTGCGCCAGAAGCGCCGTCAATGTGGTCTTACCCACCCCGCCCTTGCCAGTGATCGCCAATTTCATGTTGTCTCCTGTAACGCAAAATTCAATTTGCGGTTATGATTCGTACGCTCAATCAAGGTTACCATAATCCATTCTTTTTACAAAGGCATCCGCGTTGCAATCCAATTCTCTCGCACAAACGAAGCCATCCATCATTCGCCAACTTTTTATGCCACACGTGGAACCGCGTTGGGTCCCTCTCGCCCTGGGACTCATTACACTGGTCGCGTTGGCGTTGCGTCTCACGCTCGTCAACCAGTCCGTCCAATATGACGAGGCCTACACGTTCATTCATTACGCTTCGAAATCGTTGACCACGATCCTGGCAAATTACAGCGCGCCCAACAATCACATCTTTCACACCCTGCTGGTTGCCCTAGCCTACCACCTCCTCGGCGCTGGCCTCTGGACGTTGCGCCTCCCTGCCCTGCTCGCGGGCGTGCTGACCGTCCCTGCCGCGTACGGCGCCGCGCGGCGTTTCTTCACCCGTCATCAGGCTCTGGCCGCCGCGGCCGTGCTAGCGGTCACGCCAGTTTTCATCGAATACTCCGCCAATGGACGCGGGTACACGCTCGTTATTTTGCTTTCGCTGCTGCTGGTGAACTTTGCAGGGATTCTGGTCGAACGGCAAACAACGCCCGCGTTGATCGCCTACGGACTGACCGCCGCGCTGGGATTCTTCACCATCCCGATCTTCCTCTACCCTATGGCGGGAATCTCTCTCTGGCTCTTCGCTTCCTACCTGACTGAAAGCGGTCCCTGGCCAATGAGGTTTCGCAAGCTGACAATTTTTCTCCTCACCTGCGCCCTCGCGGGAATCCTGACCTTCCTGTTTTACTCTCCCGTCATCTTCTTCGGTACGGGACTTGGTTCCCTCGTCAGCAACGAGATCGTGGAATCGCAGAACTGGCCAACGTTTTTCGGCAACCTCTCGCCCCGTCTGCTCAACACCGCCATCTTGTGGATGACAGGATTCGCCCCTGCGTTTCGCTCCATCTTGCTGGTCGGTTTTTTGATATCGCTCTTCTTTTATAGAAAAGCGTCAAACCAGCGATTACCCCTGCAAATTTTTCTTGTCCTTGCCATTGCCATCTTGATGGTGGTACAACGCGTCGTCCCCTTGCCGCGCGTCTGGCTGTTTCTCGAGGCCTTCTATCTGCTCTTTGCCGCCGCAGGGTTGACCTGGCTCGTGGATTGGTTGGGGATTCGCTTGTTCCCGCTCCTCAAAGAGAGAATCCTCGCGGCCGTCATTTTGCTTATTCCACTAACCTACTTTGCCGTTTCGATTCAGGGAAGTCATTTTGCCGTGATCCAGGCCAACGATTCCCCCGAAGAATTTGCAGCAGGCTATATTCTGGAAAACATCCAGCCCGAAGACACGCTGATCGCCGTCCCGCCCACCGATATCCAGACCGCTTACTACCTCACCATCAACGGCATCCCATTTGACCGCTTCTTCCAACCCGATCATCCCGCGGAGATTCAGAACGCCCTGGTGCTCGTGCGGACAAATTCGAAATACGATACTCCCAGAAGCATTCTGCAATATTTTGACCTGACGCGAAACTTCGCCCTCGCGCGTGCGAAACTGGTCTACGAGTACGGCCCGCTCCAGGTCTACTCCATCCCCGCGCGCTGATAACCAATTTAGGCTGGTTCTGAAACCTGTTCCATCGGATAGGTGTATCCGTCTTTCACCGCGACTCCGCTCTCGAGATAATTCAAGACATACTGGCCGCAGTTACTGCCGATCTCATTCTCTTCCACCTCGCCGATGCTGACGATGACATCGTAACCCGCATCCAAGAGCGGACGTGTGATCGCGTCTGCCGTCTCAGGGCGGTTCGGGTCAATGTGCGAAGCGAGATTGTTGCTGGTCGCGCGGCTGGTCGGGTTGACGGGCGTCAGTTTGACGAGATACCGCGCGGGGTCGAAATGACGCGTCAGCACGTCCGCCTCGATGGGTGAATTTTCCGCCAGCGCAAAGTTCAGCGTGATCTTTCGGTCGCCCGCCTTGTGGAATCGCTCGCCGTACGCGACCATGCGCGCAAAATCCCACTTGCGGACGGGGATCAATTTATCGCGCAGGTTTACATCCGTGGTGTGAATCGAATACTGGAATTGGAATCGTCCGCCTGGATACAGCCTGTCTTTTATATCGATCAGCCGCTCGAAGAACGCGTCCGTACCGATGGGGGCAATCGTCGAAATGGATGGCATCACGCTCGACGTCCCGTAGCGATGCGGCAACGCTTCCAACGCGTCCAGCACGGCCATGTTCAATGCAGGCTCGCCCATCCGCGCAAATTGGATCTTGAATTTCGACGCGGTGACAACGCCGTTAGGAAACCACTCGTTCACCATGTAGTCGATCTGTTGCAAAATTTCTTCGGTGGTCGGCTTGCCGCGATATCCCCCGCCCGCGTCGCAGAACAGGCACTTCACGGGACAGCCATACAATGTCGAGACCATCAAAATCCAACGCTCATCGCGTCCATACGGAGGCTGGCAGGCCTCCACAAATTCGATCAACCGTCCATCGCCCATGTCGGCCATGTAGACGGTCGCCAGATCCGAGTTACCCGTTTTCGCGATCAGTTTCATTGGTGATCCTCGCATAAATTTGCATGGCCGCTCGCAAGCCGTCGCCTGCGGCAATCGCCACCTGGCGATACAACTCGTTCTTCACATCGCCGATAAAAAACAACCGACCCGACTTAACCAACTCGCGCTCGCGCTTGCGGATTCCGTCTGACAGAAAATCCAGGTTTGGGACTCGACCGATCGCGAACAGGACGTGATCCGCTGCGAACGATTCCGCGTCACTCTCGACCTTGAGGCGGTCCGCTATTTCGTCAACCGTTATCTGGCGGACAGTGACTCCCGCTCGATAGGAGATTTGCCGTTCCCGCGCGGCGCGCTCGAATAACAATGGCAGGCATTTTACAGTCTCCCTGCGATTGAGAATAGTGACGAAATTCCTCTTTTTCGACAGGTTAAGGGCATAATCAAATGCCGCGTCCCCCCCGCCGATGATGACGATTTGTTCCCCCGTCGTTTCCATGATCGGCCACACCTCAGTGAAAACGCGATTGTGCGCATTCGGCGAAATGATTTCTGGCAATGGTTTTGACTTTGTCCCGCTTGCCAGGACAAGGGTATCAACCTTGTAAGTTTCCTTGTCTGTCTCAACAAGAAATTTTTCATCTTCCCGCTTAACCTTCGCGACCTCCTCCCTCTTCACTTCCACCCCCAACCTTTGCAGTTGTTTCTTCATCAGCGCAATTAACTTTTCTCCGCGCACGCCATTGGGAAAGCCAGGATAGTTTTCAACCAGATTCGCGTTCCACAACAGCCCACCGAGTTCCCGTTTTTCGAGCAGGAGGGATTGTAAGCCATAGCGCTGCAACTGGAGCGCACAAGTCATTCCTGCTGGCCCACCGCCGATAATTAGGATTTGTCCGTTGGTTTTTTCTTGGTTGTTTCTTTTTGAATTCAACATTGTGATTATATTGACTACACGCAATCTATGAATTAACGATCTCTTCGCACAGGACGGGAAGGACAAAGCCATGCGACAAATTCAAAACAGAAGCACGATGAAATTTTTCAGCATAGGTCGCGGTGCCATCCACGCAGAAGAAAACTTCGAAGCCGCGCACAAACGCAGATCGTGCAGTTGTTTCACAGCAGAGGTGAGTCATTACGCCAGTAATCACGACCTGTTCCACTCCCCTGCCCCGCAAGGTCTCGTCCAGCACTGTGTTGTAAAACGCATCGTATTGGGTCTTCTCAAGAACAATGCCCTTCGCGACATCCAGAGAGGAATGGATCGCGCCAGCCTGCGAATCGGGATGGATCACATCCCTCCACCAACGGGACATCATCCCCGCGTCCGCGTCCGTGTTGACGTGACACGTGAAGATGACAGGTAGTCCATGCGCATGAAAATCATGAATGAGATTTTGGATGTTCGGGAGAATGGCAGGAGCGCTTGGAATGAATGCATGCGAGGCCTCGCGCAGAAAGTAATTTTGCATATCTAGCACCAGCAAGGCGGCACACTCAGAGCGAAAGGCGATGTCAGCATGCCGAGTGCGGATCGACGCGAGATCGTCCAGCATGGCGCGAGACTTTGTGGCAATCGTCTCGGTTGTGAAGTAGGCCTCGCGTTTCATGGTTGAAAATGAAAAAAGGGGGAAACTGACTATGCTTAAGTGGCTACACGATATTCACTTTTGGGAGCGCAGGATCATTTGCGTCAGCGAACTGCCCAAAATAGCGCACGCCTCGGCAGGCAGGTAATGACCCGCATTCGCGTCGAACAGCACCGAGGCTGTGGACGGAAAATCTTCGTCGCCAAGATGGTAGGCAACCAGCAAATCCATGCGCGGCAAGGCGTGGAACCGATATGCCGCGTCGCCGAATGAGACAGAGGTCCCGCCCGCATTTTGGCAGAACGCGCAAAACGCACCGAGGTCGAGAAGGAACCGTTTGGCCAGCAGGTCGCCTGTGTAGCCTTGAAAGGCGGGCGCGTAGATACGTCCATCGGGCAGGTCGGAAAAGGAAACCCATGTCCCAGTGGCTGGAATTCCATCACTCTGGAGGAAATAATAGAGCAGGAGCGCGAGCTTGAATGCGGGCAAGGTCGTATCAGTGCTCGCCAGTGTGGCGTGAAAATCTGGATAAGTCAGGATTACGGATGCGCCGAACAGTGCGAGATGGAACTCCCCCCTCCCCTGACCCAACTCAAGATAAGATGCACCCGTCCGCTCGGCCAGGAGCGCGGGCGGAATGGGGCCGAGGCGGCCGCGTAACTCGTCGACGCGGGACTCCATTGCGGGTCCCGCGTGACCGACCTGTTTGAATGGGAAACGCGTCGGGTTGGTCATCGTCTCTATTGTACAGTTAAACAAGAAGAGTCGGAATGTCCGACTCTTCTTGAATTGCGTGAGGGATTACACGTCTACTGCCAGGCAGGTCAACGTCTGCTCCACGCCAGGGATTGGCTGGATAGCCGAGGCGGTGATCATGCCGAGTCGGGAGATGTCGGCAGTGTCCACCACGGCGACCGCGTCGTAGGGGCCGAAGGTCATGTGCGCCTCGATGACGCCTTCCACTTTGCGCAACTGACGGACCACATCTTTCACTTCGCCTGCACGGATTTTGATCAGAACGTATGCTTTCATGGTTTCTCCTTATTTTTCCTTGTTGCGGAGGAATACAGACCAGTAGATGGCGGCCACCAGAACTGCACCACCAATGATATTTCCAATGGTAACAGGAATCAGGTTGTTGAACAGGAATCCGCCCCAAGTGAGCGTTTCCATTCCAGGGACTTTGTCCGCCACGCTGGCGACGAAAGTGGGGTCGAACATCTGGATGAACAGCGCGTACGGGACGAAGTACATATTGGCGATGCTGTGCTCAAACCCCGCCGCCACAAAGGCCGTGATCGGGAAGATGATCGCCATGATCTTGTCGATCGTGCTGCGCGCGCTGAAGGTCATCCAGACGGCCAGACACACTAGGGCGTTGCACAAAATTCCCAGTACGAGCGCCTGCCAAAAATCGAGGCTGGTCTTGCCGACCGCAATTTTCAGTGCAGTGATGCCGACGGAACTGGACCCAAATGTGTACTGACGGCCCAGCAACATCAAAATGGCTGTTCCGATCGAACCGACGAAATTCCCCACGTAGACGATGCCCCAGTTGCGCAGGAGCGCGTAGGTGCTCACCTTCTTGCTCGCCCATGCCATGACGATGAGGTTGTTACCTGTGAACAGTTCCGCACCGCCAACGACAACGAGGATCAAGCCGAGACAGAAGACCAGCCCGGTGAGCAGGCGGTTTATTCCGTAGGGCAATCCTGCGTTGAATGCCACCGCCCCATCTGCCGCGGTGACGGACATACCGCCCGCCGAGACAGTGGTGGCGAAGACGGCTCCCAACGAGATGAACGCGCCAGCCAGCACGGCCAGCGTGAACATCGTGAGAGCAGGCATTTCAGCCTTGCGCACGCCGAGGTACTCGGCGCGGGTTGCCATTTCACCAGGCAGCAAGGCGTCTATCCGAATTTCACTCATTCATTAAACTCCATTGCCATAATTTATTTGTGATTTTTTACACAATTCAGGCATTCCAGATTATAGCCGAAAGAAAGCGGACGGAAGTACTCGCTTATGGGCGCGGATTGTCACGACTCTTCCGCGCGCCTGCGGCGGTCACTGCGCCCGCGGCAACCAGCGCGGCGATGATGATAATGCCAGTGACGAGGATGCCGCTTCCACCAGTGACGGGAGCGGACGGCTCGGGCGAGGCGGTCGGTTCGGGCGGACTGGTAACGGTCCAAAAGACGAAGGGCGTCGCGGTCGGGTAGGGAGTGATCGTTGAGGTCGGCGCGGGCGTTTGGGTATTGGCAGGACGGGCGATGAGCAAGGTCTGGTTGGGAAAAATTTCGTCGGTCTGCAGGTTGTTGATGGACTTCAATTCCGCGATGGTGGTGTTGTACGCGATGGCAATGGACCAGAGCGTTTCACCCGGACGGACAAGGTGACTGATCGAGCCGTCGGGTTTGGGGGTGTTGGGGATGACAGTAGCCAGCGTAGGGACAACTCCCCCACCGCCCGAAGGAGAGGTCGCACCGGGCACAGGCGTGGAACCTCCTGTGTTGCCACTGCTTCCGCTGGGACATGCGCAGTCAATTACATAGTAGGCCCTGCCACCACTGAGAGCGACTCCCGCGCCGATCTCGCACAGGTCAGGCGAGAGCATCGTGTGTTGATGCAACGAATCTGCCCAGGAAGACGATGTGACCAAATCCCAGCCAGATGCATCTGGACTTCCTGAAATGATGTTTTCTGAACGAAACACAAATGAATATCCCGCCGCAGTCAGGCGATCTGGAAAAGAAATGCCGCCCGGGCCGGTGTGCGTAACATTCCCAGTGGAGGCCATGAACTCGGCCTGCGATTGCGCCGTCCCCATCAAAATGGAACTGACACTGTAGGCCGGGAGCCCGTTCTGGCCGCGGTAACGATTGACCGCGTCGATCAACTCGTAGGCGGTGGCGAAAAGCGGCCGCGGGGACGATTCTGCCCGGGCAGGCGCCGCCCGCGCAGGGTCCAGAAGGGGTGCGAGAATTAGAACGAGGAGGATAAGGCGGAGTTTGGAATTCATGCAAAAATTATACTTCCTACCGGGCAAGTCGTTGAAATTATCCTAATGTTTTGTGAGTGAGTAATGAAAATGTCCAGATGGCGTCATCATAAAGCGTACATTAATCATGCTTTCCGCTGATAATACTCTTAACTTCCCCGCCAAATCTTCGGTAGATGCTAGAATAGATAAAACGGCTCCCCTCCATTAGAGGTATGTGCAGGCTTTAAAGATCAAAACCACAAGGAGGCACCATGGAGACCATCACGTTCGAAGCGCCCGCGCTGTACGGAGATCATCACGTCAGCGAGGTACGCCGCATTTTGCTCGAAATGACGGGGGTTGGCGATGTGTATGCATCCAGCGCGTTCCAAACCATCGAAGTGACTTTTGACTCCACCAAGGTCAAGGCGGAGCAAATTGAAGCGCGCCTGCAGGAAGCCGGCTATCTGGGCGAAATCCCGATGCTGGTCGAGTCTGGGGTCGCGGTGGAGAAGGTCGGCGACGATCAGTTCTTCCGCCACACTGCGGTTTACGAGACCGTCAAAAGCACGGTCTCGTTTGCCCAGCGAGTCGATCAGGACGCGCGCCCGCTCTGGCCTTGCCCGGGCATGGGGCCTGTCCGCAAAATGGATGAATGAAATAGAGGTATGACATGGCAAAGAAACGTGAAATCAACCAGTATTCGACCGATCCCGCCGCGCAACAGATGCTGATCCGCGCCGAGTCGCTCGGCATCGGGACGGCGTTCACCCGCGCCGACGATATGGTCCCCTGCAATATCGGTGACAAGGGCATGTGCTGCAAGAACTGCGGCATGGGTCCCTGCCGCCTGACCAAAAACGGTGACGTGGGCATCTGCGGCGCGACATTAGACACGATCCAGGCCCGCAACCTGACGCGCGCCATCGCCGCCGGCGCCGCGGCCCACTCGGACCACGGACGCGGCATGGCAATGACGCTCAAGGCCGCCGCCAACGGAAAAGCCGAGGGCTACTACATCCGCGACATCGCCAAACTGCGCACCACTGCCGCGCTGTACGACATCCCCGTCGAGGGACGCTCCCCCGAGGAAATTGCCAACGATCTGGCGGATCTCTATCTCGCCCAGTTCGGACAGCAGGATGGACGCGTCATCCTCACCAAACGCGCTCCCGCCAAACGCATCAAGCGCTGGGAAGAAACCGGCGTGATTCCCCGCGGCGTTGACCGCGAAATCGTGGAATGCCTGCACCGCACCCACATCGGCGACGACCAGGACGCCACGCACATCCTCCAGCACGCTGTCCGCACCGCACTCGGCGATGGCTGGGGCGGAAGTCTGCTGGCCACCGATATCTCCGATATCCTCTTCGGCACCCCTGCCCCCATTCTGGGACAAGCCAACCTGGGTGTGTTGAAGGAAGATTATGTCAACGTGGTGGTGCATGGTCACGAACCCACCCTCAGCGAGATGATCGTAGCCGCCTCCCAAATGCCCGACATCATTGAATATGCCAAGGCGGCGGGCGCCAAGGGCGTCAGCCTTTCAGGCATCTGCTGTACGGCGAATGAAATCCTCATGCGCCAGGGCGTGCCTGCGGCGGGGAACTTCCTCCAGCAGGAACTTGCCATCTTGACCGGCGCGGTCGAAGCCATGGTCGTGGACGTGCAGTGCATCATGCAGGCATTGGTGGGACTGGCCTCTAATTTCCACACCAAGATCATCACCACCTCACCCAAGGTCAAACTCAAAGGCTCGACCCACATCGAATTCGAGGAAGAGCACGCGCTGACCATTGCCAAGAATATCCTGAAGGTCGCCATCGACAACTTCAAGAACCGCGGCAAGATTGAAATCCCCGATGTGCGCGAAGACCTGGTGCCTGGTTTCTCGCACGAATATATCAACTACATGCTGGGCGGTTCCTATCGTGCCTCCTTCCGTCCGCTGAACGACGCCATCATGACCGGGCGTATCCGCGGCGTTGCAGCCATCGTCGGCTGCAACAATCCCCGCAGTCAGCATGACTACATCCACACGCATGTCGCTCGCGAACTGCTCAAGAAGGACGTGCTGATCGTCGAGACGGGGTGCGGCGCCATCGCAGCAGCCAAGCAGGGACTCCTGTTGGGCGAGGCCGGCCTGAGCGAGGTCGGAAGCGGTCTGCGCGAAATCTGCGAGACGGTCGGCATCCCGCCCATCCTGCACATGGGCTCCTGCGTGGACAATTCCCGCATCCTGACCGTGCTGACCCAGATGGCGCAAGACGGCGGCCTCGGCGACGATATCGATCAAATCCCTGCCGTCGGTCTCGCGCCCGAATGGATGAGCGAAAAAGCGCTCTCCATCGGAACCTACTGCGTGGCCTCTGGTGCGTACGTCATCTTCGGCGGCACGTCACCGGTTGGCGGCATGCCCGGTCGCGTGGAAGACAGCGACATCGTCGCCAAGTTCATCAGCGAAGGCTGGGAGAAACTCTACGGCGGCAAATTGGAATTCATCCCCGACCCGCAGAAGATGATCGAAGCCACGCTGGATCACATTGACAAGAAGCGCGCCGCCCTCGGCCTGCCCGCCTGGGAAGAAGGCAAGTTTGGCCGTAGCGGCGATGCACAGATGATCGAAATCGAAAAACTGCCGGTTTCACAGCGACGCGAAGCCATCTACGGGGTCGCGGCGGATTAGGAGGCCCTCATGTCAAAATACATTGCCACTCGCGCCATTCGCGGCGCAAACGCGCTGGTCACAGAAGCCGAGGTGATGCTCAACAGAGCCCTCGCGGAAAAAGGCCCCGACACCCCCGTGTCCTTCCCCAACACGGCCTACTTCCTCCCCACCATCCTCGGCATGACGGGCAAATCCATCGAGAAGATCGGCGATCTCAAATCCGTGATGGACTACACTCGCGGCCTGCTTCATCCCGTTCCCGCGGGCAAACACTGGACTCCCTACCTCGGCGAGACACTCGACTCGGGCATGGCCACCCTGCTCGCGGCAGAAACCATCGAGGCGGTGCGCTTCGTCTATGGACTTCAGCCGGAGCCGATGCCCGAGGGCTTTACCCTCGCTGGCGGCACTGCCTACGGCGGTGCGAACGGGCACGGACACCTGAACGGCCCCATCGACGATATCCAACTCCGCTCGTGGGGTATCCAGTTGGTGGACGGCCGCATGCCCGGCTTCGCGGCCATCGTCGGCTGTGCCAAGTCCAACGAAGTCGCAGTCAAGATCGTGCGCGAACTCCAACGCCGCAACATCCTGACCTTCCTCTCGGGCAACGTCAACGGACGCTCGATCATTGACCAACTCAACGAAGAAGGCGTGGAACTCGGCTACGATACGTACACCGTCCCGTTCGGACGCGACACCATCAGCGCCATCTACGCCCTCGGCTTTGCCACCCGCTCCGCCCTGACCTTCGGCGGTCTCAAACCGGGCATGTCACGCGAGATCCTGCTCTACAACAAGGAACGCGTGTTCGCGTTCGTGCTCGCCCTCGGCGAGGTGGACGATCTCAAGTACGCGGCCGCGGCGGGCGCCATCAATTTCGGCTTCCCCGTCATCGCGGACACGGTCATCCCCGAAATCCTGCCGACGGGCATCACCACCTACGAGCATGTCGTCTCCATGCCGTTCAACAAAATTGATGGCAAGGACGATCTCGAAAAGGCCGAACGCCTCGTCCAGAAATGCATCGAGGTGCGCGGCGTCAAGGTCAAGGTCTCGAACGTGGACGTTCCCGTCCCGTACGGCTCGGCCTTCGAAGGCGAAGTCGTCCGCAAGGCTGACCTACGCGTGGAGTTCGGCGGCAAGAAGAGCCGCGCTTTCGAATACCTGCACATGGCGAAACTGGACGAAGTCACCGACGGCAAGATCGATGTGATCGGCCCCGACTTCTCGCAGATCCCCGCGCAAGGTTCGATGGACCTGGGCATCATCATCAAAGTGGCAGGACGCCAGATGCAGCAAGACTTCGAACCCGTGCTCGAGCGGCAGGTCCACTACTTCGTCAACGGCGCGAGCGGAATCCAGCACGTCGGTCAACGCGACATCGCCTGGATCCGCATCTCGAACGCCGCGGCGGACAAGGGATTCAACATCGAACACTTCGGCAAGATCCTCCACGCCCGTTTCCATGAGGACTTCGGTGCGATCGTAGACAAGGTACAAGTCACCATCGTCACCGACCCTGCGCAACATGCCGAATGGCTGAACAAAGCCCGCGAAGCGTACGACTTCCGCAACAAGCGCCTCGCCGACCTGACCGATAATAAAGTGGACGAGTTCTACTCCTGCACCCTCTGTCAGTCTTTCGCCCCGAACCACGTCTGTGTGGTCTCGCCCGAACGCCTCGGTCTGTGCGGCGCGTACAACTGGCTGGACTGCAAAGCCTCGTTCAGCATCAACCCGACGGGTCCGAATCAGCCAATCAAACTTGGCAAGCAACTTGACGACCGCAAGGGCTACTGGCAAGGTACGAACGACTACGCCAAGATCGGTTCGCACGGCGTGGTGCAGGAAGTCTCGATGTACTCCATCATGGAGAACCCGATGACCGCCTGCGGATGCTTCGAGTGCATCGTGATGCTCATCCCCGAAGCCAACGGCGTGATGGTCGTCAGCCGCGAAGACACCGCCATGACCCCCGCGGGTATGACATTCTCGACTCTCGCGGGCATTGCAGGCGGCGGTCTCCAGACCCCAGGCGTGATGGGCGTCGGCAAGTTCTACCTGATCAGTCCCAAGTTCATCTCGTCGGATGGCGGTTTCAAGCGTATTGTGTGGATGTCCTCCGTCCTGAAAGAGACGATGGCTGACGAGTTCAAGGCCGTCTGCGAACGCGAAGGCGACCCCGACTTCATGTCCCGCATCGCGGATGCCAGCGTCGCCACCACCGTGGATGAATTGCTCGCCTATCTCGAGGCGCACAACCATCCCGCCATGGCGATGGAGCCGATGTTCTAGGTAATTGGTAATTTGTAAATGGGGATTGGGATTTTCACCCCATCCCAATCCCCATTATTTTTGCCATGACAAAGCGCTACACACTTCCCACCTTCTTCCTCCTGACCTTCGCCCTCACCTGGGCCATGTGGATTCCTGCCACCATTACAAAGGCAAGCGGCGGAACATCCGTGTTCAGCCCCGACAACCCTGTCGGTCAGCTAGGACGCTGGGCGCCAGGCATTGCAGCGATCCTGCTAACTGGCCTCGTCGCTGGCAAAGGAGGGATTGGTGCATTGTTCCGTCCACTGAAAATCTGGCGGGTAAATATCGGCTGGTACGCGTTTGCGATGCTGTTCCAGCCTGTTCTTTTCTTCGCGGCGAAACTCCTCGATTCATTGCTCGGCAAGACTTATCAAGTGACGTCGCCTCTTGCGAGCGTCTCCATAGATGCGCCCATAATTTTCATTGTCCTTGGCGTGATCATCTCTGCTATTCCAGGCGCATTCATGGAGGAACTCGGCTGGCGCGGATTCGCCCTGCCGCGTATGCAACACAAAACCACCGCCCTAACCGCCAGTATACTTCTCGGTTTCGTTTGGGGAGTCTGGCACATCCCGTCCATGATTTTCTTCGGCCAGACAGACGTTCTGAGTATTGCGTTGTCCGTCATCAACTTCATCCCCGGAACAATTATCTTCACCTGGTTATTCAACAACACCAAGGGAAGCCTGTTGCTCGTCACGCTGTTCCACGCGTCCACGCAATACTCGAACAATTTTCTTGGCGTCATCCCGACCCAAACTGCGAATATCCTCGTATGGCTGGTGGCGATTACGATAGTAGTGTTGACTGACGTTACGAACTTCTCCAAAACAAGTAAACGCGTCCAACTTACCGATAACTGAAAATTGATTACTAATGATAGACACCAAACTCGTCCGCGACTTAATGACCATCGGCATCCCCACCTGCAAGACCGACACGCCCGTTGTGGACATCGCCCGATTCCTGATTGACAACAACGCGGAAGAAATGGTCGTGCTCGGAGACGAAGGCGAAGGTGTGGGAGTGGTCGGCTACGAGGAATTGGTCACGGCGTATCATCGCGAAAACGTCCGCGAATTGACCGCCGAAGACGTGATGCGCGAGGGCATCATCGAACTCCCCTCGGACATCCCGCTTACGGTCGCGGCGCAGATGATGAAAGATAAAAAGACGCGCGTCGCGTACATGAACCACAACTCGGCAGGCATCATTTATCCCGCCGCGATGATCTCCTATAAACACATCGTCCGTCATTTGGCGGCGAAAGACGAAAGCGAGCTGAAAGACCTCGGTCTCAAAGCCGAGCGAAAATCACCTGTGGAAGTTTTTATCGAACGGAAAAATGAAGCGCGCAAGAAAGCAGGATTGTAATTACGTTATTCGATATTCGAAACCCGATGTTCGAGTATCGAGTAACGAGCATTAAGTATCAATAATCATCCTCAACAAAGGAGCAACAACATGCCAATCGAAATCCCGAAGGATAAATGGCCTGGAAACGTCCGCCCGATCACCATCGGCGCGACGGCCGCGGATGGCGGGACACGCATCAAAGTCGTCACCGTCGGCGGGCAGACGACACTGCCGTACATGCACTTCGAAGCCGCCACGCCGAACAAACCCGTCGTCGCGGTCGAGATCAAATCGCGCAAACCCGATGACTGGTCCCAGCTTCTGAACGAAGTCTGGGGCGACGCGATGGCCGATCCCGCTCAATGGGCGAAAAAGGCCGAAGAAACAGGAGCCGACCTACTCGTCCTGGCATTGACGCTGGAGGATACGCCCGCGGACGCGGTGAAGGCCGTCAAGTCTGTATTGGCCGCGAGCGGATTGCCCCTCGTCGTCTGGGGTCCAGGACAGGTCGATAAGGATAACGACCTGCTCGTCGCCGTCGCGGAAGCCACCAAGGGCGAGAAACTCCTGCTCGGCATCTGCGAGGACAAGAACTACCGCACCATCGTCGCAACGGCAATGGCGAACGGACATCTCGTGCAGGCTCGCACCGCCATGGATGTGAACCTCGCCAAGCAATTGAACATCCTCATCAGCGACATGGGCATGCCCAAAGACCGCATCATCATGGACCCGACCACGGGCGCGCTCGGCTACGGCATGGAATACGGCTACTCGGTGATGGAACGCCTGCGCATGGCCGCGCTTCAGGGCGACGCCATGACCCAGTTCCCGATGCTCGTCACCCCTGGCTACGAAGCCTGGAAAACGAAAGAAGCCAAGGTCGGCGAAGGTGTGCCCGAAGCCTGGGGCGATTGGAAAGCGCGCTCCATCAATTGGGAGATCGTCACCGCCATGGCGCTGGTGGAATCGGGTGCGGACATTGTCGTGCTTCGCCACCCCGAGTCGGTCACACGCGTCAAAGCCGCGATTGCGGAGTTGGTCACAGCGTAATTGGCGATTAGTAATTGGTAATTACTATTTACCAATTACCCGTTACCTCTTACCAATTACAAAGGAGTCACAATGGCACTCTCAGGTATCCAAATCTACAAAATGCTCCCGCAGACCAACTGCAAGGAATGCGGCTTCCCCACCTGTCTCGCGTTCGCGATGAAACTCGCCGCCAAACAGGTTGAACTTTCCTCCTGCCCCTACGTCAGCGAAGAATCCAAAAAGCAACTGGCCGAGTCCGCCGCGCCGCCCATCCGCCTCGTGGCGCTCAAGGGCGCGGGCACCGAAGTCAAGGCAGGCAACGAAGTGGTGCTCTTCCGCCACGAGAAGACCTTCTACAACAAGCCAGGTCTCTTCATCCGCGTCAAAGCCAGCGATCCCGACCTCGCCGCCAAAGTGGCCAAGGCCGACGCCTTCAAGGTCAACTACGTGGGCATGGACTTCACCGTGGACGGCTTCGCCATCGTTGGCGATGCGGACATGGCCGCCGCGGTCAAGACCGTACGCGGCGCAACCAAACGTCCGCTCATCCTCATCGGGGACGCAGCGGCGCTTCAGGCTGGACTTTCGGCCTGCGAAGGCGAGACCCCATTGTTGTACGCGGCGGACGCGTCCAACGCCGACGCGCTCGCGGACCTCGCCAAGGGCAAAGCCGCCCTGGCCATCAAAGCCGACTCGCTCGATGCCCTCGCCGACCTGACGCAGAAGATCCAGGCCAAGGGCGTGGAAGACATGGTGCTCGACCTCGGTCCCATGAACCTTGCAGAGTGGCTGGTCAAGTCCACGCAGGTGCGCCGACTCGCGCTCAAATCCAACTTCCGTGCGTTGGGCTATCCCGTCATCGCCTTCCCCTGCGACGCGAAGGATGAGAACATCGCGGCCTCGCAGGCCATCGCCAAATACGCGGGCTTCGTCGTCCTATCGGAATTCAAGCCAGAGACGCTTTACCCGCTGCTTGTTTTGCGCGAGAATATTTATACCGACCCGCAGAAACCGATCCAGGTCCAGCCTGGCATCTACGAGATCAACCAGCCCAAGCCCGAAAGCCCCGTGCTCATCACCACCAACTTCAGCATCACCTACTTCTCGGTGGCGAACGAGGTCGAGGGAAGCGGACTGCCCGCCTGGCTGGTCGTCACCGACGCGGAAGGCATGTCCGTGCTCACCGCGTGGGCGGCTGGCAAGTTCGACGCCGAACGCATCGCCAAAGCCATCAAGGGCTTCGACGTGGCCAGCAAGGTTTCGAAGAAGCGCGTCGTCCTGCCTGGACACGTGGCCGTCCTCTCGGGCGAACTCGAAGCGGAATTGCCCGATTGGGAGATCCGCGTCGGCCCGCGCGAGGCCGTGGACCTGCCCGCGTTCATGAAGCAGGTACTCAATTAGGTAGACACGTAGACGGGTACACAGGTACACACGTAGACACGGCCCAACCTGTTTACTTGTGTACTTGTTTACCTGTGTATCTCCTTATGGATCATCTCGTCACCTTCTCGATCGATAACAAGCTGTCAGCGGTTGTTGTTCCCACCAACACACTGCTGGCTGATGCCGCGTTACAGGCAGGCATTGACATTGGACAACCTTGCGGCGGGCAGGGACGTTGCGGCCGTTGCGCCGTTAAGGTAACGGAGGGACAGGTTCGACGGAGAAGCACGTTGCGCCTCTCCGAAGCAGACATTGCAGATGGCTACGCCCTCGCCTGCCAAACAGCGGTGGAAGGTGACGTTTCCGTCTTTGTCCCACCGCAGGAAAAGATCGAACGTCGACTCACGACCGACCGCGTCGTGGGGGAAGTCTCTGTCCCCGCCGATTACGATTACGAGACCGCGCAGACCGTCCGCCGCGTGCATCTCACCCTCACCCCTCCCAGCATGGACGACCAGACCGACGATTGGTCGCGTTTGCAGATCGCCATCCGCCTGCAACACCGCTACGAAAAAGTGGACATCTCTCTGCCACTCCTGCAAAGGATCGGGGACATTCTGCGCGAGGGCGAATGGGAAGTGACCGCCATCCTCCAGATCGTCGGTTGGGAAAATGGTCAATCCGTCCGATTGATCGACCTGCATCCCAAGCATGAAGACGAATATGCTCCTCTGTGGGGCATCGCGGTGGACATCGGCACCACCACTGTCTCGCTCTGGCTGGTGGATCTGCTCAGCGGGAAGGTGCATGCGCAAGTGGCCGAATACAACGGTCAGATCGCGCGCGGCGAGGATGTGATCTCGCGCATCATGTATGCCAGCAAAACCGCCGCGGGTGGGCAGGAGATGCGCCAGCGCGTGTTAGATTCCATCAACAACCTGCTCGAAACAGCCTGCAAGCGCGTCAAACTGGACGACGGGAAGGTCACACCCGATCAGGTGGTAAAAGCTACCATTGCTGGAAACTCCACAATGACGCACCTGCTTTTGGGCGTCCCTGCCAACAGCATCCGCCTCTCTCCCTTTGTCACCGCCATCAACCACGTCCCGTTGATGACAGGCCGCGAGATGGGATTGAACGTCAACCCCGAAGCGGTCGTGGACTGTCTGCCAGGCGTGGCATCGTACGTGGGTGCGGACATCACCGCGGGCGTGCTCTCCTCGGGTCTCGACACGCTGGAGAACGTGACGCTCTTCCTCGATGTCGGCACCAACGGCGAGACGGTGCTCGGCAATCGGGACTGGCTCGTGACGTGCGCCTGCTCGGCGGGGCCAGCCTTCGAAGGCGCGGGCGTCGTCAACGGGATGCGCGCCACAACGGGTGCCATCGAGGAAGTCTGGATCAACGGCGATACGTTCGAACCGACCTACCGCGTTATCGGCGGCAGCAAACCGAAGGGTATTTGCGGTTCGGGGCTGATCTCCCTGCTCTCGGAGGCATTCTTGACAGGAATCATCGACAAGGGAGGAAACGTCAATTTGACGGCCGCGGAGCGCAGCCCCAGGGTCCGCGAGGGAGCGCACGGCGGGGAGTATGTGGTCGCGTGGGGCAGGGAATCCGAATCAGGCGAGGACATCGTCCTGACCCGCGTCGATATCGACAACCTCCTGCGCGCCAAAGCCGCCATCTACGCGGGGTTCACCGTTTTGGCAGATACGGTCGGCGTTCCGCTCGAAACAGCGGACAAGGTTCTGGTGGGCGGTTCGTTCGGCAAATACATCAACGTGGAGAAGGCTGTCCAGATCGGTTTACTGCCCGATATGGACTGGTCACGGTTTGAATTTCTCGGCAACACATCTGTGAAGGGCGCGTATTTTGCACTGCTCGATCGGCACAAGCGCGAACGCATCACCGAGATCGCGAAGCGCATGACGTATATCGAGTTATCCGCAGACAACAGTTTTTACGAAGCATTCACATCCGCGCTGTTCCTGCCCCATACCGATTTGCATAAATTCCCGTCGGTGCAGGCCGCGCTGGAGAAGAAATGATTTCCCGCGACGCAGGCCGAGGGAAGTAAGGAGAGAATATGCTACCAGACCAGATCAAGTCGTTTCGCGAAATGGTCACACTGAAGGATGGTGTCCACGTTCTCCTGCGCCCCATGGTGAAAGAAGACCGTCCCCATCTCGACGAGTTGTACGCGCCCGTCGCCGAAGACGATATGCGGTATTTCAGGGAAAATGTGAAGGATGCCGCCGTCCTGCAAGGCTGGTGCGAACACCTGGATTACGGAAAGATCCTGCCCGTGCTGGCACTCGTCAAGGACCGCGCGGTGGGAAGCGGCTCGCTGCATTTCTTCCACGGCCCCAAACGGCACATCGGCGAGGTGCGTTTGTTCCTTGCCAAAGATTATCGCAAGCGCGGCCTGGGCATGAAGATCATCCATGTGTTGATCGAGTTTGCCCGCAAGCAGGGACTGTCGCTTCTGGTGGCGGAAGTCATCGCGGATAAAACGAAAGTGGTACGCGCCTTCGAACAGATGGGGTTCGGGGCCCGTTGCACGCTAGAAGACTATTTCATGTTCCCCGACGGCGAATGCTCGGACATCGTCTTCCTGACGATGCGTCTCAAGCCGCGCGAGGACGAATTCTAAATAAGCATTAACAAGAAGTATCTTGATCCGAAATCCAACTGGAGGAACCCATGTACATCATCGGCGAAAACATTCACATCATCTCGGAAAAAGTGAAGGAAGCGCTCACCAACCGTGACCGCGAATTCTTCATGGACCTAGCCGTCAAGCAGGTGGAGGCGGGCGCCAAGGCGGTGGATATCAACCTCGGCCCGCGCAAAAAGGATTTTGCCGAAGTCTGGCCGTGGATCATCGAAACGGTCGAGACCGTGGTGGACGTGCCGCTTTCCATCGACACCACCAACGTGGACGGAATGGAGGCCGCGCTGAAGACCATCAAGAAGCAGCAGCCCATCCTCAATTCCACCTCCGCCGAGCCCGAACGGTTGGAGAAAGTCCCCGCGCTGGCGAAGAAATACAACGCCAAGATCATCGCCTTGACGATGGGCACCAGCGGCATCCCCGTGGAAGCCGACGCACGCGTCAACATCGCTGTCGAAACGCTCATTC
The DNA here is from genome assembly GCA_049324715.1 of Chloroflexota bacterium. Taxonomy (GTDB): domain Bacteria; phylum Chloroflexota; class Anaerolineae; order Anaerolineales; family Villigracilaceae; genus Denitrolinea. The sequence goes on along the minus strand of JBMOMR010000064.1, from coordinate 20,079 downwards.
CCCACCTGATGGAGATCGGCTTCAACATGAGCGACCTCATCATCGACCCGCTCGTGCTGACCGTTTCGGGATGCCAGCAATACTGCCCGCACCTGATCGAAACCGTCCGCATGCTGCAATACGCCTGGGACCCCGCTCCCATGATCTCGGTCGGCTTGAGCAACGTCTCGAACGCCGTCCCGAACGAGAACCGTCCGCTCATCAACCGCGTCTATCTGGCCATGCTGATGGGCGTCGGCCTGCAGATGATGATCGCCAATCCGCTCGACGAGAAACAGAACGATGTCATCAAATGGATCGAAACGAAGGACACCTCCACGCCGCTGGCGCGCGCCTACAACAAGATCGCCGAACGCACCGCCAACAGTGAAGATATCGAGATCTCAGACTTCGACATGTCCGATCCCGAACAGGCCGCCATCTGGAAGACGACGCAGATCCTCCTCAACAAGGTCATCTACGCCGATTCTTATCTGACAAATTAGGTACACAGGAAAACAGGTACACGCGTACACACGGCCACAAACCTGTTTACCTGTGTACGTGTCTACGTGTATACGTTACGGAGTAACCCCATGCCCATCTTTACCCCAGGACGCCGCTGGCAACCCGCCTATTCGCCATTCAAGAAAGAATCCGTCGGCGCAAAGTTGATGGAAGATTTCGAATACATGATCAAAGGCCCGCTCTTCGGATGCCGAATGTGCGGAAACTGCATGTTGCAGGAAACCGCCTTCATTTGTCCGATGGAGTGCCCCAAAGGGCTTCGCAACGGACCGTGCGGCGGCTCCACACCCGAACATTGCTACGTGGACAAGACCCGTCCCTGCATCTGGTACAAGATCTACGAACGCTCCTTCAAAATGGGCCGCGAAGAAAAACTGCTCGAGGTCCTTCCGCCTCTCGATTGGGAGAAGGTGGGCACCGAAACATGGAAGGACGTGATGACCTGCGTCAAGAAGAACGGCACAGGCAAGGTCATCAAAAGCCTCGTGCTCGACCAGGGCGAGAAACGCTACAAGACGTGGGACATGATTTTCCGCTCCGTGCGACAACCCGACTGGTGGCAGGGTGACGACCAGTACCACGCTCCCGCCTACACCGAACCTGTTTCGGACCTCGAGAGGCGATTCAAGGCTGGAGAGTTCGTCGTCGCCTGCGAGATCGCTCCGCCACTGAGCACGTCCACCAAGAAGTTGATCGAGAACATCGAACTCGTCAAACCGTATGTGACCGCCATCAACTTCACGGACAACGCCTCCGCCACCCCGCGCATGACCTCCTGGGCCTGCTCGCGCATCGCCGTGGAAAAAGGCGCGGAGCCTGTGATGCAGATCGCCGCCCGCGACCGCACCCGCGCCAGCCTCCAAGCGGAGATCCTCGGCGCCACCGCGCTGGGCGTGCGGAACGTCCTGTGCGTGACGGGTGACAGCCCCGTGCTGGCGCCTCATCCGCGCGGCCGCATGGACATCAACGACCTCGACGCCATCCAGATGGTCTGGATCCTGCGCCGCATGCGCGACGAGGGTCACTACCTCGATGGGCGCGAGATTAAATTCCCGCCCAAGTTCTTCCTCGGCGCGGCCGCCTCCCCGTTCGCCAGCGAGCCGAAATTCCAGGCGCTGCGCGAACACAAGAAGGTCAACGCGGGTGCGCAGTTCTTCCAGACGAATCTCGTCTATGACATGGACCGCTTCGAAGTCTGGCTGAACGAACTCGGCAAGCGCGGCATCCTCGACAAGGTCTACATCATGGTCGGCATCACCCCGCTCAAGAGCCTGAAGATGTCGCAATACATGACGCAGGTTCCTGGCGTATACGTCCCGCCCGCGATCCTGAAGCGGATGGAAGACGCCGACAAGGCTGGCAACGCGCAGGAAGAAGGTGCTCAGATCGCACTCGAACTCGTCAAGAAGATCAAGAGTTACGAGAAACAGGGCGTGCACGGAATTCACATCATGCCCGTTGGCTGGGAAGATATTGTCCCGCGCATCGTCAAAGAGGCGGGGTTGATGAAAGAAGCAATGCCAGCGTAGAGACAATCGATTAAAACAAAGAGACGGCTTCGCGCCGTCTCTTTGTTTTAACTCTATTCCTGAAACCCCGTCCGATATAACTCGGCGTACTTGCCGTTCAGTTCGATCAGTTCGGCGTGCGTTCCCTGCTCCACCACCTTGCCGCCTTCGATGACCACGATCCTGTCCGCATTGGTGATGGTCGAGAGGCGATGCGCGATGACAAACGAAGTGCGTCCCTTGAATAGCGTCGCCAGCGCGCGCTGGATGACCTGCTCGGTCTGCGTGTCCACGCTAGAGGTGGCCTCGTCCAGGATCAGGATGCGGGGATCGGCCAACAGGGCGCGCGCGAATGAGATGAGTTGACGCTGTCCGACCGAGAGCACCACGCCTCCCTCCTCGACCGATGTCTGGTAGCCGTTTCGCAGGCGTTCCACAAACTCGTGCGCGCCCACCGCCTGCGCCGCAGCGATGACTTCCGCTTCGGTGGCATCCAGCCGCCCAAACAAAATGTTCTCGTTAACGGTCCCATCGAAAAGGAAGGGGTCTTGCAACACGATTCCCATCTGACTGCGCAGGGATTGCTGAGTCACCGTCCGCAGGTCGAAGCCGTCAACGAGGACGCGGCCATCGGTCGGGTCGTGGAAGCGGGAAAGGAGCTTGACGATGGTCGTCTTGCCCGCGCCCGTCTCACCGACGAGGGCCACCGTCTCGCCCGCGCGGATGTCGAGGTCGATCCCGTCCAGCACGAGAGTCGGGTCGTCCGAATAATGGAAGGAAACGTCCTCGAAACGGACATCCCCGCGCAGGGTCGGGAGAGAGGCGGCGTCGGGCGCGTCCTTCACTTCGATCTCCGAGTCCAGCAGTGCCAGGATGCGTTCCCCGCCCGCCATCGTGGACTGGAGGTCGTTGAAGCGGCGGCTCAGGTCGCGGATCGGCTCGAAGAAACGGTCAATGTAGAGGATGAACGCGACGAGAACGCCCGCGGTGATCTGCTCGCCGAGGACGGCCGCGCCGCCCAGCCACACGACGAGCATGGTGGCGATGGCGCCGAGCGCGTCGACGGTGGGACTAAAGAACGAGGCGATGCGCGCCGCATGGACCGAACGCTGCAAGTGGTAACGGTTTACGTAATCCGCAAACTGGTCGTAGTTGTGTTTCTGACGCGAAAAGGCCTGCACCACGCGCACGCCGTTCACGTTTTCCGCGAGCACCGAGTTGACCCACGAGATGGCGGCGCGCACTTTGCGATAAGCGGCGCGCGAGATGCGGCGGAAATAAATGGTCGCCAGGACCATGATCGGTAGGACGCTGAAAGTGATGAGCGCCAGCCGCAGGTTCATGCCAAGCATGGCGATGATGATGAGGATGAGGGTGAAGACATCGCGGGTGATGGCCAGCACCGCCCAGGTGAGAAAGTCGCGCAAGACCTCCACATCGTTGACGACGCGTGTGATGACGCGTCCCACCGAGTAGTTGCTGAAAAAGCCGAGCGAGAGTTCCTGCAAGTGATTGAAGAGCAGCAACCGCACATCGTAGATGACGGCCTGTCCGACCCACGCCATGATGTTGACGCGGAAATAGATGAAGATCCATTGCAGGACGGCCGCGCCCAGATACGCGAGGACGATCCAGCGCAGGGCATCGTAATTTTTGACAGTGAGGCCGTTGTCAATGGCAAGCTTGACGAAATACGGTCCCGCCACAGCCGCGGCGGACGCGCCAAGCATGAAGAACATCGAGAGTATCAACCGACCCGTATATGGTTTGGCAAACGCGAACAAACGCCGCGCCACTTGCGGGTCGTAGGATTTATCGTATTGTTCTTCGGACTGAACGATGTAAGAGGGAGGAGTGATGGTTGTCATAGAGTCTGATAGTCGAATAGTCGGATAGTCGGATAGTTGGATGGTCGTTTCTAATCGTCAAATAATTTGGTCGGACAAATTGGCTTGTTTAGGTGATCCAAGCCAATGCGTGGTAATAGCACCCAACGGAGCAGCAATAAATAGAACAAGTAGCGCGTAAGGAATAGTGGACCAGTCTCTATTCCAATGAGGATCGAAACCAAAGCCCAAGATATCAGCGACAAATCCGCCAAGAGCGCCAATCAACAACCCCATCCGCGTCATGGATTTTCCAGATCGTTGCCCACGCCTTAGCCAGACCGCCAACAATGTTCCACCAAATGCGCCAGGTGCAACAGAAAACCAGCATACATACAGTGTTAATAAAATTGGCGCAATAATAATAGAATCCAGGGTGAGCACGTTTCCAGAACTATTATTTCCAGTTAGATGTGCCTTCAAAGTGAAATATGCAAGAACAATAATTGAGAATATAGCGCTTCCAATGAAGGCGGATAACGCACAAGCAAAAAAGCCAAATACTTTGGATGGTGAATAGTTTTTCATCGTAACTCCTCGCTATCCCAGTCCATTCTCCGCGTGAACGCGTTGGAGTTTTTGGGGCGCAACTTCCTCCGTCTCTTCGGACGGTTTGTAGGCCATCAACTGCAGGTCGTGGATTTCCTTGTACAGTCCGCCTTCGGCCAGCAGTTCATCGTGGCGGCCGCGCTGGACGATGCGCCCGTCGGCCATGACGAGGATCATGTCGGCGCGGCGGACGGTGGCGAGACGATGTGCGATGACGAATGTGGTGCGTCGCTCCATCAGGTGGTCGAGCGCTTCCTGGATCAACTGCTCAGTCTGCGTGTCCACGCTCGAGGTCGAGTCGTCCAAGATCAAGATGCGCGGATCCGTCAGCAGGGCGCGGGCAATCGCCACGCGCTGGCGCTGTCCACCCGAAAGCGTCACGCCGCGCTCGCCGACCATCGTCTCGTATCCGTTTTGGAATCCGACAATGAAATCGTGTGCCTGCGCGGCTTTCGCGGCAGCGATGATCTCGTCTTCGGTAGCGTCAGGGCGGCCATAGGCAATATTGGCGCGGATCGTGTCCGAGAACAACAGCGAGGTCTGCAACACGATGCCGATCTGTTTGCGGAGCGACACCAGGTCCAGCGTGCGCACGTCATGGCCGTCGATGAGCAACGCGCCGTCCGTCACATCGTAGAAGCGGGGAATGAGATTGACGAGCGACGTCTTCCCCGATCCCGTCTGCCCGATCAAGGCGATGAGTTGATTCGGCTCCGCGGTCAGGTCGATGTCTGACAGTGCGACGGATTTCTCGTTTTGATATTTGAGCGACACATTATAGAACTCGACGCGGCCACGCAGATCGGGGATCTTCACAGCGTCTTTTGGGGACCGAATGGCGGGTACCGTTTCGAGGATCTCCAGAACCCTTTGGGCGCCTGCGCCTGCCTCCCCCGCCGCGTTGACCAGCCACGCCAGTTGTTGCACAGGTGCGGAAAGCATTAGCCAATAGGAGTTGAAGGCCACGATCTCGCCAACCGTCATCTTCCCATCGAGGACCATTTGTCCGCCAAAGATAAGGATGAGAATGGTTCCGAGCGCGATCAACAGGTTCGTGGTGGGCATTACTTTCGACCATTCACCGATCAACACCACGCGCGATTGGAAATACGCCTTGTTGACTTGCTCGAAGCGCTTGGCTTCATGAGATTCACGCGCGAAGGCGCGCACCACCTGCACTCCACTGACGTTTTCCTGCAAGCGCGTGGAAATGTCGCCGAGTGCCATATCCACTTTATAGAATAGTTTGGTCACACGGTCGCCGAAGTCGGTGGTCATCATCACCATGGGGATGAGAGGAAGAATGGTGATGATCGCCAGTTTGACATCCGCACTGAACAAAGCCACCATCACGCCGATGGTCACAAATGCCAGTTGGATGATCTCGATGATGGAGCCGCCCGCGAAATTCTGGATGGCGCGCACATCTTCGATACAGCGCGTGATCAACTGTCCCGTCTGCGTGTGGTCGTGATAGGAAAACGGCAGGAACTGGATGCGGTCATACATCGAGTTGCGCAAGTCGAAACCGATATGTGCCGCCACCCATTCGGAAAGGAAGCGCTGGAAAAAGTTGAGAACGGCGGCCGTCAGGCCCAGACCCAGCAGGATCAGGGCCGCGTTGATCAGGTAACCCGTCTCGCCTTTGAGCAAGCCATCATCCACAACGCCTTTCAGGATGTTTGGCACAATGAGCGACAGGCCTGTAATCACCAAAAGGATGAACAGGTTGAGCAGGATCTTCCAAAGGTAGGGCTTGAGATAGAAGCGGAGTTTGTATAAGTAGTTCATTCGTTGTAAGTTGGGTTGTTTGAGATTTGGTCACGCTTGAGGTTTTGAGTTGAACGCATCTCGCAACAGGGCGAGGGCTTGGGCAATCTCCTGTGTTTGCTCGGGCGCGAGAGACTGGAAACGCTCCGCCAGCCAGGCTTCGGTCTCGGCGTAAATCCCAGAGAGCGTCTGCTGGCCTTTTTCCGTCAGCGAGAGATGGATGTGACGGCGGTCGTCGGCATCGGTGAGACGTTTGACCAGCTTCTTGTTGACCAGCACATCCACCGCCCTGCTGGCCTGCGAACGGCTGAGTCGTCCCTCCTCGGCCAACGCACTGACAGAGTCGTATCCCTTGCGGATGCGCCGCAGTGCCTGGAACTGCTCCACGGTCAGTTTGAAGCGTTCCGCGGCCACGCCGCGGATCTGTCCGCGTGTCTGCCGCCAGATGGGAGGGATGGTTTCCCAGAAAGTTTCGATCAAATCGGTCGTGGACATGAAATTAGTTGCCTTCCACAATGGTTGCGTTATGAAACTATTATAACACAAGAAAAAACGGACGTTCCGTTACCCCCGAATGATCATTCACAGGTCAGGCGTTGGGCGGGTGTACGATAAACCTGAAGACCGCTTTCGCTCGAAATGGCAATGACCAGCCCGCGCACAGCCGACTGGAAATTTCGGGCAACCCCAAAATAATCGGTGTGATCCTTGCATCCAATCACCCACACATCAGGCGCGGCGGCAAGGTCGATCTTTCGGAATTTTTCGGGCAGGGCGGGCATTTCCACGATCACGCCCGCGCTGGTCGGCCCCAGGAGGATGAACGTCAGGCGCGGGTACGAACGGTTGCCAAACGCCGCATCGAAAACATAACATCGTTTACAAAGTCCCTCATCGGCGGCAAAGTAACGAGGATAAAGCAGTCGGCCGCGCAAAACAAAAGCGTCGGGGTGTCGGATGAAATTTCTGACATCCTTTTGGTCGAATCCCAGATCAGCCAGTGAGATCTCTGCTCGAAACGCCTTGTAGGATTCGGTGCGCGTCTCGGTCAGATAGCGCTGTGGAACGGCGAACGAGGGCAGCGGAAGAAGCATCCCCAAAATCAACACTGCAGACGCGGAAAGGAGCCAACCCCAGCGCTTCTCGCGGACCGAGGAGGCGGGTCCCGTTTCGAGCAAAGGCGCGCGGCTGGGACGTAGTGTCAGCTCCAACAGCCACTCGGCCAGTTGGAAGAGTCCGAGCGCGTAATAAAAATAGACCACCCAGTCCGCAGGGACGAGGTAACGACTCCCCGATGTGCGCGCCAAGGCGTTGGCGAGGTAGTACAGAATCTCGACGAAGGCAGGAATGAGACCCGCGAAGCGCCAACGTCGGTAGGCTGCGGCGAGTCCCAGCGCAAGCAGAACCAAGTTCAGCAAAAGCATCGCCCCATTCTCGAATGTCAACGCGCCCGACCAGTTCTTCTCCCACAGCGGCGAGTTGACCGTCGCCGCGAGATTCTGGAACGACCAGTTCGTAGGCAGGATGAAGATCGCCGCAATCTGATTGTGGAAGAAATGGGCTGGGACGAATTCGAGCGCCGTCATCTCACCCGTCCCGTTGAGCGCCCCCGCGCGGGGTAGGAAAGAGGCGGGATCGCTTCCGATGGGCAGGGTCAACGCGGCAAGTTGCGGCGCGGACGCGTGTCGCGGGGACGGGTTCGCGTTGTCAAAACCGCTCGGCAGAATATCCTGATAACGGTCGAAAATCTGCTCCAGTTTCACCTGAATCGCCGTCCGCCCGTCGGGGCCGCGGTTGGTCAACAGCCAGGGCGAGACGAACAGCGCAAATCCCAAAAGGATCAAGAGGGCGGGGACAATTCTTGTCCGCCAGCCCTGTTCGCGGAACCAGACGGGAACCAGTAAGGCCAGCGGCAGAATCGCAAAAGCATTCGCGCGGGTCAATACCGCCGCGCCGATCACACCGCCGATCCAGATCGGAAGACTGGCCGATCGGGTGGAGGGCTTCGCCGCCCATTGAAAAAGCAGGAGCGCGGCAACGGAGATCAACAGTGCGGTGGGAAGTTCCGTCATCATCAACTTGGCATGCGAGACTTGAATATCCAGCACCGCCGCGATGGCATTGCGTTCCTTGAAGATGGCAAGCAGGGCCACAAAGATCCCGAGGCCGCGGCTATGGACGCCCCTTCCAAGCAAATAAAGGATGACGGGGAACAATGCCAACACCAGCACCTGAAGTCCCATCACCAGCCGAACGGATTGTCCACCCGCGAGATGAAGGAGCATGAGAAAGAACTGGTAAAACGGCTTGTCGGTAAGCAGGTCATTGTTAATGCCCTGCCCGATCAAGGCATATTGCGCCCCCAGATCATAAGCGGCCGAATCGGAGTAGGGATAATATTCATACGTCGGCAGAGAGGGACGTGGCGCGTTGAAACTCTGCTGTTGGGGTTCCGCCAGCCAGATGCCCGCGGCAAATCCCCACAGCGCCAGGCTGAGGACCATGTCCACGAGAAGGATCTTGCCGATCCGCTTTTGAGCGATGGGATGGTTTGCAAAAAGCGGATGGGAAACGATCACTCCCAGACCTGCGCCGATCACTAGCGCGAAAAGGATCTGCTGACCGAGGAGCGGAACACCTGCCTCGTTCCAGAAGGCGACATCGGGCGTAATGCCAATCCCAGTGACGGCAATAAATATCCACACACCCAAAAGGATCAAAAGGACAAAGGCGGCCGCGACGAGGAAAGATCTGTTCTTTGTCAAAAATGAGGGATTCGACACAGCAACTCCACGAAGGGGGATTATATTATAGAAAGGCAGGCGGCGTTGGGCGCGCAAATATTCTGGGGTAAAATGTGCTCCCTAATCAACAGTCAAATTCAAAATCACTTTACCAATATGAATACCCGACCCCTAACCCACCTGATCGAACCACAACTTGTCCTTGAAGGCGCAGGCGTTTTGCTCCGACGCTCCATCGCCCCGCGCCAGTCTAACGAACACGATCCCTTCCTACTCTTCGACCACTTCGCTTTCAACGATCCCCTCGAAGGCCCCATCCGCGGCTTCCCCACCCATCCACACCGCGGCATCGAAACCGTCACCTACATGCTCGAAGGCTCGGTCAACCACCGCGACAGCCTCGGCAACTCGGGTACAATCGGCGCGGGCGACGTGCAGTGGATGACCAGCGGCCGCGGCATCCTCCACGAGGAAATGCCGCGCCGCAGTGAAAGCGGGGACATCTACGGCTTTCAACTCTGGGTGAATCTGCCCGCCGCGCAAAAGATGAGTCAACCGCGCTACCAGGAAATCTCCGCCGCGATGATTCCCTCCGTGACGAAGGACGGCGCGACCGTCCGCGTCGTGGCAGGTGAGTGGAACGGGACGCGCGGCCCCGTCACCGAGATCGCCGCCTCGCCTCTTTACTTTGACGTGAAGCTGGCTCCTGCTTCGAGATTCATTCTCCCCATCCCCAGCGGACACACCGCGCTGGCCTACGTCTTCGAAGGCCGCGGCAAGTTCGCAGGCGAGGACGTGGAATCCGTCCGCATGGTCGTGTTCGGTGACGGCGACCAGGTCGAGGTCCAGACCGAGGCGGACGAGGTGCGGTTCATGCTCATCGCAGGCAAACCGTTCAAAGAGCCCATCGTCCCGTATGGCCCGTTCGTCATGAACACTGCCGAGGAGATCCAGCAGACGTTGATGGAATTGCGAAACGGGACGTTCATCAAGTAACAGTCACAGAAACCAGGTTTCTTGAAGAAACCTGGTTTCTGTATACGGAGGAACCCATGACCCAAATTCTCTACGGCGACCGACTTGGCCGCGAAGGCAAGATCCGCGTGGGATGCTCGGCCGCGATCTTCAACAAGGAGGGGAAAGTTTTGCTCACGCGTCGCCGCGACAACGGACAGTGGTGCCTGCCCAGCGGCGGCATGGACGCGGGCGAATCCCCGTCAGAGACCGCGATCCGCGAAGTCCTCGAGGAGACAGGCCTGCACGTCCGCGTGAAGCGGCTGGTCGGCGTGTACAGCGACCCGAATCAATTGGTCATGTATCAGGATGGGAATAAGGTGCAGATCGTAGCCATCCATTTCGAGGCGGAGGTCACAGGCGGGACGCTCGGGCTGAGCGACGAGACCAGCGACTTTGGGTATTTTTTGTTGAAAGAAATGGAAGGGCTGGAAATGCTCGGCCATCACAAACGGCGCATCGAGGACACGCTGGCGGGACGCGCGGAAGCATTCTTCGAGTAGAAACGCGCTATTTCTTCAGGAACGATAACAAAATCTCCCCCACCTCCCGCGGCTTCGTCTGTGGCATGGCGTGCGTCGCGCGGATGATCACGTCATGCGCGGAGGGTCTGCGCGGCGTCTTTGTGATGATGTCTTCGCGGCCCCAGATGAACAGGGCTGGAATTTGATTGGGGACATCAAATGGCCGCGCGCCGAAATCGGGGAGCGAGCGCAGGGTGGCCTTGAGAATTTCCACGGGTTGGGATGAAATTTCCGCCAGCCACGCGTCAACGGCGGGATTGGGCTGAAGATTAAACCCGAGGAGATGGATCAGGAATCGCAGACGCGCACCCGAGAGAATCCAGTTCCCCAGGCGCGGAAAGCGTCCATCTACAGTACTGGCTATGCGCAAGCCAAAAGACTTGTCCACGTTGGCGAGCGCGGGGGCGAGAAAAGCGATCCGCTCGACGCGTTGCGCATGGGATCGAACGTATGCCTCCGCCACGCGCGAACCAGACGAATATCCGATGACGCTCCAGCGCGGGATGGCTAGATTCTCTCGAAGGGAGTCGAGCGCGTCCGCGGCCGCGGCCAGATAAGGTCGGGTTGGAGGCGGGAGGGGTGAGAGTCCAATGCCTGGAAGTTCAGCCGTCACCACCGTAAAATGGTCACCCAGGAGAGGAGTCAAGTCCCGCCAAATATTAAACGAAATTCCAAATCCATGGAGAAGAAGAAGCGGAGGTCCGTCCCCGTCAACGCGATAGTTCAGCATGATGTCATTATAATGGAGCAACGGAGAACGCCGCGCGGGGTTGTGATGAAAAACAAATTTATCGGAGGAGATATGCTGAACAGGATTTCGAACAGGTTCCACGCTTGGGCCAAAGGTTGGCTAGTGTCCGTGTTGATGTTGCTGGACATGTTCTTCATGGGTCTGGTCATGCCGCTGGTCGGCGGACTGATGAAGAGCGGCACAGGCCTCGAAGAACCGCTGGACCTGATGTTCTTTTCCACGCCTGAAAAAACCTTTGCGATGGTCGAACGTTACGGCGAATTCGGCCGTGTCTTTTACCGCAACGTGGAATTGACGGTGGACATCCTTTACCCCATCATTTACACACTGGCATTTGGATTGCTGATCTCGTGGCTGTTCCAGCGCGGATTCAAATCGGACAGCAAAATGCAGAGATTGAACGCGGTCCCCGTCGGCGCGTGGTTCTTCGACCTGCTGGAGAATCTCGGCATCGTGACCATGCTCTCGATGTGGCCGAGTCAGCCTGTGGCGCTGGCGTGGCTAACGATGATCCTGACAACAGTCAAATGGTCTTTCGCTTTCGTGAGCATGGGACTGATCGTGATCGGATTGGTAATGGCCGCGAAGAATGGTTTCAAGAAGAAAGAGTAGAGAGCAGAATGATGAAGGCTGCTTTGAACGGTCTATTCCCTCGCCAAATCACCAATGAATTCCCGGGCTCGAAAATTGCGCTTTGGGGCTTTTATTTGCTTACAGCCCTGACACTCTGGCGAAGTCAGCATCATATATTTTCGCCTGATGGTGGCGCGCAATCTATCGCCACTATTCCATTAGAGAATTATTCCGATTCTGCCGCGTCAACCATCGTTGGAATGTTTGCGTTTTGGGGGTTATCGCAATTAATCATCGGGATTATTTATGTTATTGCCGCCATTCGTTATCGCTCAATGATTCCACTGCTATACTTGCTCAGTCTATTTGAATACCTCATGCGGGCTACATACATACCCGCGTATAAGTCAATTGAAACCGCAGGAACAGCCCCAGGGGCAGTTGGAAATCTTCCGCTTGTCGTGTTTTCCATGACAATGCTAGTGTTAAGTTTGTGGTCTCGCAAAAAGATCGAGTAGTTGGTAAAACCAAAACGCCAGCCAACAATGCGCTCTCAAAAACGCATCCCGAAAAATAGGCGACGGAGAAAACCATGAAAGAAAAAAATGTCCGAGAACTATTGCAATTCGTTGGGATCACGTTCTTGATATCGTGGGTATTATGGCTGCCGCAATTCCTGAAAAATAATGGCATGCCCAATCTCCCCGAGATCGTTGGATTGCCAGGAATGTTTGCGCCTTTTGGCCCAGCCCTGGCCGCCTTTTGGCTGACTTGGCGCGATTCGGGGAAGGAAGGCGCAAAAACACTTTGGGCGCGCGGTTGGCAACTGAAATTCGAAAAGAAATGGCTTGCTCCCGTTCTATTAATAGGCCCGCTCGCGGCGCTTCTTACGGTTGCGCTCGTTTCCAAAGTAGAAGGGGCTATTCCCTGGGAATATGGCGTACCAGTTTCCATGATCTTTCCCATATTCTTGATGATCTACTTCACCAATGCCCTGCCAGAAGAGTACGGCTGGCGGGGTTATGCGCTCGACCGATTGCAAAAAAATTGGAGCGCGCTTGGGGCGGGCCTTATTCTGGGGTTGATATGGGCGCTTTGGCATTTGCCACTCTTTTTTATGGAAGGAACAACCCAGGCGGAAATTCCGCTCTATCAATTTGTTCTCCAAACAATGGTTCTATCCGTCCTCTATACGTGGCTGCACAACAATACGAACGGAAGCGTTTTGATCGCTGGTCTCTTCCACGCTGTATCCAACATAGCGGCGGCGGCGATCCCATTTTGGTTAAGCGATTTTGGACGGCTGGTAAATTTTGGGATTTTGCTAGCCATTGCTGTCGTTATCGTTCTTCGATGGGGATGGAGAGAATTATCGTCGGGTTAGCCGCATCCATTCTGCTTTCATCCTCTTTCAGAAAAAAAGGGAGAGCCTCATCGAACGAGGCACTCCCTTTTTCATTCAGGCAGATCATCCAACATCTGCTTCATGGATTGGCGATAGGCAGTGAAGGCTTTGCGTCCCTTCGCCGTCAGACTCAACATCGTCTGCGGGCGTTTGCCCTTATAGCCTTTCTCCACTTTGACATAACCGCCGTCCTCGAGTTTCGTCACATGCGCCGAGAGGTTGCCCCAGGTGAAGCCTGTCTGTTGCGAGAGGAAGACGAAGTCGGCGCTTTCTAGCACATAGAGCAGGGCGACGATTTGCAAGCGGGCTGGCTCGTGGATGAGACGGTCGATGTCGGTCAGCGCGGCCAGGCTATCGGACATTTCGGGGGTGGTCATCGCTACACCTCCCGCGGCGGAAGCGGATGCTGGCGCAGAAAGTTGGCGAAGATGACCAATCCAGGCAGGAGGATGAGCGCGCCTGCAACGATCATGGGGATGGTTGAATTCAGCCAGAGCGTGAAGAAGAAGCCGAGTGCCATCAACAGGGCAATGTAGTATCCGCGGGTGAATTCCTTGAAGTAGGAAATCACGACGGTGGAGAGTCCCGCGATCAAGGCAGAGATGGCGGCGACGATGGTGCGTTCCAGCGACGGGGCCAAGTTCAACTCCACGGGGTTGGCGGAATCAGATGCGTTCCAAACGTACAGACTGAACAGAAATATTCCCAGCGTGACCAGCACGAATGCACCCATAACCCAGGCCAGTGTGATCTTGCGCTTCTGACGTTCGGGACCGAATTTCACCTGTCCCATGCGAGGCGCGGTGATGTATTTCTTGCCCAACTGGAAGAACGCGAACACAATTGCCACACCCAGCAGAGCCAGCCCCATATAGGTCAGCTCGCCCTCCCCGCTTTCAGGGATGGCAAAAAACAGGGAGAGAACCAGCAACAGCCCGCCCATGTAGATGTCCCACAGGCCATCCTGGTGGAACGAACGGAAGGCTTTGCGTTCAATGGCTTTGAGATCGAGATTTTGAGACATGGGATTTTCCTTTTTCTTTACTTTGCAGTTCTCTTTGTATCGCAAAGTTATTTGTATTATATCCATCTGGCATGATTTGTCAAGACCAAAAAGCCAGCCGACAACTCATCGGAGCGCGGACTTCCAGTCCGCGCTCCGATAACAAAAAAGCCGCCTTTCCCAGACGGCCTTTCATCCTTCATAATTCATCCTTCATCCTTACACTTCCATCCACCACACACCTGTACACTCAGGCAGGATCGTCCAATTATTTTTCACCACGTTATCCCCCATTTCATCGCCAAAGAAGAAGCGTGAGAGATATTCCGCTTCTTCGAGCGATTGGAATTTGTAATCGGTGCGGATCCACGTGTTTTGGAATCCGACTTCATCGAGCCAGGGATAGAAATTGGCGAGATGTGGAAGGTGGAACGGCGATTCGTGGCCTGTTCCGAGCGATTCAAACAGGACGATGGGCTGGCCGCGGCGCAGGACGCGCTTCATCTCCCCCAGCCATTCTTCCAGGTTTTCGCGCCACTTGTCATTGCCCCATGAAGCCAGGTAACTGACACTCCAGCCAGAGACGACGAGATCCGCGGACGCGTCGTCCACGGGGAGGCGGCGGTGGTCGGCGACTTCGGCCTGCCAATTGGCAAGTCCGCTGGCGGCGAGACGGTCGCGGCAGACACGCAGCATCTCGTCGGATTCATCGAAGGCGCTCACGAATTTGACGCGCGGGGCAAGGAGGCGCGCCAGGCGGCCTGTCCCCGCGCCGAGGTCCAGGACGACGCGCTGGTCGAGATTGGGGACGATCTGTTCGAGAGTCCGCAAGATATTGCCCTGATAATCTTCGCGGGCGATGAGGGCTTCGTAGCGGTCGGCGTCGGTTTGGTAGATGAGGCGTTGGGGGTCAGTCATGCAGTGGAGTATAACAAACCTATGTTAAACTTGGGCGCATGACTCCACTCTCCCCATCCGCACAGAAAATACAAAATCTATTGAAGGAACTCGGCTACGATTACACGGTGATCGAGCACGCCGAGTCGACGCGCACCGCGCAGGAGGCCGCCGACCGCGCGGGATGCGAACTCGGACAGATCGTCAAGTCGCTGATCTTCAAGGGAAAAGATTCGCACAAGCCGATCCTCGTACTCACCAGCGGCGCGAACCGCGTGGACGAGAAACGCATCACGGAATACGCGGGGGAACACATCATGCGCGCCGATGCGGATTTTGTCCGCACAGTGACGGGATTCGCCATTGGCGGAGTCCCGCCCATCGGCCACGCGCAAAAGATGGAGACGTATCTCGACGAGGACTTTCTGCAATACGCCACCATCTGGGCCGCGGCGGGAACGCCCAATGCCATCTTTGAATTGAAGACCGACGACCTGCAAAAAATGACGGGCGGGAAAGTGGTGCGCGTAAAATGAACGATATTTTCAATTTCCTGCAACTGGATGAAAACTTATCGTGTAGTGGAATGCCCAAGCCCGAGCAATTGCGCGAAATGGCAGAAGCGGATGTGAAATTCGTGGTCAATCTCGCGACGCCAAAATCCGAGGGCTGGATGCCAGATGAGGGTGGTGTCATCCAAAGCCTGGGTATTGAATATCTCTCCATCCCCGTGGATTGGGAAAATCCCACCGCGCAAGACCTGGCGCGATTTCTGGACGCGATGGCCGCGCACGAAGGTCAACGCGTGCACGTGCACTGTCAGGCCAATTTCCGCGCCACAGCTTTCATCGGCATGTATCGCGTCCTGCGATTGGGCTGGGACAGGGAAAAGGCATTTGAAGAGGCGCGCAAAATCTGGAAAGTGGAAGAGTATCCCGTTTGGGAAAAATTTGTGAATGAGTCTTTGCAAATCAACCACGGATGAACATCGAGTTTCGATGAACAGGAAATTCCCGCACCTTCTACTTGCTGGATGCGCGCTCCTGATCGCGACGCTGGCCTGCACGCGGCTGACAAATCGGGCGCGCGGCCTGCCTGTTGACTCGGTGCGCGAACTGACTCACGAGGGGCGAGTGCGTGATTACCACGTGCATATCCCTGCCTCGCTCGACCTGACACAGCCAGTCCCATTGGTGATGGTCTTCCACGGCGGGGGCGGAAAGGCGGAGAACGCCATCCGCACGACGAATTTCGACGAGGTGGCAGATGAGGAGGGATTCATCGTAGTCTACCCAAACGGGACGGGGCCGCGCGAGGTGGAAGTCTACACCTGGAACGCGGGCGATTGCTGTGCCAATGCCATGCTTGAGAACGCAGACGATGTGGGGTTTGCGCGCGCCATTTTGGCGGATGTGCAGACCATTGCAACCATTGACTTGAAACGCGTCTACGCGGCGGGGATGTCGAACGGCGGGATGATGTCCTATCGGTTGGCGTGCGAGGCAGCGGATATGTTCGCGGCCGTCGCACCCGTGGCGGGAGCGGTGACCTTTGCTCCCTGCAACCCATCCGAGCCTGTCTCGGTGATCCACTTCCACGGGACGGCGGATGAGCACGTGCCGTACGAGGGCGGGATTGGGCCAAACGCCGTCTATCCCGCGGAATATGTTTCGGTGCAGGAATCTGTCGGGTTCTGGATCACGTTCGACGGGTGCGACTCCCAGCCAGCGACCAGCCAAATGGACAAAATCCAGCACACGGTCTGGGCGGGATGCGAGCGTGGGTCGTCGGTCGAGTTGTACAGCATTTCGGGCGGCGGTCACGTCTGGCCTGGCAGTGGCCGCGATGAGGGACCAGGTCAATCGCTTTTGGCTACGTGGTTGATCTGGGAATTTTTCAAGGAACATCCGAAGCCTTGAACGAAAAACCAGGTTTGTGAGAGAAACCTGGTTTTTCATCGCCGTAACGCCAACGCGGGGATGGCGTTTTAATGGTCAAATCGCACAGGAGGCACTCATGGAAGGATTTTTCTCGAAGGAATACAGCGGCCCGCCATTTGAATTATTTGGGGCGGCCCACCTGATGGCATTGGGCATCATCGCACTGATCGGCCTGTCGTTTTTCGTCACCCGCAAAATGTGGAGCGAGAACGGCAAGCGGAATTTCCGTTACTTCATGGCGGGATGGCTGGTGCTATGGGAAGGTTCGTGGCACGCGTGGAATATCTACTACGGCACGTGGACAGTGCAGACCATGTTACCGCTGCACATGTGCTCGGTGCTGATCTGGTCAAGCGCCTACATGCTCATCAAGAAAAATTACACCATCTACGAGATCGCCTATTTCCTCGGCATTGGCGGTGCGCTGCAGGCCCTGCTGACTCCCGATGTGGGCAACTACGCCCTGCCACATTTCCGTGCTCTACAAACCATGTGTTCGCACGGCGGATTGGTGCTGGCCACGTTATTTATGACCGTGGTGGAGGGTTACCGCCCCACCCTGCAATCATTCAAGCGTGTGATGATCTGGGCCAATGTTTACATGGTTTTCATCTTCTTCCTGAACCTGGCGATTGGGAGCAATTACCTGTTCATCAGTCACAAGCCCGAATTCCCCACACTGATTGACATGCTGGCGCCCTGGCCGTGGTACATTCTGCAACTGGAAGTGATCGCGTTCGTGATCCTCGGCGTGATGTACATCCCATTCCTCGTCAAAGATTGGCGCACGCGGACGCAAACGGCCACACAGGCATAATGACACTAAACCAGGTTTCTCTCAGAAACCTGGTTTTTCATTTGGTAAAATCTATTCAGAGTGTAAAACAGAGATTGCTTCGCGACGTACGCTCGCAATGACGAGCAAACGACCAGCCAAAGGAGTTTTAGAAATGACAATCCCTGCCAAAACAGAAGAACGAGCAATCACCGAGGAAGGCGACTTCCTGCAGATCAAGTCCGTGGACCACGTCCACTTTTACGTGGGCAACGCCAAACATGCGATGTATTACTGGTGGAAGGGATTCGGATTCACCCCCGTCGCGTATTCGGGATTGGAGACGGGCAACCGCCACTCCGCTTCCTACGTCCTTCAAGCGGGGAATGCGCGCTTCGTCGTTTCCGCCGCCTACACGCCTTCGTCCGAGATCGCCGCGCACCACATGGTGCACGGGGACGGGGTGAAGGTCATCGCGCTGGAAGTGGACGACGTGGAGAAAGCCTGGAAGGAGACCACCAAACGCGGCGGAAAGTCCGCGTGGACGCCGCGCGAGGAGAAGGACGACAACGGCATCTACCGCACGTCCGCCATCCACACCTACGGTGAGACGTTGCACGTCTTCGTGGATCGAAGCGATTACAAAGGCGTCTTCGCGCCGACGTACCGTCCCATCAAAAACAAGGAGGCGGATTCGACGGGGCTGGCCGCAGTGGATCACATTGTGGGCAATGTCCAACTCGGCAAGATGAACGAGTGGGTCAATTTCTATCATCAGGTGATGGGCTTCCGTCTCCTACGCCACTTCGATGACAAGGACATCTCCACCGAGTATTCGGCGCTGATGTCGAAGGTGGTGCAGAACGGCAACGGCCGCGTCAAGTTCCCAATCAACGAACCTGCCGAGGGCAAACGCAAGAGCCAGATCGAAGAGTATCTCGATTACTATCTCACGCCTGGCGCGCAACACGTGGCGCTGATCACCAAGGACATCATCGGCGCGGTGAAGAAACTGCGCGACAATGGGATCGAGTTCCTGCGCGTGCCCGATACCTACTACGAAGTCCTGCCCGAGCGCATCGGCAAAATTGACGAGGACTACGACGCCATTCGCGAACTCGGCATTTTGGTGGACCGCGACGACGAGGGCTATCTCCTGCAGATCTTCACGCGTCCCATTCAAGACAGGCCGACGATGTTCATCGAGATCATCGAACGTCACGGCTCGCAGAGTTTTGGCAAGGGAAATTTCAAGGCGCTGTTTGAGTCGATTGAGTTGGAACAGGAACGCAGAGGAAATCTATAAGTAAAAAGTCGAAGGTCAAACGTCAGATGACCTTCGACTTTTTACTTTGGATTAATATGAAACTCGCCACCATTTCCACCCTCCAACACAAATCCGTTCCCGCCATCTTCCAGGATGGGCTGTATTTCCCGCTTCCCTATCCCAACATGCGCGCGGTGATTGAGGCCGCCCCCCTCCGTCTCCCCCCATTTTTTTCAAAAATGGGGGGAGAGAAAGAGGGGGGCGGGGTGAGGGCAGATAAACTCCTTCCCCCCCTCCTCCCCACCACCCTGCGCGACGCGTATGCGTTTGAACAACATGTAAAAACCGCGAACCAAAACCGCGGGCGCGACGTTCCAAAGGAGTGGTACGATTTTCCCGTGTTCTATTACACCAATCCGCACAGCATCTTCGGGCCAGGGGACGTGATCCCCTACCCTGTGTACACGTCCGCGCTGGATTACGAACTGGAGATCGCGGTCGTGATCGGCAAGGCGGGAATGAATATCAAGGCTGAGGAAGCGGAGGAACATATCTTCGGCTACACGATTTTCAACGATTGGTCGGCGCGGGATGTGCAACGCGCCGAGATGAAGGTGGGCTTGGGTCCCGCCAAAGGGAAGGACTTCGCCTCGTCGCTGGGACCGCTCATCGTCACGCGCGAAGCGTTGGCCGATCGGGCAGTGGGACGCGCGGGCGTGTACGACCTCGAAATGCGGGCAAGAGTCAACGGCGTGGAAATGTCCAGAGGAAATTTGAAGGATATCTTCTGGTCGTTCGGCGAGATCATCGCGCGGGCTTCGCAATCCGCGATGCTCCAGCCTGGGGATGTGATCGGTTCTGGCACGGTGGGGACGGGTTGCCTGCTGGAACTGACCAGGGCCAATGGGCCATGGCTCCAGCCCGGAGATGTTGTAGAATTGGAAGTGGAACGCATCGGAATCTTGA
>JBMOMR010000063.1:0-60698 GCA_049324715.1 Chloroflexota bacterium | reverse complement strand
GTCAGGTGGCTGAGTTGACCGTACGCTACCCCACCGCGTTCGGACGCTGGCTCTCGGCCGCGGAGTTCGCGCAGGCGCAGGTCAAACAGGTGGCGATCGTCATCAGCGAGGATGGGCAGGATGACGCGCAAGGGTTGTTAAATGCAGTTCGGGCGGAATACCGCCCGAACGTCGTGGTTGCCGCGGCTCGTCCTCCCATCCAAAAAGATGCGCCCTCACTTCTCCATGAGCGTCCGCTCGTGGACGGGAAGACTGCCGCGTACGTCTGCGAAGGATTTGTCTGCCAGCGGCCCGTCACGTACAAAAACGAATTACTGAAATTGCTTCTGCCCAATGACGGCGATTAACTGCCGCTTTAGTACTCGACTGCGCGCGGCAAAACCTTGGCCTCTTTGATCCAGCCTTCCACCATGCCGACAGACGGCATGCGGTTGACGAGATTCTTTTCTGCGTTGATTTTGTCCATGGCGGCATGCAGGTTGTCGGCTTTACGCTTGGAAAGTTCCACAACCGTATCCACGCCCGCTTGTTCGAGCAGATCGCTGTACTCCTCACCGATGCCATGAATGCGGAACAGGTCCGCGCGGTTGACCCATTCAAGGATTTGCGAATCCGAAACTCCCGACTCGACGGACAGGACTTTGCGATCTTTCGACTTCCCGCCTTTTTCGAGCAATGCCTCGACAGAACGAACGCCTGCTCGCGCCAATTTTTCGGCGTTTTTGGAACCGATCCCCTCAATAGTTTTAAGTGATGTCATTTTTTCTCCTTTGTTTGTTTCATTATATGTGACATTGTGTAATAATTCAACACACACGATGAAATTGGACGAAACAATCCGTTTTCCGAACACGTTATAATAGGCAAAACCGAATTGGAGGAAGTAATGAATAAACGAAAAACCATGTTGCTCTCTCTGGTGGTCGCCATCGCGCTGACTCTCTCCGCGTGCGGCGGCAGTTCCAAAGAGCCGACACCCACCCCCGTTGACCCCAACCTGATCGCGGCGCAGGCCATCGCGACCTTTTCGATGGGTCTTACTCAAACTGCCTTCGCGAACCCAACGGCGACCTTTACCCTTACCCCCGTCCCCACCAACACCTCTGCGGCCACATTTGCCCCACTTGGCACGAATACGCCAGGCATTGCGCCTACCAGCGGATGTGACGTTTCCGTCTTCATCACCGATGTGACCGTCCCCGACGGAACCGTGATGGCGCCCGGGCAGAATTTCGACAAGACCTGGCGCATCCAAAACTCTGGAACCTGCGCGTGGACGGCCACTTACAAGGCGGTCTTCACCGGGTCTGGGAACGGCGCTCTGGGCGGAGTATCCACGCCCATTGGGAAAGTCGTCAACCCTGGTGAGACGATCGATATTACCGTTGAGTTTGTCGCTCCCACCACCGGAGGTGACTACGTCAGTTGGTGGAAGTTGCAGAACGACGCCAGCGTCTTCTTTGGCACACCCTTCTCGGTTGCCATCAAGGTCGTTGGTGCGACAGCCGCAACCGCCACGCCGACAGAAACACCAACAGCCACTCCGTAACGAACGAAGACCTGCCAAACGGCAGGTCTTTTTTGATTTAGGTTGACAGGAATCTCGAAGTTCTACTTCGAGATTCCTATTTCACCAACGCTTCCAAATCCTGGACGATGAGGCTGGGCCGCGGACTCCAAGCCTCTGCCCGCTCGCGCGTGCTGACCCCGCTCAGCACCAGCGCGGTCGGGCAACCCACCGCCTGTCCTGCGGCAATATCAGTCTCGAGACGGTCGCCAATGACCAGAGCCTCCTCCTTTTTCGTCCCCAGCCGCTCAAGCGCCATCTCCATCATGAATGGATAGGGTTTCCCTGCATAGATCGGCTCGACACCCGTTGTGGTCGTGATGACGGAGATCCACGCGCCCGCACCGGGGATTTCCCCGCGCGGGGTGGGAAACGTCTTATCGGGATTGGTCGCGTAGAACGGGACACCGCGTCGCACGAGTAAAGCGGCCTCACTCATCTTGGCAAAACTAATCTCACGGTCCACCCCCATGACGAAAGCCTGTGCGCGCTCGGCCGTTTCGACGGTCAACACATCGAATCCCTGTTCACGAAGTGCGATCTTGACCCCCTCCCCGCCGATGACGAAAACCCGCGCTCCACTAGGGATTTCCCGCTTAAGCATTTCCGCCGTGCCCAACGCGGAGGTGATCACCTGCCACGGTTCGACGATCACACCGAACGTGGATAGTTTCTCCACATATTGAGCGGGGGTTCTGGTTCCGTTGTTGGTGGCAAAGACAAATTTCCAGCCGCGCTCGCGGATACGCTGGAAGATTTTCGGGAGATCGCCGATGGGAGTGTCATCACGCCACAGCACACCGTCCATGTCAATGATGAGGGATTTGATGGTTGTCAGCATGGTGAGGATTATACCGTTCAACAATAAAAAGCCCGTCGATTTCTCGACGGGCTTCTGGCTAACTGCTATCCGCTAATTGCTAACTGCCGACTTTCTCCGGCACTTCCAGAACCTGATCCACCAAGCCATATTCCATGGCCTGCTTGGCGTCCATGTAAAAATCGCGGTCGGTGTCGTGCTCGATCACTTCCAACGGCTGGCCGGTGTGGCTGGCAAGGATGCCGTTCAGGATTTCCTTCTGGCGCATGATTTGCTTGGCCGCGATGGCGATGTCGGTGGCCTGTCCTTGCGCGCCGCCGAGCGGTTGGTGCATGTGGATGGTCGCATGCGGCAGGGCGTAGCGTCGGCCCTTCGTACCCGCGGCCAGCAACACGGTCCCGAATGAAGCGGTCACACCGACGGCGGTGGTGCTGATCGGGTTTGTGACGATCCGCATCGTGTCGTAAATCGCCATGCCCGCGTAGATGATTCCGCCGGGCGAGTTGATGTACATGCGGATTTCCTTCTCGGGGTCTTCGTGATTAAGGAACAACAACTGCGCCACGATCACGTTGGCGACCTGGTCATCGATCGGTGTGCCGAGGAAGATGATGCGTTCCTTGAGCAGTAACGAGTAAATATCGTAGGCGCGTTCCCCGCGGCCAGACGATTCGATCACCATTGGGACAATATTTTTGAAATCAGGAATCATAGGTACCTCCAGGTTCGGCCATCATAAACGCGCTGTGTTGGATTTTCGTTAATCTCGCGTTATGAATTTGTGGACGTTTCCGCGCCCGACTCTTCGTCGACAGCCTGAGGTGCCTCTTCCTTGACCTCAGGGGCGGGCGCGGCTTCTTCAGCCTCGGCATCCGCTTCGGGGGCCTTCGGCGCGTCGTCTTCGGGCTTCCACTCGCCGAGCGCGATGGACTTCATCTTCTCCAGCGTGCGGCGGGTGAGCAGACGGTTCGCAGATTCGGACGCGACCGCATTTGAGAAGCGCGCCTGCTCCGCCTTGCTGCTCTTGTTCAGTTTTTCAAAATCCACCGCGCCCTGATACGCCAGTTCGTTGACCGTCTGGTTGAACTCCTGGTTCAGCGACTCTTCATCGATGTGGATGTTGTGCTTGCGGGCGATCTCATCGAGGATGAGTCCGCGCTCAAGGCGTTTGATTGCCACGGGACGGACTTCCTCTTCGGTGAACTTTTCCCGCGTGGTGTTGCGGACCTTGAAGTAGGTCTCCAAGTCCATGTTTTGAGAAGCGAGACGCTGGCTCAAATCTTCGAGCACGTGCTCGCCTTCGTGGTCCACCACCTGCGGCGGGTACTTGATGGTCGCGCCTTCCTTGATCTTGTCGATCACCTTGCTGAAATATTCGTCGTCATAGTTGGCGCGGTCGCGCGCCTCGATGTCTTTCTTCAATGCTTCTTTGAGTTGGTCGAGGTTCTCATACTGACCGCCAACCATTTTGGCGAACTCGTCATTGAGTTCGGGCAGGGTGACCGCGCGCACCGTCTTGACGGTCGCTTTGAAGGTGACAGTCGCACCCTTCATCTTTTCGTCATCGAAATCCTGTGGGTAGGTGTGCGTAACGGACTTGCTTTCGCCAGGTTTCAGGCCGATCAGTTGACGGGCGAAGCCTTTGTACGGCCATTCGCTGTCCGCTTCCTTGTCATCCGAGCGGACGAGGGTGGCTGTGCTTTCGCGCGACAACTCGGACAGGTCTTCGCCTTCGGCCGCGTCCTTCTTCTCGCCTTTGACCTCGAGCAGGATGTAATCGCCTTCCTGCACTTCACGCTCGACCGTCTCGGTCGTCCCGTACATCTGGCGGAACTCTTCGAGGGCTTCGGTCAGTTTGTCTTCGCCGGGCGCGGTCCACTCGTACGGGACGCGAACCGACAGGTAATCGCCCAGGTCTACGGTCGGCGCCAGCGGGACGCGGAAAATGAACTTCGGCGGGTCCATGCTTTCGATCTTCTCCAGCGCACCGGCTGCGGCGGGTTCGATCTCGGCTTGCGTCAGAACCTCGGGGTAAATTTCATCCACCAGCATGTCGATCGCCTGTTCCACGATGGGTTCATCCCCATAATGGCGGCGGATCATATCGTAGGGCGCCTTGCCCGGGCGGAAACCGGGGATCTTGCCGCGCTCCGCGAGTTTGCGGGCGGCACGGCGCTTCATGGCTTCCATGCGTTCAGGGTCCACTTCCACGGTCAATTCGACCTGATGGTCGTCACGGATATTCTTTTCGATGTTCAAGTTTGCATTCCTTCTTTATCATTTATGTCCCCCCTCTCCTTTTCGAGAGGGGCAGGGATAAGGTATATGGGGACGGCGGGACTTGAACCCGCACGCCTTTCGGCACATGATCCTAAGTCATGCCTGTCTGCCAGTTCCAGCACGTCCCCGCGGTCTCAGCGATCGGTTTTTAGCGATCAGTGTTCAGGGCGGGCGAAATTATAAGCGAGAGAGGGAGGGGCGTCAACGAAATTTACTGCGGTTCTGTTTTCTTGACACAATCCCCTGCCACTTGTAAAATCGGCGTGCTAACAACGGGCGGCAACGCCTGAATTTTTGTTTCCGGGAGGAAAACCCTTCGATGTTTACCATGGGATTGAATACGTTCGAGATCGTCGCGATCTGGGCTGTGTTTGGCGTTGCCATCCTCGGCCTGGCCTACGCGGTGTTTCTCCGCTCCCAAATCCTGCGCGAGGATAAAGGCACAGCCAAGATGCAGGAAGTGTGGGGCGCGATCCGCGACGGCGCCAATGCCTATTTGAGTCGGCAGTTGAAATCCATTCTGCCTCTCATCGGTGTTTTGACCATTGCCCTGTTCTTCTCTGTCTGGATTGTCCCGCCCAGCCCCGAGGCGCTCGAGCGCTTCGAAGGGATGCCGACCGAGCAGATCCGTCTGATCATCGGCCTGGCACGCGCAGTAGCCTTCATCATGGGCGCGTCGTTCTCGTTGACGGTCGGACAGATCGGGATGCGTATGGCAGTGGAAGGAAACGTCCGCGTCGCCTCTGCTTCCCGACGTTCGTTCGGGGACGCGCTCCGAATCGCTTATCGCGCAGGGACGATCACCGGCATGTTGACGGACGGCCTCGGCCTGCTCGGCGGCACGGTCATCTTCATCATCCTCGGCATCGCCGCACCCGACGCCCTGCTGGGTTTCGGCTTCGGCGGCACGCTCCTGGCCCTGTTCATGCGCGTGGGCGGCGGCATCTTCACCAAGGCCGCGGACGTCGGCGCGGACCTGGTCGGGAAGGTGGAAGCCGGCATCCCTGAGGATGATCCGAGGAATCCCGCCGTGGTCGCGGACCTCGTCGGCGACAACGTCGGCGACTGCGCTGGTATGGCCGCGGACATCTTCGAATCCTACGAAGTGACCATCGTCTCTGGCTTGATCCTCGGTCTCGCTTTGCACGCCATCACCGGCCGCCTCGAGTGGATCATTTTCCCGCTCATCGTGCGCGGCGTGGGCGTTCTTTCATCCATCATTGGCACGTACGTGGTGAAGGGTGACACGGCTGGCAAGAGTGGCAACGCCATGGCAGCCATCTTCCGCGGCTTCCTTTCCTCTGCCGCGATCTCCTCGGCCATGTTCTTCGCGGCTGGCTTCTATTACCTGAACACGCCTGAAATGAACGCGTGGGGCGGTTGGTGGCGTATGCCGATGGCTGTGTTCGTTGGCGTGCTCCTCGCGATCGCAATTGACCGGTTGACGGAATACTTCACTGGTACACATGCCGCGCCCGTGAACGACATCAAGAAGGCCGCGGATACCGGCCCTGCGACGCTCATCCTTAATGGTATTTCGGTTGGTTTCGAATCCTCGGTGTGGTCGGTGCTGGTTATTGCCGCGACCATCGTTGCCTCCATCTTTATCTTCGGCACCATCCCCGGCGTGGACGGCACGGCGCAGGCCACCTTTATTCTCTACGGCGTCGCCATGACCGGTATCGGCATGTTGACCCTGACTGGTAACAACGTGGCGATGGACTCCTTCGGCCCGATCGCGGACAACGCCAACGGCATCGGTGAGATGTCCTGGCACGGTCAGGAAGACAAGGAAACTAAGGACGCCCAGCAGATCATGGCCGACCTCGACGCGGTGGGCAACACCACCAAGGCCATTACCAAGGGTGTGGCCATCGGCTCGGCGGTGATCGCGGCGGTCTCGCTGTTCGGCTCCTTCCTCGTGGACGTGAGCCGCGCGCAAGCGGCCGCCGGTGTCCCGGCGGAATTGCAGATGCAGACCATCGGCATCCGCGTGGACATTCCGCAGGTCTTTGTCGGCATGCTCATCGGCGGCGCCCTCCCGTGGCTGTTCTCCTCCTTCGCCATCCAGGCTGTCTCCCGTGCCGCGTCGTTGATCGTGCTGGAAGTCCGCCGCCAGTTCAAACTGGGCGTGCTGGAAGGAAAGATTCCACCCGATTACAAGCAGGCGGTCGCCATCTCCACCACCGCCGCGCAGAAGGAACTCGTCTCGCTGGCTTTGCTCGGCATCGTGACTCCCATCGCGGTCGGCCTGCTCTTGAAAGTAGAGGCCCTCGGCGGTTTCCTGGCGGGCATCATCATCTCCGGTCAGATGCTGGCGGTGTTCCTGAACAACGCCGGTGGCGCCTGGGATAATGCCAAGAAGTTGATCGAAGACGAGCCGAAGAAACCCGCCGAAAACAGCGGCAAGGGTTCGGAACGCCACAAAGCGGCCGTCGTCGGCGACACCGTGGGTGATCCCTTCAAGGATACGGCTGGCCCCGCCCTCAACCCGATGATCAAGGTCGTCAACCTGGTCTCGGTCATCATCGCCCCCATCGTGGTGCAATACGCCAACGTGACCGGCACCGCCCAATACGTGATCTGGGCCGTTGCGCTGGCACTGGTTGCCCTGCTCGGCTGGGCGGTCATGCGCTCGAAGGCGCCCGCGCCCGAGATGACAAAGTAATCTGCTGTCTCCCATCGAACTGCTCCCGGTGGAAACACCGGGAGCAGTTGTCTTGAATGTTTTCGAGAGTATCGAATGAACTTTAATGATTTAAAAGTGTGGATCGCGAAGCGCCTGCCGACCACCCAACAAACGGCGGCGGTCTATGGGGTGATCGTGTTGATCGTCTACGGCTGGACGCTGTATTGGTTTGCATGGAAATTGCCCAGCTGGTTGTATTTTCTCAGCGTGGGCGAGATGCTCGTATCGCTCGCCTATTCGATGGTGGTGAATTTCATCGAAAGCCTGATCGTCCTGTTTGCCATACTCCTGATCTGCGCGATTCTTCCTCCCCGCTGGTTTCGCGAGCGCTTTACCGCGCTGGGGACTGTGCTTGTCATCTTGGTGATGGTCGCGCTGGCGTACTATCTCGGAACCATTATCGCATTGCAGGATTTTCCGCCCTATCTGGGATGGTACATCCTATTGGCGGTGGTAGGCATCACCCTCGTCGTGTTTCTCATCTCCAGGATCAAACTACTCGTCAAATTGCTGGAAGAGATCGCGAACCGGGCGGTCATCTTCCTTTATCTTTTTCTGCCGCTTAGTGCAATTTCCTTTATGGTTGTTTTGATCCGCAATATTATCGAGGCGTTCCATGTCTAAACTCAGCCGACGTGACTTTCTGAAACTCGCGGGGGTGACGTTGCCTTCCGCCGCGCTGGCGGGTCCATTGATGCGGCTTGCGGGCTCGGTACAGGATTCCTCCCGCCCGAATATCATTTTGATGATCTTTGACGCGATGTCCGCAAGCAATCTCTCAGTGTACGGCTATCCACGCCTCACCAGCCCGAACTTTTCGCGCTTTGCGGAACGCGCAACCGTCTATCATCGCTACAACTCAGCGGGGAATTACACCGTCCCAGGCACCGCTTCACTCTTGACTGGGATGTATCCGTGGACCCATCGCGCCATCAACCACTCTGGCCTGGTGCGTCGGGACATGCTCGATCGGAATATTTTTGCCCTGCTGGGAGACGATTATTCCCGCACGGGATTTTCTCAAAACGGCTGGGCATCCTTCCTCCTGACCCAGTTCAGGCGGGACCTCGACGCGTATTTATCCCCCGCCGAGTTCAGCCTCGTCTCGCAGGTCTTCGGCGATAAATTCCCCGATACCAACCTCGCCCTGCGCGGCCTCGACGATTTCATGTTCAAGATGGAGCGCTCTCCCTCGTCGCTGGTATTGGGCTCCATCGAGCGGTCAATCCTCTACAGTCAGGCGGGACGCGTGTCCGTCAAGGATTATCCGCGCGGCATCCCGCGCACGGGCACGTATCCCGTCTACTTCCTGCTCGATCAGGTTCTGGCAGACCTGGTCAACATGTTCGGCGAGCAGAAATCGCCCAGTTTCTCCTACGTGCATCTCTTCCCGCCGCATGCGCCTTACTCTCCCTTGCGCCAGTTCTACGGCATGTTTTGGAACGATAACTACTTCCCGCCCTCCAAACCGATCCACAAGTATTCCGACGGCGCGGACGAAAGAAAGGTATACATCGGGCGGCTTTCGTACGACGAATATCTCGCCACCGTGGACTACGAATTTGGCCGCTTCATCAATGCCATGGACGAGGCGGGCGTGCTGGACAATTCCTACCTGATCGTCACCTCGGACCACGGCGAACTGCTGGAGCGCGGCGACAAGGGACATGACACGCCGCTTCTCTACGATCCCGTGGTGCACAGCCCGCTTCTGATTCACGCGCCGGGACAGAAAGAGCGCATCGACATCCACGCCAACGTCAACAGCGTGGACATCCTGCCGACCATCCTGCACCTGGCTGGAAAGCCCATCCCCGATTGGGCCGCGGGACGAGTCCTGCCTGGCCTGGGCGGCGAGGAGGATGCCGAGCGGAGCACGTTCACGGTGGAAGCGAAACTCAATCCCGCCTTCACCCCGCTGAAAACAGCCACCATCGCTATGCGAAAAGGCCCCTACAAGTTGATTTACTACCGCGGCTACTTCGGCGAGGGCGAATCGTATGAGTTGTACAACCACGACGAAGACATGGAGGAACTCCACAACCTCTTCGATTCTGAAAAGTCGGTCGCCTCGCAGATGAAGGATGAACTGTTGGAAAACCTCGCACAGGCGGACAAGGAATTTCAGAAACGCTAGTGGATCGCTCCATTGACGAGATGCAATCCCATCGTATGATCGCGCCGCTGGTTTACGATCTCGACCTCCCCGCATTGACCGAACTCCTCCTTTCGTGGGACGAGCCGTCCTACCGCGCCAAACAGATCTGGCAGGGACTGTACCAGCATCTCTGGAACGCGCCCGATCAATTCACCAGTCTGCCCAAATCTCTGCGCGAAAAACTGGCCGCCAACCTGCGCTGGGACGCGCTCACCCCCGACCTGAAACTGGCCTCATCCGACAAACAGACCATCAAGACCCTGTTCAAACTCCACGATGGAAAGGTCATCGAGGCGGTGCTGATGCGCTACGACCGCCGCCGCACGTTGTGCATTTCCTCGCAGGCGGGATGCGCCATGGGATGCGTCTTCTGCGCCACAGGCCAGATGGGATTCAAACGTCACCTCTCCAGCGGCGAGATCGTGGCACAAGTTATGCACTACGCTCGTCTATTGAATGAACAGAATGAACGCGTCACGAACGTGGTGGTCATGGGCATGGGCGAACCGTTCCACAACTACGACAACACGATGGCCGCCATCGACCGCCTCAACGACGCGGACGGGTACGCCTTCGGCGCGCGTCGCTTCACCATCTCGACGGTGGGGCTGGCCCCGTCCATTCGGCGTTTCGCCGACGAGACGCGGCAGGTCAACCTGGCCGTCTCCCTCCACGCCGCGGACGATGAGACGCGCGGCGACATGATGCCCGTCAACAAGCGGTACCCCATCGCCGAAGTGATCGAGGCCTGCCGCTACTACGTCACCAAAACGGGACGGCGCATCACCTTTGAGTGGGCGCTCATCCACGGCGTCAACGATACGCCCGAGACCGCGCGGCGGCTGGCCTCCCTGCTCAAGGGATTGAACTGCCATGTCAACGCCATCCCTCTCAACCCGACGACGGGCTACCACGGCAAGGCCACCGACCGTCAGCGGGCGGAGATCTTCAAAGAAACGCTGGAGCAGGCTGGGGTCCCATGCACGATCCGCATGAGACGCGGCATCGACATCGCCGCGGGATGCGGTCAACTGGCAGGGTCTGTTTCTTAATCCTTTTTTCATAAGCGCGGAAAATAGTTTGATATGATTGGCGGTGCTGAAACATCGGCACCACTAGGAGCAATAATGACGTTTTCAAGCGAGTCTTCCACCATAAAAAGAATCAACTCCCTCTTGATCACTTCACTTGCGTTGATGATCCTGGGCGGGATCCTGGTGCTCGTTGCGGCATCTCTGGAAGGACCTGTCTTTGATAGCTGGGAAACGACAGGGATGATAGTTGCTTTCTCTATTGCATTGGTGGGGGCACTCCTATTTCTCGCAGGCCCCATCGTAACCATCGTGCGCGTCAAGTGGCTGGCAGAAACCGCCCGCGCCATGGTTGAAACCCGCTCCGTTGTGATCGAGCCTCTCACAAAATATCTGACGATCGCGTCATTCTCCATCAGTTATTTGTTAGGCGCCCTTTTTACGTACCTGCCTTTTAGGAATTATTTTTTTAGGGGTTTTCAAAGTTTTTCGCCTACCCTTTGGCTCCTGTTGATACCCGCGATCCTTTTGACGATCCATGCGGAGATCATCCGCCGAACGATCATGGCGGCAATCCAATTGCTGAACATGCCAGTCTCTGACGAAATGATGCAACCAATCGGTGAGGAGACGGGGATTCGCGAGAAGACAGAAATTCCCCAGGCGGAGAGTTTCCAGGAACAAAAACATCGCTGGCTGGACCGTCCCATCCATCCATCCCTGCCTGCCATCACGAACGAAGTGATGATTTTCGCGCTTGTCATCCTCGCGGCACTCGCCACGCGCTTCTTCCAACTCGAACCGCGCGTAATGAGCCATGATGAAAGCCTGCACACGTACTTCTCGTACCTGCTCTACAAGAATGGCAACTACGTCCACACGCCGATGATGCATGGGCCGTTCCAATTCCACATCCTGGCGTTGACCTACTACCTGTTCGGCGTGAGCGACTTCACGGCGCGCATTCCTTCTGTACTGTTCAGCATCGCCACCGTGTGGATGGTCTGGTACTGGCGGCGATATCTCGGCAAGGTCGGCTCGTTGATCGCGGGATTCCTGCTGGTCGTCTCGCCGTACATGCTCTACTACGGACGGTATGTCCGCAACGAATCCTTTGCGGGGCTTTCGGGTATCGTTATGCTGTACGTGATGCTGCGCTATCTCGAAGCGGGCGAGAAGAAATATCTCTACATGCTCGCGGCCTCGCTCGTTTTGCACTTTACAGCCAAAGAGACCGCATTCATCTACGCTGCTCAGGCTTTGCTTTACCTGCTGATCTATTTCATCGCGCGCGTCACGCGCAAGCCCTGGAGGGGACATGAGAATGATTATCGTACTTTTATCATCGCCATCGCCATCGCCGTCCTACTGGCTGGTAGTGGACTGGTAATCAGCCTCGCCACCAATAAGCCCGAGACTATCACCGCCACAGAAACCGCCTCTCCCGCCAACCCCGATCTGGGACTTTCGCCACTCGCCGCGCCCGAGAGTGAACTTTCCATCCCATCCATTTTGTTCGGCCTCGCACTGGTTTTCGTTCTCGCGGCCGCCATCTCGCTCATCCTGGGATACTCGTGGCGGGCCATCCGTGCAGAACGCTCATTTGACCTTCTTATTCTAATGGGCACGCTCGTCCTGCCCAACCTGACAGCCTTCGCCATCAAATTCACTGAACGCTGGCATCACGTCGCCATCCCCACCACCGAAGTGGAAGTCAAAAACCTCGCTGGCAACTACACAGCATGGATCGTGATCGGCGTTGCGCTGGTGCTCATGTTCGGTGCATCCATCCTCATTGGCCTGCTCTGGAACAGGGACGTCTGGTGGAAAGCCGCCATGATTTTCTGGGGCCCGTTCACCATCTTATACACCACCGTCTTCACCAACAGCGCGGGTTTCCTCACGGGTACACTCGGCTCGCTGGGCTACTGGCTCGTGCAACAGGGCGTGGAACGCGGCAGTCAGCCGTGGTACTTCTACATCCTCGTCCAAATCCCCATTTACGAATTCCTCCCCGCGCTGGGATTCATCCTCGCGCTCTTCCTCGGTCTGCGCAGGAAAATCCGCAAGGTGGCCGCGCCCGCCGAAGTCACGGATGAGGCGTTGACGGCAGAATCGACTGAAGGTCAGGAAGAGGCAGCACCCGTCGAACCGCTCACATCCGAAGAGGGCAACTTCGTCAACACGTTCACCCTGCTCGTCTGGTGGAGCGTCACCAGCGTGGCCGCTTTCAGTTACGCGGGCGAAAAAATGCCCTGGCTCACCTATCACATGACGTTGCCGATGATCCTCATCACGGGCTGGGCGCTCGGACACATGGCGGACGCGCTCGACTGGGACGAACTGCGGCGACGGCGCCCCCTGCTCACCATCGCGCTGACGGCCCTCTTCGCCACCAGCCTGACCATGAGCCTGCTCGCCCTTCTTGGACCGAATCCACCCTTCCGCGGCAAAGACCTCGCCAGCCTGCAGGCCACAGGGAATTTCCTCCTGCCTGCCATTGCCGCCATCGCCTCCGCGGCGGGACTGCTCTACCTGCTCAACGGCTGGAGTGGCAAACAAATTTTCCGCACCTTCACTTTGACGTTCTTCGCCCTGCTGGCCGTGCTGACCATGCGCGCTTCGTTCCGCGCCTCGTACATCACGTACGACCAGGCCACCGAATATCTCGTCTACGCGCACGGCGCGACGGGCATCAAAGACGTGATGGCGCAGGCAAAGGAAATTTCACAGCGGACGAAGGGCGATATGTCGCTCGCGCTCGCCTACGACGCCTCCGCACCCGATACGGGCGTTTCCTGGCCGTTCGTCTGGTACCTGCGAGATTACACCAACCAGCGCTCCTTCAACGTGCCGACGCGCTCCCTGCGCGAGGCGGACTTCGTCATTGTAGACCAGAAGAATTTCGACAAGATCGAGACCGCCCTCGGTTCGGGGTATTACCGCTTCGATTACATCCGCATGTGGTGGCCGAATCAGGATTACTTCGGTCTCACCTGCCAACCCTCTGCGCCAATGGATGTGAGCCTGCTCACGGCAAGTCCGTGGCAAAAATTCACCAGCCGCGTGCGCGCCTTCTTCGATTTCAAATCCTGGAATTGCCAGCGCATTGCCAACGTCATCGCTGACCCCAACATCCGCGCGGGCATTTGGGACATCT
The DNA here is from genome assembly GCA_049324715.1 of Chloroflexota bacterium. Classification (GTDB taxonomy): domain Bacteria; phylum Chloroflexota; class Anaerolineae; order Anaerolineales; family Villigracilaceae; genus Denitrolinea. The sequence goes on along the minus strand of JBMOMR010000063.1, from coordinate 46,993 downwards.
GGTTCAACCGCGATTATTCGCGCTACTCCCAGGCCGTTGCGCCATACAACACCTATTTCAATCCAGAGAGTTACACGCTCAAGGGGTGGGTCCCCGCCGACCAGATGCGCCTCTACATCCGCAAGGACATTGCCGCGCAGATCTGGAATTACGGTGTGGCGCCCGTGCAAACCGCCGCCGAAGTGGACCCCTACGAGAAAAACACCATCAGCCTCAGCGCAGACCTGATCATCGATACGACCAGCCTCGAAACCACGTCCATGAACGCGCCGCGCGGCATCGCCTTTGCGCCCAACGGCACGTTCTACGTGGCTGACTCGCGCAACCACCGCATCCTGCATTTTTCCGCCGAAGGGACCCTGCTCGGCTCGTGGGGATCGGCCTCCCCGGGCTGTCCATATCCCACGGCCAATCCCCCTCCCAACGTCCCGCTCGATACGTTCTGTGAACCGTGGGGCGTGGCGGTCGGCCCCGATGGGACGGTCTACGTCACCGACACGTGGAACGCGCGCATATTGCGATTCACAGCCGATGGCAAACACCTGAACAACTGGGGAGTCTACGGCGCACCCGAAATGCCCGACGCGTTCTGGGGCCCACGCGGCATCGCGGTGGACGGTCAGGGGCACGTCTACGTGGCGGATACGGGGAACAAGCGCATCGTCGTGTTCGACGCGAGGGGCGCATACATCGCCCAGTTCGGTTCCGCGGGACTCGACGCGGGTCAGTTCGATGAACCAGTCGGTGTGGCGGTTGCGGCGGACGGGACAGTCTACGTCACCGACACGTGGAATCAGCGCATCCAGGCCTTCACGCCCACCGTGGACGGTCTCACCTACGTCCCCACCCTGCAATGGGACGTGAACGCATGGTTCGGGCAATCGCTGGAAAACAAACCACTCATCGCCGTCAACGCCGCGGGACATATTTTCGTCACCGATCCTGAAGGCTTCCGCATTTTGGAATTTGCCCCGAACGGAGAATTCATCCGCGCCTGGGGCGACTACGGCGTCGGCGCTTCCCAGATCGGACTGGCGGGCGGCGTGGCCGTGGACGCGGAAGGCCGCGTCTGGGTGGCCGACGCGGGCAACCAACGCATCATGCGCTTCGTGTTGCCATAACTCAACCCCCTCCCGTCCCGCCTTCGGCGAAGACACCCTCCCCCATTTTCCGCGAACTTCAGCGGAAAATGGAGGAGGGTTGAGGAGGGGGCTGGTATAATCCCTCTGCTTTCGAAAAGCAAATCTCACGGGAGAACACATGAAACTCCACGAATACCAATCCAAACTGATTTTTTCCAAATATGGAATCCCCATCCCCAAGGGACGGGTTGCGGCTACCGCAGAGGCGGCGAGACAGATCGCCCAGGAACTCGGTGGCCGCGCTGTCATTAAAGCCCAGGTGCTGGTGGGTGGACGCGGCAAGGCGGGCGGCATCAAAGTTGCCAAGGACCCGAACGAAGCCGAACAACTCGCCACGCAGATCCTGAGCATGGAAATCAAGGGACTGCCCGTCCGCAAGATTCTGGTGGACGAGGCCGCCGCCATCGAGACCGAGATCTACCTCGGCATCACGAACGACCGCGCCGCGCGCAAGCCCGTCATGATGGCCTCCGCCGCGGGCGGCGTGGACATCGAAGAGGTGGCGCGCGAGACGCCCGAGAAGATCATCAAGGTCCACATCGATCCGCTACTCGGTCTGCGCGACTATCAGGCACGCGACATCGCCGCGGGCATCGACCTGCCGCGCGAACTCTGGCGCGACTTCAACGCCATCGCGCTCGGTCTGTGGCGCGCGTATTCAGAGAATGACGCCACGCTGGCGGAGATCAATCCCCTCATCATCAGCAAAGACAGGAAACTGGTGGCGCTCGATGGCAAGATGCTCATCGACGACAACGCCCTCTTCCGCCATGCAGACCTGGCCGAACTGCGCGACATCGACGAGGAGGCCCCCGAAGAGACCGAAGCGCGTAAATACGGCCTCTCCTATATCAAGCTGGACGGCAACATAGGATGCATGGTCAACGGCGCGGGTTTGGCGATGACCAGCATGGACGTGATCAAACTCTTCGGCGGCGAACCCGCCAACTTCCTCGACATCGGCGGCGGCGCGGGCTCGGACAAGGTAGCCGCGGCGATGAAGATCATCCTGACCGACCCGAACGTGAAGGCGGTGCTGTTCAACATTTTCGGCGGCATCACCCGCTGTGACGAGGTCGCCAAAGGGATTCTCGTCGCGATGGACGAGGTCAAGCCCAAGGTCCCGATGGTGGTGCGTCTCGTCGGCACGAACGCCGAGGAGGGACGCCGTCTGCTCGAGAACGCCAAGATGATCACCGCCGAAACGCTGGCGGACGCGGCCCAAAAAGCCGTGAAGGCCGCGACGAAATAACATCGTAGGGGCGGCGTCCTGCCGCCCAGGGCAGGGAGACCCTGCCCCTACGTGAGGAATCAAAATTATGAGCATACTCATCGACAAAAACACACGCCTGATCGTGCAGGGCATCACTGGCAACGAAGGCATGTTCCACACCGAGCAGATGTTCGCCTACGGGACGAACATCGTCGGCGGCGTGACCCCGGGCAAGGGCGGCGAATGGGTGGTGAACGGGAAGATCCCCGTCTTCGATTCGGTCAAACTCGCGGCGGACGCGACCGGCGCGAACGCGACGGTCATCTTCGTCCCCGCGCGGTTCGCACCCGACGCCATGTTCGAGGCCGCGGACGCGGGCATCCCGCTCATCGTCTGCATCACGGAAGGGGTGGCCGTGCAGGACATGATGCGCGTCCGCAACTACCTCGACCAGAAGAAGGTCCGCCTCGTCGGTCCGAACTGCCCCGGGATGTTGACCCCGGGCGAGTCGAAGGTTGGAATCATCCCCGGTAATATCGCCATCCCCGGCAGTGTGGGAGTCGTCTCGCGCTCTGGGACGCTCACCTACGAGGTGCTGTACGCCATGAAGAACGTCGGGCTGGGCGCCACCACCTGCGTAGGCATCGGCGGCGACCCGGTCAACGGGACGAATTTCATCGACGTGCTGGAGATGTTCGAGCACGACCCGAAGACCGAGAAAGTGGTCATGATCGGCGAGATCGGCGGCACGGACGAGGAAAAGGCCGCGGAGTTCATCTCGAAGAAGATGACCAAGCCCGTCGTCTCGTTCATCGCGGGACAGACCGCCCCTCCAGGCAAGCGCATGGGGCACGCGGGCGCCATCATCGAAGGCGGCGCAGGCACCGCGGCCGACAAGATCAAGGCGCTCGAAGCCGCGGGTGTGAAAGTGGCCAAGCACCCCGAAGAGATCGCGACATTGTTGAAGTAAATATCAAGCCCTCCTGCCGTTTCGGTGGGAGGGCTTGTTTTTTGTGCAGCAAGGTATAATGCGGCATTGTATTTTCATCGGCGCCAATCCAATGCCCCAAAATTAAATTAGGGGATTAGGTGGCAAGCAAATCCATCAAAATGCGAAAAGGGAAATAGCATGCAAAACGATTTGAACCCATCCCAAGAAAATATTGCTCCAGAAAACGCGATTGAACAAGTTGCTCCTGAGCCAGTTTTTACGTTCCCACCAATATCGGGATTCTGGCGCAGGTTTTTTGCCTGGGTTATTGATGTGCTTATTCTCGGCGTTGTTGGTCAAATAATTGGCTTCTTGTTCTCATCGTTGCTTTTCAATCTTGGGCCCTACGGACGCCCTATCGGGTTACTTTTCACCATTCCGTATTTTGGAATAATGAATTCAAAAATTGGCGGCGGTCAAACTTTCGGAAAGCGAATAATGAAAATCGCTGTTCGCAACAAAGATAATGAACCAATCGAATTATGGCGGTCTCTGATACGAATTTCTTTGTTGGCATTACCATCTTTGTTTAATCAATGGTCGATCCCCGTATTTCAAAACCCTATTGTGGCTTGGTTTCTATCCCTCATCATTTTTGGGCTGGGTGGCGTAATATTCTACACAATGGTTTTCAACCGAAAAGCACGACAAGGAATTCACGACTTAATTTTGGGAACTTACGTTGTTCATCTGTATGAAAAGCCCATCGAATCATTTCCGACAACACCGCGAATCCATTGGATCGTTTCAAGTGTATGGATTGGCATTATAGCAATTGGGACTCTGGTGATGTCATTAATTGCGCCGTCCATAATCTCGAAAACGCCATTGGCACCAGTAATGAGTCTCTACAACATCTTGCAAGACGACCCTCGATTTTTCACAGTCGGAGTTAATTCAAATACTTTTTATGGCTCAAACGGAAAAACAAGTCGTTCATTGATTGTCGCTGTTTGGTATAAAGGAAAATTGGCAGAAAGCGACAGAAAGGAAGTCGTCAAAAGTATTGTTAAAACTGTTCTTGAAAATACCGAAAATATCGATGAGTATGATGGCATACAGGTCAAAATAGCTTCGGCTTACGATATTGGTATTGCAAAGGCAAATCTTACAATGTCATTTGGAAATTCAGTTGAAGAATGGCGAAAGGAAATTTACCCCAACGGTTCGCCAAGTGGATTCACGCCATTCTTAATGATAAAGGCTGTTGCAATGCCGTAATGCAGCCGCCAACCAACAGCTGCCTCTCAAGGGGAAGAGGCCTGTGCTTTGAAGACTGACAAATCCACATTCAGGAAAAGCGACTTCGAGTTTTTCCTACTCCCAAACAGAATCCACGCCCGTCAGCAGAGTCATTGGGTGACTTCGCTCAAATAATGGTAATGCTTTAGAGTTATCCAAAAAACGAAGGAGTTTAACCATGAGAAAAATTATTGTGCTTGAACACATCTCCCTCGATGGCGTCATCCAGGCGCCAGGCGGGGCGGAGGAAGATACCAGCGGCGGTTTCGCGCATGGCGGCTGGATCGGACGCTTTTCCGACGAGATTCTTGGAGCGGCCATCCGAAGACAGATGAACCTATCCTTCGACCTGTTGCTGGGACGCAAAACCTTCGACATTTGGGCGCCGTACTGGCCGCTTCATGGTGATATATGGCCGAACGTCAACGCGGCGACGAAGTACGTCGCGTCCAACACCGTGACGTCGAGCGCATGGCAACCGTCCGTGTTTCTGAGCGGCGACATTGCAAAACAAGTCGCCGAGATCAAACGCCAGTCGGGTCCCGATTTGCATGTTTGGGGAAGCGGCAATCTCCTGCAAACGCTGATCAAGCATGATTTGGTAGACACATTCTGGCTGATGATCTATCCGATAACGTTGGGCGCTGGAAAGCGGTTATTTGCCGATGGCACACTCCCGACGGCTTTCAACGTAACGGAAAGCACCGTCACGCCAGGCGGCGTTGCGATCATGAATTACGAGCGCGCATCCATCCTTAACAGCAAGTAGAGGAGGCCAGATAAAATCCACCTCTGATATTCCCCAAAAACAAGCACTGCTTCCCAGGGCAAATTTTCATCACTCAGATCAAAAGGAGACAAACATGGGTTACACAACGAACATCGAAGGATTTGAAGGGCAAAACATCGAAGTGAACGTCAGTTTTTGGACAGGACCCAAACTGCTCGTCAACGGCGTCCCTGCACAGAAGGGAGCCAGGCGCGGCGAAATGCTTCTACAGCGCAACGACGGCAGTCAGGCTGTTGCCACATGGAAACCCCAATTCCTCGGCCTGGACGTTCCCCAACTCAGCATCGACGGTAAGACGGTCAGTTTTGTGGAACCTCTCCAATGGTATCAATGGGTTTGGGGCGGCTGGCCTGTCATCCTTCTGTTCATCGGCGGTGCGCTTGGCGCACTTGCGGGCTTGATCAGTTTTGCGGTCAATGCCAAGATCTTCAGAACAGAGATGAGCCCTGTCTTGAAGTACGTAGTGACAGGCGCGGTCGCGGTTGCGGCTGTTATCGCCTATTTCGTTGCGGCGGTCATTATTTCCCTGCTCCTTAATGGATGAGAGACGAAACGCAAAAAATCATCCATCCGCTCCAAAACACAAAGAGCCGCCCGTCGCAATGACAGGCGGCTCTACGTTATAATCCACTCGACGATGACTACTTGACGTGCGATTCGATGTACGTGACCGCGTCGCCCACCGTGGAGATCTTCTGGGCGTCCTCGTCCGAGATCTCCATTTTGAAGGTCTCTTCGAACTCCATGATGAGTTCCACCAGGTCAAGCGAGTCCGCTCCAAGGTCCTCGCGGAAGCGGGCTTCGGGTGTCACCTTGGCAGGGTCATCAATGCCCAGCAGGTCAACGATCACTTTCTTGACATCTTCGAATTTAGCAGACATGGTTCCTCCGAATGCATGATTTGGCAATTTTAGGCGGCCTGGATTATACCAGTCCAACTCAATGACAGGAAACACCCCCTTATGAAAAAAGATACGGAACTCGTCAACCGAAAATTCGACCACATCAAAATAAATTTAGAGCAGGATGTCCGCTCCGCCCTGGAGACTGGCCTCGACAAATATCGCTTCGTCCACGAGGCCTTGCCCGAACTGGACTTGAACCGCATCGACACGACCCTCGGCCTGTTCGCTCGACGATTGGCCGCCCCCATCCTGATCAGTTCCATGACGGGCGGCACAGCCGAAGCCGAGACGATCAACCTGCGCCTCGCCGAGGCCGCACAGGAAGTGGGCGTGGCGATGGGAGTCGGGAGTCAACGCGCCGCGCTCGAACATCCCGAACAGGCCGCCACATTCCAGGTTCGCCGCGTCGCGCCCGACGTTCTGCTGTTTGCCAACCTCGGCGCAGTCCAACTAAACTATGGCTACACGCTTGACCACTGCCGCCGCGCCGTAGACATGATCCAGGCCGACGCTCTCATCCTGCACCTCAACCCCGTTCAGGAGGCCGTCCAATCTGGCGGAGATGTGAACTTCGCTGGGCTGGCGAAAAGAATCGAGGAAGTCTGTAAGAAAATGGACGTCCCCGTCATCGCCAAAGAAGTCGGCTGGGGTATCTCCGAGCGGACGGCGAAACTGCTCGCCGAGTGCGGCGTCTCGGTCATTGACGTGGCGGGCGCGGGCGGCACGAGTTGGTCGCAGGTGGAAATGCACCGCGCACCCGACGAGTTCACCCGTCAGCTCGCGGCGACGTTCGTCGGCTGGGGCATCCCCACTGCCGAGTCCATTTTGAATGTGAAGCGAACCGTCCCCGAGATGACCGTCTTCGCCAGCGGCGGTCTCAAAGACGGACTCGACATCGCCAAGTGTGTGGCGTTGGGCGCGACGCTCGGCGGCATGGCAGGGCAATTCCTCAAAGCCGCGGCGATCTCCACGGAAAAAGCGATTGAAATGATGAAGTTGACGAAGCGGCAGATCGAGGTCACCATGTTTGCCGCGGGAGTCGGATCGTTGGAAAGCCTTAAAGCCGACAGGCTTCTGGCATTACAATAGCCCGTTTATGGAACAAGAAATAGAAACATTGCACGAACGTTTTTCGCGCGAGCCAGTCTCCCGCCGACTGAACGGTCTCGCTGGCCTGTTTGGACACATTTCCTCCTCCGCCAGAAAATCGGACGACCCAGATGCGATCGTCAAATTATTGGAGGAAGCCAGTCGCTACATCGAATGGACAGCCGCCGAGGCCGAGCCTGCCATCGCCGCCGAACTGGACCATATACAAAGGATTATTTCCATGTGGAAAAAATCCTGGCCCACCGCCAGCCGCCTTCCCCAACAAAGAACGTTGCTCGCCGCCCAAACGAAGAACTGGTCGGATAAAATCGTGAAATTCTCAAAATTGGTTTGATCACATCCATCCTCCTATGAATACTGGTAAAAAACTCTCGCGCAGAGACTTCCTAAAATTGACCACGGCCGTATCCCTCCAGGCAGTCGTTCTTGGACTGCTTGGCTACAAATACAGCACGGACTGGGAAATGAACTGGATTGATATCACTCAGTTATCTTTAAAATTGCCCCGCCTTGACCCCGCCTTCAAGGGACTCAAACTCGTCCAAATCAGCGACTTCCATCTGGGGCAATGGTTGACCAAAGAACGGTTGGATGAGGTGATACGGCTCGTTCTCGAACAATCGCCCGATTATGTTCTTTTGACGGGAGACTTCGTCGAATATCGTCCCTATAAACGCCCAAACGAATGGGCGACATACGAAAAGAGTCTGGAGATCATTCGCAATTCCTTCTCTACCTTGTCGGCCTCCCGCCCGACCCTGGCCATTCTTGGCAACCATGACCATCGAGTGGGTACAGAATGGATTCAAAGCGCGCTCTCCGATGCGGGAGTCACCGTCCTGCAGAACTCCGTCCACACCATCCAGCGCGGACGGTCGAAACTGCATTTCGCCGCGGTGGACGACGTCAACGAAAATATGGATCGGTTCGACGTTGTCCTGGACGCGCTCCCTGACGACGGCGCCGCGATTCTCCTCGTCCACGAACCCGACTTCGCCGACGTCAGCACCACGACAGGACGCTTCGACCTGCAACTCTCGGGTCATACCCACGGCGGACAGATCGTCCTGCCGCTGGTCGGTCCACCCATCCTCCCCACCATGGGACGGAAATACCCGAGCGGCCTGTATCACGTCAACGACATGCTGGTGTACACCAACCGCGGCGTCGGCGTGACAACCGTCAACGCCCGATTTAATTGCAGGCCAGAGATCACCGTTTTCAGTCTTGATTCAGAATAAGGAATTCCAAACACCCGAATGAGCATCCGAGCCATCATCTTCGACTTTGGCGGCGTCCTGATCGAATGGGACCCGCGCAACCTCTACCGACATTACTTCAGCCAGCCCGAAAAAATTGATCAGTTCCTGTCAGACGTGAATTTCAGCCAGTGGAACATCGAGCAGGATCGCGGCCGCCCGTTCGCGGAAGGGATCGCCGTCCTCTCGGCGCAGTATCCGCAGTACGCGACGTACATCCACGCGTTTGGCGAGCGCTGGGACGAAACCCTCGTCGGCACTATTGACGGCACGGTGAAAATCCTGCGTGAACTCCAGCGGGCGGGCTATCCGCTCTACGCCCTCAGCAACTGGTCAGCCGAGACGTTTCCCATCGCGCGCCGCAAGTTCGATTTCTTCGACGCGTTCGATGAGATCGTCCTTTCGGGCGCGGTCGGCATGGTCAAGCCCGAGCGCGGCATCTTCGAGCTCCTGCTCCAAAAGGTCGGCCATCCCGCACACGAATGTCTCTTCATTGACGACGCGCTGACAAACATCCAACAGGCCGACAGGATGGGATTCAAAACCGTTTTGTTCGAGTCTCCCCAGCAGTTGCGCACCGAGTTGCAGGAACTGAAACTGTTGCCCGCAAGTTTTTGATGCTCCTGCGCTTCCCTATGAGTAACAGGCAACGAGAGTAAAATACCTACACAAAAAAGTAGACGGAGTACCACACATGAAAAACAGAATTAGGATTGGCGTTCTGGGCTTCTTCATGGGACTGATTACGATCTTTGGTGCGCTTTACGTCGACCAGATCCGCGGCCAGGCAACATCGCTTGGGCTGTATCAAATTGATCTGGCATTTATCGGGTACATGCTGGTCGGCATCGGGTTAGCCGTGACCCTGCAAGAGAACAGTCCACACAAAAGCATCCAGGTGATTCTGCGAGTCGGCGGCGGCATTATCATTCTGGTATCCGCGCTGGCAGATCACATCGGCGTTGTCGATCCCTCTGGCTTCGACATCTATCAACTCGTCGGGATGATCGTGGGGGCCATCTTCGTTGGACTGGGATTCTTTCTGCCGCTCCAAAAATTTTTTCAATGACACGGCACGCCCTCAGAGCCGCGATTTTTTGTCTCATCCCCTCTTTGCAATTTTGTTAATCAGTTTACTGCAATGAAGGCATAATCCTTCGAAAAGTAAAATGGTTTTGTGACAGGCAATAGCCCAGCAAATCTGACTGTTCGAACAGCACACAGCGTCAATGAAATCGATCGCGAATTGTGGGATCGCCTTTCCGCTGGCAGGCCTTTCCAAAGTCATCGCTGGTTTCAATTCGGCGAACGCGTGATGGACGATTGCGAGCCGATTTATTTGCTTGCGTATCAAGGCGATGAACTGATTGGCCGCGCCGCATTGTGGACGATTCACAACGAACCGCTTCCAATCGGACCTGGGATCTGGCGCGCCCTCTTTGATTTGATTCTGCGCCGATGGCCCCTGCTCGTCTGCCGTTCACCGCTTTCCAGCACGGCGGGGTTAATCCTGCCATCTGGGCAATTGCGCCGAGAAACACTGACAGCGTTGAGTCATGCCGCAATGGCAGTTGCCAGGCAAAGACGATGTCTGATGCTCGTATTCGATTTTCTGGATCAAGAAGACAGCCAGGATTGGCCAAACGGATTTCTATCGCTCCAGGTTCCCGATCCTGGCACCGTCATGCAAAATCGCTGGGATAGCATCGAAGCCTATCTCGCAGACGGAGATAAAAAAGACCGCCAGCACTACAAACGGACCCTGCGCGAAGCCCAAAAACTCGATATTCGCATTGAAAGAACCAAAGCCGTGCCAAACATGGATGCCGCACTGGAATTGATTAACAAGGTGGATCGCCGCTACAACAATCCCCCCAACCCGTGGGCGCGCGGTCTGCTGGAAAACATGGCAATGGTCAACGGAACCTGGCTCGAAGTTCGGCAAAATGAAATGCTCATCGGCGGCGGCGCGATCCTGGAAGACAACGAAACACAGTTGACCACCGCGCTTGGGCTTGCGGATGCCGTCCCGTACGCTTATCTTCTGCTGACGTACGCAAGCCTTGAGGAAGCCTTCAACAGCAAAGTCCGACTGCTTCGCTGGGGAAGCGGCGCTTACGAGACAAAACGACAACTTGGTTTTGAACTGGAAACGAATAATTTTATCGTTATCTCCAGCGGCAACCTGATTCTCCGAAAATTCAGCCAATGGCTGGCAGGATGACAAAAAAGCAATGAATGTAACTCTGGAACAATTTCTTGATTTGCCCACCAGCGAGGTCGCGGCATTGACACGCTCCACAGGTCCGCAAGTTTGCGTCTTCCCGATCAATAACACGCGCAGGTGGTTCGCCCTGGAGCATGCCACGGAGACATTTGACGACCCCATCAAGGCATATCTGGATATTTCAGGCAGGGAACATATCCGAATTTACAAGCTTTTATTCGATCACGGTTTGGACACCTTGATCAATCCCGTTTTTGGGGTCGAACTATTTCAACGCGGCGAGGATTACATGAAAAAGATCGCCGCAGATGGGTTGGAACACCTGGTCTCGCACCCCGATTTCGTGAATTTTTACGATTCATATCAGGTGCGGGTGCATTTCTATGGCGACTACAGGAAAGTATTGCAGGGAACGCCATATGCGTATTTATCGGACAGGTTCGATGAAGTTGTGCGGCACACACAACACAACAACAAATATCGCCTGTTCTTCGGTGTTTGCGGAACGGACGCAACAGAGTTTGTGACCGAGTTCTCCATCCAACATTTCAAGGAAACAGGCGCCGTCCCGAGTCGGGAGGCCGTCATATCGGCCTACTACGGAGAAGCCGTCTCCTCAGCGAACATTTTCATCAGTTCGGATAAATTCTGGGTGTTCGACTATCCGCTTCTAAGTTCGGGTGAGGAGGACCTTTACTTCATGGTAGCCCCTTCACTGTATCTCACAAGAAAGCAGTTACGAGAGATTCTGTACGATCATTTGTACGCACGAAAAGAAAATTACCCGAACTATGAAAAAATGTCTGCTGAAGGATTTCAGCAAATGAGAAGGTTTTACGAAACAAACGTCGAAAGAGTTTTGGGAACAGGCAAGATCAAGGACGCTATCTGGTATCCAGATCTTTAATATTTTATAGAAGCGACTGATAAAGGAAAAATGTCAAATCCGATTGAACAACTACTGAGCGAAATGGGTACGAGCAGGATGTCGCCGTCAGCCTATGACGTGGCCTGGTTGGCGCGCCTGAACGATGTCGCACCCGATATCAGCAACCCCGCCTTATCCTGGCTGGCGGAGAATCAATTGGAGGATGGCTCCTGGGGAAGCCGCGCTCCTTTTTATTATCACGATCGGGTGATCTCCACCCTCTCGGCTATGATCGCTCTTGCAAGAAGGGGGCGAAGGACACATGATAGAACGCAAATCGAAAAAGGTTTGACCGCCCTGGAACAGATCACCGCAAATGCCACCAAGGGGCTCATGGCGGATCCAAATGGCGCCACCATTGGATTTGAAATGATCGTTCCGACGCTCATCAGCGAGGCAGAACAATTGGGGTTGATCAAAAAGCAGGGCGAAAGTATTCTGGGACGTCTTCAACATCTCCGCAGAGTAAAATTAAAAAAGATGGAGGGATACAGGATCAACCGAAATGTGACCATGGCCTTTTCAGCAGAAATGGCTGGGATCGACAACCTGGAACTCCTGGATGTTGATAACCTTCAGGAGCAAAACGGATCCGTCGGCCATAGCCCCTCGGCAACAGCATATTTCGCAAAATACGTTCGCGTGGGAAATGAAAAAGCCATCAATTATTTGAAAAAAGTAATATCTCCTGATGGCGCTGTGCCAAATTTATATCCCTTCGAGGTCTATGAGATCGCGTGGATGATTTGGAATCTGGCCCTGACCGAAACTGTCAGCAACTACAAGGAACAATATTTCGGAAAAGCATTGGACTATCTCCAGGCAACCTGGATTCCAGAAAAGGGAATCGCCCTATCATCAGGATTTTCCGTCCCTGATGGAGATAACACCTGCGTCACATTTGATCTATTATCCAGATATGGAAGGAAAGCGAATATCAATGGTTTGCTGGCATTTGAGGAGAAAGAATATTTTCGCTGCTATGACCTTGAAGCCGACCTGTCTTCCAGCGTCAACATTCACGCGTTGGGAGCATTACATTCTGCAGGATATGAAAGCGGTCACCCTTCGGTGCAGAAAGTCATCAAATTCATAGATAGCCGCCAGTTGCCGCATGGGTATTGGTTTGACAAATGGCACATTTCGCCGTATTACACAACATCCCATGCAATTATTACGGGATCGTTATTCAATGTCGAATTTGTAAACAATGCGATGACCTGGATATTGAACACGCAGAGGCCAGACGGAAGCTGGGGATTTTATCTTCCTACCGTTGAAGAGACCGCTTACTGCGTTCAAGCCTTATGCATACTTAGAAGACAAGGGAAAAGAATTCCAAGCGACATTATCATGAAGGGCGTCAAATGGATCAGGAGACATCAAAATGATCCATTCGAACTCTTCTGGATTGGAAAAGGATTATACGGGGGGGAATTGATCATTCGTTCTGTGATTCTCAGCGCGCTGATATTAGCAGAAGAGATTGTCCAAAAATGAAAACTACCCTGCAAAGATTCTTCACTCCACCTGATGCGACCGATCTGGACGAAACTCGGCGGAGAAAGCTTCTAAACATACTTCTCGTGAGTATGTTCGTCCTAACCGTGGTGGGACTAATTTTCGCCGTGCTTGATATGCTTTCGAGCGGAAAACCCAGCCAGGATTTGATGCTTATCTTCATAAGCGGCCCCATTCTGCTTCTATTAATTGCCGGCATATTTATTCTGAATCGCAAGTACAGTGGGAAAGTTGCAGGCACAATATTCCTCCTGGTGCTATTGCTTTTATTCTACTTCACAGATTCGCCGGCAGAATTGGCTGGCGGGCGCAGTTTCTTCGTGTTTATCATCCCCGTGACCATCGCCAGCCTGTTGATTTCCCCTGCCATGAGTTTTATTTTTGCTTTCCTCGGCAGTCTGGAAGTTCTTTTCATCACGATTTCAATCGGAACAAGCCCCAATTATGCTGGATTTATCGGCTTGTTCCTGGTGGCAATTATTTCGTGGCTCTCGGCTCGCGGCCTCGAGCAGGCTCTTCACGACCTGCGCGTGGTCAATGCAGAATTGGATCAACGGGTTGTGGAGCGTACGAAGGAACTTTCCGCCGCGCTGACCCGTGAAACGGTCGAAGCAGGACGCCGCGAAGCCATTCTGAATAGCATTGCAGATGGCGTGATCGTCTTTGACAGAAACGGGACGGCAATCCTATCGAACCCTTCCACCACGAACCTGATCCAAAAATCGCAATCTGAAATTGTTGGCATGGGATTAAACGAACTGCTCGATTCCAAATATGTGAAGCCAAAGGATCGCGGCAGTCTTGTCGCGTTATTGGAAAAATCCGCACATAACATCTCCAATCTCCGAGTGCAATGGGGAAGAAGGACGCTTTCGGTCAACGCGGCCGAAGTCCGAGATGACGCCAACCAGGTCATCGGTACAGTTGCAGTTTTTCGCGATTTCACTCATGAAGCCGAACTGGAACAAATGAAGAACACTTTTATTGCAATCGTATCGCACGAATTACGCACCCCGCTGAATGCCATCCTTGGTTACGCAGAGATGCTCAAAGAAGCAGTTTATGGTGAGGTGAACGAGAAACAGAAAAGTGTCTTCAGCCGCATCATGACAAACACGCAACGATTGCTTGAAATTGTCAGCGACCTGTTGGATCAGGCTCAAATCGAGGCAGGGAAACTAAAAATACAGATGGTTACCTGTAAGCCAGCAGTGTTGCTTGATAACTTGCGTGGCGTTATGGAGAAGTTTGCATCAGATAAAAATCTTAGCCTGATCACTGAACTCGATCCTGCCATGCCTCCCGTAATCAAGGGTGACCCGAAACGTCTGCAACAGATCATCGTTAACCTGACAAATAATGCGGTCAAATTTACCGATAGCGGGAGTGTCAGGGTAAAGATCGCTCCGCTTGACCAAATGAATTGGCAAATACAAATCACCGATACAGGGAATGGCATCCCCAAAGACGCGCTTGATTACATCTTCGAATCGTTCCGTCAGGTGGACGAAGAAAGCACACGAAAACACGGAGGGGTCGGCTTGGGCCTCTCGATCGTCCAGCAATTAGTGGAGTTGATGAATGGCAAAATCATGGTAGAGTCAGAACCTGACAAAGGTAGTACCTTCACCGTCACCCTGCCCCTCATCGTACAGGACAATACAACACCGCTTACAGTAGAAAGGGAATCAACCAATGGCTGAAATCGCGTTGATTATTGAAGATGACGAGGATCTCGCAGAGATATTCGGGCAAGCCCTGCACGCCGCGGGTTATGCCACCGAGATCATTCGTGATGGCCTAAAAGCAACCGAGCGGCTCAAGGAAGTCGTACCGACAGTGATCACCCTGGATATGCATATTCCAAACGTGTCCGGGCAAACCTTGCTAAAACAGATCAGAGAAGATGAGCGGCTTGCCTCCACACGAGTCGTTGTCACTACCGCAGATGCGCAAATAGGTGAAGCGATGCGGGGAATAGCAGACTTGGTGTTGATCAAACCCATTACATTCACACAACTGCGAGACCTGACCTTCCGTCTGCATCAATCAAAACCATAAAAGCAAATCCAGACTCTTCAACCAACATGTTCTTCGAATTTCTCTCCGCCATCGAGACCGAACTCCAAAAACAAGTCGCCCGCCTCGACGAGCCGCGCACGCGCCCCTTCCACGAGATGCTCACCTACCACATGGGCTGGACGGGCGAAGGCGCTGGCCCCGAAGCCACAGGCAAACGCATCCGCCCGCTGATCGTTTTGCTGACCACGGCTTCCTGTGGTGCAAATTGGCAATTTGCGCTACCCGCCGCGGCCGCGGTGGAACTCGTCCACAACTTCTCCCTCGTCCACGACGATATCGAAGACAACGGCGAAAAGCGCCGCGGGCGGACGACCGTCTGGAAGAAGTGGGGACTCGCCCAGGGGACCAACGCAGGCGACGGACTCTTCGTCATCTCGAACCTCGCTCTCACCGACCTCGAAGCGGGTTACCCCGCCCCGATCGCTCTCCGTGCCGCGAAGATTCTCCACCAAACCTGCCTCGATCTGACGCGCGGCCAATTCCTCGACATCTCCTACGAGGACCGCACCGACCTCACCGTGGCCGATTACTGGCCGATGGTGAGCGGAAAGACCGCCGCGTTGATCGCGTCCTGCTGTCAGCTCGGCGCGTTGCTCGGCGGTGCGGACGAGGCGCGGCAGGAGGCGTACCGCGCCTTCGGTCACTACCTCGGCCTCGCCTTCCAGGTGCAGGACGACATCCTCGGCATCTGGGGCGACGAAGCGCTGACGGGAAAATCCGCTGCAAGCGATCTGGTGGACGGCAAGAAGTCTCTGCCCGTGCTGTTCGGGCTGGAGAAAAATGGGGAGTTCGCCAAACGTTGGCGGCAGGGACCGATCCGCGCCGAGGAGGTTCGGGCGTTGGCGGCGCTCCTCGAAACAGAGTCCGCTCGAACGTCCGCGCAGGACGCGGCCCGTCAGATGACCGATCTCGCGTTAGAGAACCTGCGCGTCGCCAATCCACAGGGCGAGGCGGGAGAGTCGCTAAAACATCTGGCCGATAAACTGCTCCAACGCGGTGCTTGACACGCCCTCTCTCGCTGGCTATAATCCCAGCCTGCAAGCGGGTGTAGTTCAGTGGTAGAACGCTTGCTTCCCAAGCAAGATATCGTGGGTTCGAGTCCCATCACCCGCTCAAACGCCAGGCCATCCAGACCTGGCGTTTTTGTTTTGCAAGGGTGCTGTTATGAAAGATTTTTTCCCGACTGTTAAAATCATCCTCGGAGCACCCATGACCGAAAAAAGTATCATCCTTTATGTGGAAGACAATCTCGACAACCGCAATCTCATCCGCCGCGTGCTGGAGGCTGAAGGGTACACCATGGCCGAAGCCATCAACGCGGAGGATGCCCTGCAAAAAATTCACTCGGTACGTCCAAACCTGATCCTGATGGACATCAACATGCCCGACATGGATGGCTACGCCCTGACCGCCCGCATCAAAGCCACCCCGGGGTTTGCCAACGTGCCGATCGTGGCGGTCACCGCGAATGTGATGCGCGGCGACCGGGAGAAATCGCTCGAAGCCGGGTGCGATGGGTATATCCAAAAGCCGATCGACATCGACACCCTGTCCCAGCAGATTGACCGATTCCTGGCGAGGCAATCCAATGACTAATTCATCCGATATCGAGGCCCAGCCCGCACGCAAGCAAAATATCTCCAGCGACACCACCGTCCTGGTGGTGGAGGACAATGTGTCCAATTTCGTGCTGATCGCGCGCATGTTGGGCTATCTGGGAATCCATTGCGAGTGGAAAACTTCAGGCTACGAAGTCGTGGAATATGCCGACACGCTCCCCCACCTCGACCTGATCCTGATGGACATCCGCCTGCCGTACGAGGACGGGTACGGCGCGCTCAAAAAGATCCGCTCGGCCGAACACCTGAAATCCATCCCCATCGTGGCGGTCACCGCAGAGGCCAGCGAGGAACAGATGCGCAAGGCTCGCGAATCGGGCTTCGATGGTTTTCTCGGTAAACCGCTCGACCCAGACCGCTTCCCCGAACAGATCCGCCGTATTTTAAATAACGAGCCCGTTTGGGAATACACATAACCCACGATGAGAATCGCCATATCCCTTCCAAATTTCTTCAACCAACCGTTCAAGCAGGGTGGTCTGGCGCGTCGCATCATTTGGAGACTGGCGGTCGCCACTCTCGTTCCCCTGTTGCTGATGGCGGGCGCGGCCTATCTCCGAACGCGCCAATTGCTGGAAGACCAGGTGGTGACGCAAATGCAGAACCTGGTGACCACCGAGATGGACGCGGCCCAGAACGCCATGAAGATCAAGCAGATCCGATTGGACCGCATCGCGCGTCGACCTGACTTCATCGCGGCCATGGACGTGGTCCTGCACGAAGAACGCGGCACGCCCGCCTTCACCGAAGCGCGCAACAAGGTCATGTCCATTTTTGAAGAGATCAATCGCGAAGAGGGGAACCCGATCTTCAATTTGTACTTTATCGCCCGCTCCGACGGATTCATTCTGGCTTCGAGCGAACGCAAATGGGAGGGGACCACGCTCATCGATCCGCCCCGTTACCAGACCATACTCACAACAGACAATCAATCCTTCGGCATATTCGATTTCCTGCCGTTTCGGCCCGGCCAATTCAGTCTGGTGACCATCGAGCAGTTCCGCACTGCCGACGGGACCGCCAGCGCGGCCATTGGGGGAATCTCCGAGGAACAATACGCGGTCTCCATCCTGAAACCCATCGTGGATTTGACGCCATTCTCGCGTGCCTATTTCAAGTCGGATTATGGCGGCTTCCTCGGACTCGACTCTTATACGGGAGGCATCAAATCCTTCTCCTCCGCCGCTGGGCAAAAGTATGAACTCGACGAAGCCTTTGCCCTCATGAAGCAACCCGACGCGGAATTCAAACCGACCACGGTCAAATTCGAAAACGAGAACGGCGTCTCCGTCATTGCACAGGCCATCTGGCTGGACGAACTAAAAACAGGCGTGGTTTTGGAGGTGCCAGGCGAGTCCGTCTTTGGGCATCTCAACAGTTTAATTCCCTTCACCATTGCAGTCTTCTTCGGCGCATTCATCGCCATGGGGACGATCATCATCTGGAGCACCAACCAGGTCGTCAAGCCGATCCGTTCGCTGACCGACATCACCAGCCGTTTCGCACAGGGATACTGGCAGGAACGCGCCTCCGTGCAAAGCGATGACGAAGTGGGCATTCTGGCTTCCTCGTTCAACGGCATGGCCGAACAGTTGAGTGACATGTATCGGTCGCTGCAGGAGCAGGTGGCGGAACGCACGCGTCAGATCCGCACCGCGGCCGAAGTGGCGCAGGGCATCACCACCTCCTTCAATCTCGACGAACTTTTACAGAACACCGTCCGCTTGATCGTGGAACGGTTCGGGTTTTACCACGCGGGCATCTTCCTGATCGACTCGAGCGGGACGCGCGCCTCCCTGCGCGCCGTGCATGGACCGTCAGCCGAGGAAATGCTCCGACGCGGCCACCAGCTCGAAGTCGGGTCTGATTCGATTGTCGGGTGGGCGTCATCCCAATTGAAGCCGCGCGTCGCGGCGGACGTGGATCAGGATCCCGTCTACAGGAAAAACCCACTCCTCCCGGGCACGCGCGCCGAAGCGGGATTCCCCATAGCGTTGGGTGAAGTCGCATTGGGCGTTCTGGACGTGCAAAGCACCGAGCCGCATGTCTTCGACGACGAGATGGTCATCGTGCTGCAGACCCTGGCCAACCAGATCGCGACCGCCATTCAGAACACCACCTTGAACGATACGGCCAGGCTGGACGCGTCGGACGCGGAACGCCTGTACCGTGTGAGCCACGAGATCGCCCAAGCCGAAACAGAAGAGGCCGCGCTCGAAGCGGCCGGGCGAATGATGCAAGAATCGCCGCACCCGTCTGTTGTGCTCCGTTTGAACGCGCAAGGCAGCGAGGTGGTGGCGGTTGGCAATCCCATCCGCCAGGCAGGCGTGGCCGCAAAGCAAACGTATAGCATTAAGCTCGACGAGGTGGCGCGGCAACTCCCCTCCCCCGTGCTGGTCAACGACCTCAGCCATGCGGAAAATCTTCCCGCGGGGCTGGCGCGCCCGCTGCGCGAAATCGGATGCAAGAGCGGCGCGTTCCTGCCCGTCCTGGTGCAGGGACGGCCTTCCGCGTTGCTGCTGATCGGTGAACAGCCCGGCCAGCCACTCACCAGTCAGGCGGTCCGCCCGTACACGGGCGTCATCAGCATGTTGAGCGCCACGCTCGAAAAGATCAAAGGCCTGCACGACTTGCAATCCCGCCTGGCCGAATTGGAAGCACTGGCATCGTTCAATCAAACAGCGCTTTCCACGAACGACATCAAAACCTTTTACGAAACCCTGCAGGCGCAGGTGCAACGCGTCATCGGGGATTACAGTTTTGTGGTGGCGCTCTACGACGAGAAAACGAATTCCATCAACATCCCGTACTTGTACGAGGAAGGCCAGGTTCAAAACATCGAATCGTTCCCATTGGGCGAAGGGTTGACCTCCATCCTGATCGGCACGCGTCGTCCGCTTCTGCTGGTGGAGAACACCGAAAAACAGGCGCTGGCGCTGGGAGCCAAAATTCACGGGAAGCCCGCCAAATCGTGGATGGGCGTCCCGCTTCTCATCAATGACGAACCCATCGGTGCGCTCATCATTCAGGACCTCGAACGGGAACATTGTTTCGACGAGCGTGACCTGCACTTCCTGGATGAAATGGGAAAACAGATGGCGGGCGTGATCCAGAACATCCGCCTGCTCGACCAAAGCCGACAGTCCGCCCTGCAACTGCAAACCGCGGCGGAGATCGCGCGCGACATCAGCGGTTCGCTCAACCTGGACGAATTGCTCCTGCGCGGCGTCAACCTGATCCGTGACCGCTTCAACTTCTACCACGCCAGCGTCTTCCTCCTCGACCTGCATGGGGAATACGCGGTCATCCGTGAGGCAACAGGTGAGGCGGGCGCACAACTCAAGCGCACGGGACATAAATTGGGCGTGGGTTCGAAATCCATCGTGGGCTATGTCGCTGGGCGCGGCGAGACTCTGGTGGTGAACGACACACTCAAAGACGCCACGTATTTCGCCAATCCCATCCTGCCAAATACACGTTCCGAGGCCGCCATCCCCCTCAAGGTGGGCGAACGCATCCTCGGCGTATTGGACGTTCAAAGCACGCAACCCTACGGTTTCAACGAAGACAACCTGCGCACGCTGGAAATTTTGGCCGACCAACTGGCCGTGGCAGTGGTGAACACCGAGTTGTTTGCCGAGACACAGGAACACCTGTCACAGCATCGCCTGCTCCACCACATCACCACCTCCGCTGCATCGGGGTCCACGCTGGAGGACGCGTTGGAGACCACCGTCAAAGGCCTGCAAGTGACGTTGGGCGGCGACCGCGTCTCGATCCTGCTCCTCGATAAAGAACGCAGAATGCTGGAAATGCAGGCTTCCATCGGATATTCGGAGGATGCCGCCACCATCCGCGTCCCGGTTGGGACGGGCATCACTGGCTGGGCGGCCGCGCACCGCAAACTCCTGCGCGTGGACGATGTGACCAAAGACCCGCGCTACATCACGGTCAGTGAAAACACGCGTTCGGAACTGGCGCTGCCCCTCCTCTATCGCAACGAACTGCTCGGCATCCTCAACGTGGAAAGCGAACAGGTGGCGGCCTATACCGAAAACGACGAAGAAATGCTCGGCACGCTGGCAGGCAGCATCGCGGCCGTCATCGCCAACGCGCGACTGCTGGCCCAGATCCGCCGCCAGGCCGAACGCGAACGCCTGCTCTACGAGGTGACCAGCAAGATTCGCCGCTCCACCGACATGCAAACCGTGCTCGCGACCACCGCCAGCGAATTGACTAAAGCAATCGGCGCCCGGCGGACGCAGATCACGATCACGTCTGCCAGTCAGCAGGAACCGCCCGCAGAAGGCGCAGACTAGGAGAGCAGGAAGATGAATCCATTGAATCCAATCCTTTGGTTCAAACGTCTGCTCGATCAGACGGGTGGGTATTTCCTGCTTCTGGTCGTGACGCTGGCGCAATTGGCGGCCTATCTTTTCACCGTTCCGATCTCCCTATTCGTCGCGGTAAACGCCGAATTCACCCTGGAGCACTTCCGCCAATTGTGGGGCGTGGCCCTGCTTGGAATGATCCTGACGTTGGGAATCCTGCTGGTATACATTTATTACTCCAATCGCCAGGCTTTCTCCCTGCTGCAAGATTACAAAAAGGGAAGCGCTTCTCCTTTCAACGAAGAACGGGAACTCGCGGCCTGGAAACAGATCTCATCCCTGCCCTGGCAGTACGCTCGCAGTTCAGTCCCCATCATGTTGCTGGTCGCCTACATCCCCACACTGGTGTACGGAAGCATGGTGCACAAACTGCCTCTCGACCAGATGATCTACATGGCGATTGGCATGATCATTTCCCTCCTGAGCGTTATCACCCTCGGCATGTTCACACTGGAAGGCATCATCGCACCAGCCAGACAGGTACTGCTTCCAAAAAGTCATCAGGCGCAACTGGTGGGCATCACCAGTCTCAAGATCCTGCCAAGACTCAATATTGTCGTGTTGACGCTGGTCGTCATGGGCATTTTGCTGGTGGCGCCAATCGGCTACCATTTCACATACCTGGCCATCCAGTCACCCGACCAGCCAGATCTTCTACAGAATTACCAAATCCAATCCCTGGGATTCAGCGCCATCGCGCTTTTGCTTGGAGCAGGACTGGCCTGGATGCTCTCACAGTCTGTCTCCGTTCCATTGAATCACCTGGTGGAAGTCTTCCAAAAAGTGGAACAGGGCGACCTGAGCCAGACCGCACCAGTGGTGACGTCGGACGAGATCGGCGAATTGACCATCTTCTTCAACCGCATGTTGGAGAACGTGGAAAGCCTGCAATCCAAACTCAGGGAACAAGTTGCAGAACGAACCGCCCAGTTGTCCGCAGTGAATGAGGTCGGGCAATCCATCGGCTCCATCCTCGACCCCGAACTTCTGATCAACAGGGTTGTCAACCTCATCACAGATCGTTTTGGCCATTACTACTCCGCCATCTTCCTGCTGGACAAGACAGGCAAATGGGCGGAGTTGAAAAGCGCCACAGGGGAAGCGGGACGCGTTCTGCGGGAATCGCGTCACCGTCTGGCCGTGGACAGTAAAAGCATGGTGGGGACCGCCATCAGTCAGAAAGAGGCACGCATCGCCCTGGACGTTGGGCAGGAACCCGTCCGATTCAACAACCCCCTGCTCCCGTATACCCGTTCCGAGATTGCCCTCCCGCTCATTGTCGGTGACCGCATCCTCGGCGCGCTGGACGTGCAGTCCACACGCGAGGCCGCCTTCGGGCAGGAGGATATCCAAACGCTCCAGAACATGGCGAACCAGGTGGCAGTCGCGCTCGAAAACGCCCGCCTCTTCCAGGAGACCAATCAGCGCATTCAGGAATTGCAGGCGACGCAACGTCAGTACGTGCGGGAGGCGTGGTCCTCTCTCGCGGCTGGCGCACCGCTCGAATACAAAGTCGGGGATGAAACGCCTTTCGAAACAGAGACCGTCATCAACGTCCCGATCGCGTTGCGCGACGAAGTCATCGGGCAGATCAACCTGACGGGCGAGCGGGAGTGGTCGCCTGAGGAACAAGCCTGGGTGGAGGCCGTGGCGACACAGGCCGCCGTCGCATTGGAAAACGCCCGCCTGATGGAAGAGAGTCGCAAGCAGGCAGGCATCGAACGCACCGTGGCCGATATCACGACGCGCGTCTGGTCTGTCAGCAGCATCGACGGCATCCTGCAGACCGCCGTCAAGGAAATCGGCCGCGCGCTCAATCTTTCTGAGGCGACCATCGAATTGAGCGTGGACGATCAAGGGGAGGCGAATCGTGAATAAGAGCACTCGGTTCCAGCCTCTGCGCGCAAAACTTGCCCTTGCCTTCGCGCTGGTCTCGATCCTGGCCGTTGGTTCCACCACTTATTTCTATTATCAAAATGCGCGGGCGCAGGTAGTGGATGGGATTCGCGAACGCCTGAAAAACTCTGTGGCCATCGCGGCCTTGCAGGTGGACGCCGAAGCGCATTCGCAATTGACCAATCCTTCGCAGGAAGGCAATCCAACCTACCTGCAATTGAAACAGACCCTCCAAAAAGTCCGTGACGCGGGCACAAACGTTGAATTCGTTTACACCATGCGCCCAGACGACCAGGGCAATCTCATGTTCATTGTGGACGCCGAGGAAAGCGAAGAGGATATTTCGCATCTTGGCGACCTCTACCCCGACGCAGGTCCCGTCCTGGCGGCGAACTTCCTCACCATGTCGGAGCCCATGCTGGAGGATGACATCTACACCGACGAGTGGGGCGACCACCTTAGCGGTTACGCACCGTTCTACGCGGCTGACGGACGTCGCGAAGGCATTTTGGGGATGGACATTTCCGCCAACGATATTAAAACGCTGGAACGACAGATCCTTCTGCGTTCCGTTGCGATCTTCTTCGGCTCGTTCCTGGCGCTGGCCATCATCGGCTGGTTCATTGGCACAGCGCTTGCCACTCCCCTCTCGCGCCTCACCCAGAGCGCGGAGAAATTTTCCAGCGGCGATTTCAGTCAGCGTGTCCAAATCTCCACTCATGATGAAGTGGAAATCCTGGCCAATGCATTCAACGCCACCGCCGCCAAACTCAGCGGTCTGGTAACAGATCTCGAACAGCGCGTGGAGGAACGCACCAGCGCCCTCAGCCGCCGAACGTCCCAAATTCAAACAGCGGCCCGCGTGGCGCGCGAGGCGGCCGCCATCAAAGGCACCTCCACCCTGCTGAACAACGCCGTCCGCCTGATCTCGGACCAATTCGGCTTCTACCACGCGGGCATCTTCCTGCTTGACGAGAACGGCGATAACGCGGTTTTGCAGGCCGCCTCCTCCGTGGGCGGACAGCGGATGCTCGCACGCGGACATCGTCTGCAGGTCGGCAAACAGGGCCTCGTGGGGTTTGTGGCCGCCCAGAAACGCTCCCGCATCGCGCTGGACACCGGGGCGGACGCGGTTTACTTCAACAACCCAGACCTCTCCGAAACCCGCTCCGAGGCCGCCCTGCCCCTCGTCGTTCGCGACCGCGTCATTGGCGTTCTGGACATCCAATCCGTACAGTCCCAGGCCTTCTCTGCCGAAGACATCGAGACCTTCCAGACCCTTGCCGATCAACTCGCGCTGGCCATCGAAAATGCCAGGTTATTCCAGGATATGAACCTCGCGGTTCAACAGCTCCAACAGGTTGCGGCCGAACGCGCTGGCGATGCCTGGAAAGAGATCGCCCAAGCGCAGGGAAATGCCTATCGCTACACTCCGCTCGGCATCCAGCCTGCGACAAAGGAATATTCACCGACCGATGAGACAGGACGACTCCAGATCCCCATCCTGCTCCATAACCGCAAGATCGGCGAGATCAAAGTCAGACGAAAAGAAGAAGCGGGGACTCTGGATCCGCGCGAACAAGCCATGCTGAAAGAAATCGCCACACAGGTGGCGCTGGCGCTTGAAAACGCCCGTCTGCTCGAAGAGGCGCAACAGCGCGCGGCGTACGAACGCTCCATCAGTGAAATTGCCGCCCGCATCGATTCTGCACACGACGTGGATGCCATCCTGCGCATCACCGCCCAGGAGATCGGCAAGGCCATCGGCGATTCTGAGATCACGGTGCAAATCAACCCGACAGAACGGAAGACGGCATGAACAGACCTGTCCAAGGATTCTTCAACCCATACCAGGAAAATCCCGCGACCTTCCGCAGGCTGGCGATCACCATTCAGGCGATCGTGCTGATCGGGGCATTGCTGATCACGTTCTTCGTCAGCAACCTCCCCATCATTTTGGGACTCGCGGCAGTGGTCGCTGTCACCATCTTCCTGTCTCTAAGAGGAGAAACACGGCCAGGCCAGATCTTCACACCGTTGGCGATTGCATTCGTCAGTATGATCTTCATGCTGGAAGGAAGCGGAACGCACGACACCGGTCTGCTCGGCCTGCTCGGCAGTGTGATGGTGGCAGGATTGCTCCTTGGCACACAAGGCCTCATCCTGTTTGGCCTCCTCGCCGTTGCCATCCTGCTCGGTATGGGCATCACAGAAGTGACGGGGCTCTTCGTACCGCCCGTGCCCGCCATTACCACCCCGGAGGAACTGGTCATCGGGCCGCTCATCTTTGGCGCCATCATCGTTGCCCTGAACACCCTGATCAACCGCCTCAGACAGATCGCCAACGATGCCCGCGCCAGCGAAGCGTCGCGCATCGTTGCACACGAAGAACTCCTGCAACTAAAGAACTCGCTCGAAACCCGCATCAACGAGCGCACCGTCGAACTGGAACACCGCGCATCACAGATGGAAGCCGTCGCGTCGGTGGCGCGTTCCATCACTGCCGTGCAGGAACTGGAGGAACTTCTCCCGTCCATTTGCCAGGTGGTCAGCGAGCAATTTGGCTTCTACCACACTGGCATCTTCCTGCTCGATGAACGGAGCGAATACGCCGTCCTGCAGGCCGCCAACAGCAAGGGCGGACAGGAAATGCTCAAACGCGGACACCGTCTGCGCGTGGGAGCGACTGGCATCGTCGGCACCGTGGCAGGACAGGGAAAATCCCGCATCGCCCTGGACGTTGGAGCGGACTCTGCCTACTTCAACAACCCAGACCTCCCTGACACCCGCTCCGAAATCGCCCTGCCCCTCAAAGTGGGAAGCCAGTTGGTGGGCGTGCTGGACGTGCAAAGCAAAGAGGTCAACGCGTTCCAGGAGGAAGATATCGCCGTCCTGGAGATTCTCGCCAACCAGGTCTCCATCGCCATTGGAAACGCCCGCCTCTTCAGCCAGACCAAACAATCGCTGGAGGCTTCACAGGCCATCTACCAGCAATTCGTCGAACAGGACTGGGCGCGTTTTGTGCAAACCGTCAAGTACACCGGCTACGTTTATGACGGCGTGAAAACCACCCCCACCGATGGCACCGTACCGTCCGACCAATCCAACGCGATCCAGATCCCGATCCGCATCCGAGGATTGCCCGTCGGGAACATCACCATCCGCTCCACCAACCCGCTACGTGCATGGTCACAGGGCGAGGTCAATCTGGCTCAGGCCGCGGCCGAACGCGCCGGGCTGGCCGTGGAAAATTACCGCCTGCTTATCGAAGCCCAGCGCCGCGCGGCCAAGGAACGCACCGTCGGCGAGATCACAGCGCGCATCGGCTCCTCCGTGGACCTGCGCGAGATCATGCAGACCGCCGTCGAAGAGATCGGACATGCCCTCTCTGGCTCGGAAGTAACCGTTCAATTCAACCTGGAAAACAAATGACCGCCCGCCTTAAAGAGCATAACGAGGAAGCAACATGTTGAGACAATTGCGCCAGATCCTGTCTGCGCCAACCTTTGAAGACGAAGAAAAGAACCGGGTAGCCGGGTTGTTATATTTGGTGTTGCGCTTCGTCATTGGTGCAATGTTCGTGGCGTTACCCATTCTCGCCTTCAGCACCACTGCCGAGAATGTGCTTCCCCTCGTGTACGTGATCGTGCCCTACCTGATCGTAAACATCGTCGCCTACTCCCTGATGCGCAGTGGACGCGTCCAGTTCGCATCGTATATTTTTATCGTCATCAATGGTATCGCCATTTTCGCGGCCTATGCGGTCAGTCCCCAGGAAAGCATCGGCTCCGCCATTGGCTTCCTGATCCTGATCGCATTCACCACCCTCCTGCTGGATGCCCGCGCCGTTGCCCGCCTGATCACCGCGATCGTCCTTTTCACACTGATCATCGCCGTTGGACGCGTCAACGGCTGGATCACCCCCATATTCACCCAATCCGCAGACGCGATCGCCGAATGGATATCCACCACCATCGTCTACGTTCTGACCGGTGTTGGACTGATCCTCTCCTCTCAGAGCCTGTATCGCGCCCTGACACAAGCGCGCACATCCGCACACGAAGCGCGGAAAAGCAACCAGGAACTGACCGAACTGCGCGACGCGCTGGAAAGACGCGTTGACGAACGCACCGCCGAACTCACGGTCACCTCCCGACAGAACGAAAAGCGGGCACGCGACCTGCAGACCATCAACGAGATCTCACAGGCCATCTCCACCGAACAGAACCTGGAAAAGTTGTTGCCGCTCATCACAGATGTGGTCAGCGACCGTTTCGGGTTTTACCATGTGGGCATTTTTCTTAATGAACCAAGCGGCCAATACGCCGTCCTTGCGGCGGCAAACAGCGCAGGCGGTCAAAAAATGCTGCGGCGTCAGCACCAGTTGAAGATCGGCGCAGAAGGCATCGTCGGGTATGTGACGGGGACGGGCACCCCGCGGTTCGCCATCGACGTGGGCGCGGACGCCGTCTACTTCAACAACCCAGACCTGCCCGAAACGCGTTCCGAAATGGCACTGCCCCTCAAGGTTGCTGGCAAGGTCATCGGCGCGCTGGATGTGCAAAGCACCGAGTCCGCCGCGATCTCGAACGAAGACATTGCCACCCTCTCCATCCTCGCAGGCCAGGTCAGTATCGCCATCGAGAATGCCCGCCTCTACGAGACCACCCGCCGCTCCCTCGAGCAGACGGAGGCCGCGTATCGTCAGTATGTCCAAAACGAATGGCTTCATCTCGCCCGCGAGGAAAGACTCTCGGGATTCCGCTACAGCGGAGGGAACAGCGCCCCGCTCGAATCGCCGCTCGACCTCGGGGAGGCGGGACGCGTCGCCGAGGCGGGAAACATCCACCAGTCCGATGCGGACGAGAGCGGGAAACCCGCCCAATTGGCAATCCCAGTCAAATTGCGCGGCCAGGTGATCGGCGTCCTTCATTTAACCACACAGCATAAAGAGCGCTGGACGGATGACGATATCGACATCGCCGAGTCCGTGGCGGAACACCTCGGGCTGGCAATCGAAAACGCGCGCCTGTTCCTGACCAGCGCCAACCGCGCCGCACGGGAACGGATCGTTTCAGACATCTCTTCGAGGATCAGCGGAAACATTCACATGAAGAACATCCTGCAGGTTGCCGCGCAGGAGCTCAGCCAGGCGCTCAACGGCTCGGATGTGTTGATCCAGATCCAGCCGCCGAAACAAACCAGCGAGGTCGAAGAATGATGCGAAACCGACGACAGGAGCAGGTCCATGAATAGTTCTGCCGACCGTCCGAAACCCGCCCGAAACGGCTGGTTCTCGGGCATGTCATTTCGCTCACGCCTCAGTTGGAGCACCGTCTTGATCGTGGCCATCGCGGTGGCGGCGACGACCATCTATACCTTTTATCGGACCGGCCTGACGAATACCTACCTGACCGGCCAGATCACCGAAAGCGTGGAAAATCAAACCGAAAAGGAATTGACCTTCGCGGCCGCGCGTCACGCCAGAGACCTGGATAATTTCTTCACATCCGCCAGCAGTAGCATAACGACACTGGGAACATCCATTCAAAACCTCCTGAAACCGTATGCGATGGTAAACACGAGTGGTTCCTGGGATGCGAGGAATAAACTTTCCCGCCTGCCAAATGGGAGATGGGATAACCCAAACACGGAGGCAGGCTCGATATTCGTGCCCGCGCAGGAGCAACTGCCCGATCCGCTGGTTGCTGAATTGAATATTCTTAAACAGATCGATTTTATTGCGCCTTCCATGCTCAAAGAAAACCCCGACATGATCGCCTTATTCTTTGGAAGCATGCAAGGGGAGACGCTGTACTATCCCAATGTGGACCTGGCCGCCATCCTGCCACCCGACTTCGACGTCACCGAGCGGACCTGGTTCCTGCTTGCCAGTCCGAGTCAAAACCCAGACAGGAAGGTGGTTTGGGCGGTTCCCTATCAGGATGCCGCCCAGAACGGACTGGTCGTCACCACCAGTTACCCCATCTATGACGACTTCAATCGCTTCCGCGGCGCGATCGGGGCCGACCTCCAACTCGCAAAGATCTCCAACCAAATTGGCGCCATTCGATTCGCCCAGAGCGGTTACGCCTTTTTACTGGACAAGGACGGCCGCATCATTGCCATGCCCGAGGCGGGTTTTGCCGACCTCGGCCTTTCGCAAGCTGACTTTCAGGGCGAATTGGCGTTGGAGCCCATCCTCGACAAAGTCCCGTTGGATGCCTTCGATATCGTGATACGAATGACCACCGGTCAGAGCGGGGTACTTAAATTGGTCATGAACGGCACAGAAAAATACGTAGCCTATCAACCCATTCCCTCGACCGGTTATAGCCTGGGGATCGTGGTGCCTGTCAGTGAGACACAGTCAACGTTGGTGGCTACCCGGGAACAGCTGGCGAACGAGTCACAGCGAACGCTGATCAACGTGATCGTCAGTGCAGTGGCACTGCTGGCGGGCGCCCTGCTGATCTCGCGTTGGACAGGGAACACACTGGCGAAACCGATCACGCAACTCACCGAAACGGCCACGCGTCTCGCCGAAGGAGACTTGAGCGCGGAAGCACATTCGCAGACGCGTGACGAGGTGGGCGTGCTGGCCAACGCCTTCAACGTGATGACCACCCGCCTGCGCGACACGATCGGATCGCTGGAGGAACGCGTCGAGGAACGCACCCTCGACCTGCAACAGGCGACCGCCCAAAGTACAAAGCGCGCCGAGGAACTTCACGTGGTCAGCGAAGTGGCGCGCGCCGTCTCCACGGAGATCGATCTTGAAAAACTTCTGGAACTCGTCACCAACGTGGTCAGCAATCGGTTCGGTTTTTACCACGTGGGCGTATTCCTGATCGACCAGGTGAACAAAACCGCCGTACTGCGCGCCTCCAACAGCCCGGGCGGCAAACGGATGATCACCCGCAAACACAGCCTCCCCATCGGACAGGTCGGCATCGTCGGACACGTGGCCGCCAGTGGAACTCCCCGCATCGCCCTCGACGTTGGAGAGGACGCGACCTTCTTCAACAACCCAGACCTCCCCGAAACGCGTTCCGAGATGGCGCTCCCCCTCACCGTGCGCGGACAGATCATCGGCGTGCTGGATGTGCAGAGCACCAAGCCTGGCGCGTTCACGTCCGCAGATGCGGAGACCTTGAGCATTCTCGCAGACCAGGTTGCCATCGCCATCGAGAATGCGCGTCTGCTCGCCGAGACCCGCGAAGCCCTGGCAGAATCGCAAGCCCTGTACGGCGACTACGTCAGTCGGACGTGGGAGAAGAAGACCGCGCAATCCATCGTCGGGTATCAATATTCGGCGGGGACGGGCAGTTCGCTCGAAAAACCCGTCGAATGGGACGAGATCAAGACCGTGCTCAACACGGGCAGGGCCGCCGTGTCGGATGAAAAGATCCCCGCGGTCGCGGTGCCCATTCGACTGCAAAACCAGGTGATCGGTGTTTTGAACGTCCGCTCGGCAGACACGAATCGGACCTGGACCCGCGACGAGGTCGCAGTGATCGAGGCGGTTGCCGACCGTCTGGCATTGGCGCTGGAAAACGCGCGTCTGTTCGAAGAGACGTCCAGCCGCGCGGCGCGCGAACACGCTGTCGCAGAAATCACGTCTCGGATTCGAGAGACCAACGACCCGCAGGTCATGATCCGAACCGCCATCGAGGAATTGCAACGCGTCCTGAACGTCAACCGCGTCGAGATCATCCCGCAGGTGGTTTCGGCACATCTCCCTGGCCGCGAGCGCGAAGGGCAAGAGGCGAAGTAAACGGAGGCTTATCTTATGAAATATACAATTGCTGTCTCGAACGAAAAAGGTGGCGTCGCAAAGACCACCACAACACTCTCGCTCGGCGCTGCGCTGGCCGAACTCGGGAATCGGGTTCTCGTTATCGATATGGACCCGCAAGCCAACCTTACGCTCGCCCTTGGATTTGAACCCGCCGAGGCCGCGAAGACGTCTGCCAATGTGCTGATCGAATCCGCGCCGTTGCAGAGCGCGATCCACAAAACGGATTTCGAAGGCCTGGACCTGGTGCCCTGCAACGCACGCATCGAAAGTGCGGAGCAATATCTACCCGTGCGCTCGAATTACCTGACCACCCTTCGAACCGCATTGGAAGAGGCGCCCAACCTGAACTACAACTACATCCTGCTCGATTGCCCTCCCTCGCTGGGAGCCATTACGCTCAATGCGATGGCCGCCTCCGACCTGTTGCTGATTCCCACACAGGCGGAATATTTCTCGGCGTATGCGTTGCGCAATATGATGGCGGTCATCCGCCGCATCCGCAAGGAGGCCAACCCGAACCTGGCGTACCGCATCCTTGTCACCCTGCTGGACCGCCGCAACCGCACCCATCGCAGTATTTACGAGCAGTTGGTCGCCACATTTGGGGACGGTATGTTCGAAACCGTCATCGAAATGGACACCAAACTGCGCGAAAGCCCCATCGCTGGACAACCCATCACACGTTACATGCCCAACAGCCGCGGTTCCCTTCAATATCGCGTCCTGGCCGAGGAGTTAGTTGAATATGCCAAAGAAACCAACCAACAAACGGCTTGACGAACTCTTCGATGGCATACAGGATGAGCAGGCCAAGCCGCAGGATAAGCCGAAGCGAAAGTCGACGCCGCGTCCTGCCGAGAAAAAGCCTGCTGTAAGCGCCGCGCATCCTGTGGCGACGAGACCCGCGCCGCACGCCTCGCTTTCACAGACGAGGGGTCTGCCTCCGTTGGAAAATACCGCCATCACCCAGCGCGGCGGAACGGGGACGCCTTCGTCCCTTTCGCTGGCGTTCCAAATGGACAATCGCAACTGGGCCACGCTTCAAGTCGTGGACGAGGCCACCGCGCGCGAGTGGGATACCGACGAGAAATTGCTCGTCAAGCAGGTGGTGGACCAACTCTCGCAGGCGTTGGAGAGCGCCCGCCTCTTCCAGGAAACGCGCTCACGCGCGGAGGAACTGTCCGTACTGAACGAAATGGGACGCGAATTGACGTCCCTGTTCAGCGTGGAAGCCATCGCAAAGACAGTCCATAAATACGCCAGCCGTCTGATGGATACCACCAACCTGTTCGTCACATTATTCGACGAAACGAAGCAGGAACTCACGCCGTTCTACGTTATTTCGAATCGCGAACGCATCGAAGTGCCTCCGCGCAGTCTGGGGAACAGCCTGACCGATTTTGTCCTGCGCACGCGGCGGCCGCTCTTCATCCCCGAGGATCTGCCGACACGCGTCAAGGAATTGGGGATCGACGTAGTCAAATTTGGGAATAACCGCCTCGCCCAATGCTGGATGGGCGCCCCCCTGCTGGTGGGAGACGCTGTACTGGGCGTGGTGGGCGTGCAAAATCTTGATTCCCCGAATATCTTTACCGAGCGTCACCGCGATCTGTTGACGGCCATCTCCAGTCAGGCCGCCATCGCGATCCAGAATGCGCGTCTGTTCGAAGAGACCCAGCGCCGCACGAGGGAACTGGATACGCTCAACCAGTTGAATCAAAGGCTATCGTCCCAATTGAATGTGGATGAGGTGTTGCTGGAGATCTATAACAGCGCGCAGCAACTCATCGACGCGAAGAATTTTTACATTGGCCTGTATTCGCCTGAGCGGCACGAGATGTCGTTCCCGCTCAACGTTTCGGAATCCGTCATCGATAAAAGCATCGTCTCTCTCCCTGCGGATAAAGGGCTGACGGGTTACGTTCTTCGCGAGCGAAGACCCATCTTCATCCCCGAAAACGTGACCGAAGCCATGCACAAGTTGGGCATCGAAGTCGTCGGTGAACCTGCCAAGTGCTGGCTCGGCGTCCCTCTGCTGCTGGGTGAACAGGTGATCGGTGTGATGGCGGCACAGTCCTATACCGAAGCCAGGACCTACAATGAACATGACCGTGACCTGCTGATGGCTGTAGCAGGCCAAGCGGCCATCTCCATCCAGAATGCCCGTCTGTTCGAGGAAACCCAACGCCGCACCGAGGAACTCGGTGTGCTCAACCAGATCGTCTCCTCGGCAAGCCAGGTGCTCGAACTGGAATCCATGCTCAATGGCACCCTGCGCCAGACCATGGAGGTCAGCGGATTTGCGGGTGGATTGGTGTCTCTGTTCGATGAAGCGGCTGGAGAACTCAAACTTATCACACACCATAACCTGCCCCAGCCTATCCAAAGATCACTGGAAGTGATCGGATTCAAAAACTCGTTGTGCGAATATGTCTACAACGATAAGGATGTTCTTTTCCTGCCCGACATCCGAAATGGCGCTCCTGTAAATGTCGATGGGCTGGTCGCGAATAATGTGCTCTCTTATTTTGGGGTCCCGCTGG
The DNA here is from genome assembly GCA_049324715.1 of Chloroflexota bacterium. Classification (GTDB taxonomy): domain Bacteria; phylum Chloroflexota; class Anaerolineae; order Anaerolineales; family Villigracilaceae; genus Denitrolinea. The sequence continues at coordinate 13,333 of JBMOMR010000063.1, read as the reverse complement.
AGACAAAAGGCCGCGTGATCGGCACCATGTGCATGTTCAACCACGAGCCTCGCGTGATCGAACCGCGCATCCTGGAACTGGCGCGTTCCATCGGCATCCAGACCGGGTTCGCCATTGAGAACGCCCGATTGTTCGAGACCACCCAACGGTCCGAGGCAGACCTGCGCGCGCTGTTCGCGTCCATGCAGGACGTGGTCATGGTCATCGACAAGGACACGCGTTACGTCCGCATCGCGCCCACCAACCCGTCGCGCCTGTTCCGTCCGCCGGAGGAATTGCTTGGCCAGCGCATGGACGAGATCCTGCCCGCCGAAACGCATGAACCCTTCCGCGAGGCCATCCACAAGGCGCTGGAGGGAGGCGAAGCGGTCCAGATCGAATATAAACTGGATATTGATAACCAGGAGTACTGGTTCCTTGCAAGTATCACCCGTCTCAATGACCGCGAGGTCTTCTGGGTGGCGCGTGACATTACCAGCCGCAAACAGGCAGAAAGCGTCCTGCGCCTGCAAAGCACCGCCCTCGATACCGCGGCCAATGCTGTTGTGCTCACCGATCCAGACGGACGGATCACCTGGGTGAACCCTGCCTTCACCAAACAAACTGGCTACTCCCCCGAGGAGGCCGTCGGTCAGACCCCGCGTTTGTTCAAATCGGGCGTCCAGGACGGGCAGTTTTACAAGAACCTGTGGGATACCATCCTAAGCGGCAAGGCCTGGCACGGCGAAGTGACAAATCGCCACAAGAACGGCGGACTCTTCGTTGTGGAACAGACCATCACACCCGTGTTGAACGCACAGGGGAAGATCACCAACTTTGCCAGCATCTGGCTGGACATCACCGAACGCAAACGCCAGGAACAGACTCTCGTACGCCGCAATGAATATCTTTCTGCGACGGCGGAGATCGGACAACTCGTCACCTCCACGCTGGACATGCCCACGCTTCTCTCGCGGACCGTCAACCTGGTGCGCGACCGATTCGGCTTTTACCACGCTGGCATCTTCGTCACCGAGGAGACGGGGTTCCGCGCCGTCCTGCAGGCCGCCACAGGCGAGGCGGGCGCCGAAATGCTGCGACAGAAGCACAGCCTGCAGGTCGGCTCCAAATCCATCGTCGGCGAGGTGACGGAAAACGGCCGCGCGGTGGTGGTCAACGATACGGTCGAAAGTCAAAAGCACAGGTTGAACCCGCTTCTGCCAGAGACACGCGCCGAAGCGGCCATCCCCCTACGCGTGGGTGCACGCATCATCGGCGCGCTCGACATTCAATCCACCGCGCCGAACGCCTTCAGCGAAGACGATATCGCCGTGATCCAGACCCTTGCCGACCAGGTGGCGATCGCCATTGACAACGCGCGCTCATACGAACTGTCCATGCAGGCCGTCAAAGAGATGCGCGAGGCCGACAAACTCAAGAGCCAGTTCCTGGCCAACATGAGCCATGAACTGCGTACGCCTCTCAACTCCATCATTGGCTTTTCACGCGTCATCCTTAAAGGCATTGACGGCCCTGTCACCGACCTGCAACAACAGGACCTGCTCGCCATCCACAACTCCGGGCAACACCTGCTTGGCCTGATCAACGACATCCTCGACCTCTCCCGCATCGAAGCGGGCAAGATGGAACTGACCTTCGACGAGGTCAACCTTTCGGAACTCATCACCAGCGCCATGTCCACGGCGGCGGGTCTTGTCAAGGACAAGTCCATCACCCTGAAGCGCGACCTGCCCGCCGACCTGCCCACCGTCCGCGCGGACGCGATGCGCATCCGTCAGGTTCTGATCAACCTGTTTTCGAACGCGGCAAAGTTCACCGACGAAGGCACCATCACCGTGCATGCCAGCACCGCGGACAACGCCAAAGGCCACCCCGAGATCACCGTCAGCGTCACAGACACCGGCCCGGGCATTTCGCAGGAAGACCAGAAAAAACTCTTCCAGCCCTTCTCGCAGGTGGACGCCTCGCCCACCCGCAAGAGCGGCGGCTCAGGATTGGGACTGTCCATCTCGAACCACCTGGTCCAAATGCACGGCGGACGCATCGGCGTGGACAGCGAGCCCGGCAAGGGAAGCACGTTCTATTTCACCCTGCCCGCCTTCCGCGGCAAGCCCGAAACAGCCGCCCCGCAGAGTTCGCGCGTCATTCTCACCATTGACGACGATCCGCAGGTCATCAGCCTCTACGAACGCTATCTCCAGCCGCAGGGCTATCAGGTCGTCCCGCTCAGCGACCCGTCGCGGGCGGTGGAGCGCGTCCGCCAGTTGAAACCGTTTGCCGTTACACTGGACATCATGATGCCCGGATATGATGGATGGCACGTGCTCAACGATCTCAAATCCAATGCCGAAACGCGCAACGTCCCCGTCATCGTGTGTTCTATCGTCGAGGAACAGGAGAAAGGATTTAGCCTGGGCGCGGCAGATTACCTCGTCAAGCCCATCCTCGAGGACGACCTGCTGAACGCCCTCGACCGCCTGAACAACGACGGCAACCTGCGGGAGATCCTCATCGTGGACGACGACCCCAACGATCTGCGGCTGATCGGTCAGATGCTTTCCGGGCACGGACATTATCAGCCCATCCTGGCTGAAGGCGGACGCCGCGGCTGGGAATCCATCCAGGCGCGCGCCCCTCATGCGGTCATCCTCGACCTGTTCATGCCCGATATGGATGGGTTCTCCCTGCTCGAAAAAATGCGCTCCGATGACACACTGCGCGACATTCCCGTCATTGTCGTCAGCGGCGGCGACCTGACGCCAGATCAGCAAAAACAGTTGCAGGAATTTGGCAAACGCATGATACTTAAACATGCGCTCACGAAAACAGAGCTCGTGGCCGCACTGGAACGGACGTTGGAACGCGCAAAAAAATAAAGTAGGATTCAATTACATGTCTTTTGTCGTTCGGTGCATGGACTGTGGCCATGCCGCCCCCTATTTTCCTTCCTCCATCAATTGCCCTCGTTGTAACAGCCAGTGGCGCGAAGCAGAATATGATTACGACTCGCTGGCGGATTCCTTCCCCCGCCAGATCACGGGTCGTCCCTTCGACTTGTGGCGGTATCGCGAACTGCTGCCAATCCGCAACCCCAACCCTTCCCTGAGTCTGGGCGAGGGCGGATCGCCCCTGATACGCGCCGTCAACCTCGGGATGATGCTGGGACTCCCCAACCTGTTCATCAAGGACGAGCGTCAGGGACCGACCGCCTCCTTCAAGGACAGGCAGGCCGCGGTCACGATCGCCGCGCTCAAAGAGGCGGGCATCACCGAGATGGTGGCCGCGTCCACGGGAAATGTCGCCATCTCCTATTCAGCCTACGCGGCGCGGGCGGGGATCAAACTCTGGGCGTTCGTCACCAGCCTCGTCCCCGCGGTCAAGATGCGTGAGATCGCGCTATATGGCAGTCAGGTCGTCAAAGTGACGGCCTCCTACGACCAGGCGAAGAAACTGGCCGCGGAATTTGCACGTCAGCGCAACCTGTACCTCGACATGGGAGCGCGCACCATCACGTCCATCGAAGCCATGAAGACGCTCGCCTTCGAGATCAGCGAACAAGTGACGTCCCTGCTGGGGCCGCCTGCCAATGCCGCTCATCAGTGGCGCACCCCCGACTGGTACATTCAGGCCATCAGCGGCGGCATGGGACCGATCGGCGTCTACAAAGGATTCCGCGAACTGCGCCAGATGGGACTGATCGACCGCATCCCAGCCATCGCGCCCATTCAGGCGGACGGCTGTGCCCCGATGGTGACCTCCTGGAAAAAGGGATTGGAGGAGGCCGAACCCGTTCTCTCGCCGCGCACGCACATCGAAACGCTCGCCACCGGAGACCCGGGCCGCGCCTACTCCCTGCTCCGCAAGTACGTCAACGAGACGCATGGCGTCTTTGAAAGCGCCACAGACGAGGAGACCTACCGCGCCATGCACGTTCTGGCAAAAATGGAGGGCCTCTCCGCCGAGCCCGCCGCGGCCGTGGCATTTGCTGGCCTATTTAAATTGGTGCGTGCGGGAGTCGTCAAGCCCACCGACGTGGTGGTGGTCAACTGCACCGGCCACACCATGCCCGCCGAGCCGTACATCCTCGGCGACAACTGGTCGCGCAACGTGGTGCTCCCATCCCGCGCAGAGGACAAACCGCAGGACGGCCTGCTGGCCGCGCTGACCAGCGTCGCTCCAGACCGCTTCCACCGCGTCGTCATCGTGGATGACAGCCCCGAGTCCCGAAGGCTGATCCGCCGCATCCTCCAGTCGCAGGGAGATTTCCAGATCATCGAGGCCGCCGACGGGAAGTCGGGACTCGAAACGATCCAGCGCGAACTGCCCGACCTCGTCATCCTCGATCTGATGATGCCCGAAGTGGATGGGTTCGCCGTGCTGGACGCGTTGAAGGCCAAACCAGAAACCGCCGAGATTCCGGTCATCGTGGCCTCCGCCAAAGAGTTGACACCGGAAGAAAAGAGCCGCCTCGAGGGACAGATCCAATCCCTCATGCAAAAAGGAGATTTCTTGAACGACGAATTCCTCGACGAGGTCCGCTCGCTGATCCACTAGTGACGGCGGTGTCATGAAAACGGAGCGCAGTAAAGGAATTCAGGCCGCGCTGGCTTCGGCCTTCCTGCTCGGATTGGCGCCCGTGTTGGGAAGGCAGGCCATCCTGCTTGGTTTTTCACCACTAGCCGTGGTGGCCCTGCGCACCGGCTTCGCGGCCGCCTTGCTCGTTCTGATCGTAGCCCTGTTCAGACGCCAATTTCTTTTCATTTATCCTGTGGGGTTTGCTGGTTGCGTATTGGCGGGGGTCGTCAACGGCTTTGGTTCGATCTTCTATTACATGTCGCTCGAACGCCTGCCCGCCTCCCTCGGCCAACTGCTCTACTCGCTCTATCCGTTTTTTTTGGCGCTGTGGATGATGCTCGACCGCCATCCAATCAGCCGCCTGACCATCTTCCGCCTCTCACTTGCGACGTTGGCCGTGGCGCTATTGACGGGCGGCATGGCCACGGAAGTGGATTGGATCGGAGTGGGGATGATGCTGACCGGCTCACTTTTCTACGCCCTCCACCTGCCCATCAACCAACGCGTCCTTTACGAAGTCCCCGCGCCCACCGTGACCTTGTACACGCTTCTCGCCATGAGCGCGGTCGTCATCCCTGCGTTCTTCCTCTTCGATCCACAACTGCCCGCGGGGAACGTCTCCTGGTGGCCCGTCATCGGGCTGACGTTCGTCACCTTCTTCGCGCGGCTGACGCTCTTCCTGGGCGTCAAACACATCGGCGGGATGCAGACCGCTCTGCTCGGTTTAAGTGAATTGCTGGTTGCGATCATCTTCAGCCACATCTGGCTGGGAGAAAGTCTCACCCCCATTCAATGGATAGGCGCGGCAGGATTGGCTGTAAGTCTCCTGCTGGCACGGAACGATGCCGCGCCGCCTGCCCCGAAAAGCCACTCGGGCGGATGGCTTAGTTGGATTCGCCCGCCCAACATCCCGCCCGATATTTGGAAACCGCACGATTAATTTTCTTCCGCCTCATACACATAACCCGTCCCGCGCACCGAGGAGATCCGATTCATCAAATTCGGGAACTCCTCCAGTTTGTGCCGCAGACGGCTGACCAGCGGACGCAGCACCTCGGGCGCTTCCTGCGGCGAGGTATCGTATCCCTGCACGAACAGGACAAGGTCGCGGTGCGAGAACACCTTGCCTGGATTCTCCAGCAGAACGCGCAACAGCCGTCCCTCGGCGGGGGTCAGATGCGCGACCTTCCTCCCCTTGCGGATCAACCGCCGCGAAAGGTCGGCAACGATGCCATCCTTCAGGTGAAATTCCGAAACGGAGTCATCGCTTGCCGTCAGGCTGGGTCCGCCCCGCCCTTTCAGGCGCGCGTCACGGCGGGCCAGTCCCTTCTTTACGCTGGCAACGATCTGGGGGGGAAGCGCGGGTTTGAGCAAATAATCGTGGATGCGCAGGCGCAACGCCTGAACGGCTGTCTCTGTGGAGCCGTAGGCCGTCAGCAAAATGATCTCGGTGTCGGGGGACGTCTGGTTCACCACCTGAATGACCTCCAGCCCGTCCATGCCGGGCATGCGAAGATCCACCACCATCAAATCCACCGCATGTGTGCGGACAAATTCCACCGCGGCCTGTCCGTTCGGCACGGCAGTCACCCCATACCCCTCGAGGCGCAGAATATCCGAAAGCGACTGGCGTGCTACAGGCTCATCGTCCACCACCAAAATGACGGGTTTCAAGAGGTACCTCCAGAGGGAATGAACACTCGAAAACAGGCGCCAGGTTCGCGCGTGGGAAACAATTCCAATGTGCCGCCGTGGGCGGTGACAATATTATAACTGACCGTCAACCCCAGCCCCGTGCCGCCCTCCTTGGTGCTGACGAACGGCTCGAAGATATTTCGGCTCTCTCCCGACGGGACGCCGGGTCCGCTATCTCGAAACAGGATCTCCACCCCGTCCCGCGCGGCGCGGGCGGTGATGTGCAATTCCCCGCCGTTAGGCATGGCGTCGTAGGCATTCAAGATCAGGTTGATGAACACCTGCTGGATCTGACTGTTGACCGCATGGATGGGCGGCAGGCTGTCGGGAACTTCCTTGCGGACGCGGATCGAACGTTCCTCCAACTGCTTCGACATCAACCCCAGCACATGCGTCAGCAGATCAGGCAGGTTCACTTCCTGCGGAGAGATCGCGTTCGGGCGGTAGAAATCCAACATGCGCTTGACGGTGACCTGCAAACGGTCCAATTCGGAGCGCGCCAGTTCAAAATATTCGGCGCGTTTTTCGGACGGCAGGTCTCCGCGGCCCGCGAGGTGGATGCAGTTCTGCACGGCTTGAAGCGGATTGTTGATCTCGTGGGCGATGGAGGCGGTCAAGCGACCCGCGGCGGCCATTTTTTCGGCCTGCAAAAGCGCCTGCTGGGAATCCTCCACGCGGCGCACGTAGTCGCGCAACTCGGCATAGAGCCGCGCGTTCTCCATGGCGATCACCGCCTGCCGCGCAAGGATCTGGAACATCTCCAGGTCGGCTTCACGGAAGGGAGGCTGGCCCGCCTCACGTCCCGCGAAGAGCAGACTGCGCGCGCTGGGACGGTTGATCGGCACGAACATGGCCGCGGCCAGCCCGCGCCGCGTCAACTCGGACTGGAGGGCGGGTTCGCCCGGTCCCTGCGCATTGACCATCAGCGGGCTCTCCAGCCCCGCGGCCATGACACACAGCGGCGATGACGGGTCGGCTCCCACGTCGAAGGGCAGGATGCCGCGCCCAGCCAGCAGGTTCAATTTGTCTGGTGCGGGATCGATCTGGTAGTACGCGGCCTGGGCGCAGGATAAATGTCCAGAAACGGCGGACAGGATCAAGTTCAGGAGGTGACGCGGGTCCGTTTCCGTCAGCAAGGATTCGGTGACGGAGAAAAGCGGACGCAGGGTCTGGATGCGGGCCGCGTCCAGTTTTTTCTGTTTATCGGCCAGCGCCAGCCGCACGGCGGAGAGGAGTTCTTCGGCCTTTTCGAACGGTTTGAGCAGCAACCCGTCCACGCCCTGACGGAGGGCGCGAATGGCCGTTTCAACGGTGCCGAAGCCTGTCATGACGAGCACGGCGATATCGGGCTGGGCCTGCTGGGCGTGTGCGATGACGCCGAAACCGTCCACATCGGGCATGCGGATATCGACCAGCAGGAGGTCGAAGCGGCGGCGCGCCAGTTCGTCCATGGCTTTGCGCGGCTCGGTGAACGTGACCGCGTCGAAGCCCGCGCGCGTCAGCAGGCGCTTGCAGAGGAGCGTGATGCCAGGCTCATCGTCGAGAACGAGAACGAGGGGATTATCCATCGATGGGCAACCACACAGTGAAGGTGGAACCGTCGCCTGGCTGGCTATCCACTTCGATCCTGCCGCCGTGGTCGGTGACGATCCCGTAGGTGACGGAGAGGCCGAGTCCTGTGCCGCCCTGCTCCGATTTGGTGGTGAAGAATGGCTCGAAGACGCGTTCGCGGTATTCGGGCGGTATGCCCTCGCCGCTATCGCGGACGGAGGCAATGACCCAGGTGCGTCCATCACGGATGGCTTTTCGCGTGAGCAGTTTCAAATCTCCGCCCGCGGGCATGGCCTGCAACGCGTTGTGGAAGAGGTTGAGGAAGACCTGCTTCATCTGGTTGCGGTCAATGGACACCCAGGGCAGGTCGGGGGCAAGGTCGTTGGTGAAGACCACGCCGCTGGTGTGCATGAGGTGACGCGTCAATTCGATGACATCGGCCAGCACCTCGTTGAGGTCGGCGAGGGCGCGCGTGGATTCGGTCTGGCGGGCGAAATCGAGCAGGCGGCGGACGACGTCACGCGCACGACGCGCCTCGCGCAGGACCAGTTCAATATCGGCGCGGGAGGCGGCATCGGGGGGAAGTTCATCGAGGGTCAGTTCGGCAAAGCCCGTGACGGTGGTGAGCGGGTTGTTGAGTTCGTGTGCCACGCCCGCGGCCATCTCGCCGACAGCGGCCAGTTTGGCGGCCTGGATGAGGCGCATTTCGGCGGAACGCTGGGCTTCGATGCGGCTCTTCAGTTCCTCCTGGGCGTCGCGCAACTGGCGGATGGATTCTTGCAGGCGCTGGTACTGGTCCGCGCTGGAGACCACACTGGCGAGAATGCCCGCCAGTGACTCCAGGTCGAGCAGGTCGCTTTGGGTAAAGGCGTTCCTGTCACGCCGCTCCACGCTGACCGCGCCCAGCACCTGATCGCCATCACGCAGGGAGACGCAGACGAGCGAGCCCGCCGCGCTGCCTGAGAACGGACGCACGTCGGAACTGGCGTTGATGTCATTGACCAGTGCGCTATCTCCCGTGCGGAGGACGCGTCCGAGGATGCCTTCGAGGATGGCGTTCTCGTTCTTCGCAAAGGCGCGCTCGGCACTGGGGGCACTCTTGCCGCCGAAGCCGCGGATGCTGGGGGTCTGCGCCTCGTCCAGCAGGAGGACGGTGGCGAGTTCGTAGGAAAAGTATTGCGTCAACAGGTCGGCGGTGATCTGGGCGATCTCGCGCTTGTCGGTGAGGCCGACCACTTCCTGCACCACTTCGTGGATGAGGCCGAGGTTGCGGGCGCGGGCTTCGGCTTCTTCGCGCAGGCGGCTATATTCCACCAACCCCGCGAGGTGGCTGGTGATGACGCCCAGCAGGTGTTCATCGTAGATGCTGAAGGCTTCGTGGCGGGCGCTTTCGAGCGTGAGGGCGCCGATGATGCGTCCACGGTAGCGGAGGGGCATGAAGAGGACCGAGACAGAATCCGCCTGCGTGGGGACGAACCCCGCCGCGGGGGCGTCGGCGAGGCGAAGCGTCTTCCCGCTTTTGAGCAGGGGCGCGAGAGGGTGTCCCTTCGATTCGGTGTTGAGCAGGGCAACCTTACCCTCGCGGTTGTGGTACTCGCGCAGGATGCTGCCATCCACCGAGAGCAGGTTGAGGGCGATGCGTTCGGTGCGAAAGACGCGCGCCACGAGCGCGAAGATGCGGCGGGCGATCTGGTCGAGGTTTTGGGCGGAGGCGACGGTGAGGGCGAAGTCGTTGAGGACGGCGAGGCGGCGCAGGTGTTCGGCCATGGCCGCGAAGGTGATGATGATCTCGATGACGGGGGCGACCTGCGCGGAGAGGTTATCGAGCGCGAGAGCCTGCTCTTCGGTGAAGGGTTTCTGCCGCCAAAGCGCCACTGCGCCGATCATGCGCTGGCCGATGATGAGCGGGAAACAGGCCCAGGCTTTCGAGCCGCCGCGCACGGCCTCGCGCGGGACGAGGTCCCAATCGGCCTGGCTGGCATCGAGCAGGAGCGGTTTCAGGTTTTTGTTGACGCGCCGCCAGAGGGGGTCTTCTTCGATGGAGATGGCCGCGCCCGCCGAAGGGGGGCTGTTCCACTGGGCGAGCACGTCCAGCATGTCGGCGCGGCGAATGGCGAGCCACCCGCCCTGGGCCTTGGCGCGGGCGGTGAACATGCGCAGGACGCGGCTAAGGACGCGGGTCTGGTCGTAGGGGGCTTCGGATTGGAGGTTGGGGAGGAGCAGTTCGGATTGGAGGAGCGAAACGCCCTCCTCGCTTTCGGCGCGGGCCACCATGGAGGAGACGAGTCTCCAGACGGACTGGGAGCGCGTGTCCAGCTTTCTGGCGGCCACGACGATGACGGAATTGGTGTTGCGGACCGGGTATACGAAGAGGGTGGATTTTTCGAGCAGGGGGATCTCGGGGACGGGGCGTGAGCGCGGCCTGCCCGCGTTGACCGCGCCACAGAGCCACGCGTCCACCGCGGGGCGGGAAATGTGCTCGAGCGTCGATTCGCGTAACAGCCTGTTGAGTTGGTACGCGGCCCGCACCTGCCAGCGTCCCGTTTCACGGTCGAGGAGCGCGGCCCATTCGGCATTGGTGATCTGGCAGGTCTCTTTCAGGAAGTCCAGTTCAGCGGGCATGGGGGTATTTTACCCGTTATTTATTTTTACATCAGAAGGCAGAGAGCAGAAGGCAGAGAGCAGAAGGCAGAAGGTGGAAGGAGGGGAGCTTATAGGATGGATATAGGATGGTAAGACCCAGACTGAGTCTAAAAATGGGGCGGAGAGGGGGGAGCAAGAAGTTATTAGTAAGCTGTGGATGCGCGGGAACGCGGCGGCCACACGGGGATAAATCCGCCGTGCTGATTGGACAAAGCCCTTCGGGCTGATATGCCATTGTTTTTGTCTACCCATCAAGTGGGGATTTGACGGCCAAGCCGCCTCTTTGTAATACGTGGGTGTAGATCATGGTGGTTTTGACGTCTTTGTGACCGAGGAGTTCCTGGACGGTGCGGATGTCGTAGCCATTTTGCAATAAGTGAGTTGCAAAAGAATGACGAAAGGTATGAGGAGTGACGCGTTTGTTAATTTTGGTGATTTTGACCGCATCCCGAATTGCACGCTGGAGGGCAGTCTCGTGAATGTGATGACGGCGCGTAACTCCCGTTTCAGGATCTGTATGTAAGGTGGAGGCGGGGAAAACGTACTGCCATATCCACTGTTTTTCGGCAGTTGGGTATTTTTTGCCCAACGCAAACGGCATGGCGACCGAACCAAAGCCTTTCGACAGGTCTCGTTGATACTGAGCCTTCACACGGGTTAAATGTTCTTTTAGCGGGATCAGGATCGAATCTGGCAGTATGGTGAAGCGGTCATCCCCCCCTTTGCCATCAAAGATCATTATGCGGTGGTTTTCAAAATCAATGTCCTTCACTCGCAGGCGCAGGCATTCCATCAATCTTAGTCCGCCGCCATACATGATTTGCGTCATCAGTTTATAGGGATGAGCCATGTTGGCAATGACCTCCCTGACTTCTGTAACTGAAAGAACGTTTGGGATGCGCTTCCCTTTTTTGGGACGAATAAAGTTCAATTTGGATTCATCCAGTTCAATTTCCAGCACATTCCGATAGAGGAAAAGAATAGCGCTAATCGCCTGATTTTGGGTAGATGCAGACGCCTTTCGTTCTACAACCAAGTGGGTAACGAATTGATCGATCTCGTAAACTCCCATTTCTCTGGGGTGACGCTTGTTGTGAAAAAGGATGTATTCCCGCACCCAATGGACATAGGTTTGTTCGGTGCGATAGGAATACTGTTTCAGACGGATCTTGTCCCGGTATTGGTCAAGCAATTTTTTTCTTGTGGGGACGATGCAGGTTTTTAAGGTTGGTCCATTGCCTTTCCCTCCGCAGGGTATTAATTTATAATGCTGTTATGGAATCTATAAGGTATTATACGGCAAAATTGCTGTATAAGACCCCAAACGGGGGCTTACACGGCGCGCTGTATAAACCATAGTTGGGTTGCTTGTCCGTAATCTAAACAAATGAAAAAAGGGAAAACTAATGGACATTTATTTCTCAGATTTTTTTGAAGTGTCTCCCAAAGTTTTAGAAAAATATGGGGCGTTCAACGTTTCTTTGATTAATGATTTGCCACTATTTGTTGACCCCTTTTTACTCTTCAACAGCAAGAAGGCAGAATACAAGCAACTCCACGAAAACATTCTTAATTATTTGAGATTCTTGCGAGAAAAATCAAGTGATGGAAATTTAGATGTCCATCTTATTAATTCATGGTATCTCTTTCCCGAAGTCAAACAGAATTGGTTCGGTTTTTCAAAGGTGGGTAATAGCGGCGCAGGTCTCAGGGGGGATTTCGCCATTTCCTTACACAAGAACCTTCATGCCATTTTTTCAGATTTTGGTTCTGAAAAAATAACGCGCGGTAGTCATCTTGAAAAACTTTGCTTGATAAAAAGCGGAGTAGGCAGAGATAAGATAAGTGACTTCACCACAAATCTAATAAAAGAATACATCCTTGAATACACCCAAGAATTCGCCGTAAAAAATATCAGGAAAGAATTGCGCCAAGTGATTGCCGTAAACAAAGTAAGATTCAATTACGAAACAGAAACTTGGGAAAGTGGGCAATATGACCTCCCCTTTTATAACGGCGACTATGTTGTACTTACGCCAAAAAATATTCTTACAAAAGATGATATGTGGATTAACAAGGATGACCTTTATTCGGATTATCATAAAATTCCCCAAGCGATTCCAAACGAGCAGTTAAGAGCGCAGGTCAATAATTATTTTCGGTCTGTTTTACCCAAAAACAAACAGCCTTCTCGTGAACAAGTTACTTCAGCAATATCGTCAGCAATAAATCAGTTCCCAGCCATTTTAGACTACTACATCCGTAGCAAAGAAAACGATGGCGCAAGGGCAGAAAGCGTCAGCAGTTCCAAAGTGTCGGAAGCAGAGACTCAATATATACAGCAAATCAAACAGTTATCCGAGATTTTGCGGCAACAAAGTGGTTTTTATCAAACTGGTGGACAAACATATCAAGAAGCACATTTACGGGTAAAGTTCCTAAAAGATGTCATTGAAAACAAAGATGGTTATCGCTTGTTTTACCTAAATGGAAAACCGCTAGAAAGAGAAAATGACTTGCAGATACTTTATAGACTTACTTGGTTTGCAAGCGAATCTGACGTCAATCGTGAAGTGAACAATGGTAGAGGACCCGTAGATTTCAAAATTTCAAGGGGTAGAAAAGACTCTACCATTGTAGAATTTAAACTTGCCAAGAATACACAACTGGAAAAGAACTTGGAAAATCAAGTAAAAATTTATGAAGTCGCCAGTGACACGAATCAATCTATCAAGGTAATATTAGACCTCTTGCATAAGTGTGCCATAATAGGCACATGCGATACGAAACCGTACAAAAACTCAATGATGAAGACTTCAAACGCTGCACGGGTGTTCAGCGCAGCACCTTTGAACAAATGCTGGCAGTC
>JBMOMR010000062.1:0-61075 GCA_049324715.1 Chloroflexota bacterium | reverse complement strand
TTTCGTTCGTCAAAGGTCTCACCACCAAACCCGTCGTCGGCGTGGGGCGCTACACGTCACCCGAAGCGATGCTCTCCATCGTCCAGCGCGGCATCGTGGACTTTGTCGGCGCGGCGCGGCCCTCGATAGCCGATCCCTTCCTGCCGAAAAAGATCCAGGAGAATCGCTTCGAAGATATCCGCGAGTGCATCGGCTGTAACATCTGCGTCTCGGGTGACGAGCGCATGGTGCCCATCCGCTGCACGCAAAATCCCAGCATGGGCGAGGAATGGCGGCGCGGCTGGCATCCCGAATCCATCGCGCCGAAAAAATCGGACAGGGAAATCCTCGTCGTCGGCGGCGGGCCTGCGGGATTGGAAGCGGCGCGCGCCCTCGGCCAACGCGGCTACCGCGTCATCCTGACCGAGGCGGGGCGCGAGTTCGGCGGACGCGTCCACCGCGAGAGTCAGTTGCCAGGTCTCAGCGAGTGGCGCCGCGTCGTGGATTGGCGTCTCACGCAGATTGAAAAACTTCCCAACATCTTCCCCTACCTCGGCAGTCCCATGTCCGCCGCGGACGTGCTCGACGCTGGTCCGCGCGATGTCATCATTGCCACGGGTTCCACATGGCGGCGCGATGGGATTGGCAGAAGTAGAAAAACAGAATCCAGGTTTCTTAAAGAAACCCGTGTTCTAACGCCCGACGACCTCATGGCGGGCAAACTCCCCAAAGGCCGCGTGGTACTCTACGATGACGATCACTACTACCTCGGCGGCGTGTTGGCCGAACTGCTGACCGAGAACGGCTGCCAGGTGACTCTCGTCACGCCCGCGCCGCTGGTCTCCGCGTGGACGGAATTCACCCTCGAGCAGGAACGCATCCACGCGCGTCTCCTCCACCTCGGCGTGACTCTTCTCCCGCACCACGTTCTCGCCTCCTCCAACCCCGAAGCGGTCACCGTCCACCATGCCATTTCCTCCGCGGAGACGATTCTCCCCGCCGACGCGCTCGTCCTCGTCACCGAGCGGACTCCCAACGACGCGCTCTACCGTGAATTGTTGCCTTCCCTTGCTGATGGAAAACTCGATTCCCTGCGCCTCATCGGTGACGCCGAAGCGCCGAACATCATCGCGCAGGCCGTTTACAGCGGTCACCTCGCCGCGCAAGAATTCGACGAACCCATCAACCCCGACGAGACGCCCTTCCAGCGTGAGCGCACGTTGTAGAGATGGTCTGAAACCAAAACACAAAGGCACGAAGACACCAAGTCACAAAGATTTTTTTCTTTGAGTCTTCGAGACTTCCCTGGCACCGCCCGCCAGGGCAGGTGTGTGCCTTCGTGTTAGAAATGACGGCTTTCCGATGCTCTCTAAGGCGGATTGACAATCCGCCCCACAAAAAAAAACACGGCTGATAAGGCCGCGTTTTCAATTACCAATTACCATCTCACTCCCCCATCAACCAACCCCACACCCCTTTTTTCTTCTCCTCTGGTGGACGCGGCTTGGGCACGGTCATCACGATCACTGTAATGTTGTCATGCCCGCCGCGCTCGTTGGCCTCGGCCACCAGTTTTTGCACCGCCACTTTCGGTGACTCAGCCTCGACGAGGATCTTCTGGATCTCGTCCGCCCAGACCATATCGGTCAGGCCGTCGGAGCAGAGCAGGAGGATGTCATCGGGCTGGAGGGTCATGCCCTGATTCTTCTGCGCCTGCACCGCGTTGTCGGTCTCACTCAGTTTCAGGCGGAAGTCCACTTCGGGCAGTTTCAGCGAACCGAGATAACGGCGGATGACGTGCACGTTCGGATGGTCGCGGGCATCTTCGGGCTGGAGGATCTTCTTCTCGATGGCCTCCTGCACCCAGGTATGGTCGGTCGTCAATTGGTGAATCTGGTTGTCGCGCACAAGATAGATGCGCGAATCTCCCACGAAAGAAATGTACAGTTTCTCGCCGACCACCCACGCGCAGGCACAGGTGGCGCCCATGCCGTGATGTTCATCGTCCGAGGCGGAGTGGTGCGCGATGGCCTCGCTGGCTGAATGGATGGCCTCCTCCATGATGCGGAGGGGGTCGTGACCGTTGCTTTCCGATACCACGTGACTGATGTGGTCCACGGCCAGTTCCGCGGCCACTTCCCCGGCGCGGTGACCGCCGATCCCATCCGACAGCACTGCAAAGAGCGATGGAGTGGGATCGTCCGCGCTGAGATGGTGGGAAAGCACCGCAAAGCGGTCTTCATTGTTTTTCCCCGACATCCCAGCATGGCTGAGGGCGGCAACGTGCAGGTGGGCGCGCTGTGTACGGATCATGAGTTGGCAGGGGTAAGAATTGGTTCGGAAATCCTTGGTGGGTTCTTCAACTCAAAACGATATGATAGATGCCCAAAGTGTACCCTATCCCCGTGTTTTAGGGGATAGCCTTCTTGGGGGACTGGCTCGTAGTTCACCCACGTCCCGGCCAGCGAATTCTGATCGAAAATCAGATACCCCGCCCCGCTCAAATTCTGCTGGATGCGCGCGTGCAGGGGCGAGATGGACGGCTCATCGAAGATCACCGCCGCCTGCACCGGGTCCGTGCCGATGGTCACGTCCGGGCTGGTGAGCGGGATCGGGGACGACGCGGCCGGCTTCCCGTCTGGTTCGAGGCGGATGAGCCAGGCCGCCGCGTCCGGGACCTGGTCCGGGCGCGTCCGCCGCGGCTTTTTCTTCCCTGTCGGCGGTTCCGTCACAGCCGAGACGGGCTGGGTGAGCGGGTCGGTGTATTGCTGGCGCTGGGTCTTGCGTTTGCGCCGCGCCGAGCGGATGCGCGTGCCGAACAGGATGGACAGCAGGATCAGACCTGCCAGCCCCACGATGCCCCAAACGATGATGAAGCGGTAACGGGCAAGCAGGGCCGTGACGCCTGTCGGCGGCTTGACCACGGTGATGGTAATCGGCAGGCTGAGGCTTTCGCCGGTCATGCCGAGACTGTCGGTGGCCTCCACTTTCAGTTGGTGCTGCCCGCTGACGGTGTAGCCGCGCAGATCCCAGGTGAATTTGTCGAACGGGGCGACGTTGTTCTCGGCCACGAGTTCGCCGTCCACGAAAAATGCGGTGCGGACGATGGGGCGCGGGTGGCCGTCGGGGAAGTCGAAGACGATCTCGAGCGGCTGTTCCTCGGGGACGAGCACCTCGGTGTTGTAGGGGTCATCGGGCGGCGCGGTGCGTGCCAACTGCGCGGGCAGCGCGGCCAGGATCGGGTTCGGCGGCTGGACGTTGAGCGTGAACGTCTGGGGTGCGGAGGAGACGTTCACGCCGCCGATGTTCACGTCCACGCTCAGGGTGTGCTCCCCGCTCGAAGTCAGGGATGAGGCGTAGGTCAGGCGGTAGACGCGTCGCAGGGGCGCGAAATAGGTCTCAGGGTCGGGAATTTCCTCACGTCCAGAGAAGGCCAGGAATCCGCCGCCCGTCTGCGCGGCCAGCGACTGGAACAGGAGCGCGCTGGGGTGGTCAAAATATTGCTCGCCGTCCACCAGCCAGATGGTGATGCGTGTGCGTGATGCCAGGGCGCGTTCGCCGATGGTCTGCAACGCGGCCTCCAGCGCGGGGTCTTCCATGTGCGGCGTGACGAACAGGATGGCGCGCTTCATGCCCACCTGCGGCGTGTTGGCGAGCGCGGCGTCGAGCGAGAGCGCCAGCGACTGGATGTTGGGCGTGGTGGCGCGGAATTCGGGTTGGAAGGCCACGAAACTGGCGATCCATGCTTCGGGCGTGGTGTGCGCGATGAGCGGCCCCGCAATGGTGACGAGGCTCAGGTTATCGCCCGCCTCCGCGGGACGCGCCTGTGCCCACTCGCCAAGCGCCTGCTGGACGCGCTGGTAGCGCGTGACTCCCTGCCCGTCGCGGACATCCAGCGCGGGCCCGGGGTTGACTCCGATCACGATCTGCGCGCCGACCGGCTCCTCGGTCAATTCCTGGACCCGGCGCGGGGTCCCGTCTTCGAGCGCGGCCAGCGCCGACGGTTCGAGTCCGCCTACGAATTGTCCCGAATCGTCGTAGATGTCCAGCAGGGCGGAGATCTTCGGAAAGGCGGACGCGTCGGGCGCGCTGATCTCGGCGTAGGCGGAGGTTTGGGCGGAGGCGAGGGAGAAAGGCTGAACGAGGAATAAAAGCAGAAGGCAGAAGGCGGAAAGCAAAAGGCGGAACGCGGAAACACGCGGAGAAATTCTCCGCGTCGTCCGCGTTACCCCGCGTCCCTTGATTGGTCTGAAAATCTTACGCATTTGCCTCGGGGATGATGACGGCCTCTTCGGGCTTGCGCGTCAGGCGCAGGTAGGTGAGAAGCCAGGTGGTTTTCATGAATACCATGCCGATCCCCTGCACAAACGTCATGATCGGGATAAAGAGCGCCATCCAAATTCCTGCGCCCCACAGAAGCCCGTTCGAGAGTTCCCCACCTTCGATGAAGAAGACGGGGGCAAAGAACATGGGCAGGAAAAATGGGAATATAAACAGGCTGGTTATCATCCCGATCCCCACATAAACGATCAGCGCGATGACGAAGATGTTCATCTTGTTGACGTGCATCGTGTCCCAGGCGCGGCGGATGGCGTCCATCACGCCCAGCCCGTCCGCCACGACCGCGGATTCGGCCAGTTCCATCCAGGCTATGGCCGCGAACATGAGGGGATACATCAGAATCATCAGCGGCGTCAGGCACAGACTCGCCAATCCCATCGTCAAAATGGTCCCGAAGATTTGAATACCTGAAAACAGGGCCGTGACCACCATCGTCGCCAGCCCATACAGGAGCATCACGCCGAGCAGGCGCAGGTAGAACGCGCGTCCATCGCTGAATATTTCGCGGAACGAAACTTTCTCCGCGCCGCGCTCCGCTTTCAGCGCGCCCACGATCAACGCCGAGCGAATGAAAGGCGTGAAACCGTACGAAATGACCATCATCAGAATAAAGCCAGCGCCCATGAGAATCCACGGAAGCGGGTTATCGAACCAGCGGGTCGGGTCCCCTTCAGCCATGATCATGAACCACGGCGCGAACATCAACGGGAAGACCAGGTACATGGCAAAGGCCATCACGAAGGCCGCGCCCCACAAGGCCTTGTGCTTCCAGGTGATCTTCCAGGCCTTTGTCAACACTTCGCCGAAACTGAAATTCATTTTGTCTCCTGTGATGCAATGACTTTCAATAATTCCTGCCGCGCTTCTGAATCGCGGGTGAAAAGCCGATAGAGGACTACAAACACGGAGCGTGTAAAGGTCTTGGATATGCCCATGACGAACAAGTATAACGGTATCAAAGCAACCATGCAAAGCATGGCTACAAGCAGACTGGCTGTACTTGGGGCGGATTCAATGTTGATGCTGGAATACATCAGACCCCATAATGGGATCATCATTGGGAAAGTTACGATGGCGCTTGCGATGGCCTGGGCAATGTAGATCAACACACCGACCAACAGGAATTTCCAGATGTGGCTGGTCAGCAAATCCCAGGCGCGCCCAATGGCTTCGGTCGCGGTCATTTCTTCCGCGATAATGGCTGCCAGCGATTGTTCCACGACGATCCACGCGCCAAACATGATGGGATACAGGAGGAATTGCAGGAAAAGGGCACCAATTCCCATGGTAATGAAGTTGACGGCAAACATGCACCCCATGAATATGACGAAAATGATCGTGACTGCAATGCCGATCAGGAGGTAAGCCCCAAAGATCCGACCCACATATGGCAGGCTGGCCTTGAACACTTCTCCGAATCCCTGCTTCTCCGTTCCCGCTTCCGCACGGACCGCTCCAAGCGTCAACGCGGCGTTCGCGAACACCTGAATGACAAGAGCGACCAGCACGATGGCAATATACCCTACTCCGAGCAGTGTTTCCGATGCAGGGTCATCGATCATCTTAAAAAACGGTGTGGATGTTGGATTTGTCAAATCCCCCCAGAAAAAAGCAAGCATGAAAAGCGGGATGTAGAGCATCCAAATGACAAACGGAAGCAACGCGAATATCCAAAACACCCTGTTCTTCCACGTTATTTGCCATGCACGAGTCAACACGTTGCCAATATCGAAACTCATCCTACCTCCTCGGTATCGGGTCGCGTCGGATTGCGGACTTACAGTCCGCCCAGCGCCAGCGGACTTAAGTCCGCGTTCCGAGTCCCAGATGGATTGCGGACTTCCAGTCCGCCCAGCGTCAGCGGACTTAAGTCCGCGCTCCACTTTTTCTATTCCCATTCGATCGTTGCGGGCGGTTTGCTCGTAATATCATACACCACCCGATTTATTCCGTCCACTTCGTTGACGATGCGGTTGGCCACCCGCGCCAGCAAGTCGTGCGGCAGGCGCGCCCAATCGGCGGTCATGAAATCCTCGGTGGTCACCGCGCGGATGGCGGCCGCCTCCTGATACGTCCGCTGGTCGCCCATCACGCCTACCGAACGGACGGGGAGCAAAACCACGAACGCCTGTGATGTGTCTGCGCCCTTGCCCAAAAACCCCGCGTTGGACAATTCCTCGATCAGGATCGCGTCCGCCGCCCGCAGACGTTCCACGCGCTCGCGCGTCACCTCCCCGAGACAGCGCACGGTCAAGCCCGGACCCGGGAACGGTTGCCGCCACACGAGCGACTCAGGCAGCCCCAACGCCTCACCGACGGCGCGCACCTCGTCCTTGAAGAGATAGCGCAACGGCTCGACCAACTCGAATTGCATGTCCTCGGGCAGTCCGCCCACATTGTGATGTGACTTGATCTTCTGCGCCCTACTGCGGTCTGGTGCGGACGATTCCACCACGTCGGGATAGATCGTCCCCTGCACCAAAAATTTCGGCTGGCCGATCTCTCTCGCCTGTCCCTCAAAGATGCGGATGAATTTCTCTCCGACGATCCGCCGTTTCTGCTCGGGCTCTTCCACACCTTTCAGCGCGGCAAAATATTCCTCGCTGGCCTCGATGGTGATCAACTCGGAATGCAGGTTCTCGCGAAACGCGGATGCGACCTGCTCGCCCTCGTTCTTCCGCAGCAGACCCGTGTCCACGAAGACGCAGATCAACTGGTCGCCGATCGCCTTGTGGACCAGCGCCGCCGCCACCGACGAGTCGACTCCGCCAGAAACCGCCGCCAGGACGCGGTCCCCGCCCACTTGCGCGCGGATGCGGGTCACCGCCTCCTCGATGATGGAATCAGGCGTCCAGTCTGGTTGGATGCGGCAGATGTCAGTGGCGAAACGTCTGAAGAGTTCGATCCCGTTCGGTGTGTGATGCACTTCGGGATGGAATTGCACGCCGAAATAGTTCCGCTGAAAATCGCCCATCGCCGCGAAAGGACTGTGTCCCGATTTCGCCAGCGCCACGAATCCCTCGGGCATTTTTGTGATGCGGTCCCCGTGCGACATCCACACCCGCGATAATTTTTCCAGTAGGGGCGGGGTCATCCCGCCCTGGCGCGGGGTCATCCCACCCTGTGAGATCAATTCAATTTCCGCGGGACCGTATTCGCGTTGTGCGGATGAGTCCACCTGACCGCCGAGCGCGTGGGTGAGGGCCTGCATCCCGTAGCAGATGCCGAGAATGGGAAGTCCGCTTTCGAGGATGAATTTCTGGATGAACGGTGCACCCTCTTCGTAAACCGAGCGCGGCCCGCCCGACAAAATAAATCCCTTCGGCTGGATCGAAAGGATCTGCTCGCGCGGCGCGTCCCACGGAAACAACTCGCAGTAGACCTGCGCCTCGCGCACGCGGCGCGCGATGATCTGCGCGTATTGGGAACCAAAATCGAGGATGGCGAGGGAATCGGTCATTTGTGATCGCCGCCTGCTGTCGCCTTTTCAATCGCTTCCCGATGCTCGGCGAAATGCTCGTACGTATCTCCCGCCACCGATGCCAAAAGCGGATAACTCTGCGGATCGTCGGGGTGACGCGGCTGGAGCAATTTTTCGAACGGCGTGGACTTCAGCCTGTCCATCACGCGGGCGTAGACGGTTTTCAACTCGTCCAGCACATCCTCGGCGGAACGATTTTTATTCCGCTCGACGAGGACTGCATTGATCTTGTCGAAGTCCCAGCCTTCGACGACTTCGGGCGCGACGCCCATCACTTCGTGCGCGGGACGCTTGTCCATGTGGTAGCCAAGCAGGATGTTCATCCACTCGGTGAGGTGCGCGAGGTTGTCCGTGGGCGTCCATCCGCCCGCGTCGGGTGTGGATAGTTGCTTCGCGCCCAGTTTCGCAACCACGTCCATCAATGCCGCCCATTCTTCTTCGATTTTGGCAAAAAGTTCTTCTTTGGTTTTGGGGTAGATCGGTTCGTCGGTCATACGGCCTCCAAATTGAATTCACCGAAGATGGAAGTTTTTTTGTTCATCCTGTTCATCTCTGGCTGATCTTGGACTCGATTACTCCCCTCAACTCCTCTTGCACAGACTGCCAGTCGCGGGAGGCGTCCACCACGCGCCAGCGGACAGGTTCCTGCTTCACCATCTCTTGGTATCCCGCACGGACGCGGCGGTGGAAGTCCACGGTGTAGGCGTCGAGACGGTTCCACTCGTCTGCTTTTTGCTTGCGCTTCAGGCCGATCTCCACGTCCACGTCGAGCAGGATCGTCAAGTCGGGGACGAGTCCGCCCGTGGCATATTTGATGAGGGCGCGCACCTGCTCCAAATCCTGCTGGTGACCGTAGCCCTGATAGGCGATGGTCGAATCGTAGTAGCGATCGGAGAGGACGATCTCGCCCAACGCCAGCCGCGGACGGACCACCTGCTCCACGAACTGCGCCCGCGCGGCCTGGTAGAGCAGCGTCTCGGTGCGGGCGTGCATCTCGGTGTTCTTCAGGCTGTGCAGCACCTCGCGGATCTGCTCGCCGATGGACGTCCCGCCCGGTTCGCGCGTCGGGAAAATGGCATAACCCTTCTCGCGGAAATATTCCACGAGGTAGGGAATGTGACTGGTCTTGCCAGAGCCTTCGGGGCCTTCTAATGTAATGAACATGGGTTGCTTATTTCAAAAACTCAAGGAAAGGAGCATTTTGTTTGATGATTCTTCCTATCACTCTTTTTTCCCAATGTGTGTCGAATGAAGAAAGGGACAATTTGTAATCAAAAAACGAACGGGGTAGAAAATTTTTCTTGAAAGTGACATTCTTTAGCACAATGGCATCTCCTCTGCCATAGAGTCCTGCAATCTCGAAAATATCAGCCCATTCACATTCATAGTCAAGCAATAGAGATTGAAATTTAATTCCCGAATTTGAGAAAATTAATTTTTGAGGGTTAAGAGCTAATACCATAAAAAGAATAGATGCCATTAAAGGCATCAGGGCAAATATAATAATTTCCCACGAAAATTTGGAAATCAATAGAATAACCGAAACAGACAGCAATAAAACGGATGCGACCATGAAGATAACTGAATTTGTCGAATTGGAAAACTCCATCCTAAACTCGTTTGTTTTGGAACTTTTTCGAGTTGCTGATATTCTTCTCGCAACTGTTCGTAATTTAACATTGTGTAAGTTAATATTAAAGAGAATGAAAACAAAAAATAAACTTAGTGGATTGAAAATATCATTAATATTCCCGCTTTCTTTTACACCAATAATAAGAAAAAGTAGGAACAAAATCACAACAAAGGCATTGATTATTGGTTTCGTCATAGTGTATTTCCAAACAGATTGAGTTTGATGAAAACAAAATGGAGAGTAAAGACTAGGCAATGCTTTCACTGTTCTCTACTCTCCAATCATCTACTCTCTGAAAATCCTCACATGCCTGCGCGGCTCTTTGCCATACGAGTGACTCACCAACTCCGCGGTGCGCGCCATTTCGTGTTGCAGGCGTCGCACGAGCGAGGGACCAGGCGGCAGGTCCACCCAGCGCTCGCCGTTGAGGACGGCGGCGATGGCGGCCTGCGTCTGGTCGCGGACGTTGTCGAGTTCACTGCTGTGGGCGGTCACGCCTTCGGCGGGCAGGTTGAACAGGTCGCCCATGAACTGCTCCACCTGCGCGACGGTGTTGGCCTTCAGCACATAGATCGGCATCCCGCGTGCCTCGGCATCCATGATGGTGGCCTGTCGGTCGCGGTAGTACGAGCGCAGCGTCACCAGCGCGTCGGCCTCCTCCACGTCACGGACGATGATGGCAGGCACGCCGAATCGCTTCGCGGCCTGTTGCAGTCGGTTGCGCGCCACACCATACGGATAGACGCGGACGGCCTTCATGGCCAGCGCGCCCGCGGTCGGCGCGGTGGACGCGTCGGGGACGCGCGCGGGGACAGGACTCGGCGACTCGGAGGCCGCGGCCGCTGGACGTCCGCGCCGAGGCGAGATCTTCGTCGTCTCCTTCGCGTCCAGTTTGGACCCGACAGCGGGCGCGGCTTTCTCGATCTTGATCTTCCCCTCGTCGTCACGCGTCCGAATCTCGGGCGGGAGCGGGAAGCCGCGCAGGAGCGCGTCGACCGAGCCCATGATGTCGGTGTGGACGGAGAACCGATCGCGGGTCTGAATCTCCACGAGGACGTCGAAGGTGGGCGGGGCGCGTCGTTCGAGAACCGTCTTCTGGGTCCCGCGCCGACGCGCTTCCTCGTCCGAGAGGGTCACTGCTTCGATCCCGCCGACGAGGTCGGAGAGCGTCGGGTTCAGCAAGAGGTTGTCGAGCGTGTTGCCGTGCGCCGTGCCGATGAGTTGGACGCCGCGCTCGGCGATGGTGCGCGCCGCCTGCGCTTCGGCCTCGCGGCCGATCTCGTCAATGACGATGACTTCGGGGTTGTGGTTTTCCACCGCCTCGATCATCACTTCGTGCTGGAGCGTCGGCACTTTGACTTGCATGCGCCGCGCCTTGCCCACCGCGGGATGCGGCACGTCGCCGTCACCGCCGATCTCGTTGGACGTGTCCACGATGACGACGCGTTTGGTCTCGGCCAGGATGCGCGCGGCCTCGCGCAGGAGGGTGGTCTTGCCCACGCCCGGGCGTCCGAGGATGAGAAGCGACTTGCCCGAGTTGACGATGTCTTCGATGATGTCGATCGTCCCGTAAACGGCACGGCCGACGCGCAGGGTGAGGCCGACGATGGTCCCATGGCGGTTGCGGATGGCGGAGATGCGGTGAAGCGTGCGTTCGATGCCCGCGCGGTTGTCGGCGTCGAACTCGCCCGTGCGTTCGTCCACGTAGTCGATTTCGGCGCGCGTGACTTCGGTTTCCCGCAGGATGATCTCCTCTTCCACGAAGCGCGCCGTGGGGACGCGTCCGAGGTCGAGGATGATCTCGAGCAGGTATTCTTTTTGGTTGGCGGCCTCGACCGCGTGACGGATGTTCAGCGGTAGAACGTCGAGCAGGGCGTCGAGGTCGTCTGTGATGCGTTTTTGGTTCATAGGTGTCTCATTGTCAGGTGTTACGGTGTCACGTGTCAGGTGACACAGAAGAGGCAAAAATACTTGCGCCGCGCGAGCCTTTAAAACGCGGCCTACGGAGTTAGAGGGAAGTGTTGATCATGACGGAGTACCTGCCAGTCGGTAAGGATGGGTATATTATAGCCGATTGAACCTCTGATATAATCCCGCGCCGACCCACCCATGAATTTCACCAGTTACGAATTTCTGCTCTTCTTTTTGATCATCTTCGCGGCCTACTGGCTCGTCCGCAAGCAGATGTGGCAAAACCTGCTCCTGCTGGCGGCGAGTTATGTTTTCTACGGTTGGATTCACCCGTGGTACGCGCTCCTGCTGGGGCTTTCGACGCTGGGCGATTATTGGATCGCCCTCGCCCTCGAAAAGTCCGAGAAAAAGAACCGCCTCGTCTGGGCGAGTCTCGCCCTCAATATCGGCGTACTGGCCTTCTTCAAATATTTTGGATTCTTCATCCCCTCCCTCGGCGAGAGACTGGCCGACATGGGCATCCATGCGGATGTCTTCCTCGCCAGCATCGTCCTGCCCGTGGGGCTTTCGTTCTTCACGCTGAAAAAACTGGCCTACGTGCTGGATGTTTTGCGCGACGTCATCCGCCCCACGCGTGACCTGATCGGGTTCGCCCTCTTCGTGGCGTTCTTCCCCCAGATCACCGCTGGCCCCATGGACCGCGCCCAAAAACTCCTGCCGCAGATCCAATCCTCGCGCGTTTGGAAAGCCGAAAATTTCTACATTGCCTGGCCTTTGCTGGTGATGGGCTTCTTCAAAAAATTCGTCATTGCCAACGGTGTCGGACCGACGGTCAGCCGCATTTTCCACATCACCAATCCCACAGGCGAACTCGCGCTCGCCGCCACGATTGGCTTCACCCTCCAAATCCTCGCGGACTTTTCAGGCTACACCGACATCGCCCGCGGCCTCTCGTACCTGCTCGGCTTCGACACCTCCGAAAACTTCCGCAATCCCTACCTCTCCCTCACTCCCACCGAATTCTGGAACCGCTGGCACATCACCCTCTCCACGTGGCTGCGTGACTACATCTTCTTCCCCGTACGCCGCGCCCTCCTGCGCGCCAAGTACCTGCCCGATTGGGTCGTACAGTCCGCGCCGCCCATCGTCACCATGCTTATCAGCGGACTTTGGCACGGCGTCGGCTGGACGTATGTGGTCTGGGGCTTGTTGTACGGTGTCTCCATCGCGTTCTATCAACTCATCGGCCTGCGCGGCGAATGGAAGCCGAAGGGACTCGTCAAGACGGTCCTCGCCTGGATCGTGATGTTCGCCCTGACGCTCCTCGCCTTCCTCATCTTCGCCGCTCCTTCCCTGACCTGGATCGGGAACCTCTTCTCCAAGCCTTTCTTTGGGACAATTGAAGATCAGTCCGTAGCCCTGCTGATGTTCTCGTTGACGGCGGTCTACTCCCTGCCGCTGATCGTCAAACTCCTGCTCGACAAATATTTCAAACCCAGTTCCATCGTCCTTTCGGCCTACTACGCCGCCGCCACGATGGTGATGTTCATCTTCATTAATTCGGGTACGCCTGATTTCATCTACTTCCAGTTTTAATCAGAAACCAGGTTTCGCAGAGAAACCTGGTTTCTATCCTTCGAGATATATGAAAGCATTCCTGCAATACATCCTCCTCTTGTTGACACTGATCGCCATTTCGTGGGGTGTCATTCCCACGCGCTATAAGACGGAATATCCGCGCGATGTGAAGCCGCAATTCAACAGTTATGTCCGCAAGAAATATCTCAAGGATATTGACGAGCAGAAGCCTATTGTTGTTTTGCTGGGCGATTCCATGCTGGCCCCGGCCATCAATTTGAATGCCCTGTCGCAGACACTGGACAAAAAGGTGATGGGCATTGGCCTGCCGGGATCCGCGTCCACGCTATGGTATTTGATCGCCAAGAACAACATCCTCGAGGCGCAACACCCGCCTCAATACCTCGTCATCTTCTTCCGTGATAGTATGCTGACCGTCCCCGGCTACCGCGTGACGGGACGCTATTTCGAGCAGATTGACGAATTCGCCGGCCCCAAAGACGGGGAACTGGTCAAGAAAGCCTATCTCAACCAGATGAACCCGCTCGAAAAATGGGCGGAGGCCTGGTTCCCGCCCTTCGGTTCCCGCTGGAACATCCGCCAGGGACTCGACGCCCGCATCCGCTACACCCTGCCCGCCCAAATCGGATGCAACCAGCCCTGCATGGATGCCGCCATGGAAGTCGTCTTCGGCGACCTGAACATGGATCCTCATTTTCTGAGCGACGCTCTCGCCGCCGCCGACGATTACCTCTACAGCAAGACCGCCCTCGATTTCGACAAACAGGTGGACGCATCCTTTCTTCCCGACCTGATCCAACTGACGAAGGAACACAACGTCCAGTTGATCTTGGTGCGGATGCGCATCCTGCGCTTCGCTGAACCCGGTTCGGAACCTCCTGCCCTGCGGACATACAACGAAAAACTCGCTGCCTACCTCGCGGACAACGGAGTGGTCTATCTCGATTATTCGGGCGAGCAAGCGCTGACGCGTGATGCCTTTTCAGATCCACTGCACATGAACGACACTGGCAAGGTCATTTTCACCAACTTGCTGGGCCAGGATTTGTTGATGTACATCCCCTGATGAGTTTTTTCACTCTTTAATTTCCCGATCTGCCTTTTGTAGCATTTCCTCCAGTTTTTGTGTCACATCGTCCGCCACGGGGTCCTGGATGGGTGCGGCGAGGATCTCCTCCACTTTTTTGCGCGCGTTTGTATACATGGAAGGCTTGCCGAGTTGCACCCATTGCTCCAGCGTGTGGTGATCGAGCAGGGACGCCAGCAGGAACTCGTCACTACGCGCCAGGCTTCGGGTGGATTTGCGCGTCAGGAAGTTACCGCCAGGAGGAACAGCGAGCAGGTCATCGGTCAATGAGCGCTGCGGACTCGAGTCCACGCCGCGGAAGAGACGCTCGCAGAAGTGGGCGATCTCGTTATCCACGATAATTTGCTCCAGCAAAAGCAACTGGTCGCCTTCGATCTCACCGAAGCCGACGATGATGTCCGAGCCGCAGAGGACGGGTGCGAGGGTGGTGATCATCTTCTCGAGGACAACGTCCGGGCCAGGTTGACGCGCGTCGGCGGTGCAGCCCGCAGAGGTCGAGGGAAGACCGTAGAAGCGTCCCATCTCGGCCAGCGCGCCAGACATGAGTCCCATTTCGGGCGAGCCTGCCACGTACGCGCCGTTCCGCATGTCCATCGTTCCCGTGGCGGAGGAGTAGATCATGGGGCGGCCGGGATGAGCGAGTTGATAAACGATGATGGAGGAAAGGTTTTCGGCGTTGGCGAGACAGATATTGCTGAACAGGCTGGCGGGGCCAGTGGTTCCCGTGACGGGCATCGGCAGGATCATGATCGGCAGGTCGAGCACGCCCATTTCGAAGTAGGCGTCCATCATCGGGCCGTCGTGCGTGAGCGGCGAGACGGGACAGTAGATGAGCGAGTAGGCGCGGCGACGCTTCACTTCATCTTCACTGCCGAGCGCGGCGATGAGCATCTCGGCGAGGAAGGGCGATTGCTCGGGGCCGTGTAATTCGTGCTGACCATGCTTGGAGCAGAATCGAATCATGGATGCCCACTCGTGGAGCGGACGCGCGTGCGCGGGTTTATCTTCCGCCGCGACGGGAGCCCAGGCCATGACGCCCATGTCCATTGCCTGGAAAACACGAAGGGCGAGTTCGTTGTCCTTGTCTGTGCCGTAGCGATGCTCGCCTGTGTGGAAGTCTTGCACGAACGCGCCAGTGCCGTCCATGCAATAGCGCGTGACGGGCGACGGCAGGGGATAATCGTATTGCGGGTTGCGCGCACCGAGCGTGAATTGTTTCGGCGCGGCGTCGAGGGCATGTTCCACCAGCGCGGGCGGGATGCGGGCGATCTTTTCGTCGTAGTCCACGCGCGCGCCCGCGGATTCGAGCAGTTTCAATGCCTTTTCGCTGTGATAACGCACGCCCACCGTTTCCAAAACTTTGAGGGTGTCGGCGTGGATGCGTTCTTTTTCAGAGCCGTTGAGAAGTTGGCTGGTGAATTGCATAAAAATTCCTTTGGGACACGGATTTCACGGATCACACGGATAAACACGCTTTTCCTTTTCGTAAAAATCGCGTCATCCGTGTGCTGAATTATTTTCCTCGTGTGCTCTCTTCGATGCGGTCCAATTCGCGTTCGATGGATTCATCGAGCGGGAGAGGCTGGTGGGTTTTGAGAATTTCCTGCACGTCGCTGCGGAATTCTTCGATCAGGCTGGGCTTGCCCAACGCGTGCCAGGCTTCGTAGGAGGAATGCAGATCGTACCCGTCCACGTAGACTTCGCCGTGACGGAACGCATCGCGCGTGGATTTGCGCGCCAGGAAGTTGCCGCCGTGTCCCACCGCGGCCAATTCCGCTTCCAGCCATTCGGACGCGGCGGTATTGATCCCGTCGGAGAGGCGCAGACTGCGGCGGAAGACCTCCACATCCACAAGGAGTTGTTCGAGGCTGAGGAACATGGATCCGCCCAATTGACCGGGACCCACCAACAGGTCGGGCCACGAAAGCGTCGCCATGGACCAGTTGAGGGCGCGTTCATAGCCGACTCCCAGTCCGGGACGGTAGCGTCCCGAACCGCCCGCGGAGGTCTCCACCGGCAGTTTGTAGGTGCGCGCCAGTTCGGTCACGGCCGCGCCGAGCAGGCCGTGCTCCACCTCACTGCCGACGAAACGTCCCGTGTACGGGTCCATGATGGCGGGCGAGGCGGCATAGATGACCGGCGTCCCGGGCGCAGCGGCCTGGACGAGGCACAACATGGCGAGCGTCTCGGCATTGGCGAGCAGGAGCGTGGAGATCAGACTGGCGGGTGCAGTGCCTCCCATCATCGGCATGGGCATGATCGCGACGGGAACGTCCCAACCGAGCATTTCGAGATACGCGTCGGTGTGTGCGGCTTCGATCACCAGCGGCGAGATGGGCGTGAGCAAAAACGAAAATGGATTGTTCGCGCGCACGGCCTCGCGTCCACCGAAGACCGCCTCTAAAACTCTCAATAACAAACGCGATTGCTCCACCGTGTGCGTGCTGTCCTGCAAATGTTTGGAAAAATACGTGACCATCCCGCGCAGGTAACTGGCGTAATCGTGCAGGGTCGCCTCGGCGAAGGTCGGCTCCACCATGGACCAATAGACTCCCACTTCATCAATTGCATCGATCAGGCGGGTGGCGTCCAGCCAGTCCTGTTGCGTGGCGTCGCGGCGTTCGCCCGTCACACTGTCCAGCACGAAGATCGCCGCGCCGTCCGCGAGCAGGGTGCATTTGTCTGCGTTGAGCGGAAACTCCCAGCCCGCGCGCCTTCCGCCCAAATTAAATTTCTTCGGCGCGAGGCGCAGGCACTCCTCCACAAAGTCACGCGAGAAACGCACGATGCGCGTCGCTTCGTCCACGTCCGCGCCCGCGTTTTTCAGCGCTTGACGTCCGCGGTCGGTATCCACGCGCACCCCCATCGTCGCCAGAATTTTCAGCGACCGTTCGTGGACTTCGGCAACCTCGTTCTCTGAGAGAACTCGTAAGTCGGTTTCCATATCAATTTCCACCTCCCAACTCCCGCTCGGCTGTGTTCAAAATGCGAGTCAGTTCCTTTTGCTGGATTTCCCCCAACGGTTCGGGACGATGCTCGCGCAGGATCTTCTCCACTTTGACGCGCGCCTCCTCGACAGGATCCCGCATCTTCCCCGACGTTTGGGCGGGCCCGGTCAACTCGGACATTTTCCTCTCCCGCAGGTGTTCGCGCGTGTGACGGTGTTTCAGGAACATCCCGCGCGGTCCCACCTCTTTGATCACGTCCAACGCCAGCGCCTCGCGGCTGATCTCCATCCCCGCGGCCTCGGTGCGGACGCGATGATAGATGTCGCTGTCGAGCACGATGGATTCAGGGTAGAGCAGGTTGCACGATTCGAGCAATCCCAGCCCACTGCCTGTCTCCGCGCCTGCCAGCGCGCACAGCAAAAACGACGAGGCCGCGTCGCCCGCGGATTGCCAGCCAGGGACCATGCCGTCGGTGGCGAAAATCCCCGCCAGCGTGGGCACGCCCCAATGATGTGCCATTTCCACGCCGATGGGGTAGAGCAGAGTCCCTTCCCAGGTGGTAGCCATGTATCCGCCTGTGCGCGGATGCATGACGCCCGGCATGAACGAGTGGAACACGGGCGCGCCTGGATGTGCCATCTGGATGAGGACCATCGCAGAGACAATTTCCGCGTCGCCCGCGACGACCGTGCCCGCGAGGGTGGCTGGCCCCGTCGAGCCGACGTTCGCCATGGACATGAACCCGACGGGCAGTCCCGCCTCCGCGAACAACAGCGCGGACTCCATGCCTTCCTTGTCCTGTCCGAGCGGGGCGATACAGCACACGAGCAGGGAAAGCGGCGGACGCGTCCGCATGGTTTCCTCGTCCCCCGCGATGACGCGCGCCATTTCCACGGCGTACCGTCCCAGCCCCTCGCCCATCACCGTTTCAGATTGGACGTGCTTGATGGTGTTGTTGAACGACGCGTCCAATTCGTGCAATGGCGCGATGGCGGGATGATCCTGCGCGCTGACCATGGGCCAGTAAAAGCCAATCGAAGAGAGCGCATCGGCCACGCGCGCCATATCGGCCACATCGCGCTTGCGCGAAGAACGGCGTTGACGCGTCTCGAAGTCGATCGTTTCCACGCCGCATCCGTCGGTGGCGCAGTAGGTGGTCATCTCGGCGAGACGCAAGTCGAAGGATGGGGAACGCGCGCCCATGGTGTAGTAGCGCGGCGCGGAAGCGAGGGAAGCCCTCACGAGGTCAGGAGAGAGGCGGACGATCTTCGAGTCAAAGTCCACGCGCGCGCCGTGATCCGCGTAAATCTTCAAACATTTTTCCGAGGGGCAATGTACTCCCACGGCGTTGAGAATTTCCAGCGTACCCGCCGCGAGTTGAGCGACCTGGCTTTCGTCAACCACGTGATATGACCGCGCCGGGCGGACGGGTTGCAGAGGCGGGGTTGGGGAAGACATGATGCCTCAATTCAATTCTTTATCCGCCGCGGCAAGGATACGTGCCAGTTCCTTCTGTTTCGACTCTTCGAGCGGCTCGGCCTGATGATTTTCGATGATCCACTTCGTGCGTTCGCGCGCGACTTCGAGCGGGTCGCGGTATTTATTTTTTGCGTCCAGCTGATAGGTGATGGCCCGCGCGAAGGAATCCTTCATGTGGTTGCGCGTGTGCTTCTGACCGAGGAACTGTCCGCTCGGGCCCACGTTGCGGATGGACTCCATCGCGAGCGTCTCTTCGTTCACTTCGAGCGGTTGCAGGTAGTGACGG
Source organism: Chloroflexota bacterium (assembly GCA_049324715.1). Lineage (GTDB taxonomy): Bacteria > Chloroflexota > Anaerolineae > Anaerolineales > Villigracilaceae > Denitrolinea. Next base: position 42,331 of record JBMOMR010000062.1, on the reverse strand, counting down.
GCGCGCTGGTAGAGGTCGATATCGAGCAGAAGTTGTTCGGGATGGAGCAGGGTGTACGTGCGCGAAAGTCCCATGCCCGTGACGAATTCGGGGCTGACGAGTCCCGCGAGGAACGGGTCGAGGGCGGGTTCGGCCGCGGTCTGCCAGCCAAGTTCGACGGATTCCGTCCCGAAGCACGCGCCCATCGAGGGGATGCCCCAGTGGTGCGCGATCTCGATGGGCGCGTTGCGTCCGCGCGAATCGAGCGGATAGCCCACGTACGCGCCGGTGCGCGGATCCGCCCAGGCTTGCATGATGGAATGGAAGACGGGCGCACCGGGCGCGACAAGTTGCATGAGCACGGCCGCGCTGATGCATTCCGCATCGCCCACGGCCAGCGCACCAGCCACGGTGGCGGGCGCGGTCGTCCCAAGCGTGGGCATGGCGAGGAAGCCGACAGGGATGCCCGCCTTCGCCATCACCATTGCGCCTTCGATGCCAGGCTGATCCTGCAACAACGGCGCGATGGTGCAGACAACGAGCGACAGCGGCGGACGGCGGCGCAACTCCTCGCGGCTCCCCGCGATGACGGTGGCCATCTCCACCGCGTATTCCGCGTCGCGCTCGCCCATGATCGTCTCGGATTGGATGTGCTTGACGGTGTTCTGCCAGCCCGCGTCCGCTTCGTGGAGCGGGGCGGTGCGGCCAAAGTCCTGCGCGCTGACCATCGGCCAGTAAAAGCCGACGGCAGGCTGTGAATCGGCGACGCGCGCCATCATGCCCACGTCCGCTTTGGTAGAGGTCCGCTTCTCGCCCGTGTAGAGGTCAATGGTCTCGATGCCGCATCCATCCGTGGTGAAATACGTGACGTTCTCCTGCAAATGAAGATCGTATTCAGGTACACGCGCCCCCATGACAAAATAACGCGGCACGGTCTTCAAAGCGTTGAAAACCATGCCGCGCGGAATGCGGACGATCTGCTTCTCCATGTCCACGTGTGCGCCATGTTCGGCGAACACATGCAGGCATTTCTCCGAGGGGAATTTCACGCCGACATTTTCGAGGATGTCGAGCGTGGCTTCCTGGAGTTGGTCCAGTTGCGAATCGGAGAGGAACTGCATCCGATACGCGGAGCGGATGGGCTCTAGCGGGGGGAGGGGGGATGTCATGGGATGTCTCCTTTTTCTTTGTACACGGATTTCACGGATTGGACGGATTACGCTGAAATTTTAAATCAACGTAATCCGTGTACCGTATTACCTCTCTCCAACCTGCTCCAACATCTTGTATGGGTCGTACGCGTCGCGCAGGCCGTCGCCGATGTAGTTGACCGAAATGATGGCAAGGAAGATCATCAGGCCGGGGAAGATCGCCAGCCAGGGATATTTGGTGAAATGTTCCTGCGCGTTGCCGAGCAGGTTGCCCCACGAGGCGGTGGGCGGCTGGATCCCGAAGCCGAGAAAACTCAGTCCCGACTCCTCGATGATGGCGTAGCCGAGTTCGAGCGTGCATTCCACGATGATGGGACCGATGGCGTTGGGCAGGATGTGGCGCAGGATGATCCAAAGGTCGGGTCCGCCCAGGGCACGCGCGGCCGACACAAAGTCCAGTTCGCGCAGCGTGAGGAAGGCGGCGCGCACGAGTCGGGCGAAGGTCATCCAGCCGAAGAGTCCGATCACCACGCCGATGGTCAGCACGTTGTTCCGTTCGAAGAGCGGCGCGTCCACTTCGCGCAGGATCGCGCTCAGCAGAATCAGAACCAGAAAAGACGGCAGGGAGAGGAACGTGTCGGTCAGGCGCATCAGCACACTATCGAGCCAGCCGCCGTAATAGCCCGCGATCGCGCCGATGGGCACGCCGATGCTGAGCGAGATCGCCACCACGAGCAACCCGACTGCGAGTGAAATGCGCCCGCCGTACAGGACGCGCGTCATCAGGTCGCGGCCGAGCGCGTCGGTGCCCATGGGATGTGTCAGCGACGGCGGCTGATAGGCCTCGGCCATGGTGGAGTTGATCGCGTCGTACGGGGAAAGCGGCGCGAGGATCGTGAGCACGATCAAAAGTCCGAGGACGACCGACCCCGCGATCGCGCCCGGGTGACGTTTGAATCGTTTCCAGACCAGCGATCCCATGCTGATGGGCGCCAGCGCTTCATTCTTGACGGGTGAGGCGGTTGACTGTTTCAACGGGCGTTTTTCCTCACTCATAGCGGACACGCGGATCGAGCACCGCGTATAAAATATCCGCCAGCAGATTTGACAGACTGATCAGTCCCGCTCCGATGATGAGCACCGCCAGCAGGATGGGGTAATCGCGATTGAGCGCGGCCTGGTAGTACAACCGTCCCATGCCGGGCCACGAGAAGATGTATTCGATGAAGACCGCCCCGCTGAAGATGTACGGCAGGTCGAGTGCGAGGATGGTGACGAGGGGGATGAGTGCGTTTCGCAGCGCGTGTTTGAGAATGACGATCCGCTCTGCGGCGCCCTTGGCGCGCGCGGTGCGCAGGTAATCCTTGTGCATTACGTCCAACATGCTCGAGCGCAGGAAGCGCGAGTACCAGGCGATCCATCCCAGCGCGCCGGTGGCGACGGGCAGGATGAGGTGCTGGATGCGATCCCATAACAGGAAGCCCTGTACGTCAATGGACATCATGCCGCCCGCGGGCAGGAGCGGGTCGCCGGTGAGCGGATTCCTCAGCCACTTGTAGAACACGATGATCAAGATCAGCCCTAGCCAGAATTCGGGGATGGCCTGTCCCGCAAATGAAAACGTGGTGACGCCGATATCGAAAGCCGAATACTGACGGATGGCCGAGAGGATGCCAATCGGGATGGCGATGAGGAGCGCCACCAACAGGGTGATGCTCATCAGGTAGATGGTGTTGGGGAGTTTCTGAGCGATCTCCGTCAGCACGGGCTGGCGCGAGCGGAAGGAAAAGCCGAAGTCGCCGCGCAGGATTCCCTGCCGCGTGCCGAAGCTTTCGGCGACGCCGTCGCCATCGGCGTCCACCTTCATCCAGTCATTGCCCACCAGCCAGATGAGATATTGCGTGGGGAGCGGTTTGTCCAGCCCGAACTGACGCTTGAGGATGGCGATCTTCTCCGGGCGGATGTGACGGCTCTGTCCCTGTCCCGCAAGCGGACCGCCCGGCGCGAGGTTGACCAGTGCGAAAAAGACGATGCTCAATAGAAAGAGCAGTCCGATGGTCTGAAGCAGGCGCCGGGCGATGTAAGTGGTCATGAAGATCGTTTGTTCCCGTGTGGGGCGGGATGGCATCCCGCCGACTATTGGGTTTGCGGAATACCATTCCGCACCACGATTATTTCGCCAGAGTCCAATCTGCCGCGTTCCAGGTGACGAGATCGTTCGTCGAGGATTGGATGCCGATCAGTCGGGCGGAGTGCGCGTCGGCATTGATGGCAGTGAACAACAGCAACTCGGGCAGTTCCTCCTCCATGATCTCCGCCATCTGGCAGAAGGCTTCCTTGCGCGCGGACTCGTCGAGGGTGTAGGCGGAATCCAGCAGGGCGTCGAAATCCTCGTTCATCCAGCGGCCATAGTTGTAGCCGTAATCGGGAGTGGCGGCCTCGGAGTAGTAGTAACTCCACAGAAAGTCGGTGGGATCGATGCCGCTGTAGCCGTCGTCCCAGATGTCCATGTCGAAGTTGCCGCTCTGTTCGATGCCTCCGTCCGTGGTGGCGGCCCAGAGCACGCTGCCTTCCACCACTGTCAGGTTGAGTTTGATTCCGATCTTGCCGAGCATTTCGGCGATCAACTGCTGGGTGAGTTCGAGCGATTCGCCGTATTCGGCATACGTGATGAATTCCATCTCCATCTTGTAGCCTTCTTCGGCGGTCCCGCATCCGTGACATTCGCGCACGCCGTCGCTGTCGGTGTCCGTCCAGCCGGCCTCTTCAAGGAGGGCGGCCGCGGCTTCGGGGTCGAATTTCGGACGCGGAATGTTGTTGCAGGTGTATGGCTCGCGGAAGAATTCCGTCCAGACGGGTTTGGCGTAGCCGAGGAAGAATTCCTTCGAGAGCGTATCCACGTCAATCGCCATGCGGATGGCGCGGCGCACGCGCACGTCCGAAAGGACGGGATGCGGCGTGGCCACCGGGTCGGTCGTCCCCTTGGCCGCGAGGTTGAAGAAGATGCGCATCACCCACCGACTGGTGGGGCTGGGGTCCACCTTGACGTTGGGTTCATTTGCCAGGTCAGCGATCATCGGTTCGGTGGACCACATGTCGAGGTCGGCATCGCCCTTGATGAGCATCGTCTTGCGGACTTCGCGGTCGGGCACCACGCGGACGATGATGCGGTCAATGGAGGGCTTGCCGTCCACGAAGTAGTTTTCGTTCTTGACGAAGGTCAGGTGGTCGCCCGCGACCCATTCCTGCAAAACGTAGGGACCGTTGCTCAGCGGTTGGCGCGAACAATCCCAGGAGGAGAATCCCTGTTCGGGATCGCAGTAATGAGCAGGCCAGATGACCACCTGCTCGCCGCCGAGTTGGGTGAGGTAACCGGGATAGATGGCGTTGTAGTTGATGGTGAAGGTGTAATCATCCACCTTTTCCACGCTGTCAATGTAGTCAATGCCGGCGATCCAGGTGCCCGTTTCGGGGTCCTGAATGGCTTCGAAGGTGAAGATGGCGTCGTCCGCAGTGACGGGAGTCCCGTCTGCCCATTGGACGTCCTGTCGCATCTTCCACGTGACGGACATCGTGCCCGCCTCCTCGTCCATGACCACGCCGCCGTTCTCCACGGTGGGGAGTTCCGCGGCCAGTTCGGGGAAGACGTTACCGTCGGGGTCAACATCCGCGAGACCGAGCATGACGAGTTCCATGACGAGCGAGTCGAAACCCGCGTCGGTGATGGCGGGGTTGAACGAAGGCGGTTCCTCCGCGATCACGATCACGATCGTGGATGGCTCCGCGCTCTGGGTCTCCCCAGGTGTGGGCTGTTCTGCTTTAGGTTGGCAACCCAACAGGCTGATCGCCAGCAGGACGAAAACCGCCCCAACCAGCAATTTTGTTTTGGACACTTTCTCCTCCTTTCAAGGGAACGAACAACTGACAAAAGATCCCGAAATTCTGTTTTCGGTTTGAGCAGGAACGAACCTGAAGTGAAGAGAGGTTCTGCGAATAATTATGGCATATTTTTGCAGGCGTGTCACGTAACGTTTTTCCTCTTTGTCGAGTGGCACTCTCCGTAAATTGCACCTATGTTATAATTCAGTCACTGAATTTTGAAACGACAAGTACTGTTTATGGAATCAACCGATACTGCCCGCGAACTCACTCTGCTCGAAGAAATCGAGAGCGACCCCAACGTGAACCAGTCCACGCTTGCCACCCAACTCGGTGTGGCGGTGGGCACGGTCAATTGGCATTTAAAGCGTCTCATCGAAAAAGGCTACGTGAAGGTCTCACGCGCCGAGCGCAAAAAACTTCGCTACATCATCACGCCCGAAGGCATCGCCCTGCGCGCCCGCCTCGCGGTGGATTATGTCGAGCGTTCCTTCGACCTCTATCGAAAGACGCGCCAGCGCGTGAAGGGACACATCGCCACCATTCGCCGCAATGGCCAGGACCGCGTCCGCATCAATGGCGGCGGCGACGTGGCCGACATCGCCCGCCTTACCTGTCTCGAACAGGGGATGGCCGTGGTGCAGGACAAGGACGCGCCCGCCCTCGACATCAAAGGCTGGAAGATAACCCTGCGGATGGAGGCCGACGAATGAGCGGGACTCGTCACGCGGTGGTGACAGGCGGCGCGGGCTACATCGGTTCGCTCCTGACCTCGGAACTGTTGCGCGCGAACTGGCGCGTCACCGTGCTGGACAGTTTGCTGTTCGGCGGCGAGTCGCTGATTCCCTACTGGCATCATCCCAATTTTCATTTCATCAAAGCGGACGTGACCGATCCGCGTGCGGTGAAAGATTCCCTCAAGGGCGATTGGCCCAAGCCTGAGGCTGTCATCCACCTGGCGGCCATTGTTGGCTTCCCTGCGTGTCAGGCGGTCGGGAAACAGGCCGCGTGGAAGTACAACGTCGAGGCCACGAAACGAGTCTTCGAGCAGGCGGCCGCTCTCGGGTCCGCGCGATTCGTGTTCGCGTCCTCCTACAGCAACTACGGCCTCTCGCCTGACGGCAAACCCGTCACCGAGGAGTCGCCGCTCAATCCGCAATCGCTCTACGCCGAGACCAAGATCGCAGCCGAGGAATTCCTGCTTTCGCAGCGGGACGCGGTCACCGCGCCTTTGTTGTTCCGTTTCGCCACGCTGTATGGCATTTCGCCGCGTACGCGGTTCGACCTGATCGTGAACCAGTTCGTGCTCGAAGCGTTCACCAAACGGGAATTGATCATTTACCAGCGCGGCTATTCGCGCTCGTTCATCCACGTGCGCGATACCATCCGCGGCATCCTGATGGGACTGGACGCGCCCGATGCGAAGGTGCGCGGCCAGGTCTACAACCTCGGCACAGACAGCGGCAACTACACCAAGGACGAGATCGTCAACCTGGTGTTGAAGCGACTGCCCGAAACCGTGGTGGAGCACAAAGACCTGACCTTCGGCGGCGACATGCGCGATATTACCGTCTCGTTCGAGAAGGTGAAGCGCGAACTCGGTTACGAGACCACTCTCAACGTGGATGATGGAATCCGCGAACTGGTCTTTGCTTTAAAGAGCGGGCTGATCCGCAACCCGCATGATGAGAAATACAGGAACGCACAGTTCATAGTCCAATAATTCGAAACCTGACATGTCTCACCAGCGTCCTCACCGATTAATACCTTGACACGATTAAGGCGCTGAACAATTGGACAATTTTGGAGACATGTCAGGTTTTCACCCAAAGGAGAAAAAATGACAACCAATTTCTGGCAAAACAAAAAAGTCATCGTCACAGGCGGCGCAGGATTCCTCGGTTCATTCGTGACCGCCAAGTTGAAAGAGCGCGGCGCGACGGACATTTACATCCCGACCATCGAAGAATACAACCTCGTCAATCCCAACGATATCCGTCGCTTGTATGATGCGACGCTCAAGGATTTTGACCCGAAGAACGTGGTCATCATCCATCTGGCCGCGCACGTGGGCGGCATCGGCGCGAACCGCGAGCATCCCGCGGAATTCTTCTACGACAACCTGATGATGGGCGTGGAATTGATGCACCAGGCCTACCAGCGCGGCGTCGGCAAATTCGTCGCCATCGGGACGGTGTGCGCGTACCCCAAGTTCACGCCCGTCCCGTTCAAGGAAGATGACCTGTGGATCGGCTATCCCGAGGAGACGAACGCTCCCTACGGCCTCGCCAAGAAAATGATGCTGGTGCAGGCGCAGGCGTATCGCCAGCAGTATGGCTTCAATGCCATCTTCCTCCTGCCCGTCAATCTCTACGGTCCGCGCGATAACTTCAATTTGCAGACATCGCACGTCATCCCTGCGCTCATCCGCAAGGCGTTGGAAGCCAAGGACCGCGGCGACAAGGAACTGAAGGTCTGGGGCGATGGCTCGCCGACCCGCGAATTCCTCTTCGTGGAAGACGCCGCCGACGGAATCGTCACTGCCGCGGAGAAGTACAATGGCGACCTGCCCGTGAACCTCGGTTCGGGTTACGAGATCTCGATCAAAGACCTGACTGAGATGATCGTGAAGCAGACTGGCTTCGAGGGCAAACTCGTCTGGGAGACGGACAAGCCCAATGGTCAGCCGCGCCGCGGTCTGGACGTCAGCCGCGCAAAGGAACTCTTCGGCTGGGGTGCAAAAGTCCCGTTCGATGAAGGCATGAAGCGGACGATCGAGTGGTTCAAGGAAAATAGGAAGAGAATAGAGAGTAGAGAGCAGTCTGCGCCTCTCTCTCACTAGTCTCTACTCTCTAATTATCTTATGACTGAAATTACAAAACACGAACCCACCACCATCTACATCAAACCCTCGCACGGACTGGCCGCGCTCAATTTGCGCGACCTGTGGGTGTACCGTGAACTGGTCTTCTTCATGGTCTGGCGCGACGTGAAAGTGAAATACAAGCAGACCATGCTGGGCATGGCATGGGCGGTCATCCAACCCGTGATGAATATGCTCATCTTCACGTTTGTATTCGACCGGGTTGCAAAACTGCCCACAGACGGCGTTCCCTACGAGATATTTTCGTTTACTGCCCTGTTACCCTGGGGTCTTTTTGTCACCGCACTGAATCAAGGAAGCCGTTCACTTGTGGCGCACAACAACATGGTGACGAAAATCTACTTCCCGCGCCTGATCCTGCCGATGTCCTCGGTCTTCGCGGGACTGGTGGATTTTGCCATCGCCTTCGTCATCCTCATCGGCCTGATGTTCTACTTCCACGTGACGCCTGCCTGGAGCCTGCTTTGGACACTGCCGTTCTTCGTCATTCTGGCGATCATCACCGCACTGGGTGTCGCCCTGTGGCTTTCCGCCATCAATGTGAAATATCGCGATGTGAATCAAGCCCTGCCGTTCCTCACGCAGTTCTGGTTTTTTGCCACACCCGTTGCATACGCCTTCACAAGTCTTCCTGAGAGTTGGCGCATCATCTTATCCCTCAACCCGATGACAGGCGTGGTCAACGGCTTCCGTTGGGCGCTGCTCGGTTCAGGCAACGGCCCCGACGCGGCGCTGTGGGTCTCGGTCGGAATCTCCATCCTTGTGCTGGTGACGGGACTGTTCTACTTCCGAAGCACGGAGAAGACGTTCGCGGATACGATATAAATGACAACAGCAATTTCCGTAAAAAACCTCGGCAAACAATACGTGATCGGCGCGGCGGAGACGAAATTCCGCTACAACATGCTCCGCGATGTGATCGTGGACACAGTCTACGCGCCCGTGCGGCTCGCGAAGGCTCTCGTCGGCAAGTCCGAACGACGCGCCAACAAGAACTTCATCTGGGCGCTGGACGATGTCTCCTTCGATCTCGAAGAGGGGAAAGTGCTCGGCATCGTGGGACGCAACGGCGCGGGGAAGTCCACGCTGTTGAAGATACTCTCGCGCGTCACTGAACCGACGCGCGGGACGGTCGCCGTGCGCGGACGCGTCGGCTCGCTCCTCGAAGTGGGGACGGGGTTCCATCCCGAGTTGACGGGACGCGAGAACATCTACATGAACGGCGCGATCCTTGGCATGAAGCGCGCCGAGATCGATTCCAAATTCGACGAGATCGTGGACTTTTCCGAAGTCGCCACGTTCATTGACACGCCCGTCAAACGCTACTCCTCGGGCATGTACCTGCGTCTCGCATTCGCCGTCGCCGCGCACCTCGAACCCGAAATCCTCGTCGTGGACGAAGTCCTCGCCGTGGGCGACGCGGAGTTCCAGAAGAAATGTCTCGGCAAGATGGGCGACGTGGCCCAGCAGGGACGCACGGTCTTGTTCGTCAGCCACAACATGTCGGCGATTCTGCGGCTCACGCAGGAAGCCATCGTCCTCAACAAGGGCAAACTCGTGATGCGCGCGCCCACACAGGAAGCCGTGGACTTTTATCTTTCGTCGGGACAGGCGCAGGCTGGCGAGCGCACGTGGGACGCAGACGAAGTCCCAGCGAACGCGGCGCCCTTTACGCCGATCCGCCTCACGGTCAAGGATGGACGCGGCAAGGTCGTGGACACAATCCGCTCCACGGAGCCGGTCAATCTCGAGTTCGAATATCGCCTTGGTGCGGAAGTCAAAGGCTTGCGCGTTGGGATGTACGTCAGCACCATGCGAGGCGAATACGTGCTTACCTCGTTCGATACCGACCAGCCGCAACTCTACGAAAAATTCGACACGCGCAAAGCGGGGACGTACGTCAGCCGCGCGACGTTGCCTGCCGATATTTTCAATGAAGGCCGCTACAGCGTCGGCGTGAACGCGTCTTCGTTCGGCGTGCGCCGCTACTTCATGGACGAGAACGCACTGGCCTTCAACGTGGACATCAGCGGCGCGCCAGGCACGCAATGGCCCGAGCCGCGCGTCGGACCGATACGGCCGCGGCTTGAGTGGAAGATCGAGAAAATCAGTGATTAGATGATCAGAGAACAGAGAGTAGAGAACAGATAATTAGTCTGTGTTGACTGCTCTCTACTCTCTAATTATTTGCTCTCTCTTATGAACAAAACCCTCCGCAACATCCTCGGTGAACTACCCCTCGCGGCCGAACTGGATTACACCCTTCGGCAAAAATCCCGCGCCCGCAAGGATCACTACAACTTGCATCGCCTTGAAAAGTCTCTGCCCGCGATGGCGAAGGTAGCGGCACCGTTTGCCAAGAGCGCCCCCGCGGAGAAAAAGATTCTTTTCTTCGCTACATTGCATTATTGGGTCGAGCAGTCCGCCGTCATCAGCCTGGTTCTGGCGGGTCTTGGACACAAAGTGACGCTGTTGACTCTGCCCTACTCCGAGTGGCACAAGAAGATGGACAAGATGACCCAACGACAGCGCGTCCTGCACACGCGTGACGCGCTCGCCGCGTTGAATCCCCTCGTTGAGCATGTTTCTTTCCTTGATCTTCAAGAAACTTTCGGAACGCGGACTTCAGTCCGCCCAGCCAGCAGACTGAAGTCTGCGCTCCGAAAATCGGAGGGGATTCTGCCCGCGCCTCTCCAATCTGACGTGGAAGAGGTCTCCCTCTGGGACGCGCAGTACACGCTGATGCGCGAAGAAGTGGACATGTCGAATCCGTCCGACCGCGCGCTGTACGACCTGCGTCTCGAACGCAACGGATTCGCTGCCCGTGCCGCGCTCGCGTACATGCAAGCCAACAAACCTGATGTCGTTCTCATTCCCAATGGGTTGATTTTGGAAATGGGCATCGTCTTCCGCGTGGCGCGCTATCTTGGCATTGACGCCGTGACGTATGAATTTAACGACCAGCGCGAACAAATTTGGCTGGCGCAAAATTCTTCGATCATGCAACAGGACACCGACTACCTCGTGGAGGCGCGCTGTTCCCTCCCGATGACCGACGCCATGTACGAGCGCGTCGCAGACCTGGAGAATGCCCGCCGCGGCGCCCGTGTGTGGGGCAAGTCCAAGCGACTGTGGCAGTACGTTTCCAGTCAGGGAGCGGAAGAGACGCGCAAGGCACTCGGCCTCGATAGCCGCCCCGTGGTCATGCTTGCCGCGAACGTGCTGGGGGACAGCCTCACGCTTGGACGCGACATCTTCGCCGCCTCGATGACCGAGTGGATCACCAAGACCGTCCAATATTTTGCAAAGCGAACCGACGTACAATTAGTAATTCGCGTGCACCCTGGCGAGAAACTTGTCCCGCAGGCCAAGTCCATGGGGACGGTCGTCCGCGAGGCGTTGCCAGAGATTCCCAATCACATTCACGTAATCGGCGCGTTGGACAAGGTCAATACCTACGATCTGATCGAGATCGCCAATCTCGGACTCGCGTACACGACCACGGTCGGACTCGAGACCGCGATGAACGGTACACCCGTCATCTCGTGCGGGCAGACGCATTACCGCGGGCGTGGATTTACAATTGACCCCAATTCGTGGGACGAGTATTATGCAACCCTCGAGCGCGTGCTGGCTGACGTGCCCGCCCATCGCCTGAGCGAGTCGCAGACCGCCTTCGCCTGGAATTACGCCTACCGATTCTTCTTCGAGTATCCGCGTCCGTTCCCGTGGCGGTTGATGAATTTCTGGGACGACCTGCAAGTATGGCCGCTGGAAAAAGTGTTGAGCAACGAAGGCCGAGAGCAATTTGGCGAGACGTTCAAATTTTTGGTTGGCGAAGCATTTACGTGGAAATGACCTTGTCTTCACGCCTTAACACAAGGGCCCAAAGGCACCAAGAAAAAAACTTCCCTGGCACCGCCCGCCAGGGCAGGTGTGTGGCTTCGTGCCTCACCTGCACTGCACCAAACGCAGTGCGGTGCAAGTGTGGTGACTTTGTGTTAATGAACTCTGCAAGTTTGAGCGCAAACAATCTGTGAAATCTGTGTAATCTGTGGCAAAAGAATCAATGTCTGATAACACCAAGCAACAAGTCCGTGAGTTTTATGACCAGATCGGCTGGTCGCAGGTTGGCGAGGGGCTGTACCAGAACGCCCGCTACGAAGACCTGCGTCCCGTCACCGCGGAGTATGTCCACAAGTGCCACCTGCGCGTGAAGCGGCACATCGCTGCCTCGGGCGACCTCTTTTTGGACGCGGGCTCTGGGCCCGTGCAATATCCCGAATACGTGACCTACTCCGAAAATTACAAATTCCACGTCTGTGCGGACCTTTCGATGACCGCGCTCCGAGAGGCGCGTCAACGTCTCGGAAGCCGCGGCCTCTACGTGGTCATGGATGTGGCGAACCTCCCGTTCAAGTCCGACGCGTTCGACGCGGTCGTCTCCCTGCATACCATCCATCACCTGCCCGCGTCGGAACACAAACGCGCCTACGCGGGACTGCACCGCGTCCTCAAGCCGAACCGTTCGGCGGTGGTGGTGAATGGCTGGGACTATCCCACGCTGATGAAGATCACGGGATTCTTTGTGCGCCCGCTGCGCGTGATCAAATCCCTGCTGACGCGCGGCCGACTGCCCAACTTCGTCAAGAAAAAGAAGGGGCGCTCCATTGACAAGCACACAGGGACCTACATCGCAAAGATCGATGCGGACTGGCTGCGACAGGAACTGGCCGATGTGACGCCGATCCAGATTTTCGTCTGGCGCAGTTTGAGCACGCGCTTCTCGCGCATCCTCGTCCACCCGTGGCTGGGCGGAAAATATCTTTTGCGGCTGGTGTATTGGCTGGAGGAAAAATTTCCGCGCTTCTTTGGCGAGAACGGCCAGTATCCGCTGATCGTGTTCCGCAAGGAGAGTTGATGTACGCGGACGACAACATCAGTGCGACGAAGATTCGGAAAAACCCGCGGCTGGTGCTGTGGTGGACCTTCCACCGCCTCACCACGCCCTTCCGCGCCCTGCCTGACTTTTTGGTGGTCGGCACACAAAAGGGCGGGACTACGTCCCTGTTCAATTACCTGATCCAACATCCGCAGGTGCTTTCCCCGCTCCGCAAGGAACTCAAGTTTTTCGACAGCAATTATTTTCGCGGACTGTCCTGGTATCGCGCCCATTTCCCATTGCGTAGTAAACTGCGCGCCGCCCAAGCGTTGACGGGCGAGGCCAGTCCGTATTACATGTACCATCCCACCGCGCCCGAGCGGATTCATGCCGCGCTGCCCTCCGTAAAATTGATCGCCATCCTGCGCAACCCCGTGGACCGCGCCTACTCGCACTATCAGCACATGGTACGCGTCAAGCGTGAAGACCTGACATTCGAGCAGGCCCTCGAAGCGGAGTCTGACCGACTGGCGGGTGAGGCCGAAAAGATCGCGGCGGACGCGTCCTATCCGCAGTATCGGCATATCCAGTATAGTTATCTCGAGCGCGGACGTTACGCGGAGCAACTGCAAACCTTGTTTCGGTTGTTCCCGAAGGAAAATATCCTCATCCTGAAAAGCGAAGACTTGTACGCCGAGCCTGCCAAAGTGATGGAGACATCCTTTTCGTTCCTCGGCTTGCCATTCCATATGGGACAGTACGAGGTTTTCAAGCAGGGAACCTACAAAGGCGGCATGGACTCCGTCACGCGCCAGAAACTCGTGGAGTACTTCCGCTCCTTCAACCAGCAGTTGTATGACCTGCTGGGGATGAAGTTCGATTGGGATAAGTGAATAATTAGTAAATGGTAACTATGCCTGTTCGATCCCGAAGAATTTCCCTTCTCCTGTTATGCTTCTTGTGCGTGGCAGTCTTGGCAGGTTGCGCGCCCAAGTCAAACCACTTTGGGATAATCTTTATCTCGAATGAAGTGGCTGGCCCAGCCGATATCTATCGAATCCCAGACAACACTCAAAGTGAGATCGAACAACTAACTTTTAGCCCAACGATCGGAGAGTATTACCTCTTGGTGTCGAAAAATGGAGACAGGATTATTTTTGAAGCAGGCCCAACTAGTTTGGCAGAGGATCCCTCCGAGTCTACGGTGGAAGAGCGCCAGCATATGTATCTTTTGGATACAGCCAGCAAAGAATTAATTGATATAACAAATCTGTTGGTTGAACGCCTAACGGTGGGAAACTACTTTAGTATAGATTGGTCGCTGGACGAAGAGCAGTTTGTGTCACTCGTCTATGAGGGGGGAGGTTTTGATATCGAGAGTTTTCTCGAATTCAGGGATTTTGATGGAAAGAATAAAAGAGTCATTCCTATCCCCTTGATCGGCGATATTCCATCACTTATCAATGGTGTTAAATGGTCGCCCGATGGAAAAAAACTAGCGCTGTCTCGCGGAGTCATTGGCCTTGAACAACAACTGAAAACTCCCGGCTCTGCATTGTTAATTTACGATCTAGATAGTGGACAATTGACAGAACTTGCAGATTATCAGGAGAATTGCTACCTGCCAAAGTGGTCGCCTACCAGCCAGCAAGTAGTGACAACCTGTTACAGCGTTCTTCCATATACGGAGAGCGTGGCACCAAGCGCTGTGCGTATTTTTAGCGTTGAAAACCCTGGCCAGCCTTATGAGCGTCTTGCTATAACCCCTTGCTGGGAACCGTCGTGGTCTCCCGATGGGCAACAAATCGTCTTTGTATGTTACAAAGACGAAGATCACATGGGGCTGTTCATAATTAATTCTGATGGCAATGGAATTCGCGAGGTGAAGCCAGAGAATTTGGAAAGCCCCACTCTTTTAAGATATCCTATCTGGTCACCGGATGGGACACAAATTATTTATGTAGCGGGAACCGATTCTGGGAGTACGAATATCTATTCGGTAAATCCAGATGGTTCAAACAACCTTCCTCTGACTCGTCAAGTCGGATGGTATCAAATCGTATCGGTTTACCCGGTACCATAAGTTCTTGTGAAAAACTATGAACTTTACCGATCCAAACTATCTCAAATTCAACCAATACCGCGACTCGTCCAACCTGGACGCGCGGGCGGCGATCCATCAGCGGTTTAGCACGAATCCATATGGATGGTTCCATTGGGTTTTCGACAGGCTGAGTGCCTTGCCAGAAAATGCCCGCATCCTGGAGTTGGGCTGCGGACCTGGCTACCTGTGGAAGGAATGTGGACAGCCTATTCCCGCCTCGTGGAATATCACCTTGAGCGACCTCTCCCCTGGCATGGTGGACGCGGCGTGGCGGAATCTGGTTGTTATCGGGCGCAACTTCAAGTTCGAGCAGATCGACGCGCAGTCCATCCCCTATCCCAATGAGACGTTTGACGCGGTCATCGCCAATCACATGCTCTATCATGTGCCTGACCGTCGAAAGGCGTTGTCCGAGATGCGGCGCGTACTGAAAGCGGACGGTCGTCTGTTTACTGGTACGCTTGGAAGGAATCACATGCGCGAGATGTGGGAGCAACTCGAACGGGTGGCTCCCATCACGCGCGAGACGATCACCTCGGCCTTCACGCTCGAAAACGGGACGGCGCAATTGCAGGAATTCTTCCCGCGCGTGGACGTATTCCAGTACGAGGATAACTTGCGAGTGACGGATGTCTCTGCTATTTTGGCCTACGTCCGCTCGATGACTTCCACCGCGGAGTTCTCGGAAGAGCAATTTCAAGCCATCGAGCGTCAATTCACGGAAGCGATGAAAATGAACGGCGAGATTCTCATCACGAAAGATTCTGGGTTGTTTGTGGCTACCAAGTAACCCATCGTCCCGAAGTCGAAGGACGGGTTACATGTGAACAAATCATTTGAATCTACCTGCCCTTCGACTGCGTTCCTCGCTGTGCTCGTCACTCTGCTCAGGGCAGCGATAGGAAAAGAAACCAATTCGCGCGAATTTGTGACATCGTACCCGAAGGGTAAATTCGTGGCCAAGATCTTACGGAGTAACCTATGGACTGGAAAAATCAAATCATCCTCATCACCGGCGGAACGGGCTCATTCGGAAAGAAGCTTACCGAGATCCTGCTCAAGGAAAAACAGCCGAAGAAGATCATCATCTTCAGCCGCGACGAGTTGAAACAACACGAAATGCAGGTGGCAGGCTTCAACCAGCCCAACCTGCGCTACTTCATCGGCGACATCCGCGACCGCGAGCGCCTCGTCCGCGCTATGCACGGTGTGGATGTGGTCGTCCATGCCGCGGCGCTCAAGCAGGTCCCTGCCTGCGAGTACAACCCCATGGAAGCCGTCAAGACCAACATCATCGGCACCAGCAATGTGCTCGAAGCCGCACTCGACGCGGGCGTGAAGAAAGTCCTCGCCCTCAGCACCGACAAGGCCGTCAGCCCCGCGAACCTGTACGGCGGCACAAAACTCGTCGCCGAGAAACTCGTCATCCAGTCCAATAACTACGCGGCGGGATCGTCCACGCGCTACGCCTGCGTCCGCTATGGGAACGTTGTCGGCTCGCGCGGCTCGGTCGTGCCGCTCTTTCTCAAGCAGCGCGCCAGCGGCAAGATCACCATCACTGACGAGCGTATGACCCGCTTCTGGCTCTCGCTCGAGCAGGGCGTGCGTTTCGTCATCAACTGCATCGAGCAGATGGAAGGCGGCGAGGTCTTCATCCCGAAGATCCCCAGCACCAAGGTCATTGACCTCGCCCGTGCCATCGCCCCCGAAGCGCAGATCGACATCATCGGCATCCGTCCGGGCGAGAAACTGCACGAAGACCTGCTGTCCGCAGACGAGGCCCGCAACGCGGTCGAGCGCGACGCGATGTTCATCATCCAGCCGCCCGAGACGCTCTGGAACCGCAACCAGCACTACGATGGCAATCCACTCCCCGAGGGCTTTTCCTACACCAGCGACAACAATACCGAATGGCTCGATCTCGAAGGCATCAAAAAGTACATCGCGCCATTTGAAGAATTGTACAAACAGGGTAAACTCGAAGGATGAAAGACCCGAAAGGTTTTCAAAACCTTTGGGTCTGGAGGAACCCATGAAACTCCTCGTCACCGGCTCCAGTGGACTGCTTGGCCTCAACCTCGCCCTCGAAGCGATGAACGCGCACGAGGTCATTGGCGTGGATCGCGCCACGCTCAAATCTGCCCCGTTTCGGACGATTCAGGCGGACTTGCTGGACGAGGGGGCGGTGGACTCCGTCCTCGACGCGGCGCGGCCCGATTGGCTGGTCCACTGCGCCGCGATCGCGGACCTCGAAGCGTGTGAGGCGGATCCCGAAGCGGCGCGGCGTCTGAACACGGACCTGCCGTCAGCGTTGGCGAAGGCCTGTAAAACGCGCGGCATCCACATGGTCCAGATCTCGACCGACGCGGTCTTCGACGGGACGAAGTCGGGAGTCTACACCGAGGAGGACGATCCGCTCCCCGTCAGCGTCTATTCGCACACGAAATTGGACGCGGAACAGGCCGTGCTGGAATCCAACCCGGAGGCCATCGTCGCCCGGGTCAACTTCTACGGCTGGTCGCTGGGTGGACGGCGCTCGCTGGCCGAATTCTTCTTCAACAACCTGACGAACAATAAATCCATGAGCGGCTACACGGACGTCATCTTCTGCCCGATGCACGTCATGCATCTGTCGCAGACCTTGCTGGCGATGCTGGCGAAGGGACTGCATGGGCTGTACCACGCGGTGGGGCCGCAGCCGATGAGCAAGTATCAGTTTGGCGTGGAGATCGCGCGTAAGTTCCGGTTGAACGAGGGCGAGATTTCGCCCAAATCCATTCAGGCCTCAAGCCTGCTTGCCCGCCGTGCTCACAATTTGTACCTGTCTGTCAACAAGTTATCCACAGATTTAGGCCAGTCTCTCCCCAGTTTTTCCACCGGACTGGACCTGTTTTATGCACAGTATAAAGAGGGTTTTCCACAGAAACTAAAGAGTTTTGCACAGGGGTAGAACAAATTGGCAATTTGTTCTACAGGTTATCCACAGGCTTGTCACGAGAGTTATCCACAGAAAACGGGAAGTTATCCACAGGTTCCTATGGAGAATCTTCTGAGGTTGGGTTGCAAAAAGGATTTGGAGAAAGTATATGCATAATCATGCACCCTCAGAATACATCTGCCCGTTTTGCCTCTTGATTCAAGGAAGAGGAAGCAACCAAACACAACTAAGACAAACTGATATCGTTTTCCAAACGGCTGATGTAACGGCTTTTATAGCCACAAGGAGGTATCCACAAAATGAGGGACATGTGCTGATCATTCCGAATCTGCATTTTGAAAACATCTATGACTTGCCAGTGGATATTTCCACGAAAATTCATGCGTTGAGCAGGGAAGTCGCCCTGGCAATGAAGTCGGAATATCACTGTGATGGAATCATGCTTCGACAGCACAATGAACCCGCTGGAGACCAAAATATCTGGCATTATCATTTGCATGTCATTCCGCGTTATTTGAACGATGATTTTCACAACGCGCAGAAAAGTCCATTTGATGTTGATGAGCGCTCTCAATTTGCTCGAAAATTGCGAAACTGGTTTGGTAAGCAACATTCATAACACCCGCTGCTCTCAAAGGAGACCAACATGGAAATCAAATTCGGAAACCACACTATCGGATTGAATCACCCCACCTACTTCATCGCGGACATCGCCGCGAATCACGACGGCGACCTCGACCGCGCCAAGCAACTCATCCGCCTCGCCAAAGAAGCAGGCGCGGACGCGGCCAAGTTCCAGAATTTCGACGCGCCGAAGATCGTCTCGGATTACGGCTTCAAGGCCATGAGTGGCGGACAGGTGAGTCACCAGGCCGCGTGGAAAAAGTCCGTGTTCGAGGTGTACAAGGGCGCGTCCATCCCGTTCGAGTGGTCGAATATTCTGAGCGAAGAGTGCAACGAAGTCGGCATTGACTATTTCTCCTCGCCCTACGATTTCGATGCGATTGACCACCTTGACCGATACGTGGAAGTCTACAAGGCTGGCTCGGGCGAAATTGACTGGATCGAAGCGCTGGAGCGAATGGCATCCAAGGGCAAGCCGTTCTTCGTCGCGACGGGCGCGTCCACAATTGGGGAGGTGCAGAAGGCCGTCCACGCGATTCTCAGAATCAACAAACAACTCGTGTTGATGCAGTGCAACACCAACTACACGGCCAGCCCGGACAACTACGACCACCTGCACATCAACGTGCTGAAAACGTACGCGACTATGTTCCCCGACGTAATCCTCGGTCTCTCCGACCACACGCACGCGGTCGCGCCGGTCATCGCCGCGGTGACGTTGGGCGCGCGTGTCATCGAACGTCACTTCACCGACAGCAACGACCGCGAAGGTCCCGACCACAAGTTCGCGATGAATCCCGACAAGTGGGCGCGCATGGTCGAGGAGACGCGTCTGCTCGAACGCTCGCTTGGCTCCGCGGACAAGTTCATCGCAGACAACGAACAGGAGACGCAGATCGTCCAACGCCGCTGTCTGCGCGCCGCGCGGGATATCAAGGCGGGCGAGGTCTTCACCCGCGACATGATAGACGTCCTGCGTCCCGCCACGCCTGGTGCGATCAAACCCGACCAGATTCAAAACGTCATCGGGACGAAGTCTTTGTCTGATATGCCGCTGGGTAAAGAACTGCGTTGGACGGATTTGGGCGCATGAGTTCCACGTTTCATGTTTCAAGTGAGCGTGGTTGATTGGATTGACTTGCTAATTAAGGAGAACAAAGGAGGTTGATGTGGCTACGATTACGAGATTCGAGGACTTGATCGCCTGGCAGGAGGCGCGCAAGCTGGTGAGATTGGCGTACGCGGTCACTTCGAAAGGGTCTTTTGCAAAGGACTTTGAAATGAAAGAGCAGTTTCAAGCGGCGGCTCTTTCCTCCATGACGAACATCGCGGAAGGCTTCGATAACGAATCATCTATTGAGTTTGCTCGTTTCCTCGGCATGGCTCGCCGCTCGGCTGTGGAGGTTCAATCTCTGTGTTACGCGGCGATAGATGTCAACCATATCAACCAGGAAGAATTTCAATCGTGTTACGACCAAGCCAAGAAGACTCAAGCCATCATTGGCGGGTTGAAGAAAGCCATCCTCAAAAATCCTCATCGCCCTGCCAAACCCTCATCCACATCCAAAACTTGAAACGTGAAACCTGGAACTTGAAACCTTGAAAGTCATCTACTTTTCCCTCGACTATTCCCCTCACGACCATCGCTTCCTCGCCTCGCTGGCTGAGACCGAGCATGAAGTGTTTTATGTCCGTCTCCAGCGCGGACCGCGACAGGTGGAGGATCGTCCTGTCCCCGCGAAAATCGAGCAAGTGCTATGGGCGGGCGGACAGGGCGAGTTCCGCTGGCGCGACCTGCCGCGGCTGACTTTCGACTTTCGACGTTTGACCCGCGAGATCAAACCCGACCTGATTCACGCTGGTCCCATCCAGACCTGCGCGTTCATCGCAATGCTGAGCGGCTTCCGTCCCATTCTCACCATGTCGTGGGGATTTGACCTGATGGACGATGTCCACAAGAGCAAGTGGATGGAGCGTATTACGTACTTCGTATTGCGCAGGTCAACCTTCTTTACGAGTGACGCGATGGTCACACGCGACAAAGCGGTGAAATATGGCATGAACCCCGACCGCACCGTCGTATTCCCGTGGGGCGTGAACTTACAAGATTTTTCACCGTCCACGGTCAACCGTCCACCGTCAGAAAATTTCACACTGTTTTGTAATCGTTCTTGGGAATCCAGATATGGTGTCGATGTGCTGGCGCGTGCATTTGTCAAAGTCGCTCAGCAGAATCCCAACGTGGATTTACTGCTCCTCGGCGGCGGGTCACAGGGACAGGCCATCCGTCAGATTTTGCAGCGCGGTGGCGTGTTGGACCGCGTCACGATGCCTGGGTATGTGACGCAAAAAGATTTACCGCGCTTCTATCACATGGCCGATCTCTACATCTCACCTTCGCACGTGGACGGTTCGTCCGTGTCGCTGATGGAGGCGCTGGCGTGCGGGCTTCCGTGCCTGATCTCGGACATCCCTGCCAACAAGGAATGGGTCTTCGAGGGCGAGAACGGTTGGCTCTTCCCTGATGGGGACGCGGACGCGCTCGCGGCGAAGATTCTCGACGCGATTCGTCAGCGGGAGAAACTGCCCGAGATCGGCGCGGCCGCCCGAAGGTCCGCGGAGATGCGAGCCGATTGGAAGAAAAATTTCGGTCAGTTGCTCGTCGCGTACGAGCAGGCCGTCCAACTCGGAAGGAAATCCTGATGCTTACACATAAAGAATTGCTCGACGGTTTTCGTCAGACCAGCGTGAAGGCGGGCGACACGATCATCGTCCACACGTCGTATAAATCGCTCGGCGGCGTGGAGGGCGGCGCGGACACGGTCATTGACGTGATGCGCGAGTTGGTGGGGGCGCGCGGCACGGTGTTGTTCCCCGCCTTCAATTTTCAATCGTGGACGGAGACGCATTACTTCGACGTGTTGGAGACGCCTTCGAAGATGGGCATGATCACCGAACTGGCACGCCTCCGCCCCGACGCCAAGCGGACGCCGCATCCGATCTACAGTTTCTCCGTCTGGGGCGCGCGTGCGGACGAGTTCGCGGCGGCCGAAGACGTGGAAGCGTACGGCCCGAACTCAGCCTTCGCGCATTTCCACAAATCGAACGGAACCATCCTGAGCATCGGCCTGGATTTTAATAGCACGTTCTCGATGCACCACTATATCGAATACAATGTGGGCTGTGACTATCGCCGTGTGAAGGAGTTCTCTGGCATCTACGTCGGCTATGACCGAACGCCGCGCATCAAGACCTATTCGATGTTCGTCCGCAAAAGCGAGCGTGTGAAGACTTACATTGTGCCTGGCATGAACGACCTGCTTCGTGATGGCGTCATCAAGGAAACGCTGGTCGGCGCGGCGAAAATCCATTTTGCCACCGCGGACGATTTCTATGCAGGGATGTCGGCCATCGTGCGCGAACATCCTGAGAAATTGCATTACATCGAAGAACCGAAGTATTAGGAAATTAACCGCTAAGAACGCAAAGGCCACCAAGAAAAACATTTAAAATCTTTGCGCTCTTTGTGTGCTTTGCGGTTCGAAAAGATACTCTCGTTTATCACTGGTGAATTCTTATGAAACCCTACACCTCCCTCAAATCCATCCTCGCGGAATTCTTCCCGCTCCACCGCACCCTTGCCTCCGACGACCACGACAAGACGTTGGAGATCATCGGCGCGTACATGCCCGATTCATCCAACTACACCATCGAGACCTACACTCCGCTCGAAAAAGCGTGGACGTGGCAGGTGCCCGAGCGGTACGTTGTCCACGAGGCGTATCTCGAAATCGATGGCGGCGAGCGCATTGTGGACTTCAAGAACAATCCGTTGCACATCGTTTCGTATTCGTTGCCAGTCGACGTGACGCTGACCTTCGATGAACTTCAGCCGCATCTGTATTTCAACGAGAAACGCCCGCATGCGATTCCGTGGGTGTTCAAATATTACGAACGCAACTGGGGCTTCTGCCTGTCGAAGAACGTTTTCGACAAATTGCCCCGTGACAAAAAATATCGCGCCGTCATCAAGTCCGAGTTCGTCACCGACCCCAAGCAGGGATTCAAGCTCGCGACGGCAGTGATCCACCCCGAGGGCGGCGCGGACGCGTCTGCAGGCGAGTTCCTCGTGCAGGCGCATACCTGTCATCCCATGCAGGCCAATGACGACGGCGCGGGCGTGGTCAGCGCCATCGAATTGGCGCGACGTCTCGCCGAGAAGCCGCTTCCCGCAGGCTCGATGAGCGTCCGCTTCTGGTTCGGCCCCGAGACGATCGGCACCATCGTCTGGCTCTCGCACAACGAGCACCTTATCCAAAATCTGCGCGGCGGCATCTTCATGGAGATGACGGGAAATAGAAACAAACTCGCCTGGCACCACACCCGCCAACACAATCATCTCCTCGACAGAATTACCAATTACCAATTACGAAACACCGACCACGACGAACGCGAGTTCGCGGCCGCGCCTGCCAACGACGAGCGCGTCATCAATGGCCCTGGCGTCAACGTGCCGTGCATCTCGCTCAACCGCTGGCCCTACGACGAGTATCACACTACCGACGATAATCTCGACATCATGCACGACGACATGCTGGTCGGCGCGGCAGAAACCGCCGAGCAGATCATCCGCATCTACGCCACCAACTACATTCCCAAACGCACCTTCCGCGGCCCTGTCTTCCTCAGCGGCAACGGCCTGTGGGTGGACTGGCGCGACAACTGGGCGCTCAACCGCGCCATCGAAAAGATCATGATGCGCTTCGAAGGTCAGCACACCATCTTCGATATCGCCGAACAGGTCGGTCTCGATTATTGGATGGTGCGCGACTACGTGGAAAAATTCCGCGCCAAGGGATTCGTCACGCCGCTGCCGATCCCATCTGAGGCACAAACAGCGTAAAATACAGGTGCGTTTGCTAATCGCCAACTCGAAGGAGAATCACATGGTACTCACTCTAATTTTCGCGGTTGCATTGTCCATCGTTGCAACTATCTTTGCCCTGCAAAACCCCACCGTGGTCACTGCCAATTTCTTTGGTTACCAAGTGGATGGTTCGCTGGCGCTCTTCGTTCTGCTCGGGCTCGGCGTCGGCCTGCTTATCGGCGTTCTGGTCATGACGCCCGGCCGCATCAAGAGCGGCCTCGCCAATTCGCGCCATCGCAGAAAGATCGTCGAACTCGAAGCCAATCTCGAAGCGCGCAAATCTGCCGTGGAGAGTCGTCAGGCACAGGAACCCATCGCACCTGCTTCCCAACCGGTCGCTCCTGTTCCCCCTGCCGAAAAATCCGATACCGACCCGCTTAACCATTCGTGACACGCGTCGTTGCCATCATTCAGGGACGGATGAGTTCGTCCCGCCTGCCAGGGAAAATCCTTGCGGATATCGCGGGACAGCCCATGCTTCAACGCGTCTTCATTCGGACCTCCCGCGCGCGGACTCTCTCCGAGACTGTCTTCGCCACGACAACGGACGCCTCCGACGACCCCGTAGCGGAATACTGCGACTGGAGCGGAATCCCCGTCAGACGCGGCTCCCTCTACGATGTGCTGGACCGCTACTACCAGTCCGCGAAAGAAGCGAAAGCAGACGTGGTCGTTCGCATCACCGCGGACTGTCCAGTCATTGACCCCGCGTTGATCGACAACGTGGTCAACACCCTGCTTGAAGACGAATACGATTTTGTCTGCAATCGCCTGCCTCCGCCGTGGACGCGCACCTATCCCATCGGCCTGGATGTGGAAGCCTGCACGTTCAAAACGCTGACAAAGGCATGGAAGGAAGCCAAAGAACCTCAGCACCGCGAACACGCCATGCCCTTCTTCTATGAAGGCGTCAAACTGACCACCGTCAACCGCCAACTACAAACGGGAACTTCCCCACGCGGCTTCCACGTCGCCCTGCTCCACTACACCACTGACTTCGGCGATTACCGCTGGACGGTGGACACGCCCGAAGACCTGGAATTCATGCGCCAGGTCTATGCCCGCTTCAACGGTCGCGACGACTTCACCTGGAAGGAAGTGCTCGACCTCGTCCACGATGAACCTGATTTGATGAAGATCAACGCCGGTGTGCAGCATAAGACGTTGAAAGATATTGATAAACGAGCCTTGAAATAGACCATGGACTATGGACCATTGACGATAGTTCATCGTCCGTGGTCTATCGTCTGCGGTCACAGTCCCCATGCCACTGATCACCCTCTTCTCCGCCCCCAAACCCTTCACCAACCCGCACATCGCGATGATCCAACGCAACGCGATCAAATCGTGGACTCTCCTCCCCGAAGTCGAAGTCATCTTGCTTGGTGAGGAGCAAGGTCTTGCCGAAGCCGCGCGCGAGTTGGGCGTGAAGCACGTCTCCGAAGTGAAGCGCAACGATAACGGCACGCCGCTGATCTCGTCCATGTTTCAACTCGCCCGCGAACATAGTCACAGCGACCTGCTCTGCATCATCAACGCGGATATGATTCTCATGTCCGATTTTGTCGAAGCGGCGAGACAGGTCAAAGGTCAAAGGCCTGCCCTGAGCCGCGTTGAAGAGTCGAACTTCGTCCTCCTGAGCCAACGTTGGGACTATGACGTCACCGAGCCTCTCGATTTCACCGATGGCTGGCAGAACCGTCTACGGTCTACCGTCCACGGTCAGGGACAACTCCACCGCCCCGCAGGCTCCGACTTCTTCCTCTTTCCTCTTTCTTCTTTCCTCGAACTCCCCGACTTCATCATCGGCCGCGCGGGCTGGGACAATTGGATGATCTACAAAGCCCGCAAGGAAGGCTGGCCTGTGATCGACTGCACGCCGTCGGTCATGATCGTCCACCAGAACCACGATTACAGCCATCTGCCCGGCGGCAAGTCGCATTATGACCACCCCGACACGAACGAGAACATACGACTCGCAGGCGGACAGGCGAACATCCGCTACACCATTTTGGATTCAACGCATCAACTCGTCGGTGGTACACTTGCCCGCCCGAAGATGTCCGCGATGCGGTTCCAACGCAAATTGGAATTGTTCCTGCGAAAAATCTTTTTCTTCCTGCCAGAGTCAACCATCGAAAATGTTGTCCGCCCGAAGCGATGGAAGAAGCGATTTAAGAAATTGCTGAAATAAGTCGAAAGTCGAAGGTCGGCGTGACTTTCGACTTTTGACCTTCGACCAACTTGAAACCTGACACCTGGACCCTGAAACCGATATGCGTAAAGGCCAAAACCCCGCCAAGTTCGTCAAAGACGTGGCGCGCCCCGAGCGGATCACCGCCGCGCTGCTCAACTACATCCCCTTCCTGAGCGGATTCTACGCCGAGACCCTCGACGTGCTGAAAGTCTCGCTCGAGTCCATGCGCAGGGACGCGGGGTTGCCGTTCGACCTGATGGTTTTCGACAACGGCTCGTGCGCCGAAGTACGCGACTTCCTCGTCAAAGAGAAGGAAGAGGGGCGCATCCAGTATTTGATCCTCTCCGAGAAGAACATGGGCAAGGGCGGCGCGTGGAACGTGATGCTGGCGGGCGCGCCCGGCGAGATCATCGCCTACACCGACGCGGACGTGCTCTTCTCCCCGAACTGGCTTTCGCGCTCCGTGGAAATTCTCGAAACCTTCCCAAACGTCGGCATGGTGACCGCGCGTCCCTTCCGCACCCCGCCCGAGTTCTACGAGTCGACGCTCAAATGGGCGCGCAATAACGCAACGCTGGACGAAGGCCAATTCATCCCGTGGGAAACCTTCCTCGAATTCAATCTCTCCCTCGGCCAGATCGAAGAGGAGAATAAAAAAGTCTATGCCGAGACCAAAGACTGGCGCATTACATATCAGCGTCCTGAGCGGAGCGGAGCGCAGTCGAAGGACGTGGTTGCCTACGCTGGCGCTTCCCACTGGCAGTTCACCGCCTACAAGTCCACGCTCCAGCAATTCCTGCCCTTCGACATGGACAAGCCGATGGGACAAGTCCGCCAATTGGACAAACGCATGAACGACGCGGGTCTCCTGCGGCTGATGGTCAGCGACCCGCTGGCGATGAATATGTCCAATACGCTGGGGTATCTGCGCGGGGAGTTGGGGAAGGGAAAAGAAAGACGAAAGAAGAAAGAAGGATTCGGACGGCGTTTGTTGGAGTTGAGTCCGATCAAAAAGATGTTGTTGGCGGTCTACAACAAGATTTTCGGTTGGTACTATTCATAACAGTTGTCAGAATACGAAACGGACCTCCTGGATTGCTCACAGGAGGTCCGTTTTTTTAGGCCAACTTACTTCTTCGCGGGTTTTTGTGTCTCAGTGGCTGGCTTGGCCATGCTCTCGCGAATCTGCTTCCGCAGGGCTTCGATCTCGGGCGAGCGCTCACTCTGATCGGCGACAGATGATCCGAGTTTGTCCGAGAGTAGCATTGCCATCAGCGCCTCAATGACACTGCCTGTGCCTGTGTCGCCCTCGCCGTTACCTTTGATGAGGATACGGGGCACCACGTCCATGCCGCCCTGCTGGATGGCATCCGCAAAGCGTTGCATGACTTGTTGGGTCACCTGGAATTGCGGACCTCCGTAGGCGCGTACCTGTTCCTCGGTGGCCAACGCCTGCGCGATACCGATGCGGGCGATCTTTTCGGCTTCCGCCTCGGCCAACGCGCGGATCTGCGCGGCCTGCTGGATCGAGCGCTGGTATTCGGCTTTACCCTGGTCGCTCTGGATGTTGATGTTCAACTCCGCTTCCGTCATCTTGGTCTGCATCTGGGCGCGGGACTGGGCCTCGCGCAGTTCACGTTCCTTGACGGCGGCTTTCTCTTGCTGACCGTATGTTTCCACTTGTTCCACAGCCACCTGTCGGGAACGCAATTGGGTCAGGATAGTCTCGATCTGTACATCGCCCGCGGCAGAGGAGGGCGTGCCTATCAGGACTTCCTCCAACTCGAGGTTGTAGTGGGCAAATTTTTCCTTCATCTCCACACTGGCCTGTTGTTGGATGGCCGAGCGATCCTGGAGAAGTTGGATCAAGGTGCGGGTCTGACCGACGTTTTTGAAGTAGGCTGAAACCATTGGGTCGAGAGTCTGTTCGACCAGTTTCTTAATATCGCCGAAACGCTGGATGACCAACGGAGCTTTTTTGTAGTCAATATGCACAACTACAGAGAGCGGAAGCGATGGTTCGAAGGCGTCCTTGGTAATGAGCGAAACTTCGGTCAGGTTCTCATCGTACTGGTGGGCGCCTGTCTCACTGCGAATCCACTTTAGGATGATGTTCGTGGTTGGGACGGTGGACACCTTGCCGGCGTACGTGTTGAAGGCGTATTTGCCGGGCAGGAGCGCATCGCTCCATACACCGCGGTTGCCCATTGAAACCAGTTCACCGTGACGGTATTCCAAGCCAGAGAGGTCTGCGCCAGCTTCGCCGGTGTACGAGACCACCACGCCCACGTTACCGACTTCTATGATCGTTTTTTGGATCATCTCCACGGTGGCAAACAGACGGTTGACGTAATACGTGCCTTCGACCAGCACCTGCAACTGACGGCCGCGGAAACCACCAGCCTTCAGGAAACGATCGGGGTCCTGGAATTTGTTGTGATAGGTATCTGGTTCGGCAGGATTATCGCCAACGGTCAGGGCGATGATCTCACCCTGCTTGAGCGACGGGCCATCATGGACGGTCACAATGCCGACGAGGTCGTCCGTGTCCTTGATGACGACTGGCGTAAAGCCCTTGCGCTCCGCGATGAACTGGGCCATGTTCTGGATAATAACGGCTTCATCGCGGTTGAGCGGCAGGGAGTAGACGCGTCCCTCGGTGATGACAACGAACTGCAACAGGTTGATGGCGTATGTACCTTCGCGCAGGATCAGCCTCTGAGGTCCGCGCTGACCGCCGTTCTTGAGGAACGCCTCCACATCCTGGAAGTCGTTGGCCGTCACGTTGGAGGCCAGCACTTGCGCGGGTTCCAGCGGCTTTCCGTCACGGGCAAAGACGTATCCGATCTTGCCCTGTGTGATCGTCACCAGCGGCGCGCTGTGGATCGTATACTGGATGGGCATCAACCAATGCAAACCACCGCGCAAGACGCGCGGCTGATAGCCCGCCTCCCCGTTCAAAGCGATCAGCCCCGATTTCACCGAGCCTTTACCGGCAAACCGTTTTTCCACCAAACCGATGCGGTTGTTGGGAATGAAGCGGACGCCTGCCAGCAGGAACAGAAGCACAAGCGCAACAATCCCCCACAACCAAAGTGGAATACCTAACCAAGACATTCTTCCTCCTTTAGGAAAAAACTTCATCCGCATCGCGTTGACGGGGCGCTACGTTCATTCCCGTTCAATCGCCTGTGGCGAATTGAAGCATGCGGCAGTATAGCATCGGCAAATTGAGGCAGGAGTGACCATCGGGGTTGTTTATATACCGTTCTTACAGTCCCAATTGCGGACAGAAAACGCGTCCACCCGATCTTCGAGCGGACGCGGCAACCTATGGGCGCGATCGACCTTTCCAGCGTTTCCCTGCCACCTATGGCGGAGTGATGTTTCCCACCAATCCCAACTCGGGAGCGATCTTCCGCATAGCAAGGATGACATTGGCGGTGTGTTCCCAAATGTCGATCCCGAACTCTTTGGCGGCGGTCTCCATCTCTTCGCGATTTGTCCCCGCCGCGAAGGCCTTATCCTTCCACTTCTTTTTGACGGAGGACGCTTCAAGATCGTAAAGTGAACGCGACGGGCGGACGAGTGCAACCGCCGTGACCAGCCCCGTGATCTCATCGCAGGCGGAGAGTGCCTTGCGGCGGAGCGTGTCGCGCGGAATGCTCATGTGGTCCGCGTGGCTGAGAATGTCCAGCACAAGTTCCTCGCTGAGTCCGCGTTCGCGCAGGATGGGCGCGCCCTCGGACGGATGTCCCTCGAGCGTGGGATGGATCTCCCAATCGAAATCGTGGAGCAGGCCGAGCAATCCCCACGTCTCTACGTCCTCACCGAACTTTTCAGCGTAGAACCGCATGGCGGCCTCCACGCACAGCATGTGACGGACGAGTCCTTCGTTCTTGACAAATTCACGGACAATGGCAAGGGCTTCTTCGCGGGTCATGGATTCTCCTGTGGTTCAAATTGCCGATTTGCGCTACTGAAATATTGGCTCTGGCTCCCCCAGCACGGGGACGGGCTGATAGAACATGATGTCGTTGACGGCGCCTATTGTGGCGAGCACTTCGCGGAACGTCCACAGGGCGCGGGAGACTTTGCGGTAATACTGAATATCAGCAGGGACGCCAACCCCGTCCACGCCGAGCATGTTGCAGAGGTAGATGGCGCGGGGGAGATGGAATCCCTGCGTGACGAGGATGGCCGAGTCAATGCCGAAAATGTCGCGGGCGCGGTAACAGGTATCGTAGGTGCGCCTGCCCGCGTAATCGAGGACGATGTCCTCATCTGGCACGCCGAGACTGAGCGCGTATTGCCGCATGGCTTCAGGCTCGTTGTAATCGACAAAGCGATTGTCGCCGCTCATCAGCAGTTTTTCCACTTTGCCAGCAAAGTAAAGATTCGCCGCGGTCTGGACGCGGTCGCGCAGGACGGGAGTCGGTGTCCCGTCACGCCAGAGGCCCGCGCCGAAGACGATGGCCACGCGGCGCGGCGGCACGGCGTCCACGGAAAAGGTGCGGGGCTTGGAATAGAGCAGAAGAATGAATCGGGGCAGGAAAAGCCCGAAGAGGCCGAGCAGGCTGAAGGTCAGCGCGAGAACGAAAAATCCCCTGCCAGTAAACTTGAAAAATCTACGTTTGGGTCGAGTCATGGGGAATATTTTATCGCGTTTGGTGCGCGGAAAGAATTGTTATACAATAAGAGTTAAATAAGTGTATATGACCACTGAAAACGCAAAAGAGTCGGAGTTGAAATGAAAAAAGAACCAAGCGGAAAAATCCCAGAGTCGCAACTCGACGGTTTGCTGGCCGAATACAACGCCCTCCGTTCCGAGATCCTGAAACGGATCGAGCTCCGCAACTCGATCATGTTCGGCACCTTGACTTTCGCGGGCGTCCTGCTCGGCTTTGGGCTCACAACCCCCTCGCTTGCCTTGATCTACGTGATCATCTCGATGTTCCTTGCCGCCGCGTGGGTGCAAAGCGACGTCATCGTCAGCAACATCGGCCATTACATTCGCGAAAAATTGGAAACGCCACAGACTGGCCTTCGTTGGGAAACCCAGCGGCAAAAGGAGCGCGCAGCCTCTGGAAAGAAAAACGCGTTTCGGCCATCGGCTGTGTTTTCCACGGGTGGCGTGTTTCTGGTGACACAGGCCGTGGCGATTTTGATCGCGTTTTCCAATTTCAGGGACTTTGCCTTGCTCGAATGGGTGTTGAGCACGGTCGCAGTCGGTTGTTTCTTTTTGACCTTTTACTTTTTCCAATTTGCAAGCAGGAAAAATTAGACTTCAACAGTTACGGGACAAGAATGCTTACCATTTCCATGACGAATGAATTGCGCGCCGCTCATCCTGGAGCTGTGATCGGACTCCTGGAACTCTCAAGCGTGGACAACTCCCGCCTCTTACCTGAACTGGATGGAATCAAGCGCGAGACGGAAGCGCGTCTCCGCGGACGTTACGCGGGATTCTCGCGGCAGGACTTTGTCTCCATCCCCATCATGGCGGCCTATCAGAAGTACTACAAGCGCTTCACCAAGACGTATCACGTTTTGCTTCAACTCGAGTCGATCGTGCTAAAGAACAAGTCCCTGCCCAGCGTCTCCCCGCTGGTGGACGCCAACTTCACCGCCGAAGTGGACACGCTCATCCTCACCGCAGGCCACGATGTCGCCAAACTGGTTTCGCCGATTGTCATGGATGTCTCCAAAAGCGGGGACATCATCGTCCGTATGAACGGCGCGCCCAAAGAGATGGAGGCGGGCGACATGGTCATGCGCGACGCGACAGGCGTGGTTTGCTCCATCCTCTACGGACAGGACAACGTCTCACCGATCACGTCCGCGACGACACACGCGTTGTACGTGGCCTACGCGCCCGCAGGAGTCCCTGCTGAGGCGGTGAAAGATCATTTGAAAATGATCGAAGAAAATGTGCGAGTCTTTTTTCCCACTGCCGTGCTTGAACAAAGTCAGTTAATTCAGGCTTAGCCTTTCCCTGCCAATTCCACCACAAACATCTCCAGCGCCATGTCGAGAGGCATGGCGCCTGTCTTTGCGGCCTCGTCTATTTTGAGAAGGCGTCGGTAAATGGCTTCGAGCGTCTTCATCGTGAATCTCCCTGCCTGTCCAAAAACCTTTCCTGCTACGAACGGATGCACGCCCAGCGCCTCCTGCACGTCCTGCACCATGCCGCGCGCCTCCACGATCTCGCGTGCCTGGATCAGCAGCCTAAACTGGCGGATGATCATCGGGAAGATGGCGAACGCGTCGCGCTCCTCCAGCATCTTTCTCAGCATGGATTGGGATCGTTTACCATCGCCCGCCGCGAGACTATCCACGAAGGTAAAGATATCCACCTCCGCCGTGGAAACGCACACCGCTTCCACATCCTGGACATCGACGGGACGCGCCCAATTGACGTAGGCAAGCAC
This sequence comes from Chloroflexota bacterium, assembly GCA_049324715.1. Lineage (GTDB taxonomy): Bacteria > Chloroflexota > Anaerolineae > Anaerolineales > Villigracilaceae > Denitrolinea. The sequence goes on along the minus strand of JBMOMR010000062.1, from coordinate 10,335 downwards.
CTTTGCGATCTCCTGCGCGGCCTGACGCGTGTCTGCACCGACCAACTCGGAGAGTTTGCTCGCGGCGTCCGTTGAAATTTTCCCACCCTGATTCTTCATCTCGTTGACGATCCAGCCTTGCATATCGCGGGCTTTGGGAGCCATCAGCGCTTCGGCTTTGGCATTCCCGCTTTTGGCGGCCCATTTCACCAGCCAATGTTTCTCTGGTTCCTTTTCGACATTCTCGTGGAGCACAAGCAAGGTCGTGGGCGGGACCTTTTCCAGGAACGCGGTGAACTTCTTGCGCGGCTCGCCCGCTCCATATTTCTGGGACGGATTGGCGAGGATGACGAGTCGCTTATCTGCCAGGAACGGCATCGAGTTGACGGCGTTGTTCAGTTCCTCGTCGCTCGTCAGGCGCGCTTCGAGGCGCGAGGTATTCATGCCATCCTTATCGGTCTTCGCGGAGATGTCTGCGAGACGACGGGAGATGGCGAATTCGTCGGTGCCGTAGAGGAGGATGGTGGGCATGGTTTTTCGTAGGGGCGAGGTCCGCTCGCCCAGGGCAGGGAGACCCTGCCCCTACGGTTATTTTGTGATGACGCGATGGACGCCTTTGCGGATGAAACGGATTTCGGAGATTTGCAGGTCACCCAGGTCTGCTTCGGTGGTGACGTGTTGTTGAAGCGAGGGTCCGAGTTGACGCGCTATGGCGAATCCCAGTGCGGCGAAAAGCAGCGCGAGCGGAATCAGCGCGAGGCGCCCGAGTGTGGATTTGCGTCCTCGAAGCGGAATCCAGGCGAAGGTCCCCGCGAGACCGACGGTGGTGGCGAGATTCGTCCCACAGCCGGGATGGATCGCCAGGTCATGTTCGCCCGCGTTGAGGCGCGTCCACGCTTCGTCGGCTGCGGCGCGCAACGCGTCGGTGGTCACATCGCCGAGGATGAAGTAACCCGTCGGGTTGGAGTGACCCGCGAGAGGTCCAGGTAGGGTGCGCCCCAGCACGTGGAGGGTGGCGTGCTCGAGGGCGTGGTTGCGTCGTGTTTCGAGGATGAGGGGAAGGTCGAGGAACATGGGATGATTATACTCCGGCAAAACAGTGTCGAATGTAATGCGTGTTTTAAAGATTCTACGCAAATTCTAATGGAAACTTGCAGGAACCTACATTGTTGAATTCCATTTGCGGATTGAAAATGGCATCATTATCCGAACAAGATTTGCGAGGTTGCCATGGATCCCGAAAGCCGTAAAAACACCAAGTTACACATGCCCAACGATTCATATTTTTTTGAAAAGATCATTCCGGGTTTGCTGGTCGCATTGGGAATCGTGACTCTGGCGTTGATCTTGTTCGCCCTCGGTGTCCTGTTCGGACTCGTCCATTTCTAAAGGCAACGGAGAATTATCTCATGTCCATAAATCAGATCCTGCCCTTCCTCTCGACCGCCATCATGCTTGGTTTCACTGTTTGGGTGCTCCAGCGTTATGCGGTGCGCCGCCAGCCGCACTTTCTCTTTTGGGGGATCGGTCTGGCGATGTTCGGTGCTGGTAGTTTTGCGGAAGCCTATCTTGCGCTTTCGTGGAACAAGTGGGTGTTCTTTGTGTGGTACCTGTTCGGCGCCGCATTGAACGCTGCCTGGATCGGCCACGGCACGCTGGCGTTGTTGGTGCGCAAGCCGTGGGTGAAGGTTGTGACCGGCCTGCTGGTGGTCGGGAGCCTGTATGCCGGTTATTTGATGTTGCAGGTGATGCCGAAATTGGATACGGCTGTGTTTGTCACTGACAAACCCATCAGTGAACAATACGGGACCAAGGCTTTGGCGACCGGTGAGACCGCACCTGCTGGAGCGCAGACCATGACCGCCACCTATCGAGGCGATGAAGTGACTGCTGTGCGCGGCCTGCTTCCGCTCGGTTCGCCCGTGCGCCTCACAACTCCCTTCTTCAACATTTACGGTTTGCTGACTCTGGTCGGCGGCGCGATCTACTCAGCCTTCCTCTTCTGGCGGAAGCGCATCATGCCGAACCGTGTGATCGGGAACGTATTGATCGCGGCTGGCGCGCTGGCGATCGGTTCCGCCAGTACGCTCACCCGCCTCGGGTACGGAGAACTCCTCTATCTCGGTGAGTTGCTTTCCGCCATCCTGATGTTCGCGGGATTCCGCTTTGCTGCCCGACCGCAGCCGGATGAAGTTCCGCAAGGTGTGCAAGCCGCCACTACCGACTAAACCCATTTGTGGAATCAAAAAGCGCTATGTTTTTGCATAGCGCTTTTTTGTTAGACATCCAGAACCTAGGAGTTGGCCTTTTGGAGCGTTTGGTAGGTTTGCAGAAGGCTGACCAGAATTTCATCTGTGAAAGAGTGCATGCGATGGAGCATCACATCGAATGGGACGTTGGCCTCGCGGTAGGCGCTGACGACCGACTCGATGAGCGTGTTGCGGAAGAAAAGGAACGCTTGCGCGGCCTCGGCGTAACTGAGTTCGTAACGGCGGGCGCGCGAGGCATATTCGAACCCGATGGCGTGCGCCTCGGAACCGGAGTTCTCTCCGCCGGTGGAAATGAAGGCCATGAGTCCCTGAAACAGGGAATGTGCGCTCTGACGGTATTGCATGCGCGCGTCGCTGTCCAGTTTCTGGTACCAACGCTGGGCTTCGAGCTGTCCCTCGGCGACGCGGACGCGTACGTTGCGCACCGCGGATTGCATGATGGCTTCGGGTTCGAGGCCGCCGCGGCGGGCGTGCTCGGCCCACAATTCCACATCGACGCGTTTGTAGCGGCGATGTCCGCCAGGGGTGCGGTGTGCGGGCAGGATGCCCTTGTCTGTCCACAAGCGGACGGTGCTGGGATGCACGCCGATGATGGAGGCGGCGTCTTTGAGGGAGATGAATTCTTTCATTGGTCGGATGGTCTAGTTGGTCTTGTGGTCGGTTAGTCGGAAGCGAGGGCGAGTTTTTCCTCGAAGGTGGGTTCGGAGGCGCGTCGGTGGAACGCGCTGACATCGATCCGATAGAACAGGAAGGCGGCGACGATTAACATCAGCGCTTCGATGCCGAAGACGATGAGATAGCCATTCAGTGCGGAACCTGTGGCCTGCGTGCCCAAATCTGCGACGATGCCCGCGAGGAAAAGACCGACGAGGCGGGAGAGGCCGTTCGAGAAGCCCCACGCGCCGATGTAGAGTCCCACCTGTTCGGGCACGGTCAGATCGAACATCAACGACAGGTTGGCGACGGTGGAGAGTCCCGTGCCGAAACCGAGCAATACGAGACCTACGTAGAAAACGCCCGTCGAGTGGATCAGTCCGCTGGCGAGGATGGTGAGGAAACCCAACAACGCGCCGAGATTGCCCGTCTGGGCGAGACGGCGCTTGGGGACGCGTCCCTCCAGCCAGCCTGCCAGCGCAAAGGCCAGCAGGGTGAACGTCCCCATGATGGAGACGAAGCGCGAAGTCTGTTCGATGGTCATGCCGAAGGCTTGCGCGCCGAACGGTTCGAGCAGAACATCCTGTCCGAGCAGGGCGGCGAGGAGCAACAGGAGATAGACGAAGAAGACGCGCGCCACGGGGTTGGATGTGATGGCGGCGGTCATCTGTTTGACGGTGTAATGTTCGGAGCGGGAAGAGGAGGGAACGCCCGAGCGTGGTTCCAACTTGAAGAGGCCAATCAGGCCCAACGTCAGGGCGGAGGCGGCGATGAGGTTGAAAGCGCGCGTCAAAATTTCGGGAGAGTAGGTCGGCACGAGGCGGCTGAGGGTCAGTCCTGTCGCGATCAGGCCGAGAATCATCATCGTGAACATGACGGCGACCGTGCGGCCGCGTCCCTTTTCGCCCGAGAGTTCGGAGGCGAGGGAGAGGTACGAGACGGCAGAGAGGTTGTAGCCCATGCCCCACGCGCCAAAAGCCAGCAAACCGACGAGGATGCCGAGCGTGAAGTTTTCGCTGATGAGGATCGCCACTTGCGGCGAGACGGTCACGCCCACGACGCAGAGGATCAGCCCAAGGAGAATGTACGGCGAGCGGCGATAGCCGAGAATCGGGTGACGGTCGGAGAACGAGCCGATGGCGACTTGAATCGGGGAGAGGAGATACGGCGAAATCGCCAGCAGGGTGACGAGGGTTTTGGAGAGTCCCAGTTCGTAGATCATGACGCGGTTAAGCGTGCTGTTGATCGGGACGAGGGTCATGGCGACGGCGGTATGGAGGAGTCCGAGTTGGAGGCGTTTGATGAGCATGAGTATCCTTTATCCGTCATTGCGAGCGTCCTTCGCGAAGCAATCTATCATCAGGAGGAGACTGCTTTGGCGGAAGAGCATCGCCTCGCAGTGACGAATTACAAACATGCCCGATTGTATGGATAGGAGATAGCAGGTCAATGTAGATTTTATAGATTTTACAAGATGAGGATGAAAATAATCTGAAAATATGAACCCGCCCCCTCCGCCCTTCGGACACCTCCCCCAAATCCGTTTTTTGATTTGGGGGAGGTGGAATGAACTTTACACCTTGAAGATCAGATCCAGATATTTCTTGAGCATGTCACTCACCAGTCCGCGCATCGGGATGGTGGACGCCATGCCGTAGACGGGGGCCATCGTCCCCTTTTCTTCGGGATGCGCCTTGACGTGTTCCACCGCCTCGCGCAGGTCGGCGACGAATCGCTCCGCGACGCCGGGCTGGGTATGCCGCAACGTCACACACAGGTGGACGCAGGTCGGTTTGTGCAGTCCGTTCAGGCTCCACTTTTTGTAGGACATGAAATCGAGGACTTTGTAGACGTCAACTGAATCGGACGCGAACGCCACCACGAAGAGCGGATCGCCCAACACACGCAACTCGGGGATCTGGCGGATCCCTTCCTTGACCTTCGCGGCGGTCTCCAAAATCCGCTTGGTCGCGGCGAGATAGCCCCCCTCGCCGATGGACGTCAACGCGGCCCAGCAGGCGGCGGAAAGCGCCCCGGGACGACTCCCCGCGAACGTGGGCGAGAAATACAGTCCGCCTGGCCAATCGCTGGCAGTGTAATACTGGTAGTGCAATAGATCCAGCCCGCGATACAGGACGACCGAGGTCCCCTTCGCCGCGTAGCCGTACTTGTGCGTATCCGCGGACATGGAGGTGACTCCCGCCAAACGGAAATCGAACTTCGGGACGGGGTAGCCGAGCCGCTCCGCCCACGGCAGGACGAATCCGCCGAGGCACGCGTCCACGTGGAAGCCGATCCCGTGCTGGCGCGCCAACTCGGACAGTTCCTCGATGGGGTCGATCGCGCCGTGCGGGAAGGTGGGAGCAGACCCGACGATGACGATGGTGTTTTTGTTGATGGCTTTTCTCGCGGCGTCCACGTCCGCGCGGAAGTTTTCATCAATGGGGATGTGGACGGTCTTGATGTTGAAATACTGGCTGGCCTTGTCGAACGCGGCGTGCGCGGTGATAGGGACGATCATCTCTGGCTGGGTGATGCCCTTGGTCTCGCGCGCCCAATCGCGGTAGGTCTTCATCGCCAGCAGGATGGACTCCGTCCCGCCCGAGGTGACCGTGCCGTGGACATCCTGTCCCTCGCCGCCGAGCATGGAGGCGGTCATCGCCACGATCTCGGCCTCGAATTTCGTCGCGCTTGGCCACACGTCCGCGTGCAGGGGATTGGCCTGCGAGTTCAGTTCGTACACCTGATTCAAAAATTCGATGTGTTCCTGGTCGCCGTGATAGACCGCGCCCGAGACGAAACCGCCCTTCCAGGTTTCCTCTTCGAGATCGCGCATGGCTTGCATGTCGCTCAAAATATCGGCGCGGGCGCGTCCCGTTTCAGGGATGCGCGTGAAAGCGGGGAATTTGTCCTTGTAGGGTTTGACGGAACTTTCCAGCCCGTCCATCATGCCATCGTATTCTTTTTCGATTTTTTGGCTAACACCAGGGACAGCCTTGAGGACTTTTTCGGCTTGTTTGAAGAAGAGGTCTTTGAGACTCATGGGTGATTCCAGTTTTTATTTGTGGGGCGGGATGGAATCCCGCCGAACCTTTCTGTGCGGAATACCATTCCGCACCGCATCAGGCCACGCGGTTCAAGCGGGCGAAGATATTTTTATTGCCTTCGTAAAGCGCAACGAACTCTTTGAACAACTCATCGTAGAGTTTGCGGTTTTCGGGATTTGGCTGGTAGGTCTTCGCAACGGGGACGTACTTGCCGATGTCTTCGTATCGGATGAATCCCAGCGCCGCGGACGCGAGCAAGGCCGCGCCGCGCACGTTGACCTCGATGGGGTCCTTCATCTGGCGGATGGGACGGTCGAACACATCCGCGAAGATCTGGCACCAGATGTCTGATTTGGCGCCGCCGCCGACCATGTTCACCGCTTCAGCGCGGCGTCCGTTGAATTGTTCCACATATTTCAACAGCCAGCGCGAGTTGAAGGCCACGCCCTCGAACACGGCGCGCACCATTTCCCCGCGCGTGGACGACAGCGACAGGTTGAAGAACCCGCCGCGCGCGTAGCGGTCGTCAATGGGGGCGCGCTCGCCGTAGAGCCACGGCAGGAACAGGACGCGTCCACTGCCTGCGGGGGTGTTGGCGACGATCTCGTCGAAGAGGCGGTAGGCGTTCTTCGGTTTTTCGCCGTCACCGAGCGCGTCCTTGTGAAAGAGCACGTTGTCGCGCAGGAAGGTCAGGCAGACGCCCGCACATTCCTGCGCGTTGGTCTGCAAATATCGCCCGGGGATGGCAGACGGGAGCGAGGCCAGTCCGTGGAAGATGTCAGTCTTCTTGAACGGGACGTGGCACGTCAGCCACGAGGATGTCCCGATGTAGACGTGCGATTCGAAATCGCGCACGGCTCCCGACCCGATGGAGGCCGAGTGGACGTCGGGTGAGCCGACCACCACTTTCACGTCCGCGCGCAAGCCCCAGGCACGCGCCACGTCCGCATGGAGAGGGCCGAGGATCGAGTTGGCCGCTTGAAGGTCGGGAAGTTTCGAGCGGTCGAGTCCCGCGAGGCGGATGAGCCCGTCGTCGTATCTCACGTTCGAGATGTCGCGGTTGTCGGTCAGCCAGTGGAGCGTGACCGAGTCGAACGAGGCGGCCATCCGTCCCGTCAGGCGGAATCCGATGTAGTCGATCGGTTCAAGGAATTTATGCGTGCGCTGGTAGATTTCGGGGCGGACGTGTTTCAGGAAAAGGATGTGGGCGATCGGGTCTTTGCCCGAGATGGCGGGCGCGCCGGCGGTGCGTTGAATCCACTTGAGGAGTTTGCCCGGCGCGTAGCCCGAGAGCGGACCGCCTGCCATTTGGTGGATGTACGGCGCGCCGCGCGAGTCCATCCAGATGACGGCGTTGCCGAGGGCGTTCCCGTCCGCGTCCACCGCCACCGTGCCTGACCATTGACCGGTGGAGGAAATGGCGACGATGTTTTCGGTCGGGACGAGGCTGCGGGCGAGCAGTCGTTTGGCGGCTTTATCCACCGCCTGCCACCATTCGTCGGGGACTTGTTCCGCGCCTCCGTCCTCGAAGAGCAGAAGGCGCACCTCCTCGAATTCACTGCCCAGCAATTCCCCGTTTGCGGAAAATAAGGCCACTTTGGGACCAGAGGTCCCCAGGTCGATTGCGAGAATGTATTTGTCTGCCATGCCTGCCTCCCGCCGTCATTTTACTCCAATAAAATCAGACCGCGTTTTTTGGACGCGGTCTGATAATTAGAGAGCATCTAACATCGAGGTGATGCCGTCATTGCGAGCGAGCGTCAGTGAGCGAAGCAATCTCTAATGCTGAGAAGGGAATGCTTCGGCGGAAGTGCACCGCCTCGCAATGGCGGTCACGTTTATCACTTCAAAGTTAGGTGTTCCCGATAATTACAACTGTACTTTCATGGCAATACGGTCTTATGCAACTTTCACATCCGACCCTTCCACAAATCCCTGCAAGCCAGAAGCAGTGCGGACGCTGATCATCTTTCCGCCCGAGCCGATCTTATCCTTGGCCTGTTTTTTGTCTTCCAGTACGGTCAAGAGTTCCTTGGCCATCACCGTGCCTATTGGGCGGGAATGGCGGGATGATTCGGGATAAATATTGGCGCCTTTCTTGCCAGTCGAGGGCTTGACCATGACCACGAACGCGTCCGAAGGGGGCGGCATGGTGGAAGTCTTGCCGCTGGTGCTCGGCATGGAAATCGCTCCCGTCCCCGCGCCGCTGGCTTCGAAGACCAGCACATGCTGGATGGCGCGCTGTAACGGATTGCCACGGCCATAACGTGCCATCAACGAATCCTCTTTCTGCGTGCCGGGTTGATACGGCCACGGATCGAGCATCAGGTAGTCGTTGCCCTTTTTGGCATACAAAAGAACGTAGTGCCATTGCAGGCCGGGCGAGGCGGACCCGTCCACGCGCACCACCACGGGATGTCCCGCGGCCAGCGCCTCGTCAATTTGACCGAGGGGCGCGTCGCTCGTCTCGCACTTGACATTCGTCTTGAGCGTCACCTGCGGCACCACCTTGTTGATCATGTCCCAGCGGATCAGGTCACCACTAAAACCGCCCGCGGCTTTCATGTTTTCGTTGAGTCCCTGCGGTGTGACGGTAAATCCGTAACCGCTGAGGAGCATGGCCACGCTGGTCAGCGCACAGCCCACGTAGCCGATGGTATCCTGCGTTCCCGTGCCGAAACCGAGTTTATCTTCCTTCCATTGCGGATCCTGCTGGGAATAGTAAACGAGTTGAAAAGCCATGCGAGCCTCCTATGAATTTTGACAATCTTTCTCCGATTATACGATAAAGCGGATAAGTCACAATCACAAATGGCGCAAAGCGAACGCGATGGATGCGGCCCACGCCAGCACCTTGAACTCCCCATTCGCCAGCGCGGACTCGATCTCCGCGCGCGTCAGGAAAATGATCTCCTGCTCTTCGAGATCGTCCGCGTCGCGCGGCTGGACGAAGCGCGCGTCCCGCGCGAGATACAGATGACCTGTGGCGATGCCGCGGTTCGGGTCCACGCAGAAATGACCGAGCGGGATCCAATCTGTGGATTCGTATCCCGTCTCTTCCAACAGTTCGCGGCGCGCGGCCACGGACGGGTCTTCGCCCTCTTCGACGAATCCGCCCACGATGCCAAGCGTCTCGCCCTCCAGTCCATATTTGACCTGGCGGAAGCAGATGAAGCGCCCATCCTCCGTCACTGCCACCACGTTGACGTAATCGGGCGTGATGATCCACGGCCAATCGGGGATGACGCGTCCGTTCGGCAGTTCCACGCTGTGATGCTCCACCACCAGCCAGGGACGCTGTTCGAGGATAATTTTGCGGGATTGGGTTTTCCAGGGTTGCATGGGAGGCTCCTGGAGAGGATTGTATCAAAAGGAAAGGCCGCGTCTCATCGACGCGGCTTATATTACCTGCATGAAATATGATCATGTCGAAATGCTAGCGGAAACTTTCCATCATTTCCAAATAAACCTGTGTCAACCTGTCATGATTCCTTCCATTAGAAGCCCCGAAGAACATGTATGCCTTGCCATCTGTACCTTTTCTGGCATACCAATCCTCGAAGGTTGATGAATTTGTGGAAAAGATGACAAAACGCCAACTTAATCCATTAAATGTTTTATTGCCTTCGGAAATGATCTCCTTGAGATTTCCCTTCTCTCTTTGGCTGGCAAGCGCGTCATCGATCAATGCCCTTTCACTGCGAACGGTATTGTAAACCGTGATGAGGACCCATGTATTGGCTTCATTTGCACTTTGGAATACCGTATATGCCTGTTCTTCGAGAAGCAGCCAATTCGATGGATACTGAATGGAATAATTCCACTGAGCATTCGAATAGGTCAACATAGACGGTGTGGGTACCAATGTGTCCGTGGGCGGACGCGTCAATGTTGCTGTCAGAGTTGGCTTGGGAGTTTTGGTCGGCCGAGTCGTGGAAGTGGGAGCCTGAGCAGTTTGAGTTTGTGCGATGCTTGCTGCGAGTTTGGTTGCTTGTTCGTTGAGTTCCGCTCGAGATGGCCCACAGGCAACCAAGATGACGCAAACTACCAAGAACAAAGAAACGTAGAATGTTCTCTTTTGCATCTCGATTTTCCTTTTGACATCTGCAACCCAACCCTTGTTCGTTCCGATGGATTCATGGCCTCAATGTTTTAAGTTGGGCATTATATTTACTATACAATGAGGAAATCTAGCCTAACAAGTGCTACTTGACACAATCATTTTGGGTAATAAACCCCAACTCCAAAAACAAACAGGCCTCGACTTTGGCTCTTTAGTCGAGAGGCATGAAAAAGAGGAAGCCTTCTGGTACAGTATAGGTTGAGAGACCGAACTGGAACAGGAGGCTTCCATGGTTAAGAATAGCACACAATCGGTATTGTTG
>JBMOMR010000061.1:0-8689 GCA_049324715.1 Chloroflexota bacterium | reverse complement strand
CAACAATACCGATTGTGTGCTATTCTTAACCATGGAAGCCTCCTGTTCCAGTTCGGTCTCTCAACCTATACTGTACCAGAAGGCTTCCTCTTTTTCATGCCTCTCGACTAAAGAGCCAAAGTCGAGTCGTTTTTTCAGGGGGGATAGGATCATTTTTCCGATTCGCGGCGGATGAGATCCCACAATGCCTCGAGGTGATGACGTTCCGTGAGGATCGCGCCGATGGAGACGCGTACCATCCAGCGGCCTTCGAGGGTAGCGGGAGTGAGATATGCGCCGCCCGAAGCGTTGACGCGTTCGCACCAATCGAGCGTGTGTTTGTCGAGCGCTTCGCCCTCCAGACCTGCGGGTTCGTGGCGGATGCAAACCGTCTGCAACGGGACGGGGGCGAGGACACGCCATCCCGCCGCGGCGTTGACCCGTTCGGCGAACCATTGCGCGTTGGTGATGTCGCGGCGCAGATGTGCCTGCAAACCTTCCACGCCCTGCTCGCGGATCAACGTCCATAATTTCAAGGCGCGGAAGCGGCGCCCAAGCGGGATGCCCCAATCGCGCAGATTTTTCACTTTGCTGTCTACGGCGCTTTGCAGGTAACTGGGATTGGTGCTCATCACGCGCACGAGATGTTCGGCGTCGCGCACGTAGTAGACCGAGCAATCGAAGGCCGCGCCCAGCCACTTGTGCGGATTCAGCACGAGCGAATCGGCCAACTCGACTCCGTCCCACATCCAGCGGCACTCGGGCAGGATCATGGCCGAGCCTGCCAGGGCCGAGTCCACGTGGAGCCAGAGGTTGTATTTGCGGGCGATCTCGCCAATGTCGCGGATCGGGTCGAGGGCGGTGGTGGTGGTCGTGCCGACGGTGGCAACCACGGCGCAGGGGACAAGACCCCGCGCGAGGTCCGCTTGAAGCGCTTGTTCGAGCAGGTCAGGCTTCATGGCGAAGTTTTCATCCACGGGGATAATGTGCAGGTTATCGCGTCCAAATCCTGCCAGCAGGGCGGCTTTTTCCACGGAACTGTGTCCAAAGGCGGACATGTACACGATGAGCGGTTTGTCTTCGCCTTGCAAGCCGCCGCGCACCAGCGAGTAGTTGGAAGCGCGTTCGCGGGCAGAGAGCAGGGCGACAAGCGTGCTGGTGGAGGCCGTGTCTTGGATCACGCCGCTCCACGCTTCGGAGAGACCGAGCATCTGGCGCAGCCAATCGCTGACAAGTTCTTCGAGTTCGGTGAGGGCAGGGCTGGAGATCCATGAGAGGCCGAGCACGCCGAGACCTGTGCTGAGGTAATCGCCGAGGACGGAGGAGAGTTCGCCGTTGCTGGGGAAGTAGCCGAAGAAGTTGGGATGCTGCCAGTGCGAGAGGCCAGGCATGATGATGTCATCGAGGTCGCGGAAGATGGCGTCGAACGATTCGGGCTGGTTCGGCGGCGCGCTGGGAAGTTGGGCGCGGATCGAACCCGGTTCGACCTGGGAGCGGACGGGCAGGTCGGCGACGCGGGCGCGGTAGTCGGCGATCCAGTCGATCACCTGGTGTCCGATGCGGCGGAATTCTTCAGGGTTCATGGGATGCTCCTTTATGAGAAGATTCGGTAATTTCTGTTTTAGCCACAGATAAAGAGATGAAAGAGATAAGAAAAAATCCCTTTTAAGTAGTCGGTCGAATGTTTTTAGAAAACTTTTCCCGTCATTGCGAGGAGGATGCTCTTTCCGACGAAGCAATCTACCCGTAAAGTCAGAGATTGCTTCGCCACACACCTGCCCTGGCGGGCGGTGCCAGGGACGAACGCGGCTCGCAATGACGAGTTTCTAGTTATTTACGACTGACTACTTATCCTTTTCATCCGTGGTTGCTCTAAAATACCGAACGCTCTCCTTTATTTGAAAAGCGATACGATCCACACGATCAACGGGGCGACGGCCAGCGCGGGCAGGAAATTGCCGACGCGGATCTTCTTGATCTCCAACATGCCGCTGAGCGCCACGCCCATGAGCAGCACGCCGCCCGTGGCGGTCATCTCGGCCATCATCGGGTCGGTGACAATGGAACTGAGTTGCACTGCCAGCAGGCTGATGGCGCCCTGGTAGATGAAGATCGGCAATGCCGAAAAGAGCACACCCAATCCAAGCGTGGATGCGAAGGCGATCGAAGCGAATCCGTCGATCACCGATTTCACAGCGATCAGGCTGAAGTCGCCAGTCAACCCATCCTGGATGGAGCCGAGGATGGCCAGCGGTCCGATGCAAAACAAAAGGGATGCGGTCAGGAAGCCGCGGATGAAACGGTCGGAGCCTTCCTCAGAATTGTCGCGGGCGAAGCGGCGTTCGAGAAACGCGCCGACGTTGTGCAATCCGTCCTCGATGCGCCACCATTCTCCAAGCAGTGCGCCGAACACCAGCGCGCCAAGCACGATAAGGTAATTCTGTGTCTTGAGGAACATCTGCATGCCCACCGCAAGGACGAAGAGTCCCATCCCCGCGATGACGGTGGATTGGACGCGCTCGGGGATGCGCGAGCCAAAAAGTAAACCGACAGTGCCGCCGATGAGAATGGCGGCAGTATTAATAAGAGTGCCGATCATGTTGATTTTACAAACCAGGTTCCTATCAGAAACCTGGTTTGTTGCTCCTTATTTCCTTTGCGAAGGCGGATTTCTATACCTTTTGTTTTGCCAGGGTGGTGTCGTGTCCCGCCGCGGCGTTTTCCACCAGTTCCAGCACAAAGCACAGCGAAGAGAGACGGTTGAGGTAGGGGACAAGGTCGGGGTTCGAGATTTCTTTGCCTGCGAGCAACTCCACCACGCGGCGTTCGGCGCGGCGGATGATCGCCCGCGCCATCGAAAGCGCCGCACCCGCCAAACTGTCACCGGGCAGGATGAATTCGCGCGGCATCGTCACCGTGGCAGACAACTGCTCGATCTGCGACTCGATCCAGGTCACGCGCGCCGCGTCGATGAAGCGGAATTTTTCGGCGGTCTCGGCGGTGGCGGCCACCTCGGCCATCAGTTTGTACAGGTCGCGCTGGGCCTCGAGCAGGATCCCGCTCGAGCGTGGATCACGCGCCTGGGCACGCGCCAGCCCCAACGTCGCGGTGGATTCGTCGAGCGCGCCGAGCGCCTCGATGCGTGGATGAGTCTTGGGGACGCGTCCCTCACCCAAGAGGCCGGTCGTCCCATCGTCGCCAGTTCGTGTGTAAAAATCCATGGGGGTATTATAGCCGCGAGAACCCCGTTTTCTCAAAGAAAACGAGGTTCTACCTTATAATCAAGATATGAATTCTGGGACGCGCTCTGCGTGGTTGCACCATTTTGTGCATGTCTATCGCTTCACCGGGTTGAAGTAAAGATGCTGATTCCTCATCACATTGAGATCACCCGTCAGGCCATCGGCGCGGAGGTCAGTCCGCGCGCCCTCGAAGCGATCGCTCGTGCCAACGTTGGACAGGATAGCCTGCTTTACCAACTCGGCCACGACCATTTTCACTTCGACAACAACCAGATCGAAAAATCCTACGCGTACATCGAGGAACAGCGCGCCCTCGTCCGCCCCGCGCTCGAACGCGGCGGCGCGCTCTCCGCATGGCAGGCTTTCGGGCGGATGACTCACACCGCGCAGGATTTCTATGCCCATACTGACTACATTCCCCGATGGCTTTCTCACTTCACTGACAGAACGCCTCCCGCGCCCGAGGAAGTGGACCCTGTTTCCTCCGAGATTCTCCGCCACCCCGGCCTGCACTCTGGTAAGTTATACTATCCCTTCGAAGCCCTGACCTTTCTGCCCCTCGTTGGAAAAATCTTCATCCCACTCTTCCCACGGGACTCTCATGCTCACATGAGCATTGACGATCACGATGGCACAGGCCGCTTCGATTACGTCTTCCACGCCGCGGTGAAACGCACGCGGTTGGAGTTCGAGAAGACGGTTGCCTTGCTGTCGTCAGAACTGCGCGAGCGGTTTGTGGATAGGTAATCAAGTAAACAAGTACACACGTAAACAGGTACACACGCAATACGAATTCATCCTTCATCTTTCATCCTTTCCCCCATGCCACCTCGTAAACCAACCAAAACATCCTCCTTTGGCTCACCAGGCCGCGTCGGACACGATGCGTCAGCGTTCTACTCCGCGCGCCTTTACGCGGACCAGCCACAAGGTCAGGAGGAAGCGTACGCCGAGAATCCCATCCCCGCGGACAGGTTGGATTCCATCGCCCACGCGTCCTCCGAATCCATGTCCGACCTCCCCGACGCGAGCGTGCATCTCATGGTCACCTCGCCGCCGTACAACGTGGGCAAGGACTACGACGAGGATCTCTCGTTGGAGGAGTATCTCGCCTTTCTCAAACGCGTCTGGGCGGAGACGTACCGCGTGCTCGTCCCGGGTGGACGCGCCTGCATCAACGTCGCCAATCTCGGACGCAAGCCTTACATCCCGCTCCATGCCATGCTGATCGCGGACATGCTCAACCTGGGCTTCCTCATGCGCGGCGAAGTCATCTGGGACAAGGCTGCCTCGGCCAGCGCGTCCACCGCATGGGGATCGTGGCAATCAGCGGCCAACCCCACGTTGCGCGACACACACGAATACATCCTCGTCTTCTCGAAGGGAAGTTTCCGCCGCGAAAAAGTGGACGGGCGCGAGAGCACCATCTCGAAAGAGGAATTTCTGGAATTCACCAAATCGGTGTGGACGTTCGGTGCGGAATCCGCGAGGAAGATCGGCCATCCCGCGCCGTATCCCGTGGAGTTGCCATATCGCCTGATCCAACTCTACACCTTCAGCGGGGAGGTCGTCCTCGACCCGTTCATGGGAAGCGGACAGACCGCCCTCGCCGCGCACAAAACGGGACGTCACTTTGTGGGGTATGAACTCAACGAGGAGTACCGCGCACTTGCCTTGAAGCGGATTGCCGCGGCGCAGACCGCTTGACAGTCATGCTATACTTTTAACGCTACTCTTTACTTTCCACTTTAGAGTTGCTTTTCATCATCGATAAGATTTGGTTGGGACTGTCTCCTCAGCATGGAGCCAGTCCCGCCGCAAACAATGAACAAGGATGAAACGGCAATGACCTCCCCAATGATTCAAGTGCAAGACTTCCGCAAAGTCTATGGCGATTACACCGCCGTGGACGGTATCAGTTTCGACGTGAAGCAGGGCGAGATATTCGGCCTGCTCGGACCGAACGGCGCGGGCAAGACCAGCACACTGGAATGTCTCGAAGGGCTGCGCGCACCGAGCGGCGGTTCGTTGCGGGTGGTGGGACTGAACCCCGCCAGCGAAGCCCGCAAGTTCCGCGACCTGATCGGCGTGCAGTTGCAGTCCGCGGGACTGCCCGAGAGCATCACGCCTGACGAAGCGATGAAATTCTTCTGCGCGTATCACGATGTAGCGCCGCGCTTCGATCTGCTGGAGCGCATGGGGTTGAAGGAGAAAAGAACCGCCCAATACTACGAACTGTCCACGGGGCAACAACGTCGCCTCGCCCTCGCTCTGGCGGTGGCGCACAATCCCAAAGTCCTGTTTCTGGATGAACCGACCGCGGGTCTCGATGTGGCGACGCGCGTGGAACTGCACGATATGATGCGCGAACTGCAAGCCGCGGGCACGACCATCATCCTTGCCACGCACGATATGGCCGAAGCCGAGGAGATGTCGGACCGCGTGGCGATTTTGTTGCAGGGAAAACTCGTCAGCATTGGCACGCCGATGGAGATCACCGCCACAGGCGCGGGTCTGACGAAGATCTCGGTGCGGACGCAGGAGTCCAGCCTATCGGTCCAGGGCGTGGCGTTTCCCGCGGTCAGCCAGTACATCGTCAAGGACGAGTACAACATCTACTTCAGTTCGGATATCGGGCCGACCGTCTCCGCCATCATCGCGCACCTTGCCGCGAAGAACGATCCGCTCATAGACCTGCGCGTGGAACGTCCATCGCTCGAAGACCGCTTCCTCGAGATCACCAACACGGGAGTCCGCCAATGAACGCCTTCCTGCATCACTTCTCTTTTGAATTTCGGACGGGCATCCGCAACAAACAATTGCTGTTGATGAATTACCTCTTCCCGCTCGGCTTCTACCTGATGATGGGCTTCATCATGGCCGAGATCAACCCGCTCTTCCGCGAAGACATCATCCCCGCCATGATCGTGTTCGGCGTGCTCGCCGCCACCCTGCTCGGCATCCCCGACCCGTTGGTGAACGCGCGCGAGAACGGTGTCTTCCGCAGTTACAAGATCAACGGCGTCCCGTCCATTTCGATCCTGGTCATCCCCGCGCTGACGACCATCCTGCACCTCATCATCGTGGCCGCCATCATCACCGTCACCGCGCCGATGCTGTTCGACGCGCCTCTCCCCGCGGACTGGCTCAACTTCATCGTCATCTTCCTCGCGCTGGCCTTCGCCTGTGCGGGGCTGAGCGTGTTGATCGGCGTCGTCTCCCCGAGTTCACGCATGACCGTGCTGTGGTCGCAGCTGATCTTCGTCCCGTCCATGCTGTTGGGCGGACTGATGCTCCCCTACAGCATGTTGCCTGAAATTGCAGGGAAGTTCGCGCAACTGCTCCCCGCCACGCAGGCGATGAACGCCTTCAATGGACTGGCGATGGGCAAGGAAGCCGCGTTCGCTCCCTGGGGTTCGGTCCTCGCGTTGACCTTGAGCGGACTGCTGGCATTCGGACTGGCCATCTTCCTCTTCAGCTGGGACAGCCGCAACACCGCGCGGCGCGGCAGTGCATGGCTGGCGTTGCTGGCCTTTCTGCCCTTTGTTCTTGGAATATTCCTGCTGAAATAAGTTCCCATCAATGGATACTCCTCCCCTCATGCCCGCGGACGAGGTCATCGCCTTCGTCAAACTCCTCCACGAACACAACCTTGAAGTCATCCTGGACGGCGGCTGGGCCGTGGACGCGTTGCTCGGCCATCAAACGCGTCCCCACGTTGACCTCGACATCGCCCTTGAGCATAAAGACGTACCCCAAGTCCGCGCCCTGCTCGAAGCGCGCGGCTACAAAGACGTGCCCCGCGACGACACCTGGGAGTGCAACTTCGTCCTCGGCGATGACGCGGGCCACGAGATCGATTTCCACTCGTACACATTTGACGCGGCTGGGAATCATATCTTCGGCGTGAAATATCCCTTCGATTCACTGACGGGGAAGGGTTCGATCAACGGATTCCCCGTCAAGTGCATCTCACCCGAATGGCTGGTCAAATTCCACACGGGATATAAATTGGACGAGAACGATTACCGTGACGTGAAAGCGCTGTGCGAGAGGTTCGGGATTGAGATGCCAGAGGAGTATGATGCATTTTTGAATAAAGACCAAGAGCAATTGTCAACAAAAGAGTGATCCATGCAAATTGAAGATGCCAGAGAATTCCGAAAAAGTTTCCTGATTACTTGGATCATTGCCAATGCTTTTGGGGTATCAATTGGATGGGCAGTAGGTGAGTGGTTTGGAATACAAGTAGCGTCTATTTTGGGATGGAAACTTGGACAGATCATAGGTTTTGCGATCTATGAAGGATCAATCTGGGTGTGTCGCATAATGATCCTAAAACGCATCCGTACTTTTGATGCCTTGAAACCTTTTGACACTTTTTTCTGGTTGAGCACAGAACTGATAATTGGGTTTGGTATGCAGTTGGGAGGAGGTGAACCTTCTTATAGGGAGGCGAGCCTGCTCGGTATTGTCTCGCTTCCTATTTTGTCAACCTGGATTGGAGTAATAGGTTGGCTAATTATTTGGTTGATACACACCCAGATGCAAAAGCCTCGAATCCAACTATCCGCAACGAGATCTTTGATTGCTTCATTGGGACGAGCTGGAGGCAGTCTGTTAATCTTTTTCTTTCTTGTTGTTGTTATGCCTGTCAGTACTTATGCTGGAGAAGCGGTAGCCAGAATATCCAACTGGATGTTGGGGAGAGTGGTTGCAGGAGCCGTGCTGGGAGGTTTGCTCAGTCTCCTCACTGGATCGGCGATACTGCGATTGATGAATGCGCCCAAATGGGACGAGTAAGTGATGGCCCATCGCAAATCTACTCCCGCCCTCGCGGTGGGACTTTTTTTCTCCCCTTCCTCCTCTGCTATAATGAACAACATGGATATCAAAACTCAACTTAACGAGTCCCTCAAAACCGCGCTGAAATCGGGCGATATGACGCGCAAGGACACCCTCCGCATGGCGCTTGCCGCCATCAAACAGGTGGAGGTGGACAAGCGCATCGTCCTCGATGACGCGGCGGTCATGTCACTCCTGCAAAAGGAGATCAAGAACCGACGCGAAGCGCTGGAAGAGGCGAAGAAGGCGAACCGTCCCGACCTGGCCTCTGCCAACGAAGCGGAGATCGCCATCCTCGAAACCTTCCTGCCTGCGGCCATGCCCGCCGAGGAACTGCGCGCCCTCGTCCAGGCCGCCATCGCCGAGACGGGCGCGGCCTCCATCACCGATATGGGCAAGGTGATGAAGACGGTCATGCCCAAAGTGGCGGGACGCGCCCCCAACGACGCCATCAGCGCGATGGTGAAGGAACTGCTTCAGTAGTCGGATAGTCAAAGGGTCGAATAGTCTGATAGTCGGAAAACGGCAACGATGAGACTATGAAACGATCAGACTATGTGACCATCAGACTATGTGACCAATGACCACAGAACTGCATTCCAGCACACGCCTCAATACCTTTC
>JBMOMR010000060.1:0-8829 GCA_049324715.1 Chloroflexota bacterium | reverse complement strand
CAGGTTGGGGGGCTGGGCGGCCGATAGTGCGCGCGCCAGCCGTCCGTCCAGGCCTGATTCGAGCACCGCGAGATTCCATCCACGCGCCGCGGCCGCGTCGAATGAGACTTTTTCCAGCGTATCCTCATCCACGCCGAAGACGGCGTTCCCCAGCCGCTCGCGGACGGCGGTCTCCACCTCCGCGATGAGACGGTCCGCCTCGGCCTCGCTTTTGGCCTTGGCCGTGATGCGGACGTCCACCACGCCCGAGTGCGCGGCCAGCCCGACGGTGGGATTGGCGAGGGTTTCGAGTTCGCCGATTTTTTCGTCGATCATGCCCTCGCCAAGGCCCGAGGTGTGCAGGACGCGGACTTTGATGACATCGTTCAGTTCAAAGCGCGTCTGCAAGTAGGGGACGACCGATTGGTGGAAGAGGAATTCCATTTCCTGCGGCACGCCAGGGAGGGAAATTACCACCCCCATTTTTTTACCGCGAAGTTGTTCAGCCTTTGTGCTCTTCGTTTCTTCGCGGTGCGAATCGTCGCGCTGAATTTCCACAATGAACGCGGGTGCTGTGCCGACGGGATTTTGGATGGCGATGGCGCCGCGCGGGACGACCGCCTGCCGTTTCTGGTTTTCGCCGGGCGTGCGGCCGTAGCGCGCAATGACGGCTTTCACCTGCTCCCAGAGTTCCTCGCGAAATTCGGTCTCCACACCCGCGGCGCGGGCCACCGCCTCGCGCGTCGGGTCGTCCACGGTGGGGCCGAGGCCGCCTGTGGTGATGACGATGTCCGCGCGGCGCAGGGAATCCTGGATGGCCTCCGCGATGCGCTGCACGTTGTCCCCGATAGTGATAGTGCGGAAGAGGTCCACGCCCAGCCCGCGCAAGGCGCGCGCCAGGAAGCGGGTGTTGGTGTCTACGATTTCACCGAGCAATATCTCGGTGCCGATGGTGATGATCTCAGCAGATGGCATGATTCGTTAGGGATAAATGGGCGCAAACTCCGACCCGCGGACTTGATAAATGATGACGTTCGGTGTGGCGCAATCACCGAGCGGGGAACAGGTGAGCGTGCCGCTCAATCCCTGATAGCCTTTGGTGGAATACAACACCGCCAGCACGGTCTTGCGCACAATGTAAATATCCCTGCCTGTGGTTTTGGCCGAGGCTTCGATGGCTCGGAAGAGCATCATAGCCGCATCGTAGGCTTGCGCGGCATAGATGGCGATCGGCTTTTCACCGTAGCGGGCTTCGTACTTTTCATAAAAGGATGGCTCGATCTTGATCACGGAAGGGCCAGATATGTACATGCCTTCCGAAAAACCTTTTGTCAATGACACGAAATCGGTGCTGTGCAGGCCGTCCGAACCGATGAGGGCGGTGTTCTTGAGACCAGTCTCCACGGCCTGTCTTGTCACCGCGACGCCGTCGTTGGTGTAGAGCGGATAGTACAGCACTTCAGGGTTAAACAGCAGAATATGCTGTAACGCGCCCTGCGGATTGGTGCCGCTTTCGAGATGGTAACTCGCCACGCATTTTCCACCCAGCGCGCTGAAAATGGCACAAGCCTCGCTCTGCAACTCGTTCGAATAGGGTGAGCCATCGTGGATGGTCGCCATGGTACGCGCACCGAGGGCATGATAGGCGAACTCGGCCACCATTTTTGCCTGACTCTTGTCGTTCTGGATCGTCCGCAGGAAACCCGCCTGATGACCATCCTCGGATGTGAGCGACGCCGCCGAACTGGACGGGGAGATCATCGCCAACCCCGCCTCGGTCAGGACTTTGGCGGCGGTCTCGGACGCGCTCGAGCAGGTGGCCCCGATCACTCCCAGCACATCTGGGTTCTGCACCAGACGTTCCGCCGCGGCCTGACCTCCCTCCGCCGAGCACAGCTCATCCTCCTGCACGAGTTCGATGGGATGGTTCAGCACCTTCCCTCCGTGATCCGCGATGGCAAGTTCCACGCCGCGCAGGGCATCGATCCCGTAGGGAGCATCGGGGCCGCTGAGCGTCAATTCCACCGCGATGACGATGGGTTCGCCCGAACCGATCGTCACACAGGTACGCGTGTCGGAGCAATCGAACGTTTGTCCACAGGAAGATAATAACAGGCTGAGCGTCAAGATCAGAAGTGCAATGCGTTTCATATTCACTCCTTATTACACGACATTGTACTCTTGAATCAGCCTGCCTTCCTCGAACCTTGCAAGATCGAGGGCCGATACATCCAACGTTTTAAAAGCGCCGTCCAAAATGAACTCGGTCATCAATTTTCCAGCAACGGGTCCGTGCATGAAACCGTGTCCCGAAAAACCAGCCACCACCGTCAAACCGTCCACGGGAGTCTTTCCGAAAATGGGATGCGCATCGGGCGTCACCTCGTAGAGTCCCGCCCAGTGTGAAACGCGTCCCGCGCGCTCCAGCATCGGCAGGCGCGCCGCGGCCGCCTCCATGTTCGTCAGTTCGAAATCCTCGTCCACGTTCTGGTCGAAGCCAGGCTTCTCGTTCGCGTTGGACATGCCGACCAGCAGTCCGTCACCCTCGCGATGGAAATACAGCGATTGGGCGAAGTCGATGACGAACGGAAAATCCGCGGGAATTTCTGGCATCGGCGTCGTCGTGAACATCTGCCTGCGAACGGGTACGATGGGGACGTGGACTCCCGCCATCTGGCCGACGACTCCTGCCCACGGCCCCGCGGCGTTGATGACCATCCGCGTCTGGATCGACCCCGCGGCGGTCTCCACCGCTTGGACTTGATTCCCGCTGACGCGTATCCCCGTCACCTCCGCGCTGGTGACGGCTTTCGCTCCCAGTCTCTGCGCCGCGCTGACGTAGCCCATCACCACACTGTTGGGATCCACCAGCCCATCCTTCTGGTTGAACGTCCCTGCCAGCGCGTCGGCGAACTTCATCTGCGGCACCCGCGCGCGGACTTCGTCACCGCTCAGCAATTGCGTGGGCACCCCCAGTCCGTTCTGCAATTTCACGTTGTGCTCGAATGCGGCCTTGTCCTTTTCGTTCGTCGCCACGAGCAGGTATCCGCATTGGCGGTAATTCACATCCTGCCCGGTCTCATCCTTGAAGCGTTCGATCATCGGCAGGCTTTCCATGGAGAGACGAACATTGATCTCCGTGGAAAATTGATAGCGCACCCCGCCCGCGCAGCGTCCCGTGGCGCCCGTCCCGAAGAATTCCTCTTTTTCGAGCAGGACCACGTTTTTTATCCCGCGTGAGGCGAGGTGATAGAGGGCGCTGGCGCCCATCACGCCTCCTCCGATGATGACAATGTCGGCTGTCTTTGGTAGTTCCATGTTCTCCTCTTAAAAATCGACGTTGGTGCCCAATCCCATTTTTTGTGCATTCTTCAAAGCCAGTTGCGCGGCCATGGCATCCTGCACGGCGATGCCGACGGATTTGAAATAGGTGATCTCGCTTTCAGACTGCCTGCCCTTTTTTCGCCCGAGCACGATCTCGCCCAATTCGGCGTAAATGTGATTCTCGGTGATCAGCCCCGCCTGCAACGGTTTGACGAGGTCGCCCGTTTCGGCGAGGGTGGCGGAGATCGAGTCCACAACCACGCGGGCGCGGGCCACTGTCTCGGCGGGCACTTCCTGCATCTCTGGCGTGTACGACCCGATGGCGCTGACGTGCGCGCCCGCTTTCAGGTCTGCATCCGCGAAGACGGGACTGGTGGATGTGGTCGCCGTGCAGATGATATCCGCCTCGCGCGCCGCTTGCGCGGGGTTCTCCGCCACGCGCAAATCCTTCGGGACGGGGCCGCGTCCCGCCATCTCCGCCGCGAAGGTCTCCGCCTGCTGACGGTTGGCATCATACACCCAAGCCGCCTCGATCGCGCGGACAGTGCAGGCAGCTTCGAGTTGAGTCCGTCCCTGCGCGCCCGCGCCGAAGACGGCGACGGTTTTGCTGTCTTTGCGGGCCAGCAGGTCAATGGCCGCGCCGCTCCCTGCGCCCGTGCGGATGGCCGTCAGCGAACTGCCTTCGAGCAGGGCGCGCGCGCGTCCCGTGTCCGCTTCGAGGACGAGGACCGCCGCCTGGATGAGAGCCAGTCCGCGTTTGGGGTTTTCGGGAAAGATGGAGACGATCTTGACGGCCAGCGCTTCGTCCGTCTCTGCCTGGACGTAGGCGGGCATGAACAGGGTCAGCCCCTCGTGCGGCGGGACGGGGAGACGCGTCCGAAGCGGCGCGGCCGCCTTCCCGTCGGAGAGGGAGGCGTAGGCGCTCTTCATCGCCTCGATGGCTTCCCGCATGGGGAGCGCTTTGCGGATGTCTTCGGCTGTCAGTATCAGCATGGTCTCTCCAGACAACAAAAACGCAGAGGCCGGGAGTCCTCTGCGTTTTGGATTCGGTTTCCCGGCCTATTCCATGCCGAGGTATGCTTTTTGGACCGTCGGGTTTTCCTTGAGCTTCTGGGCGGAATCGCTGATGACGATCTCGCCTGTTTGCAGAACGTAGCCGCGGTGGGCGATGGAGAGCGCCATGAGGGCGTTCTGTTCCACGAGCAGGATGGTGACGCCTTCCTTGTTGATCTGTTCGATGGTCTCGAAGATCAACTCAACGAGGACGGGGGCGAGGCCCATGGAGGGTTCGTCCATCAAGAGCAGACGAGGGTTGGCCATGAGGGCGCGCCCGGTGGCGAGCATCTGTTGTTCGCCGCCCGAGAGTGTGCCCGCCACCTGGGTACGGCGTTCCTTCAAGCGAGGGAACAGGGTGAAGACTCGCTCCATGTTGTGTGCCATATCCTGTCTGTTGGAGAGGCTGTAGGCACCCATTTCCAAATTCTCGGTGACAGAGAGGCGGGCGAAGACGCCGCGTCCCTCGGGAACCATGGAGATGCCTTTGTAAACGATCTCATGCGCCTTGTATTTGAGCAGGTTTTCGTCTTCAAAGGTGACATCGCCTTCGCGCGGTTTGAGCAGGCCAGCGATGGTTCGCAGGGTGGTGGTTTTGCCCGCACCGTTCCCGCCGATGAGGGTGACGATCTCGCCTTTTTCGATGGTGATGTTGATGCCTTTGAGGGCGTGGATGTTGCCGTAGTAGGTGTGTGCGTTTTCAACAGTGAGCATGGACATCTCTGCTACCCTGCCTTCTTGGAATGACGCTCGTGAGCCGTGGCCATGCCTTCCGTCGCGGCGCCGCGTCCGAGGTAGGCTTCGATCACGCGCGGGTTGCTCTGAATCTCTTTTGGCGTGCCTTCGGCGATCTTTTCACCGTAGTCGAGCACGGTGATGTTTTCGGAAATGCCCATCACGACGCGCATGTGGTGCTCGATAAGCAGAATGGTGATGCCGAGTTCGTCGCGCAGGCGACGGATGAAGGCGGTCAGGTCTTCGCTTTCGCGGGGATTCATGCCGGCCGAGGGCTCGTCGAGCAGGAGCAATTTGGGTTTGGTGGCGAGGGCGCGGGCGATCTCAAGACGTCGTTGGGCGCCGTAGGGCAGGTTGCGCGCCAGTAAATCGCCCTGACCCTTCAAGCCCACAAAGTCCAAGAGTCTTTGAGCCTCATCGAGTGCCATCTTTTCCTCTTTCCGTACGCGAGGCGTGCCCAAGACGGCGCTGAGCCAGCTTGAATTGAGGAAGATGTGCTGACCAACCAGAATATTTTCAAGGGCGGTCATTTCGGCGAAAAGACGGATGTTCTGGTAGGTGCGCGAGATGCCGAGACGCGAAATCTGGTCTGGGCGCAACTTTTGGATGGGCGCGCCCTCAAACTCGATCTCGCCCTCGTCCGCTTTGCCGAAGCCGGTGATGCAGTTGAAGAAGGTGGTTTTGCCTGCGCCGTTGGGGCCGATGATGGAGACGATGGATTTGTCGGGGATCTCAAAATCCACTGCGTTGACGGCGGTCAGTCCGCCGAAGCGTTTGGTCACTTTTTTTGCGGTAAGAATGGATGCCATGGTGACCTCTCTATAACTCCGCTTCGGCTTCGGCTTCAGAGTGATGCAGCTCCCGTTTTGCGGATTGGGAAGGCCACAAGCCTTCTGGTTTGGCGAGCATCATGATGACCAACGTCATACCGTACAGCAAATAGCGGAATTCAGAAACTTCGCGCAGGAGTTCGGGCAGGCCA
Organism: Chloroflexota bacterium; assembly: GCA_049324715.1. Classification (GTDB taxonomy): domain Bacteria; phylum Chloroflexota; class Anaerolineae; order Anaerolineales; family Villigracilaceae; genus Denitrolinea. The sequence goes on along the minus strand of JBMOMR010000060.1, from coordinate 2,756 downwards.
ATCAGTGCAACGGCGCCTACAATCACGCCGGGGATACTCCCCATACCGCCGACGATGATGATGGAAACTACGTTGAGTGAAACAGTGAGTACCATGCTACTGGCGAAGATGGAGCCGATCAATGTCGCGAAGATTGCGCCTCCCAAACCGGCGAAAGCCGCACCGAGTATGTAGGCCAGCAGTTTGGTTTGGATTAGGTTGACACCCAATGCTTCGGCCACATCTTCATCCTCGCGGATAGCCATCCAGGCACGACCGAGACGGGACTCGCGCAAGCGCCAGGCTACGAACGCGATCAGAATTGCGCTGGCGACGGCAATGTAATAGATGGTTTGTGGCGTACCAAGTTCGCCGCCTATTTTAATGTCCTTCCAAAATAAAAAGTCGCCTGTCCAAAGGGGATGGCAAATCCGGGGGACATCAATTTTAACGAACGGCTCAAGCGTTCCGATGCAGGGCTTTTGGATGCCGATGACACCCTGTGGCCCGCCGAAGTATTTGGCGAGGAAGTCGGACCCAGCCAGCAGGCGGACGATCTCACCAAAGCCGAGGGTGGCAATGGCGAGATAGTCGCCTCGCACACCCAGGACGGGGAGGCCGAGTACAAATCCCGCGGCCATTGCCACCAGGACGGCGATTGGCACAGCCGCCCAGAACGAGATGTGTTGCAAGCCGAAGGGGCCGTAGGATGTGAGAAGTCCGACCGTGTATGCCCCGATGGCATAGAAGGCCACAAAGCCGAGGTCGAGCAGACCCGCGAAGCCGAGGGTGATGTTAAGTCCCAGGCCCATCAGGATGAACAGCGCCACCGTCACGATCACCTGTGCGATGAAGGGACCTGAAACCTGGGGCAGGCCAAGCGCCACGTATCCGATGGCAGCGAACGCCAGTAAGCGCAGGGTGAGTTGGCCGCTTTTGGGGAGGCGGTTGACGGTGGTCTTGACCGTCTGCCCACGCCACGACCAGAGGACGGAAATGGCCGCGACAGAGAAGAAGAAAATGAGCGCGCCTTCCGAAGTCACGCCGGTCTGACCATAGAGATATTTTGCGGCCTTCTCCCAGTCCGTGCCCTGATTGATCATCACAACGCGGAACAAGCCGGAGAAGAGCGCCATGAAGAACAGAAAGAGCGTAGCCTGTGTGAGGGGTTTTCGAACGGCCTGTGGGAGGAGCAGGAAAGCCGCTCCGATCAGCCCGGAGGCCGCGCCGATGGCCGGGAGAACCCAGACCCCGCTGACGCCCTTCTCGAAGGTGAGGATGTTGTACAGGCCAGTGGTTGCATTGAGGAAAACTGCGCGGATGTTAACTTTGTCTCCAGCCAGGACGAAGAGGGCCAGCACGATTCCCGTCATGAGACCGGCTACAAGACCGGCCGTCAGACCCTGGAAGGCTTTCTTTTCGCCGACCAGTTGCGAGGTCCGACGCGAGGCGAGAAGTCCCGCCATCAGGCAGGTGGCAAGCAGGACGAACTGTCCGAGGGTGATAACGTCTTCGATAACGTCGCGTTTGCTGAACACCTCGGTCATGCCGATGAGACAGATAAACAGGGCGATGGATCCGCCCAGCAGGCCGGTCTTTGTGGAACTCCAAAGGAAATTTTCTTTTTTCATGGTGTTCACCCTAGGCTTTCTTTGTCGTCAGGCGTTCACCGAGGATGCCAGAAGGTCGGAAGAGCAGGATCATGACCAGCATGGTGTAGGCAATGGCATCCTTGAGTTGGTAGGGACGGGTGATGCCCAGTCCCTCGAGGAAGAGGGAGGGGCCAACAGATTCGAAGACGCCCAGCACCAACCCGCCGACCATTGCACCGGGAATGTTGCCGATGCCTCCAAGTACCGCGGCTGTAAAGGCTTTGATGCCCGGCGTGAATCCCATGAAGAAATCAATCTGGCGATAGACAAGGGAGAACAACACGCCAGCCGCTCCTGCCATGGCTGCGCCGATGGCAAATGTGGAAACGATGATGCGGTTGACGTCAATGCCCATGAGCGCGGCAGTGTCCTTGTTTTCCGAGACGGCGCGCATGGCCTTGCCGACTTTGGTGTACATTACAATGGAGTACAGGATGGCCATCATGATAAGGGCGGCGATGGTGACCACAACCTGAACTTTAAGAACACTGATACCTAAAATGTCCCAGCTACCTTCAAGAGCCTTGATGGGAGGATAGGCGTATTTTCCCGGGCCGAAAAAGCCGCGGAATGCATATTCCAGGAAAAAGGATGCGCCGATGGCGCTGATCAGGGGAACGAGACGCGGCGCACCTCGCAGGGGACGGTATGCGATCCGTTCCACAAGCATCGCGATGGCCGCCGCCATGCCCATGGCGAACAGGATGGGGATCAAAAGTCCGAGAACAGGGTTGGCATCAACGAAACCGGCATTTGTCAGCCAGGTTGCAACAAAGTAAGCGCCAAACGCTCCCGTCATGAAAATATCGCCGTGAGCGAAATTGATCATGCGAAGAATGCCATAGACCATCGTATACCCAAGCGCGATCAAGGCATAAATGGATCCCTGGGCAATACCGAAAACGACAAAGTCAATCCATTGCTCACTGGTGTATTGACCTGTACGCAAGGTGCCGATGGTTCCGATCACGATGACCGAAACGATCAAAATGCGGATCCCCCATAAAAAACCACTGACAATTAAGTCCAGCATGCGTTCGCCGAAACTCGTGCGCATGGCAGTCTCCTCATACTATTGGTTTTGGAATGGTGGGACAGGCATTGCCTGTCCCACCATTGAAAAAA